>JAXHOI010000015.1:0-66637 GCA_034519505.1 Sphingobium sp. | reverse complement strand
CGCCCGTCAGTAATGACGGCAAGGTCACCTTGCCATCGCCGGAGGTACGGACCGCCGAGCAGGCGGAGGACCTGGCCGCGCTGACCGTATCGTTCGAGAACCTGTCCTATCCCCCGGCAGGCGACAGGCAGGGCACGGAACTGTTCAAGGCGCTGTATAAAGACCCGACGCTGGGCTTTGTGACGCAACAGATCCAGAAGGCGGTCACCAGCTGGGGAAACTTCAAGCCCGGCTAAGCCGGGACCTTATCCTCTATGTCCGGCACATGGCATGGCTGAATGCCATCCCAAAACCGGACGCCCGCAGCAAGCGGGCGAAACAGGCCGATCAGGCGGCGCAGATCAGCCGCCTGGACGACATGAAGCGGCAGAAGGTGGTTCCACCGATGCCGCCCAATCCCATGCCCCACCTGATCGATAGGCTGGTGGAAATCGGCCTGACCGAACCGGCGGGCATGGGCGCGGCACCGATCAGCTGGCAAAGCATCATCGCCTGGCAACAGGCGGTGGGCGTGCCGCTGGCGGCGTGGGAAGCCCGGTTGCTGCGCAAGCTGTCGACCGAATATCTGGCGGAAAGCAGACGGGCGGAAAGCGAGAATTGCCCACCCCCCTGGCGCGCCCCGGTCACCGACCACGAGCGGGAGACGGAAGCGCAGCGATTGCAGATGGTGCTGGGTTGATCAGGCGATGGCGTCGATGGTGAGCCGCTGGCGTGTTTCATCCATACGCTTGCGGATGATGGACGGGATCAGGAAGAGGTCGATGAAGGCCCATGGTCCGGTGATGAACAGGCCGATGATCGTGACGCCCAGAACGAGCATCAAAATGCCTGTGCCGCGCTCGCCGAGATAAAGCCGGTGGACGCCAAAGGCGCCGAGGAAGAGGCAGAGCAGATAAGCCGCGCCGGTGCTTGGCTTTTCATTGGCGACGCGCTGTTCGATCAGCATCCGTTGCGTATCGCTAAGCCGGCCACGGCGCGGCTCTTCGTGATAATCGGTGATTTCGGCAGCGCTTGCAGTCATCGAATAACCCCCTGTTAAATAGGGGTTAGACGCTATTCAGGTTGAATTTGGGAGTCGAGTCCTAAGTTGATCAGGCGACGGATTGCTTCCGATCGGCTCAAGGAATGCTGCTTTGCGAAATCGTCAATAGAGGCGCGTTCGTCCTCGGGGATACGGACCCCAATCATGGGATCGCGACCGGTAGCGGGTCGTCCTCTCTTTTTAGGTTTAACCGGTATTGACGTCATGTGATTTGCGGTATAACCAAAATCGAAGCGGCGCAAGGGGCCTAATCCTCGCGCCGCTCCTAACTCTCAACATGGAGTGACCCATGTCTCAAGCTGATGAAGCCTCTAACATAGGGGTGGGTGACCGTGCATCCGGTAAAAATGACGGGGCTACCGGCGCGGCGATCTTGACCCTCTTCGATCCCTATTGCGTGCTCGATCGGCTTCAGATCGTTGGCGGGTATCTGGACACGCTGGCGAAGGTGGTGATGGATGCGATGCAGGAATTGCGGGATGATGCCGCAACGGGTGGTTCCGTGGTCCTGCACAATGCGCCAAAGACGGCGCATCGTGTCGAATGCCTGATGGCCATGGCCGCCGAATATTCGTCGGAGATCGTTGCGCTGTCAGGCAAGGAATATGCCGGTTTGCGGGGCATGGGCGTGCGCGCGAGGGGGCGGCGGGCATGAACGCGCTGGTGCATGTGCGCGATGAGGGCGTTCGGGCCAGCAGCCTGGACGTCGCCAAGTCGTTCGATAAGCGCCATGACCATGTCATGCGCACAGTGAGGGAGTTGCTAAATCGCAGGCCTGATCTTGCCCCCAATTTTGGGGTGATGATCCAGCAGGTCGCGATGGGCAAGGGCGCAAAGCGGGCCAGCCACTATTACGAGATGGATCGCAAGGGCTTTGTCCTGCTGGCCATGGGTTTTACCGGCGCGAAGGCGCTGGAATGGAAAATCGCCTATATCGACGCGTTCGACCGGATGGAGGCGGCGCTGTCGGCGGTGAACGACGACGATGCGCCGCACATGCAGGGCGCGGCGGAAGATGCGTTGACGTTCAAGGATCGCATGAAGCTGGAACCGCCGATGGTCCAATTGGCCTATGTCCGCGAAATGCGGCTGGCGATGGGGCGGCCGGGGGCAATCCGGGTCATTCGGGAACTGGGCTGGGACGATGATGAAGCGGCGTTCGACATGGGCCGGTTGATGGCGGCCGGCGATCCGGCGACCCGTCAGGTGGCGGACTGGATCGCGGAGCGGTGCGAACGCGCGCCGGGGCAGTCGACCAGCACCACGGTGCTGCATCAGGATTTTCGGCGCTGGTGCATCGACCGGGGTCAGGATGCCGGCGGCATCGGCAAATTCGCCAATGCGCTGAAGGCGCTGGGATTTCCGGGGCACAAGGCCAGCATCAGTTATCGGGTTGGACTTCGCCTGATCGATTAGGGGCGGTTTTCCGCCTCTTGCCGAACGCGGCCCGAATGTGGGCCGGCGCCTGATCCAGCGGGACGGCGCGGGCAAAGTCGGCCGGGGTCCATTCGGGGTTGTCGTCGTCAAACGAACCGGGCGGCGGTTTAGACATTTCGTGCTGTTCCCATTGCGGCGGCGCGGGCAATCGCTCGCGCCGCCGCATTGCGTCAACGGCAAAGCGTATATTTCGAACCATTTTTGGAGGCAACACGCGTGATCGACGAAGGGGAACCCGGCATCAGCGTCGGCTTTGCCATCGATTTCACCAACGGATTTGCCGAACTGGCAAGGATGCGTGGTTTGATCGACGGCGTGACGGCCGAAGCGCTGAAGCAGATGGCGCAGGTCGAAAAGGCGTCGGGCAACCTGTTGAACCTTGGCAACGCACGTGCCGAAATCACTGCGTTCGGTAACGCGACGACGAGCGCGGGCGCGACGGCGGCGGTTTCGCTGAAGAAGGTGGAAAAGGCAGGCGAGGGGCTGATCCTGCAGCTGCAGCGCCAGTCGGCCGCATTCGGGAAGACCAAGGAAGAGTTGCGCGAGGTGGCCGTGGAATCGGCTGCGCTGGCCGCTGAACAAAAATTTCTTCCTGAACTGGCGCAGCGCATAAGGGCTGAATATGACGCCCTGATCGCCAAGCAGAACGCGCATGCCGCCGCGCTGATCGTGCAGCGCGAGGCGACGGCGCAGGCCGCGCGCGAGCATGCGGCACTGGCAGCGGCCGTGCGCAATTCGCAGGCTGCCCAACAGGCCGACGCGGAGGCAGCCGAGCGCCTGCGCATGTCGACTGATCCGCTGTATGCCACGATGAAGCGGCTGAATGCGGAGATCGCAGAAAGCACCCGCCTGTATCATGCCGGGGTGACGGCCGAGAGCGAATATGGCCGCCAGCAGGCCGTTCTGACGGGCCAGCTGCGCGATGTGGAACGGGCGCAGGAAGCAGCGGCGACGGCGACGGGCAGGATCGGCGGCGCAGCCAAATTGAGCCGCGGCGATCTGGTCAACCTTGGCTATCAGGTCAATGACGTCATCGTGTCGCTGGCATCGGGGCAAAAGCCCATGATGGTCTTCATGCAGCAAGGCGCGCAGATCGGCCAGATTGCGGCTGCGTCGGGCGTCGGGGTAGGCGGCATGGCCCGTGCCGTGGCCGGGCTGGCCGCGCCGTTTGCGCCGGCCATCGCTGCCGTCGGCGCGGCCGTGGGTGGCTTCCTGCTTTTCGAGCGGGCCGTATCGCAGGGGATCGATACCAAGGCGATGGTCAGTGGCCTTGGCCTGACGCGGGCGGAAATGAAGCGGCTGGAAAACACCAGTATCTCGACCGGCGATGTTGTGAAGGCGACGTTTCAGGTCATGGCGAAAAGCCTGGGCATCGATCTGACGAACATGAGCAAATATTGGGGCAGTGCGCTCGACTGGATGACGACAACGGGCCGCAACGTGCTGGCCGCGCTCTATGCCCAGTTCGTTGGCACGTTCCGCGCGATCGGTGCGATCGTGACGGGCGTATTTTCCGGTAAGGGGATCGGCGAAATCCTGTCGGACGTCGGCAACGCCTACAAGGGCGCGTTCAACGAGGCCAACACGGCCATGACGAAGTTCGGCCAGTCTGTCACCAAGCAGCTGGCGGCAAACAAACAGGCCGACCTGCAGCGTCAGGCAGCCGAGATCAGGGCCGACCGCACGCCGCGTTCCAACGCACGTGCCGAAAGCCTGGCTCGCGAGGCGCAGGCCACCGAAGCGCAGATCCGCAATCTGTATGCGCTGGCCGATGCCTATGGCGTGTCGGGTGCTGCGGCGCTGATCGCGGAAGCGCGCGTGAAGGCGGAAAGTGAGGCAATCAAGAAGCGCGGCGATATCGATGCGATGGTCAATCGGCAAATCCAGTTGTCGATCGCCCAGCGGGTGGCCGATGGGGCGAAGTCGACGGCTGGCCTGCGCGACCAGGCCGCCGCGCAGGAACAGGTCAACGCCATGGTCGCGGCCGGGATCATTCCGGCAGAACGGGCTGCCGACCTGGTGCGCGACCGCATCGCGGATCTGCCGTTGCTGGCCGCGATCGAAGCGGCGCAGCAGCGCGGCCTGACCGACGAAGCTAAGCGAGCGACGAAGGCGCTGGACGAGCAGCGCGCGGTGCGTGAGCGTTTGCGCGCTGCCACAGCCACTGATCAATTCAATGCCGCGACGCAGGCCGGTAACGGCCGTCTGGCGGAACTGCGCGAAGAAATGCGGCTGATCGGCGCTACGGATGCGGAGCGCGTCAAGGCGCTCGCCACGATCCGGGCCACGCGCGAGGCGGAAAAGCTGAACGAAGGTGACCGGGCCAGCTATATCGCGCAGCAGGTCCAGATCGCTGGTTTGGAACTGCAGCGGCAGCTGCGCGCCGACGCATTCAACGAAAGCCTGCGGTATCAGGCGGACCTGCTGGACGCGGTCGCAAACAATGTGCGCAATGCCGCCAATGGGCTGTCCGACGCATTCGGGCGGGCGGGCGACGCCCTGGGCCGTTTGGCGTCGGCCTTTGCCGACCATCTTGCCGACCAGCGTCAGTTGCAGACGGTTCGCGACCAGCAGCTGGCCATCGCAAACCAGATCGAGGATGCGCAATTGCGCGCCCAGCGTCAGCAGCAGATCAACGGGCTGTTTGCACAGCGCACGCTGACGTCACAGATTGGACTTTACGGAGATATGACGTCGGCCGCCAAAGGCTTCTTCAAGCAAGGGTCGGACGGCTACAAGGCGCTGGAAACAGCTGAAAAGGCGTTTCGCGCCGTCGAGTTCGCATTGTCGGTCCGGGCCATCGCGCAAGATGCGATCGAAACGGCATCGTCGCTGGCGAACAGCGGCATCCGCACCGCCAAGAAGGCTGTCGAGGCTGTCGTGTCCGCGATTTCCTCTCTGCCGTTCCCGCTCAATTTGGCTGCTGGCGCGGCCACGATCGCGGCGCTGGCGTCCATCGGTGTGGGTATTGCCGGTGCGTTTGGCGGCGGCAACAGCCTGCCCAAGTCCAATGATGGCACCGGAAGCGTGCTGGGCGATAGCGCGGCCAAATCGGAAAGCATCAAGCGGTCGATCGACGCACTGAAGGAAGTCGACACTGTGATGCTGGGCTACTCGCGTGAAATGGCCGCATCGCTGAAATCGATCGAAAGCCAGATCGGCAATCTGGCTTCGCTGGTCGTTCGCGCCGGGCCGATCAATGCATCGGTGGGCGTCACGGAAGGCTTCAATTCGGCGATCAGTAAGGGTGCGCTCACCGCATATCGTGCGGCGGTCGGCTTTGCCTTGGGTGGACCGATCGGAGCGGCGATCGGAGCAGTCGCGACCAAGATACCGATCATTGGCGACATCATCGGTGGCATCACGGGTGTCGTCCGGTCGCTGTTCGGCACCAAGACGAAGGTGGTTGGCAGCGGCCTGTTCGGTGGCGCGCAAAGTCTGGAAAGCATCCTGTCGGGCGGCTTCGATGCCAGCTATTATTCGGACATTCAGAAGAAGAAGAAGTTCTTCGGCCTGACCACGTCGACCAAATATGCGACGCAATATGGCGAAGCAGACAGCGGGCTGGAAACCCAGTTCACGCTGATCCTGCGCCAGTTCAACGATGCGATTGCGGCTGCGGCCGGTCCGCTGGGGGTGGCGACAGACGAAGTGCAGCGCCGTCTGAATGGCTTTGTCGTCAATCTGGGCAAGATCGACCTTCAGGGGCTGACCGGCGCGCAGATCGAGGAAAAGCTGACGGCGGTGTTCGGGGCGGCGGCCGACAATCTGGCCAATACGGCGTTTCCCGGCTTTGAACGGTTCCAAAAGGTCGGGGAAGGCGCGTTCGAAACGCTGGTGCGTGTGGCGTCGACCGTCGAGGCGGTGACAGCGTCGTTCGACCGGCTGGGCCTGTCGGCGGCGGGGGCCAGCATCGACGTCAAGGTCGCGGTGGCCGACCAGTTCGACAGCGTCAGTGCGATGACCAGCGCGGTGCAATCCTATTTCGAAACCTATTATTCGAAAGCGGAGCAGACTGCTGCCAATCTGGCGCAGTTCGGCAAGGTATTCGACAGCCTGGGCGTTGCCATGCCGCAGTCGCTGGCCGCGTTCCGTGCGCTGGTCGAGGCGCAGGACCTGACAACCGCCGCCGGTCAGTCGACCTATGCCGTGCTGTTGCAGCTGGCCCCCGCGTTTGCCGACCTGCAATCGTCGCTGAACGGAGCGAAGAGCGCCGCCGACGTGCTGGCCGAACGGCGGGATCTGGAACGCCGGCTGCTGGAACTGCAGGGCGACACGGCCGCCATTCGCGCGCAGGACCTGGCCAAGCTGGACGCCAGCAATCGCGCGCTGCAGCAGCAGATCTATGCGATCGAAGATGCGCGCGCGGCGGCGCAGGCCGCCGACGAATTGCGCAAGGCGTGGGCCAGCGTTGGCGACAGCATCATGGATGAGGTCAAGCGCATCCGTGGCCTGACCGGCGGCAACAGCGACGGCAATTTCGCGGTGCTGATGGGCCAGTTCAATGCGGCGACGGCGGCGGCGCGGGCTGGCGATCAGGATGCGGCCAAAACACTCCCCGGCCTGTCGCAATCGCTGCTGCGCGCGGCCGAGCTGGTCGCCACGAGCCGTCAGGAACTGGACCGCGTGCAGGGTCAGACGGCCGCCAGCCTTGAACAGACCTATGCAGCCATACAGGCGCTGGCGGGCAGCGCGTCGACCAGCACGGCCAGCACGCTGACGACGGCCGCCACGGCGGCGCAGGCGGCATCGCCAACGGCCAGCGCGGCCAATGACGATCTGGCGAGCGAAGTGCGCGCCTTGCGCGAGGAAGTCGAGCGGCTGCGCGCCGAAAACAATGCCGGCCATGCCGCCACTGCCGGCAATACCGGCGCGATCAAGCGGACCATGGAGAATGTGACGCAGGCGAGCGGCGGCGAAGCCATCAGCGTGACCGGGGCCGCCGCATGAAGGTTGTCGTCGGCGGGCAGGACATCGATCTGGGCGTGACGGAGGGCAGCCCCGTCATCGCGATCACGGATTACAGCCGCAGGGTCACCGATGATTTCGGGGTGACGACGGTTGTGCGGCGCGGCTTTTCCCGGCGCATGTCGGTCAGGCTGGCGGTCGCATCCGATGCGGTCGATGCGCTGCAGCGGCAGCTGGCCGACCTGCGCGCGACGTCAGCGCTTTGGGTTGCGGGCGAGGATCTGGACAGCCTGTCGGTCGAAGGCTTCTACAAGGATTTCTCGGTCGACCTGGCCGTGCCCCCGGTCAGTTTCTGCACCCTGTCGATCGAGGGGCTGGTGGAAGCGGACGCGGGCGCGGACGCGGCGGGCGATCCCGCCCCGGATGGGCAGGCATCCACGCTGCGGCTATTGACGCCGCAGGCGGTAACCGACGCGGTCCTGACCGGGAGCAACGTGGCGGAGGACGATCATCCGCAGTGGTCCAGCCTGACGACCTATGCCGCAGGCGACCGGGTGCTGCGGACGGTGTCCCATCGCGTGTTCGAAAGCGCAGCAGCCGGGAATGTCGGCAACGACCCGCTCGGCGCGTCCGGGCAATGGATTGACATCGGCCCCACGAATCGATGGGCCATGTTCGACCAGGCTTTAGGCACGCTGACGACGCGCAATGGTTCGATCTCCGTATCGTTGGCTCCGGTCGCGCCGATCGATGCCATCGCCCTGCTGGACGTCACGGGCGCCAGCATCCGGGTGCAGGCACCGGCCTATGACGTCACCAAGCCACTGACCGATGGCGCCACCGGCGCGACCTTTGCCGATATTCCGTCGACCAGCGAGACGGTCCTGATCACGATCACGGGGACCGGCGCGGTGTCGATCGGCACGCTGCTGATCGGGACGCTACGCGGGCTGGGCATCACCGAGGCGTCGCCCAGCGTCGGCATCATCGATTTCAGCAAAAAGGATGTCGACGATTTCGGCGACGTGACGCTGGTCGAGCGGGCTTGGGCCAAGCGCATGTCGGTCAAGGCGCTGATCGCCACGGACGCGGTCGATGTGGTTATGCAGCGGCTGGCGGCGGTGCGCGGTTTCCCGGCGCTGTGGATCGGCGAAGATGCGTTCGAGAGCCTGACCCTCTATGGCTTCTATAAGGACGCGTCGATCACGCTGGATCAAGCCGTCAGCACGTTGACGCTGAACGTGGAGGGTTTCAGCAAGGCCGCTGGACTGTCGCCGCTGAAGGCGTCCGACGTCGCTTTCGAGGATGGCAAAACGGTCGAGCAGCTGAAGCCGGCGGAACCGGGCGCTACCGAAGGCATGACGCCGGCAGAGCGGGAGGAAGTCGACCAGCTGGCCGGCACTGTCGTGGATCTCGACGCAGCGGTTGCCGCTGCACAAAGCCAGATTGCCGCGATCGAGGGATCGATCGGCGACATCGATGCGCCGGCCCTGCGCGATGACATCGCCGCACTGCAAACGCAGGCGGCCGGCATCATCGGCAGCATCGGGGACATCGGCACGCAAGTCGACCAGGTCGAAACATCGGTGTCGACGCTGAGCGGGTCGGTATCGATCCTGTCGCAGACGGTCACCAACCTGAACGGCACGGTGTCGACCTTGTCGTCGACCGTGGCGACGCAGGGCGGCCAGATCAGCACCATCGCGCAATCGGTCACGACGTTGTCGGGCACGCTCTCGACGCTGAACACGATAGTTTCGGCCAGTAGCAACCCCAATCTCCTGCCCAATGGCGGATTTGAAAACGGGCTGCGCGGGTGGAATAACAGCAGCTCAACGCCCGTCGCAAACGCATGGTTTCGGGCAGTAAATGCAGCTTGGGGCACCTACGCCGCTCACTTTACGCCATGGGTTGGGCAAACGAGCGAGGCATATGGCGTTCTCGAAAGCGACACCATTTCAGGGCTGGATGTCGGATCGTTCTATACCGTCGCCGCCGACGCCGACATTCGTCCCAACGGCCAGATCGGTGCCTGGGCCGCGATCCAAATCAAATGGATTACGAGCGGTAGCCCGATCTACACCGACATCATCAACCCCGTAGCGATTCCCCAGACGGGAATCGGCTTCAGCGAAAGCGGCTCTGAAAGGGCGGCATTCAAGCTGACCCGGCAAGTGCCAGCTGGCACGACAGGGCTAACCGTTCGCCTAATCACCTCCGCGCCGCAGGGCGTGCAGATCAATTCCATGGCATGGCGCCAGGTCAAACTGGAGCGCGGCCAAATCGCAACGCCCTATTCCGGCGAAGCCACCGCAGGGCAGGTGTTCACGGCCTACTCCGACCTGAACAGCAGTTTTGCGAGCCTGTCCACCACGGTGTCGGCGCAGGGTGCGACGATCAGCCAGAATGCGACGGCAATCAGCACACTGCAGGGGCAGCAGTCGAGCCTGTCGACCACGGTTTCGACGCAGGGCGCGGCCATTACCACCTTGCAGACGACGACGTCCACATTGCAGGGCGACACGGCCACGCTGCGGACGCAGGTCACGGCGGGCAGCCCCAATCTGCTGCGCAACGGCGGCTTCGAATTGGGGAACATGAATTACTGGTCTTGGTCGGCTGGCGCGGCATTTGACGTCATTGCAAGCACAGACACATGGGGCGTCTTCGCCGTCAACAACACGAACATCCCAGACAATTCCGTCGCATATATCTATAGTAACCCGGTAGGTATTGAGCGCGATTATTATACTTTAACCGCCGACACCGGCTATTTCCTATCTGGCGGGACGGGCCACGTTTACCTTCAGATGGATTTTCTGAACGTCACCGGCGGCTACATATCCAGCGCTTATGGCCCAGGCGTTGCGAGTGGCAACAACTTCTCGGCAGATGGTTCGACCCGGCGGGCCATTAAGCTGTCTGCATTAGCGCCAGAAGGCGCAACGCAAGTTCGGTCCTTTGTCGTCTGGTATAAGGCGAGCGGCGTGGTGCAAAGCATGCACGTCCGGCAAGTAAAGCTGGAACGGGGGCAGGTTGCGACGCCATACAGCGCAGAGGCGAGCGTTCGCCAGTCGTTCGAAGCGCTGTCGACCCTCACGTCGCAATATGCGTCCCTGTCCAGCACCGTCAGCACGCTGAACAGCAGTGTTTCGGTGCAGCAGACGGCCATAACCAACCTGCAGGGCAAGACGGCGGCGTGGTGGCAGGTGCAGGCGATTGCGGGATCGGATCGGGCGAGCGCCCAACTGTTTGCGGGCGGGGGCTTTGCGGGCTTCGACATCGTCGGCGACCTGCGGGTCACGGGTAACGCGCTGATCGGCGGGACCGTCAACCCCGAAGCGCTGGCCCTCGATCGCTTCGTCAAGCGCATCTATGGCACTGGCTCCGGCTCGCCTGCGGCGGGTCAGACGCTGCTGCTCTATGCGCAGGACATTGGCGTCACGACGGCCAATGGCTCCTATCAGATCGAACTGGCCGGCGAAATGACGACGACGGTCGGGCGTCAGACCAGCACGCTGGGCGGCCTGCCCTACTACATAAATCATAACGCGGACGGCGGCCTGCGCATCGTCATCAACAAGAATGGATCGACGATCTATCAGACCGATATTCATGCGAGCGAATACATCACTGCCAACGATGTGGGGCCGAAGGTCTATTCGCTGAACCGCAATATCGTCGTGGATTCGCCCGGCGGCGGCGACGCGTCGGGCGGCAATGCCACCATCCTGATCTACGCGGTGCGCGGCAGCGCGGACAGCGGCGCAGTCAATCAGGGCGACTATTACACCCGCGACGTGAGCGCGACCTACAGCGGCTTCAACATCGCCGCGAAGACCAAATGGACCTTCGTCTGACGCCGGGTGGCGTCTGGCTCATCAGGAGACAATCATGCTGCAATTGAAAACGGCCGCTGGCGAGCGGCTGGAAATCCCGGCTGCCTGCATAATGGCGGTGATGAAGCCGTGCGACGGGGTGAACCCGTGCGCGATCATCTATGATTTCGGGGCGGGCGCGCAGGTCGACCAGCTGGCCGATCAGTATGGCTTCGTGCGGAAAGCCGTCATCGACGCCATGGCGATGATCAACGCGGTCGAAATCCGCATCGTCGAGCCCGTTAGCCTCGACGGTGTCGAAGGGTGGCGGGAGGGGCGCATGTTCCTGTCGCGCCAGCGCATCCTGGGCCGCCGCGAAGTGCGCGACGATCCCAACGGCGTGCGCTCACGCCTGTATGCCGACCTGTTCAACATCGCGGGCAAGGCCACGACGCTGAACGTCGCCGATACGCTGGACGAAATGGACGGCGTCGACACCGGCCCCGTCGCGGCCGAGGCGCCGGCAGCCCACATCCTCATCAAGACGGGAGAATGACAATGCCCACGGAAAACCCGACCCCGGCGCAGCTGATCGCGCAGCGTAATGAAATCGACCGGCAGATCGCCATCGCCAACCTGACGGGCCTGATCGCGATACAGACCGCACTGAAGGCGGAGAATGTCGGCACGCTGGCCGCCGATCTGGAAGCGCTGCTGCCGCAGCTGGCGCCCGCGCCGGAAATGGGATCGCCATTCAACCAGGCGAACAACGTCATCAACGTGCTGCGCAATGTATCCGGCTTCTTCGATCAGGAAGTCGCGCGGGTGCAGGCACTGGTCGACGCGCAGGCGCAATAGCATTCCATGACCGACCGGGACATCATCGCGCGTCTGGCGCAGGGGGATAAGCGTTTCGACATGATCGACAGCAAGATGGACCAGGTGCTGGCGATGATGACCGATTTGCAGAACGACATGGCAAAGGTGAAGGCCGATGCCGCAGAAACCAAGGAAATCGTCGAAGCCTGGTCGACGGTGAAGAACGTCGGCAAGTTCATCAAGTGGGCGGGGGCCCTCGCCACGGCGATTGCCGGCATCGGCGCGGTCTTCATCGCGTTCGTGCTGCTGATCAAGGCGGCGATCGCAGGGCGCTGAAGCCCTGACACTCAAAACATCGGAGGAACCATGAACGTGCTTCTTGCGCGGCTGCGGTCGCGCGTCATCGATCATTGGCGGTTGGGGTGGCGGCTGTGGTCCGTGCGCCTGCATGCCGCCGCATTGGCGCTGGCGGCGCTGTTCGCCGCTGCGCCGCAGGCGGTGCTGGAATTGTGGGCGATGCTGCCCTCGGACGCGAAGGCGGCCATTCCGCCGCACTTCGCCCGGTGGATTCCCATCGTGCTGGGCGCGGCCGGCATTGCCGCACGCTTCGTGAAGCAAAAGGGGGTGGGCGATGGGAAGTGAGTATAAGCCGCCCGCCAAGGCAAAGGTTGTCGGCACGCTGGGCGCGGGCAGCGCGATCGCGGCGGCCATCGCCATCGCACTGCCGGGGCTGAAGGCGGACGAAGGCAAGCGCAACGATCCCTATCTGGACATCGTGAAGGTGCCGACCGTCTGCTACGGCCACACCGGCGGCGTCGACGTGAAGCGGCGATACACCGATGCGCAGTGCGACGCCCTGTTGCGCGGGGACGCGGAAACGCACCTGCGTGGCGCGTTGAAATGCGTGCCGGCGCTGGAACATCGCCCCTATCAACTGGCGGCCGTCACCCGGCTGACATTCAACATCGGGGTTGCCGGCTTCTGCCGATCGACGATCGCGCGGCGCATGAATGCGGGCCAGTGGCGCGCGGGGTGCGACGCCTTCGCCATGTGGGACAAGGCCGGCGGTCGCGTCGTGCGCGGTCTGACCCTGCGCCGGCAGAGGGAGCGGGTACTGTGCCTGACGGGGCTGTGACCCCGCTCCGCTGGGCTGGGGCGGTGGGCGGCCTGTTGCTGCTGATCGCCGCCTTCGCCTTCGGCCGATCCACCGGCATCGATCACGAACGCGCGAGGGCCGCGAAACAGGCGGCGCGCATGGCGGAGACGGCGCGGCGCATGGCGGCGGCGGCCGACCGGGTGAACGGGGCCGCCGCCATCGCCCTGCGCGACCAGGCCACAGAACAAAGGGACATCCAACATGAAACGATCCGTATCATCGATCTAGTAGATCTATCGCAGCAGCTGCATCGATGCTGATGGCGTCGGCCTGCTCGACCGCGCCCGCGCCGCGTCCAACCGTGGCCTTGCCGGCGAACCTCCTGACCCCGCCACCGGACCTGCCGGCGATGCCGCGCAGCCCTGACGGCCGGATGACGGCGGCGCAGGCGCTGACCGGCATGGTCGAACTCTATGCCGTCGCCGGTTCGATCCGCCTGCAGCTGATCGGCCTGATCGCAGCGGAAAAGGCGCGGCAGGTGGCGGGCAAGGCCGACTGATTTTCACGAAAAGGAGTATGTTTCCATGGCGCAGATTATCGCTGGGACTTTTAATGCGGTGGGGGTGTCGGCAGTCTTCGTGCCGTCAACGATCCGCCCCGCAGGCTTCAATATTTCGATATGGGGCACGTTTTCCGGCACGGTCGTTGTCGAGCGCAGCTTCGACGATGGCACGACCTGGCTGCCCAAATGGCCCGACGCGGTCTATTCGATCAGTTCGCCAATGAGCTTTAGCGATAGCGAACCGGAGGACGGAGTAAAATACCGCCTCAATTGCACCAGCTATTCCAGCGGCACGATCAACTATCGGGTGTCCCAATGAGCGCGGACGTCATCGCCCGCGCGCTGGCGTCCGATCAGCAGAAGGCACGCTATGCGATCGAGGCTGGCTTTTTCACGCGCCCGCCCCGTCCTCTTGTCCGGATCGTGCATAGCCGCACGCTCAATCAGGTGACACTGGGCGGCGGCACGACTTTCGAAATGCTGGTGGAGGTCTCATCGGCATTTTCGCGCGTACAACCCATTCTGGCAGCCGGGCAAAATCAGAGTGCGACAGCCGCATCCCCGGCCTATTTCGTGTCGGTAGCGGCCGTTCCGAATGCGACCAAGGCGGCAGCCGATGCGGCTTCGTGGCAGGCCGCGAGCATGGCAACCACCAATTTGTCACCTGCCCCTGCAATCAACAGGAATGCCTGGCACTGTGGAAACGACCTGACATTTCTGCCCAGCGTGCCGCGCGACGATGGCGGTAGCGGTCGGCTAATGCTGATCAGGGCGTATCTGGCTGCCGGTACGATCGTGATGCTGGGTAACGGGACTGACCAGTTCACCTCCTGGGCCACCCGACCAAGTCGAATGTTTCGATGGCGCGAACAGCCTGGGAACTTCACGACTGGCAATCAATCCGGCTTCACGTCGACCGCGAACATGAACCGATCTCCGATTGCGGGGGTCGCATATATGCCGACCGATGGTCGTGGCGTGACGCTCGCCACCATTGGCGACAGCAATGGTGTAGGATCGGGCGAGACGATCGGCGCAAACCACATCTTCCTGGCATGTGAGCAGCTGACGCGGGAGACCGGCGTGCCCTATGAATATGCCGATGTCGCCTGTGCAGGCTTTGCCTCCACGGCGATCCGCGACCGGACGATTGACCTGTTCGCCGCAAATGGGCTGTTCAATGCGACCACCGGCTTGCTGCCCGGGGCTGTGCATATTCCCTGTGCGACCCAGAATGATTGGGGGGAAGGGCCGGACGTCACGACGATCGACGACGCCAGCGTGGCCACGATGGAGGCACGCCTCGCCCAGGCCCGTGTGATCGTGGCGCGTGCGGGCGTCCCCGTGCTTCGTTCCACCTGGCAGGCATCGACCGCGCGCGTCTGGAATGCGTCAGATCAGGTTCGTCGCGCGCGCAATGACCGCTGGCGGTCCGAATGCGTGGCCAATGGCGATCTGATGATCGATGTCGCCAGCGTGATCGACGGTCCGCTGAATGGCAACGGACAGGCCATCATCAAGGCGATCTATGACAAGGATACGGCCCACATCAATGATGCGGGGCATCTGGCCGTTTCAGCGCTTTCGAAGCGGGCGATCCTCGCTGCCGTTCCGATGCCACGGGGGCGGCTGTTCGCATGATGCACGTCGAGCCGTCCGACCGAGTCCACCGCGTCGGACGGCTCGACCGCTTCTAAGCCTATCGCGAAAGCCGTGCAATCAGGCGGATGATGGGTTCGATATAGCCGATAGCCATCAGCAGGGCGATGAAGCAGATTTCGATCTTCATGGCCCACGGCGTCGGCTCGCCCCCGCGGCGGCGAATCGGGCGGGTCAGTTCATCTTTCCAGCGCGATGATCGTTTCATGGCTGGGCTTCTTATTCCATTCCGCCGTGACTGTGGAATAGACATCGTCGAAAATCTGCTGGGGTGAACGGCCAATGCCGTCCGCGCTGAACCAGGCGACCTTGTCGCCGCGCCACAGCTTTATATCGACATGCCATCGCGCGCCCTCCCGCCGCGCGCGCCAGCGGTGATAGGCGCCGTTGCGTTCCGCGAAGTCGACCAGCGCGCGATCGTTGATCGGGCAGGGGCCGGTCACTTGATCCGCATCCTGTCGGGAAACAGCGCAAGGGCCATGGTGTGGCCCATGATGCTGGCCGCCTGAACCCGTGTCTGGGCGCAGCGCGACCGCAGGTTCTGCTGAACCCAAGCGGGCATGCGATCATGGATCAGCCGCGCGGCGGCAATGAAATCTTCGTCCTGTTTCATGCGAACAAGAAGAGAACAAATGACGCGAGTCGGTCAATACATGATGCTGGTGGAGCGGGTAGCGGGAATCGAACCCGCATAGCCAGCTTGGAAGGCTGGAGCTTTACCACTAAGCTATACCCGCAACGCATTGAAAAAGCTGAACAATCATTGGGCGGTGCCAGATTGTTTTGCTTTTTGTTTTGCTCCGATGCGATTGCCCAGTGCCACGACTACCCGGTTGCGGTCAACATAGGTCGACCGAATTTTTCCGACCCGTTCCGGCGACCAGGCCATGATTTCGCCCGCTTCCCGGTCGGTCAGGTCGCAGTCGATCAGCAGCATGGTGCAGAAGGTTCCGCGCACGTCGTGCAGGTGCTTCTTGCGCTCGATGCTCTTGCCGTCGTCGCCTTCCTCGACATGGACGATATTGGCCATGTCCCGGATGAAGCTGAAGCTGGCGCCGAAACCCAGCTTCGTCCATGGCCGGCCATAGCTGTTGGTCAGGACGGTTTCGACGCCGGGCAGGCGGGGGCGACCCCGCAGGTCGGCCAGCAGCGTTTCCAGCTTCTCAGTCATCGGGATCACGGCCTTGCGCCGCTTGCCCTGGCTTTTCTTCAGCGCGGTCTTCACGATCGCGAACTGGCCGATCTGATCCCATGTCAGCGTCACCAGATCGGCGCGGCGCAGGCCGGTCAGCGCGGCCAGCATCAGGCCGTCATGCACCTGCGGCCAGCCTTTCTTTACGGCGGCGGCCCGGAAAGCCTCCATATCCGCGTCGCTCCATATGATGTCGGCGCGGTTGCCGCCCTTGTAGAGGCGCGGGATATTGGCGGCGACGTTGATCGCCACCACACCGCGCAGGCGCAGATATTCCAGCAGCGCCTTCAGCACGGTAACGCCGATGTCGGCGGCGCGGGGGGCGGACACGCGCTCATCGCGCCATTTCACCACCTTGGCCACCATGCGCGGGTCGTTCCACACAGACACCGGCTGATGGCCCCAGCGATTGTCGATCAGGTCCAGATGTGCGCCCCACAGTTCCTTCGTGCTGTCGGCCAGCCTGTCCCATTCCGGGGACGATGGCTTGTCGGGGTCGAGCGATCGATATTGACGCAGATGATAGCGCAGCAGGTGCGTGGGCAGGGCGCGCTGCGCCTCCTCCGCCTCCGCCACCTTTGCCCAGTCGCGCGCGGTGAGTTTCGGCCGGGTCGGTTGCTGCGCCTTCAGGATCAGCGGCCCGCCCTTGTAGGCATAGACGTACCAGCTGATCGGCTTGCCCTTGCGCGCGCTCTTGATGAACTGGACGGCCATCAGCGCCCCTTTCGTTCTTCCATGACAGCTTCGATCACTCGGCTCAGGCACTGATCGAGGTGGGAGCCTGCAACGCAATAGAAGCCGACGGGAGTGTCGGGGTAGACCCGGACGCTCCATGCCTTGTCCTGTGCCATGCAAAGACGCCGATCATCCTGCGAGGCGAAGCTGTCTTCATCGTGCTCGGACGCTAGAGGCGCATAAACTTCCGCGTGCCTGTTTCGCTCGATCGAGAAGCTGAGACAGTTGGTGTCGAGCCAGCTGATCATTTCCTCTTGCGTCATGGCATTCACAACTCCGCTTCGAGACGGTCGAAATCGGTAAGCGTCTGTTTATCCGCCATGGCGCGGCGGTCCAGCACGCGGATCGTCCCGTCAGGGGAAACCTCTATCCCCACGATGTCAAGGCCAAGGTCGCGCGCCGCCTCCATCAGATGACGGATCGCGACCTTGCCAGCGTAGGAACGGGCGCGGGCGCGCTGCGGGGTGTGGGCGTTCATGCGCCTTCTACAGCTTGGGTATCGGGGGATTTGGTGGATGCGAGGGCGGCTATATCATCTGCCTTATCGCAGACATACCGCGTGAACTCTGGCGTCCATCGAAGGTCTTTCGATACCCCCGTGATGTACCATATAAGGCGCATGGCCTCCCCGGCATCGGGCCGCGATGCGAGGGCGCGTCGGTTCCATGCGGCGTGCGCTGCTTTGATCGCATGGTCTTCGCTCGCATAGTCGTCCAGCATCATCACCGGCCCGCGTGCCAAGCAAGATATGCAAATCACGCTTACGCAATACCACTCGTCCCTGTCGATCTCGGTTTCATGCGCGCCACTGTCGCAATGGGCGCACCGATCCAGCGCCTCGACCAGCTTGTCGGTCATGTCTTGCCTCCTGAAAGGGACTGAAATCATGCCGCGCGCTTGCCCGCCTGGGCGGCCTGGGCGGCGGCGTTGTCGCGGATGGTGGCGCTGGCGGCGCGCTGTTCGATCCAGCGGGCCAGCGTGGTCAGGCGCCAGCCATGCAGTTCGGCCTGGACGTCGCGCGGGTCGGTCGGGCACTGGTCGAGGAAGCGGCACGCGGTGGAGCGCGACGTCGCGATCAGCGGGCCGAAGTCGTCGGGCAGCACGTCGTCGCCGACCAGCCGCACGATCGCGGCCCATAGGGCATCATCCCGCTGCGCGCGCGGGCGCATGTCCGCATTCTTTGCAACGTGCGCGCGCCATGCCGCGCCGCGCCGACCCCGTTCCGCACGGGCCAGCGCATATAGTTCATGACGCGGGGGGATGAGGGGCAGGGCGGCGAAATCGGTCATCGCCGGCGCACGCCTATTTCGGCGGCCAGCGCATCGCGCGGCGTGGGGACGGGCGTGCGATACAGCACGCGCCGGTCGGCATAATTGGCCCAGCTGATCCGCGCATAGTGCCACGCATCGCCCGCCGACCAGCGATAGGGCCGGCGCATCAGCAGCAGGGCGAAGCGCAGGTGCCAGATGAGAGCGGTCATCGGCAGAAACTCCGGGTTCGCCGCATCCTCATCAGCGTTTCTTTCGGCGTTTCCCCGGCGCGCATGCTTTCCGAGCAGCCGACAGCTCCACCTTTCCAGCTTCCCCGCTCGCTGCCGACTTCCTTGTCAAACTCAACTTTGATCGCGTGTTCGGTCGCGCGCTTCGTTGGGAAACCGAAGATGCGATAGATTCGATGGCAGCGTTCGCGCGTGATCGTCGCGGTAATGTCGTCCTGAAAAGTGCCGTAGTGGGTCAAGTAGGGATAAGGATAGCTTTCCGACCATGCGGGCGGGCCGCGATCAGCCGCATCAACCCAGCTGTGCGGGAACAGTTTATAGTCATACCACTGGCCATCTTCGCCAAGATATTCGTGGAGGTAATCGCCCTTCCGCTTATGCCAGCCCCATGGAAATTCGACGATCTTGGTCCGGCTCCCCCAATGCAGGTGGATAGCGCCCCAGCCGCCCCAATCCGGGCCGAAGCGCCATGAAAATCCGTACTGCGGTCGCTCAGTCCGTTCCTGACGACTGCTAAAAACCCACCGCTTCAGCCTTTTTGGGAGCTTCAGGAACAGTGAAACACCTGGCAGCGCCAAATGCAGCGACGGGTTGCTGTAGCAACAGAAGTCAAAAGCGACACAGCGCCCGCCAAATGACAGCTCTCCATAGGGCGCGCGAACAGTTGTGCGCTTCCATCCTTCCCAATAGACTTGGCGCCCGAACGCCAAAGCGCGAACAATCAAAGGCGCACGGCGATCAGCCCATGGCGCGCGCAGTTCTGTATCTAACTGCATATCCTAAACTCCCAAGGCACGGCGGATCTTCGCCGCGTTGTCGTTCCATGTGGTGGCGATCAGCGTCCAGCTGCCCAGCGCGACGATGGCGAAGAACAGGATGGAGGCGACATGCCGGGCGGCGGGGGATGTGAGGGCCGCGATCACAGCAGGTTGACCTTCACGCCGAAGTGCTTTTCCACGCGGGCTTCGTAGCTTCGCACTTCGGCCTCCATCCCGGCTATCAGCGCGTCGGCATACTCGCTGGCGGTGATGACGCCCTTGTCGATCAACAGCCTTGCCAGCGCTGAATGCTCGACCATCGCGCAGTTGACGCCGACCCGCAGATGCTTTGCGGTTCCGTCCTGGCTGCCGTGGGCCTGATCGTGGGCAACGCCGGTCTGCATGGCGTGGGCCAGCCTGCGATAAAGGTCCGACTGTTCGGGCGTGAAGATGGGGGCCGCGCTCACGACGCTTTCGCCCGCGACCAGATGCTGACCAGCGACGGGGTGTTCGCGCCGCATGGCTTTCGCTGCCAGCCCAGCGCGGTCAGGATGCGGGCGAGGTCGGCGTGGTCGATGCCTGCCGGGATGTCGCCGGCCTCCGCCGCGCGGCGAACGTCGGCGATCAGGTGCTGGAACAGGCACTGGTTCGCGTCGCGCAGGTGGCGGGCGATCCACAGGGCAATGCGCCGGGTTTCCACCGGCTCGCCCGCCAGCCACAGGCCGGCGCTGGCGTCGACCAGATCGGGGTCGATCATGTCGGACAGCGCGACCGTGCGCACGAAGCTGGCCCGTGCCCCCTCCCGCGCGATCAGCGCCGTGCGGTCAGGTTTGTGCTGAAGAACCTTGTAGCGGACCCCGTCCACCTGGGTGATGCTGCCCGGCCAGGGGTGGGCGGCGATTGTATTGATCATCGATCGGCTCCCGTCGGTTGTGACGGGGCCGCTTATATTGTCAGTAAAGCCTGACAGTCAACAGTGATTGTCAGTAATGTCTGCCAGTGTCAGAAAAGCACCATTTCCCGGTAGGGAATCACGCGATGGACCATCGCAATATCCTTGCTGTCGATCGCGAAGGTCGCATCGGGGTTCAGCTGCTGAAGTTCCACGAATGTCGACGTGCGCTTGACCAGCCGCTTGATCAGCACCGAATGCACGCGCTCTCCATCGCCCTCCGGCCGACGAAGATAGACGACGACATCATCCCCGATTCGCGCGGTCTGTTTCGGGTCGACATAGACGGGGTCGCCGGGATCGTAGCGGTGCGACATGGATGCGCCGACGACGGTCAGAACATAGACTTCGCGCCGGTTTTTCAGGGCCGCGGGACGGCGGGCGTAATCCTGAACCTCATCCAGATAAAGGTCTGTCACTTCAGCAAAAACCTGCTGTCCATCGTCGCCGAATACTAGATCATGCCCCAGCGCCGTGCCAAGAACCGGCACGTCGCGAAATTCATCTTCCGCGCGGAAGGGAAGCTGGCTGGACTGGACCTCATTCTGGATAGCCTGGGCATTCGATGGAGGAGCGTCCAGTGCGTAAAACTGGGCAGGTGAAACGCCGGCTACTTCCAGCAGCTTTTCGATGATGTCACTTCGTGCCCGCCCCCGCTTTTCAAGGTCGTTGAAGAAGGTGCGGTTTACTCCAGCCGTCACCAGCCACTTGTTCGGGCTCATCTGTGGCGGTTTGATCGCCATCAGCTGGCGGTAAAGCAGGGGTTTTGTATCGTCTTTCATATTGTCAGTAATTTCGCACACCGCGCAAAACCCGTCACGTTCAGTGATCGCGGACTTTTCCGCTTGCAACGTTAGTGAAGACTGACATATGAGTGCGGTCATGTTGATGACCGACGAACAACTGATCGAGGCGATGGAAGCCTTCTGCGAGCGCCATGACATGGCACCGACGAGGTTCGGTCGTGAGGCGGCGCGCGAAGCGCAGCTGATACAATCGCTGAAGTCTGGCCGATCAATATCTCTGTCCCGCGCCAACCGCATCGTGGCGTTCATGAACGAATATGATGCGACGCGAGAGGACGCACCGGAAATCGAACCCTCGCAATTCCCCAGCCCCGCAACGGCGGGGCACTGACCATGGGCGGGGGGCGCGACATCATGGCGGGCGAACGGGCGCTGGCGCTGGCGACCAAGCGGGCGGTGCAGTCCGCCGGCGGGCTGGATATGTGCGTGGGGGAAACGCGGATCGGCAAGGCTCAGCTTTCCCGGTGCAGCGCCCCGCATGAACCCGACAGCATTTCGATCCGCGACGCGGTGACGATCGACGCCCTGGCGGCGGACGAAGAGGGCGCGCCGCACATCATCGGCGCGATGGCCCGTCAGCTGGGTGGCACGTTCGTGCGCTGGCCCGATGTCGCGCCGTCGCGCGACAACCTGATCCGGGCGGCCAGGGAACTGGCGCGCGAACATGGCGACGCGGTCACCTGCGTCCTGTCCTGCGCCGAAGGCAACGCGGCGGAGGCGGCGCAGCTGACGCTGGCGGAGAAGGAACTGCAGGACCTGGCCGATGCCGTGATGGTGTGCCTGTCCGTGGTGCGGGGCGGATCATGCAGAAGCTGACGCCCGAAGCGCTGACCGCGTGGGCGGTGCGCGCGGCCCCCGGCGACACCGCCGTGTATTGCCGCGCGCCGGTTTCGCCGGCGGCCGACATCGCGGCGCATGCGCTGACCCTGCGCGAAGCGGGGCTGATCACGCTGACCCGCAAGCGCGAGGGCAAGGATTTCCGTTTCATCGCGCAGCGGCTGCGCGTCGATCCGGCGGCGGTCGCGCCCCGGCTGGTCAATCGCGGCCAGTTCGGCCAGCGGGTCGGGCGCGATTGCGGATCGGCGACGCGGCGGGCGAGCGAGAACGCGATCTATCGCGCGCTGGTGCGGGCCGCCAACCGGGGCGAACCATGCCCGACCAATGCGGAACTGGCGCGGTGGGCCGGCCTGTCCGGTGCGGTGGCGGCCAGTTACCGTGTCCGCCGGCTGGTCGCCGCGGGGCGCATCGCGATCTGGGAACCATCGCCGGTCGAACGGCGCGTGGTGACGATCATCGCCAGCGGCAAGGCGACACCGCGCTGCCCGATCGGATGCCGGCAAAGCAGCAAGAGGAGGGGCGGGCGATGAACAGGCCGGAACTGAATATCGAGGACGATCATGCCGGGATATGACTGGCCCGACCGGGAGGCCGAACGCGAGCGGAGCGAACGGGCGGTGGCGATGATCGTCGGGTCGGCGCTGCTGTTCATCGGCGGCATCGTCGGCCTGATCGTCGGCCTGTCCATCGGGGCGGCGGGATGAGCGCGCCGGGACCATCCTTTCACTGTCACCATGCGCGCGGATGCGCCGCGCCGGTGGCCTGCACCGTCACGGGACGGTGTGTCGAAATCTTCGCGCGCGTGACCCAAGGGTCGCGCGAAGGTGGGGGCGGCGGCGTGGCCGCTTACAGCCCCGGTTGCGGGGTTGAGGTTGTCCGCAAGGACGCCTTCCGCGCTGCCGCCCCCGTTCTGCTGGGCGCCCCCGTTCTGCTGGGCGACGAGTGCCCATGCGGATGCCAGGACGATCAACCGGATATCGAGACGCCGCGCGTGACGAGTACCCCCTCCCTGACAGGCGCGCGGCCAGGGCTGGAAGGCGGCCCGACCCGGCTTCCTTCCAGCCCGACCAATCGATGGGGGAACTGGGCATGATCGACGGGCTGATCATCGACAATTTCGCGGGCGGCGGCGGTGCGTCAACCGGCATCGAACAGGCGCTGGGGCGGTCGATCGACATTGCGATCAATCATGATCCCGAAGCGGTCGCCATGCACAAGGCGAACCATCCGGACACGCTGCATTACTGCCAGTCCGTATGGAAGGCCGATCCGCGCGAAGTGGTCACCGACCCTGCGACCGGCAAGGTGCGGCCTGTGGCGCTGGCGTGGTTTTCCCCCGACTGCAAGCATTTCAGCAAGGCGAAGGGCGGCAAGCCACGGTCGAAGCATATCCGCGACCTGGCATGGGTGGTGGTGCTGTGGGCGAAGCGGGTGCGCCCCGCCGTCATCATGCTGGAAAATGTCGAGGAGTTCCGGACATGGGGTCCGCTGGACGATGACGGAAACGTCATCCGCGAACGGGCGGGCGAAACATTCCAGCAGTGGACGCGCGAACTGCGCAAGCTGGGCTACAGGACCGAATGGAAGGAACTGCGCGCCTGCGATTTCGGCGCGCCGACCAGCCGCAAGCGGTTTTTCATGATCGCCCGCTGCGACAGCCAGCCTATCGTTTGGCCCGCGCCAACGCATGGCAAGCCGGGTTCGCCCGAAGTCGAAAGCGGGCAGCGCAGGCCGTGGCGCACCGCCGCAGAAATCATCGACTGGTCCATCCCGTGCCCCTCCATCTTTGAACGCGCCCGCCCCCTGAAGGACGCGACCTGTCGTCGGATCGCGGGAGGAATTATGCGGTTCGTCCTGAACAATCCGCGTCCGTTCATCGTGCCGGTGACGAACAGCGGGTGGAACCCCGACCGGGCGTGGGACAGCGCGGAGCCGCTGGGCACGATTACCACGGCGAAGGGCGGCGAAATGGCTTTGGTTGCGCCGTATTTTGCGCGGACGGCCCATGGAGAGGTTGATCGCAACGGCAAGCGTCGCGGCAAGGGCCATCATGGGGTCGAAGACAGCTTCCCCACCGTCACGCAGTCGCAGGACAGTGCGCTGATCGCAGCTTCACTCATCCAGACCGGCTATGGAGAGCGGGAGGGGCAGGCACCCCGCGTGCTGGATGTGGAATCGCCGCTGGGTACGGTCGTTGCGGGCGGTGTCAAGCATGCCGCCGTGGCGGCCTTCCTAGAAAAGTTCAGCGAGAACAGCAGGGGCAAGCCGGCGGACGCGCCGCTGGACACGGTGATGGCCGGCGCACCGCGCCATGCCGTCGTCTATGCCCATATGGCGCAGCACAATGGCGGCCGCATCGGTCGCGAAACGGATGCGCCGTTGCAGACGGTGACGCATCGCGGAACGCAGACGCAGCTGGTGACCAGCCATATGGTCAAGCTGCAGAACCATCAGACGGGCAAGACGGTCGATGCGCCGGTCGATACCATCCTGGCGGGGGGGCAGCATTATGGTGAAGTCCGCGCCTTCCTGACGAAATATTATGGCAATGAGGAAGGCGGCCATTCGGTCGAAGCGCCGCTGGGCACCGTCACAACGAAAGAGCGCTTCGGCCTCGTCACCGTATCGATCGATGGCGAGGAATATGCGCTGGCCGATATCGGCATGCGGATGCTGACCCCGCGCGAGCTGTTCGCGGCGCAGGGCTTTCCCGCCGACTATGACATCGAGGCGGGCGCCGCCAACGGCGGGAAGCCCCTGACCAAGACAAGCCAGATTGCAAAGTGCGGAAACAGCGTCTGCCCTGACCTGTCGCGTGCGCTGGTGCAGGCGAATTTCGCGGAAGCGATCAAGGTGATGGCAGCCGCATGACGCAGAGCCGCCCACCCCAGGACGGCCCCGGCATCGTCAACGCGATGCGGGCGCGGGCCGCGCGGATGCGCACCATGGCGCGCGATGCCGCCATCGCGGAGGCGATGACATACGCGGCGCAGCAGTTCGAAGTCTTTGCCGACATGATCGAGCAGGGACTGATTTCCAGCGAAGGAGAAGAGGCGTGATCGAAGTCAATTCGCGGCAGTTCCGCACGGCGGCGGCCTTGGCGGCGCGGGTGGTCGAAACCCGCAACACCATTCCGGTTCTGGGTGCATTGCGCGCGCGGGCCAATGGCAGGCTGGAACTGTCGGGCACCGATCTGGACATCGAAGTGACGGTGACCGCGCCGCTGATCGAACCCATGGCGCGCGAAAAACTGTTCCTGATCCCGGAGCATCGTTTCCTGACGAAGGCGCTGGCGGCGGGCGGCGGTGCCTCCGTCCGGATCAGTCCTGACCAGCCGGGCGCCGGTGATGAAAAGGGCAAGACAGGATTTTCCAGCGGCGACCTGTCCGTCGACATGGTGCAGACGTCCAATATCGACGACTGGCCCGCCCAGCATCTGGCAGTCGCAACCCCGGCGATGCGCGCTACGCTGGGCGCGGATCACCTGCGCCAGATCGCGCGGGTGATGCCGGCGATGTCGATCGAAGAGACGCGCTATTACCTGAACGGCGTCTATATCCACCATGTCGCGGGCTGGCACTGGCGCGCGGTGGCGACGGACGGTCACCGGATGATGGTTGCCGAACTGTCCCTGCCCGATGCCGAACCCTGTGTCGACATGACGGGCAGCGATGGTGTCATCATTCCGCGCAAGGGGCTGACGGTCGCGCTGGCGCTGCTGACCAAGGCAGGGGACGGCGCCAGCGCGATGGCGCTGGGCGAAGGGCTGCGCGTCAATGCCGACCATGATCTGGCCCCGGAAAAGCCGACCTGTCGCAACCGGTGGCAGTTCACCGGGGCGAATGGGGATCATCATGTATCCATCGCGGGCAAGGTGATCGACGGCACCTATCCCGATTACAGCCGGGTCATCCCGCAGGCGCAGAGCGCCAGCATGATCGTCGACCTTAAGGCGCTGCGCCGGGCGCTGAACGCGGTCAGCTGGCGCGCGGCGCAGCGGCATTTGCGCGCGATCAGCCTGACCTTTGGCAAGGGCGAAGTGTCGGTCGGCCTGGCGAGCGCCGAAGGTCTGGCGGCGACGATGCGGGTGGCGTGCAGGCATGATTGCCCGCCGGGATTCCGGATCGGTTTCAACGGGCAATATCTGCTGACGGCGCTCAACGCCCTGACGGGCGAGGAAGCGCTGTTCGGCTTTGGCGGCGGAAACGGCGCGGACAGCTTTTCGCCTGTCACCATCCGCGATCCGGCGGACACGACGTTCCTGAACGTCATCATGCCGATGCGGGTGTGACGGCCATGATCGACACCAGCGATATGAACCGTTCGACGGCGCTGTTCTACAAGGCGCGCGAGATCCAGCAACTGGCGCAGGAAGCCATGGACCGCGCCACGCCGGGGCCGCGCCGCGATTGCGCCATCGCGCGCGATCGCCTGGCGCAGCTGGCCCGGCTGGCGGCGGAGGCGAGCCGTGGGTGAGGCAGCGGGTCGGCTATTCGAAGTCGTCGGCGGACAGCATGGTTTCCATGTTGCGCACTATCGACGTTCCTGGTTCGCATATTGGCTGTTGCCGACCCTGGCGCCATGCAGTTGCAAGCGCCGCTTCGATGCGGAAGTCGATGCGGGAAGCCATCTCCTGGCAAGTCGCTCCGCTCATCCCGGAAATGTCTTCCAGCAGTTCGCGCGGAATAGCCAGAATATCAAGGTGGGGCGACACGGTGGCCAGATGGACCCGAAGGATGTCGCCATCGGAGTGGGCAGTGTCCCATTCGATGGAGGGGGTGATATTTGTCATGCCTTTGCAGATGGTTGTTTCGATTCCGTCATTCAAGAGCGCGCCCTGTGAACGCGCCGTCGCCTCTGTTCGACAACGCGCGTCGGGTCGATGCGGCGGACGTGGCCAAGCGTCATGGCGCCAAGCTGTTCGATCGCAGCGACGGCAAGCGGGGTGCGTGCATCCTGTGCAAGTCGGGCGAAACGTCCGGCAGCGAGCCGTTCCGGGTGAAGGACCGGCATTTCACCTGTTTCGCCTGTGGCGAACATGGTGACGCCATCCAGCTGGAAATGCTGGCCGGGGGGCATGGTACGCCCCGTGAGGCAGCCGAAGCGCTGGTCGGCCAGCGCGGCAGCGAAACGGTCAGCGGTCCGGTGCGAGAAAAGCGGGCGCGGCGCGGCCTGCCCGATACGCCTTTCGTCGACAGCATCGTCGTGGCGCAGCATATCTGGTCCACGGCGCGCGGGGCGCGCGGCACCATCGTGGAACGGTGGCTGGCGGTGCGCGGGCTGGACGTGGCGGACCTGCTGGACCGGGGCGTGCTGGACCGGCTGCGCTTTCATCCGGCTTGTCCGGCGCTGTCCTGGCGCAGCGACGAAGGGCCGCAATCCATCACCCTGCGCGCGCCGGCCATGATCGCCCTGATCGAAGCGGTCGAGGGGCCGCGCGGCGCGCGCGCAACGCGACCGATGGGCGTGCATGTCACCTATCTGCGCGGCGACGGCACGGCCAAGGCGCGTTTCCCCCAGACCCGCGACGGCCGGGACCGGCCCAGTCGCAAGATGTTCGGCCAGGCACAGGGCGGGGCGGTGATGCTGTCTGCGATCGACGCGCCCGCGCCCCGCGCCGACGCGCTGGCCTGCGCCTGTCCGCTGGTGGTGGGCGAGGGCATCGAAACCACCCTGTCGATGATGCAGGACCAGCCCGGCCAGTGCCGCGGCGCGGCTACGCTGAGCCTGAACAATCTTCAGGGCTTTGCGATGCTGGGCGCGAACGGCGAATTGCCGCTGTGGAATCTGCGCCCCGACATGGCCCGTCCGCCCTTCCTGTTCGCCGATCCCGGCGCGGTGGTGGTGGCTGTCGATGGCGACATGAAACCGCTGACCAAGCGCGTGCAGGGCAGGCGCGGCGCACGGTGGGAACAGGCCGAACTGACCGCGCAGGACCGGGCCGAAATGTGCGCGGTGCTGGCGGTGAAGGCGTGGCGCAGCGCAGGCGGCGGGCCGGTCAGCGCCTGTCGCCCGCCGCTGGGCATGGATTTCAACGATGTAAGGATGGCGCGGGCATGATGACGCGGCCTTTAAGCCCGCGCGAGCGGGAGGTTTACAATGTGATCGTCGCGGCGGCGGAGGCCGGAAAGCCATGCCCGACGAATACGCAGATCATGGACGCCACCGGCATCCGCCTGACCCAGTCGATCAACGATTATCTGAACCGCATCGTCGCCAAGGGCTGATTGACCATGCAGCGCTATCAGGCGAGTCGCGTGGCGACGGTGACGGAGACGGGGCGTCAGACCCTGCGGCTGCCCGACAGGCCGCACTGGCGGGACATTCCGGGGCACAAGCCCGCGACGACGATGACGCAGCGCAAACGCGCCCTGTCCGCGCGTGACGGCATCGTCAGCGCCGGCGCGGTTGGCCGCGATCCGGTTCCGGAGAGCGCGCCGGTCGACCGCGACCCGTGCTTTCGCTGCGGCGTGCGTGGGGATCTAGGCTGCAAGCATCGGAGGGCGGTCGCATGAGTGCTTTCGGCGACATGCCGCGCGGCCAATATGGCTGCATCCTTGCCGATCCGCCATGGGCCTTTCAGACATATTCGGGCGAGAACATGACGCCGCATCGCTGCGCCGAAGATCATTATCGCACGATGACGCTGGATCAGCTGAAAGCGCTGCCGGTCGGCGAACTGGCGGCGCGCGATTGCGCGCTGTTCATGTGGATCGTCGGTTCGCATCTGGCGGAGTCGATCGAACTGGCTGCAGCCTGGGGCTTCGCGTTCAAGACCGACGCCTTTTATTGGGTGAAACAGCGGCTTTTCGATGCGGACCAGATGGACTGGATCACCGGAGACGTAGCCGAACCGCGCATGGGCTTTGGCTATTGGACGCGCAAGCAGGTCGAGCCGTGTTGGCTGTTCACGCGGGGAAAGCCAGTCCGGATATCGAAAGGCGTGCGGCAGGTCATTCTGGAACCGCGCCGGGAACATAGCCGAAAGCCCGACGATCAGTATCAGCGCATCGAAGCGCTGGTCGGCGGGCCGCGACTGGAACTGTTCGCGCGAAACCGGCGGGCCGGGTGGGATAGCTGGGGCAATCAGGTCGGCAAATTCGGAGAGGTCGCATGAACGGGGAGTCGCTGCCCGATGGCGGCAGCAAGGCGATGCTGCTGGCGTTCATCACCGATGTGAAGGCGGAGGAGGATGAAATCCGCGCGCATCGCGAGCGCCAGGCCGAAATCTGCAAGGAAGCCAAGTCCGCCGGTTTCGAAACGTCGAAAATCCGGGAAGTGGTGCGCTGGCTGTGCAAGGTCGATCGCCATGGCCGCGAAAAGGTGGATGAGGCGGAAGCGATTTTCGACCTTTACCGCAGCGTTGCCGACGGCGGCGGTCGATCGCTGGACATGATCATGAACGACGATCGGGACCGGGCGCTGCTCAATCGTTTCGTACCCGACGATCAGGACGAGGCCCGGCTGAGTCGCCGGCGTCGATCGATGAAGAAAGCCACGGCGATGGCGGCGGCGGCGAAATTCGCGCGCGAATAGAAGGACCGGGGGACCAGTGAGCGGGATCAAAATAGAAGTGGCCGACCCATTGAAGATGGCCTGGCTGGATACCAGCGACCTGGGCAATGCGCAGCGCATCGTCCAGATCGCGACGGGGCGGTTGTTGTGGATCGAGGACGCGCAGGCATTCGCCCACCATGACGGCCGCCGATGGTCGCTGGAACGCGGCAATATCGAAGCCACGCGGATCGCCCATGAAGTGATTGCGCATATCGACCTGGAAGCGACCAGCCTTGCCGAGATCGCGGAGAATCCGCGCGCGCTGAAGGCTGAATATGGCGACTGGATCACGGTCGAGATCGCGCAGGAGCGGGTGGACAAGCTGCGCGCCCATGCCGTCAAGTCCGGATCGGCCAGCATGACGGCGGGCATGCTGAAACAGGTGCGCCCGTTCCTGTCCGCCATGCTGGACGATTTCGACACCGATCCCCTGGCCTATAACACGCTGAACAAGACCTTGCGGTTCGTGCAGCGGGACGGAACATGGACGGTCGAGGCACGTCCGCACGATCCGGCCGACATGCTGATGCACGTCGCCAACGTGGCCTATGACCCGGATGCCGTCTGCCCTTACTGGACCGCGCGGCTTGCCATGCTGACGCCCGATCCCGAACAGCTGGCGGCGTTCCAGCTGCTTTATGGTTATACGCTGACCGGGCTGACGGCCGACCAGAGCTTCTATGTCCATCAGGGCAAGGGCGGCGACGGCAAGAGCGCCACGCACATGGCACTGGCCGACCTGCACGGCGATTATTACCGGCATGCCGGCGTCAAATCGTTCCTGCAGGCCAGCCAGCAGAAGAGCGGTTCGGAACATCGGTCGGACCTGGTGCGGCTGCGCGGCGACGTGCGCTTCGTCACCTGCGACGAACCGCCGCCGCGATCGGTGTTCGACGGCGAAATCATCAAGCAGGCGACCGGCAGTTTCATCACTGCGCGGGGCGTGAACGGCAAGACCGAAGTCACCTATCGCCCGCGCTTCAAGCTGTTCATCGAATGCAACGGCATCCCGCGCGCGCCGAGCGACGACAAGGGCTTTCGCCGGCGGTTCAAGCTGTTCATGTGGCGGGTCAGCCTGTCCGACACGGCGGAGGGCGAAATCAGTATGGACCAGGTGCTGGCGGCCTGCGCGGCGGAAAATCCGGGCATATTGAACTGGATGATCGAAGGCGCGCTCAAATGGCTGGAAACGCGCAAGATCCCGCAGCCCAGCGCGATGACGGAGGCGCTGTCCGACTTCTGGGCGGATAGCAGCCCGTTGCTGGAATGGATGGGCGAATGGTGCGACACCAGCGATCCCAATGCCAAGGAGTCCGCCAAGGCGCTGTACGACCATTTCAAGGAATGGTGCGAGAAGGCGGGCATCGAGAACATCATGAACCAGACCAGCTTTGGCCGGTCGCTGCGCGACAAGCAGCACGCCGTGGTCAAGGATGGGCGCGGCACGCGCTGGCGCAAGGGCATTCAGCTGCGCCGGTCGGCATGGTTTGGCGGGGATGCCTCCGCACGGCCCCCTGCTGCACCGGACGCCGCCGCTGGCCCTTCCCCTGCGTCAGCAGGGTCGCCGCCGGAACCCTCCGCAGGGCGAGCGTCCAGGCCGTGGGAGGATGACGACTGGGTGCCGACGGACGATTAGCCCGGCGGCACGGGACGGACAGTTACGGCGGGTTGCTTCAAACCCGCCGTAAAAGAGCGGGCGGCGGGCGTTTGGCCACGCAACGGGGAAGGTGTGTCCACCGGGCGCGGGGATGAAAGGGCCGATTACGGCGGGATGGACGGGAAAATACGGCGGGTTGACGGATAGTTTGGCGGGCGACCCGCCGTACTGAAAGGCCAGTATTGGCGCGGGTTTGCGGGGAGTGACGGCGGGTACGGCGGGTTGAGTGGAGATAGCGCCTCATAGGTGCGGGGGCGGGCGTGTGAACCCCATACTCATATTATCCGTACTCTCCGAACTGTCCTTTTTGAAGGAAGGAAAGAAGGAGTGGTGGAACATGATAAAGGCGCGCCGCTCTGGTCATGGGCGCTGGTGCAGGACAGGCTGGTGGAGGCGGCGGCCATCCAGCGGCGCATGAATAGCGGGGGCTGGCCCTTTGCCAGCGACGGGCCGTGGCATCTGATCGTGGCGGATAGGTGGGACTGGGACAAGGATGGATGGCAGGACCTGCCCGTGCCCAGGGTGCCGCCATCCCGCGAGCAGATCAGGCGATCGGAAGAGGCGACGGGCTGGCTGGTCCATGCGCCAGAGCGGGACCGGCGGCTGATCGTGCTGGCCGTCATGGCGCTCGCCAGCGGGCGCAGGCAGGTGCCATGGCGCGCGCTGCTGCGGCCCATGGGCCTGACGCTAGGCGCACGGGGCTTGTCCCAGCGATACAGCCGCGCGGTAACCGCAATCTGCAACGCGCTCAATGGCGCGGAAATGCGCGCATAGAGACGGCGCAAGGGGTAGAATGTTGATGCTGCGAAATAAAGTTTGTTCGCCGTTCGGGCAAAATCGGCTATCAGACAGATACGCTGGCGGCATGTCTATGGCCAACGGCGCTCCCTCTCTGGAAGCCTTGACGATGCCCGGCCTGCCCGCACCCGCGTGGCGCGTCGGGCATCGTCACGTTTTGGGGAGGCGCAAGAATATGTCGCGGCGCGGTAATGCCATGTCGATCCGGGCGCGGGCGCGCAACTTTGTGACTGGGGGTGGCCCTTGGGTCCTTCCCAGCGCCCCAGCCTATACGGGGGCCGAAGGCGCGGCTTGTGCGAGAGTTTCGGATTTTTTCAGAAGCTCTTGTTTTTCTTTGGGTTTGGTCCGGTGATAGGGTCGCTGGCCGATCTGGTGTCGATGCCCGGCATGCCGTCGGAACCGACGCTGCGGAAGATGATCGCGGACAATCCGGAATTTCCGGTGCTGGCGCGGGGCCGCAATGGCGTGGCGTATGAATTCGACCTGGAAGCGGCGGCGCTGTTCGTGCGGGGCTTGCGCGAAAGGGAAGAGCAGGCGGCGCGGGCGAGGGCGGAGGAAGTCCGCCAGTTCGGCCTGCAGCTGCTGGGCGAGGATGCGGCGTCCGAACCGGAGCGGGCCGGGCTGTCGCCAGCGGAGCGCAAGGCGCTGCTGGAAGAGGAACTGGTCGCGATCAAGGTTGCGGAGCGGCGGGGCGACCTGATCCGCAAGGCAAGCGTGGAGGAGGGGTTGGGCCAGCTGCTGGTCTGGTTTCAGGCGCAGGGAAAATCGTTCAGCAGCCGGCTGGCCCGTCGCCATGACGTGCCCCGCGACCTTCTGACGGCGATCGATGCGATGATCGAACAGGACCAACGTGAACTAGCGGACAGGATGGAACGGATAGCGGAAGTCGGAAAAGATGCTGCATCAGGTTCCGACGATCCCGCCATTTGAGACTGGCCACGACATCATCGCGCGCCTTGCCGGCCTGTATCGGCCCAAGGCGCATCTGACAGTTTCGCAGTGGGCCGAAAGGCACATTGCCCATTACGATCCCGACGCGCTGCCGTTCCTGGCGGAAATCATGGACGCATGTTCCGACCCGGAAACAAGCGAAGTCGGGGACATGGGGCCGGCGCAGGGCGGCAAGAGCCTGATAGGCGAAGCGTTCATCGGCTGGTCGATCGAACATGATCCGGCGGATTTTCTGACCTGTCAGCCCGACAAGGCGCTGATGCAGGATTTCGTCATCCGGCGGATCAACCCACTGGTGAGCCAGACACCTGCGCTGAAGGCGCAGTTGCTGCCCGCGGCGAACGCGGACAACATTTTCCTGAAACAATTCAGGGGAATGTTGCTGACATCGATCTGGCCGGTCGGCGCGCAATTCCGGGCAAGGCCGGTTCCGCGCGGGTGGCTGGACGATTACGACCAGATCCCGGAGGATATCGACGGGCAGGGCAACGCCATAAAGTTGCTGGACGCCCGCATGACGACGTTCGAAGGACGCGACACCAAGCTGGTGTCATCATCGCCGGCACGGGAAGATGGCGGCGGCATCGAAGCATTTGTCGAGGGAGGGACAGACGAGCGGTTACAGCCGGAATGTCCCAGCTGCGGCGAGCGCGTCGAACTGAATATCCGCCGCGACCTGAAGTTCGAGCGGTCGGGAATGGACCTGGATCTGGCCGAACGCACGGCGCATGTCGTGTGCCCGGCCCATGGCTGCATTCTGGAGCCGGCGGATCGCCGCCGGCTGCTGGACAGCCTGGCGACGTTGCCGCATCGCGGTTTCGTCGCGAAGCGGCCGCAGGCGGGTAAGAGGCGGCGCACGTTCCGCCGCGATGGCCTGCTGGCATTCACCAGCTGGGGGAAGCTGGCGCGGGAATGGCGCGACGCGGAAATCGCATGGGAAGCGCGGCAGGACGAAGGCCCGCTGCGCAGCTTCTTCAACGTCAAGGGCGGCCAGAATTATCGGTCGCAATTGTCCGGGGAAAAGCCGGTCGACATCGACCAGCTGAAAAAGCGGCGGGAACCGGGATGGCGCATGGGCACGGTGCCACGCGGCGTCCGCGTGCTGAATATCGTGGTCGACGTGCAGCACGATCGGTTCGAGATCGGGGCGGTCGGCATGGGCGTCGACCGGGAAATGTGGCTGGTCGACCGATTTGCCTATGACGTGCTGGACGACGGGCTGACGCAGGTTTCGCCGTTCACGCACCCGGAACACTGGAAAGTGCTGCTGGGATTGTTCGACAGGAAATATCCGCTGGCCGAAACGGGGGAAGACGGCAAGCCGGTCGGCCATGCGCCGGTCCTGTCCGTGGTCATCGACACGGGCGGTTCGGATCGCAAAGGCGATCAGGCCACGGCGGGCGCGAAATGGTTCTGGAACGCGGCGCGCGCCGTGGGGGTGCATCCCAGCCGGATCACCCTGGTCAAGGGCGGATCGAACCCGAAAGGCAAGCTGATGCCGCCGGGCCAGTTCGCCGACCAGAAGATGCGGGGCGGGGTGAAGCGCAACAGCGCGCGCCTGTGGCTGCCGAACGTGCATGCGATCAAGAACATGATCGACGCCCGCCTGCGCCGCATGACGCAGGGGCCGGGTTTCATCCATCTGCCCGGCGATCTGGCCGACGAACATATCGACGAAATCACCGCCGAAGAGATGCGGGACGGCAAATGGGTGAAGCTGAGGGCGCGCAACGAAACGCTGGACCTGCTGGTCTATGGCGAGGCGGCGATTTTGAAGCCGCCATTCGCGCAGTCGCGGACGGACATGCGGTGGGTGCCGAAAGATTTTCGCATCCGCTGGCCCGCCAGAAAGGCGGATCGGGCGGCCTACTCAGCGGGTGAAGAGCCGAGCGCGGATGCCGCCAATCATTCGGAGCCGGTGCAGCCGTCACCGGCGCAGGAAACCAAGCCGCCGCAGCGCCCAGCGCAGCGGCAGAACGGCGCGCGGCCCCGCAAGGGGTGGATGGCGCGCCTGAAATAGGAGCAACGCAATGGCGAACATGCTGTCACCGCTGAGCGCCGTGCCGGCGCAGCTGGTGGCGGGCGACAGCCTGAAACTGTCGCTGGCCACGCTGGCAAGCGAATATCCGGCGGCCGACGGCTATACGCTGTCGCTGATATTCGTGCCGGTTTCCGGGGGCATCGTGGCGGAAGTGGACGCGACGGGTGGGGTGGACAGCTGGACCATCGCCGTGGCGGGCGCTGTAACCGCGACCTGGGCCACGGGGGACATGCGCTGGTCGGTGAAGGTCGATAAGGACGGCGACCGCGCCACGGTGGATGCGGGCGTCATGGTGGTGCTGCCCGATCCGACGTCATCGGCCGACACGCGCAGCCACGCGCGCAAGGTACTGGACAGCCTGAATGCGGCGATCGAGGGGCGGGCCAGCGCCACCGATCTGGAAAACACGCTGGCCGATGGACGGCAGATCAAGCGGCTGAGCCATGCGGAGCTGTGGTCGATGCGCAAAAGTTATGCCGGGCTGGTCGCGGCGGAAGATCGCAAGGCGGGCCGGTCCAGCGGCCCCCGCCGCATTTTGATGAGCCTGTAACCCATGCGGATATTCGGTTTCCAGATCGGCCGCAGCCGCGAGGCGCAGGGAACGGCCAGCGGCCCGCCCGCGCGCAAGCGCATCGCCTATGGCGGGCATCGTCGGGGATTTCAGGCGGGGATCACCGATCGGCTGACGTCGAAATGGACGACGAGCGACGAAACGACCAATATGTCGGCGCTGCGCCATTTGCGCGCGATGCGGGCGCGCAGCCGTGATTTCGGGCGCAATAACGAATATGGGCGGAAGTTTTTCGCCCTGGTGACCAACAATGTCGTGGGCGCCAGCGGCTTTACGCTGAAGGTCGATTGCCGCCGCGACAACGGCGCGCCCGACAAGGCGGACAGCGACCGGGTGCAGGCAGCATATTGGCGCTGGGCGAAGATCGGCACCTATGACGTGACAGGCCGGCTGAGCGAACGCATGTTTGACGAATTGGCGGTGCGGATGATCGCGCGGGATGGCGAAGTGCTGATCCGGTTCGTCGAAGGGCGCGACCGGGGTCCGCATCGGTTCCAGTTGCAGCTGCTGCCCGGCCATTTGCTGGACGAAGAGCATAACCGCGACCTGTCGAACGGACATCGCATCCGCATGGGTGTCGAGTTCGACCCGTGGATGAAGCCGGTTGCCTATCACCTGCGCATCATGCCGCAGTCGGCGGACATGCACGGGTCGACCAGCCAGCGTTACGAGCGGGTGCCGGCATCGGAAATGCTGCACCTGTTCCTGCCCGAAGAGGCCGACCAGTGGCGCGGTGTGCCCTGGGCCTATGTCGGCCTGCGCGATGCGCGGATGCTGGACCAGTTCGACGAAGCGGCGCTGGTCGCGGCGAATGTCGGTGCGGCGAAAATGGGGTTTTTCCAGCAGAAGGACCACGAAACGGCGGAGCCGGTCGGCGGCAGCGACGACGATGAAAGCGGATATGCCGAAGCCAAGGGCGATTTCGTGCAGGAAGCGACGCCGGGCAGTTTCGACGTGGTGCCGGGAGGATACGAGTTTCAGTCCTATGACCCGACCTATCCGCACGAAGTATATGACCCGTTCACGAAGGCGGTTCTGCGGCGGCTGTCGACCGGCCTGCTGGCCAGTTATCATTCGCTGACCGGCGACCTGACGCAGGTCAATTTTTCGTCGATCCGGTCGGGCACGCTGGACGAACGGGAAGTCTGGAAAATCATCCAAGCTTATTACATCGAGGCGGCGAAGGGGCCGATTTTCGAAGCCTGGCTGTCGCGCGCATTGATGTTCGACGCCGATCTGTCGAGCCTGCCCTATGCCAAGTTCGACAAGTTCAACGCGCCGCTGTTTTTCGGTCGGCGCTGGGACTGGGTCAGCCCGAAGGACGATATCGCCGCCGATCGCGAAGCGGTGGCGCTGGGCGTCAAGAGTCGTGCCCAGATCATCCGCGACCGTGGCCTGGACCCCGATGTGGTCTGGTCCGAACTGAAGGTCGAAGCGGAGATGGGATTGGGCGGCCAGCAAGCCGCCCAACCGCAACAGTCGGGCCAGCAGGCCGCGCAATAGGAGCCAGTGACATGAAGATTTTACCGACGGCCCCGGTGCGGGCCGGGATGACGCACGCGCGCGACAGCGAAATCGACCACAGCATGACACGCGACCTGCGCGTGGACGTGCGGGCGGAAAGCGTCGATGAAGCGGCGCGCACCGTCGAACTGAGCTTTTCCAGCGACACGCCATATGCCCGCTGGTGGGGCACCGAAATTCTGGATCACGCCAGCACGTCCGTTCGCCTTGGCCGGTTGAACGGGGGCGGCGCGCTCTTGATGGATCACAACACCCGCGATCAGGTGGGCGTTGTGGAAAAGGCCTGGCTCAAAGGCAACAAGGGCTATGCCATCGTCCGGTTTGGCAGATCGGCGCGGGCGGAAGAGGTCTTTCGGGATGTCATCGACGGCATCCGCAAGCTGGTCAGCGTGGGTTATCGCATCCTGGAACTGGTGCTGGAAAGCCGGGCCGACGGGGTGGAGACGTACCGCGCGACCGACTGGGAACCCTATGAAATCAGTCTGGTGTCGGTTCCCGCAGACACAAGCATCGGCGTCGGCCGTGATGACGACGCCGCCCCTTTCGATCCTCGCACTCTGGTTCAACAGGAGAATGAAGACATGAATTTCGCCCGTAATGGCGGGGTGTCCCCCGCTGCCCCCGTCGCCGCGGCTGCGCCCGCAGCCGCCGCACCCGCCGCCGTCGCCCCGGCCCCGGCGCAGGAACGCAGCGCCGTTCCCGCGCAGCCGGCTTCGCCCGCGCTGGACGCCAATGCGATCGCGGTCAACGAACGCAACCGCGCCAACAGCATCCGCGCCATGGGTGCGCGGCTGAATTGCGGCGAGCTGGCCGAAACCGCCGTCAATGACGGCCGTTCGGTCGAACAATTCGTGCGCGATTATGAAGCCCAGATGGGCAATGCCGCGCAGATCCGCACGGCGGAGACGCCGGCCATCGGACTGAGCGAACAGGAAGTGCAGCGCTACAGCTTTCTGCGACTGCTGAATGCCCTGGGCAATCCGCAGGACGCCGCCGCGCAGCGTGCCGCCGGTTTCGAAATGGAATGTTCCGCCGCCGCATTGCAGCGGGGCCAGCCCACTACGAAACCCGGCGCGGTGCGCATTCCGCTGGACGTGCTGCGCACCAACGTCATGGGCGAGCAGCGCGACCTGACAGTCGGTACTGCAACGGCGGGCGGCCATACGGTTGCGACCGACCTGATGGCCGGCAGCTTCATCGAATTGCTGCGCAATCGCCTTGCCCTGCCGCAGCTGGGCGCGCGGTTCATGACCGACCTGAACGGCAATATCGCCATTCCGCGTCAGACGGGCGGCGCCACCGCCTATTGGGTGGGTGAAGGCGCTGCCCCGACCGAGAGCCAGCAGGCCTTCGATCAGGTCGCACTGACCCCCAAGACGGTCGCGGCGTTCACGGACATGACCCGTCAGCTGCTGTTGCAGTCGTCGATCGACGTTGAGGCGTTCGTTCGCGTCGACCTGGCAACGCAGCTGGCGCTGGCGATCGATTATGCGGCGATCAACGGATCGGGCAGCGCAAATCAGCCGCGCGGTGTGTTGAACCAGAGCGGCATCGGGTCCGTGGTGGGGGGCACCAATGGCCTGGCCCCGACCTGGGCAAACATCGTCGGGCTGGAAAGCCAGATTGCGAACGCCAATGCCGACGCGGACACCATGGCGTATCTGACCAACACCAAGGTTCGCGGCAAGCTGAAGCTGACGGAAAAGTTCGCCGGCACAAACGGCGATCCGATCTGGGAACGCAGCAACGAAATGAACGGCTATGCCGCCGCCGTGTCGAACCAGGTGCCGTCGAGCCTGACCAAGGGGTCGGCCGCCGGCGTGTGTTCGGCCATCATCTTCGGAAACTGGGCCGATCTGATCATCGGCATGTGGGGCGGGTTGGACGTACTGGTCAATCCGTACATTCTGTCGGGCACCGGCAGCGTGCGGATCGAGACGTTCCAGTCGTGCGACGTGGCCGTGCGCCACGCCGAAAGCTTCGCCGCGATGGTCGACGCGCTGACCGCATAAGCGCCGCCAGCATAGCCCAGAAACGATGGGGCGGGTGGCCGACGGTCGCCCGCCCCGTCCCCTTGAAAGGAACCAGCCATGGCCAACAAGCCGACCTATTACGCGCAGGCCGACATCGCGATCGACGGCAAGCATTTCGCCATGGGCGACAAGATCACCGGCGTCGCCGCCGATCAGATCGCCCTGTCCATCACCAACAAGCGCGTCGCCATCACGCCGCCGGGTGAAGCCGAACCCGACCCGGAGATCGAAGCCGATCCCGAAGAGGTCGCATCGCCCGATGCCGACAAGGGCAGCAAGGCAGCGGGAAACGGGAACAAGGCGGGCTGAGCGTCGCCAACGCCCGCGCCCTGATCAACGGAGTATGACAGCATGAAAAGCATCGAACTGTATGGCGCTGCGCTGGATAATATCGGCGTGCGGCGCGAGGCGGGCGAGATCGTCGCAGTGGGAACCGAAGATGAATTCATCGATCCGGCCCGCGCGGCGGAACTGATCGCCATCGGCACGGCGGTCGAAGTCAAACCGGTCGAGGTCAAGCCGGCCAGGGTAGGCGGCGAAAAGTGACGGACTGGGCCGCGTCCGCGCGGGAGATCGATGCGGCGTTCGCCGAACCGATCGCCTATACCGGCGCGGCCCTGACCAACGCACCGCTGACCGCGATCTACAACAACGTGCCGGCCAGCGAGTTCATGGGGCCGGGTGCGACGGCGCGGCGGGTGTGGTTCGAAATCCGTTACGACAAGCTGCCGATGCGGCCTGCCAAGGGCCATCGCATCGCCCATGCGACCGGCGACTGGGCCGTGATCGACATCACCGACCGCGACGATATCGCGGCCTGGGAACTGACGGTGGAGCGCGCCTGATGTCGCAGCGGGAAATATTCTTCGCCGCGGTCGAAACGGCGCTGGGCGCGACCGGCGCGGTCGAGGTGGAGCGCATGGCGTCCAGCGACCCGGCCAGTTTTCCCGCGCTGCATATCGTCGACGACGGCCAGTCGATCGGAGAGACGGAGGCCGGGTCCACCCGTTACCAGATCGCGTTCAGCATCGAAGGTTATGTCGAGGGCACGGGCGGCAGCGCCATGCACAGCGCCATCAACAGCCTGCACGCCGAAGCGGTGACCGCGACCATGGCGCTGATCGGCGCGGTCGACGGCCTTGAAAATATCGAAGAGGGCGATTGCCGCATCGCGGTCGCTCCACTGGCGAGCCAGCGCAGGCTTGCCTTTGCACAGGATTTTGTCGCGACCGTCGTCACCCGACGCGGTCATCCCTGAAACAATGGCCTAGGAGTATGCGCCATGGGTGATCCGGTTATCCGCCCCGAAAATACGGTGGCGATGTTCAAGATTGAAACGACCGAAGGGGTCGACGTGGTGCCGACCGCTGCCGACGCCTTCCCATTCGAAAACGGGTTCCAGTATAACAGCCCGTTTTCGTCGGAGCAGTCGAGCGAAGTCACGGGTTCGCTGGTGGCCGGCGCGCCCGATGTCATCGGCGCACCGGCCCGCATCACGCTGCGTTGCCGGATGAAGGGTTCGCGGGCGGGATATACGGCCAGCGTCAAGCCGCCCCACCATGCGCTGCTGTCGGCCGCCGGCAAGCGCGGATTGTTCACCGCCGCCGTTTCCGCCGCCGCGCTGGCCGCCGGATCGGCCAACAGCGCCACGCTGGCCGCCGGGTTTTCCGCCACGGCGCAGGCATATCGCGGCATGCCGCTGGTCCTGTCGGGCGGAAATGGGGCCGGGCATACGGCGATCATCAGCGATTATACGTCGGGCAAGGTCGCGACGCTGGCCGAAGGGTTCGCGCCCGCGCTGGACAACACGACACTGGCGGCAATCCCGGCCAACTGGACCTATGCCGGGACCAGCCCGAAGGATCAGAGCGCCCGCACCACGGACCAGCCCAGCGGCACGCTGTACCTGAACGAAGACGGCGTGCTGCGCAAATATGTCGGGTGCCGCGTGGTCATCAGCGAATGGGGCGGGGAAACGGCCAAGGCCGGTTTCTATACATTCCAGATCGATGGCATCTATGCCGGGAAAGCCGACGTGGCATTGCCCGACGTCAGCATCGCCCTGCACAGTGCGCCCATTCTGGCCATGGGCGTTGCCGGCGTCGACCCCGCGTTCCTGGTCAACCGCAAGCAGCTGCCGATCCAGACATGGTCGCTGGGCGAGGCGACGGCGCAGGAAAGCCCGGACGATCCCAACACGCCATTCGGATTTGGCGCGTCGCAGCTGGGCGGGCGGGTGCCGGAACTGCGTTGCAACCCGCTGGCCACGCTGGTCGCGGCGCGCGATTTCGAAGCGGACATCGCCAACAAGGCGCAATATACCGCGCTGATCCGCGCGCTGGGCGGCGCGAACAACAACTGGGCGCTGACATTGCCGCTGGTTCAGCCGATCGAGGCGACACCGGGCACGCGGGGCGCGTTCCGGTCGGAAGAAATGCGTTTCCGCGCATTGTCGCCGGGCCGCGACGCGCAGACGCGCGACGGCGATTCGATCCTGTGTTTCTGGTGACGCGATGATCCTGGCATCGACATCGGCCGCAGCGGCCGACCGTTTCACGCCGGGGTGGATAGATCCGGGGCCGACCGCCCCGGTCTATCTGATCCGGGCCGGAACCCCGATCGAGCGCGAATTGCTGGAAGCCGAAATGGCGGGCCGGTACGGCGCGGGCACGGTATGGCCATGGGACATCCAGGCCGCGCTGATCGCGGGCATCCAGAAGCTGGCGAGCGAGGGCGACAGGGCCGAGCTGATCGCGCTGGTGCAGGCGGATTTCGCGGGCGCGGTCGAGGGGGAAGAGGACCGGCGCAAGCTGATCGACCTGAAATCCGTGCTGCGTGCGCACTGGCCCGATTATCAGGACATCTGCATGCGCATGGAAACCCGCAACGCCGTCGTCGCGCCGCTGGCGTTCGCCATGTTCTGTGTCGGGTGGGAAAATGCGAAGGCGGATTTCGCCACCGGGATCGACGGGCGGGTGACGCCGCAGGCGATGAAGGACATCGACCCGTTGCACCTGCGCGCCGCGGGCATGCGCGCCTATGACCTGCTGTATGTCGGCAGTGCGGAAAAAAACTCCGATGCGCTCTGGAAGTCCGGCGACGCCCCCAGGACTTCCGATTCCCCCGACGTTTCGGCGACGGATGGATCATCGACGGAGAGCGCCATTTAGAAAATCCGGCGATGACGGTGCCGCGATGGGCGCTGTTCGTCGTCGACCTGTGGGCCGCGCTGCGCCGTCAGGCGGGGACCAGCCCGCTGGGCGGACGCGGCGCCATGCCGTTGCCGGGGCCGGGCAGCTTTCTGGACCAGCCCGCGGCGCTGATGGACGCGCTGACGCTGCTGGACCACATGATCGCGGAGGGTAAGGACGGATGACCACGGGCATGATCGACATAGATGCGGAGGCGGTTGATCGCGTCGCCGACATTCTGGTGACGGGGGTACTGAAATCCGGGACATTGGCCATTGCGGCGCAGACGCGCGGTTTGGAAAAGGACCTTGAAGGCCTGACGCGCAGCAACGTGAAGGGCAAGCTATGGGCGGCATGGGGGTCGAGAAGCTATCCCAAGGGCGGTCGCCCGGCTTATGATCCGGTCGGCGAAATTTTTCTGAACGGTCGCAAGCGGACAACGGGCGCGATCACTTATTGGACGCAGCCCGGCGTCAACAAGGCGAAGGGGGGTTACTGGCTTGCCATCCCGACGGATCATGCAGGTGCGCCGGGCCGTTTGCGTAATATCACGCCCGGCGAGTGGGAACGGGCATCCGGCATACGTCTGCAGTTCGTGTATCAGGGGCCGGGCAAGCCCGCGTTGCTGATGGCAGAGTTCGCCGTATTCAAGAGTGGCGTGGCAGTGGGGATCGGGCGAAAGAACCGACAGGCGAACTATGTGAGCCGCGATGGTACGCGAGCTTCGAAAGTCATGGTGCCGATCTTCACCTTGATCCCGTTCCAGCGTTTCGCGAACAAGTTCAGCATCAATCCAACCATCCTGCGGCGGGAAAAGATGCTGGTGGAGGATGTCGTGCAGCGCATGCAGCGCCTGTCAGATGTCAGGGTCTAGTTAGTTGCACTGGGAATCCCAAAGCTTGCGAAAGTCGGGTTTCCCATCTTCTTCCAGGATGACGCGGCCATCCTTGACGATAAAGGCCTGATCCCCCGTCATCCCGCCCAGACCATTGCGCGAATTGACCAGGCCGCAGCCATTTGGGGCATGTTTGAAAATTGCCGATGCTGGATCACGGAGGCGGGCCTTGACTGCCCATTCGATGTCGACCTGCTTTTCGGCGGCGTCCATAAGCGCCTTGGTTTCGGCTTGCCGCTCTGGCGTGTTACCGGAGCAATATGCGATGACGAAAATAACAATAAGCAGGGTGCCGCAGCCCAGCTTGGGCATCTTGAAGCCGAATTCATGGCCGCAATGCTTGCATATCTTAGCGGCGCTCTGAACTTGCTCCGCACACTTAGGACAGGTTTTCATGCCCGTCGCTCCCCCACTGGTCAGACGGGGCGGGTTTAACCGACTTCAAAGGAAAGCGAAATGGTCGACATCATCGCCCGCCTGCGCTTGCGCGGGGAGGAATTTTCGCGCGCATCCAAATCCTATTTCAAGGATTTCGAGGCCGATGCCGACCGATCCGGTCGCGCGGCCGGAGCCAGTTTCGGTCAGGGCTTTTCCGTCAGCGCGTCGGACATCATCACCGGGGCAACGGCGGCGGCGATCTTTGCGTTGGGCAAGCGGTCGCTCGACTATGCTGCGAACCTGAAGAAGATGTCGGAGCAGGTCGGGGCCAGTACCAAGGATTATCAGGAATTCAGCTATGCCGCCCGCGCTCTGGGGGTCGAACAGGACGCGCTGGATGACAGCCTGAAGACGCTGACCGAGCGGATCGGAGAAGCGCGCTCCGGCAACAAGCAGGCGTCGGAGGCCTTTCGGGAACTGGGCATCGACGTTTCGTCCGCCGATGGCCAGTTGAAAAATGCCACGTCGACCTATGATGAGCTGATCGGTCGGATCTCTGGCATACAGGACCCGATCGAGCGTGCACGCCTGCTGTCCGGATTGTTCGGCGACGAGTGGCAGAAGGTCGCGCCCCTTCTTTCAGCGGGCAAAGGCGAGGTCGATAATCTGCGGCGCGCAGCCGAAGATCTTGGTGTGGTGCTGTCGAACGAGCAGATCGCCAACGCGGACAAGACAGCGCAGAAACTGCGCCAGGTGCAGGCGGTGCTGGAAGCGCGCGTGGCCGGGATCGTCGCTGAAAATTCGCAGGCCATCATAGCGCTGGCAAACGCGATGGGCTTTCTGGCGCAGGGCGCCAACAACGCCTATCTGGCGGTGCAGGGATTTTACCGGCTCTATAAGGACCAAGGCCTGTTTCAGGCGCTGACAACCGGCGTCGCGGACGTGGCCCGATATGGCACCGCAGGCGGCCGTTACGCAGCGCTCAGCAAGAACCTGACCGATGCCACCGCATCGCGTCGTCGATTGGAGCAGGCGGGCGTCCATACGCGGGCGGAGCAACAGGCGCTGGCCGCCGCCCTTCGCAAGGAAAAGGAGGCGGAGGCACTTTATCGGTCGGCCAGGGCGGACCTGCCATCGTCACGGCCCAGCCTGCCATCGGCGCGCCCGATCGGGCTTCCGCAGGGGCGGACTGTCGCCACCGGCACCGCCGGTACGCGCGCAGGCGGTGGCGGGCGCGCGTCGAACGACAACAGCGCCGCGCGGGAAGCGGAAAAGCTGCGCCGGGAATATGAACAGATCGACAAGTGGCTGAAGGACACGGTCGAGGGCCAGAACGAAGCGCTGCGCATCGAGCAGCTGCGCGCGGCGCAGGGCGACCGGATCGCCGACAAGGCGGAGGCCATCGCCGCGCTGGAAAAGCAGCGTCCCGAACTGGTGGGCAAGACAGCGGCCGAACTGGCCAAGGTGCTGGGCATCACGGAAGCGCAGGCGAAAATCGAACTGGACCTGTTCGAGCAGGCGAAGAAGAACGCCGCCGATGCCGTCGACCGCAAGGCCGATGCGGAGGATGCGCGGGCGCGGGTGGAAGCCGAGCGACAGGCGCAGGAAGAAATCGACCGCATGCGCGCGCAGGCGGCGGAGCGGCAGCAGCGGCAGATCGAGGACCTGGCCGGATTCTATCGTTCCGCATTCGGCGGGGCGACCGGCGATTTCTGGCGCGACTTCAAGCAGATGGGGATCGACACCATCAGCTATCTGGCGGCGCAATATACGCTGGCGACGCTGACCGGAAAGCAGCTGGATTTCCAGAGCGCGCTGGGCGCGTCGTTGCAGGCCAGCGGGTCGCCGCTCAGCCTGTTGCTGGGATCGATCGGCAGCAGCGACAAGTCCGGCGGGTTGTTGAAGGTCGGCGGCGACATCAATTTCGGCAAGATTTTCGACAGCAGCGGCGTGCTGAGCGCGTCGGGCAAGGCGGGCGACATCACGAAATCGCTGGTGCCCGTGCAAACGACCGGCGCGGGCGCTTCGGGCGGGCTGCTGGGCGGGGCAGGCGGGGTGGCGGGCGCGCTGGGCGCATTCGGTGCAGCCGTGGCGGCAAACCAGATCATCGGCGATATCTTCGGGTTCAAGGGCGGGCCGCTGGGCATATTCACCGGGCTGATTTCCAAGACGAAGAAAGGGTCGGCCACGCTGGCGCTGGACCAGTTCGGCGCGCTGGGCGTCGGGTCGACGCGCGGCAACAGCAAGAGCCGGATCGCGGCCGCATCGCAGGGTGTGGGATCGGTGGCCGACGCCCTGCAAAGCATTGCCGATGCGGTCGGTGCGGACATCAGCGGCGGCGGTTCGGTGTCGCTGGGCGTGCGCAAGAAAAGCTATGTCGTCGACACGCTGGGTCAGGGCCGGACCAAGGGCGCGGGCGTGCTGAATTTCGGCACCGATCAGGAAGCGGCGGTGCGCGCGGCGATTTCCGAAGCGCTGCGCGACAGCGTGGTCAGCGGCATTTCCGACGCGGCGCAACGCATCCTGCAATCGGGTCAGCAGCTGGAAAAGGCCATCGAAAAGGCCGCGTCGATCGAGTCCATCCCCAAGCTGCTGAAGGCGCGGCTGGACCCGCTGGGCGCGGCATTGGACGAGGTCGACAGGAAGTTCGCGGATCTGGCGAAGACGTTGCAGGAAGGTGGGGCGAGCGCCGACCAGATCGCACAGGCGCGCCAGCTGTGGCAGCTGGAACGCGACGACACGATCAAGCAGATCGGCACGGCGAGCCAGGGGCTGAAGGATTTCCTGCAGGCGCTGCGCATCGGATCGGACAGCCCATTGTCGCTGCGCGATCAGGAGGCGGCGGCGAAGGCGGCATTGGCCCCGTATGAAGCGCAGGTCAACGCGGCGTTGCAGGCGCGCGGCGCGGTCGACGCGCTGGACGCCAAGCGCGCGGCCGGCGGCACGGTGTCGGACGCCGAATATAAGGCGGCGGTGGAGGCGGCGGCCATCGCCGCATCGAAGATCGACCAGGAAAAATATCAGGAAACGGCCAGCATCTTCCTGTCCATCGAACGCCAACTGAACGGCACGACGACGGCGTTTTTCCAGCAGTATGACCGGATCAACGCGATGACCGAGGGGGCGATTTCGGCGATCGACAAGTCGGCATCCGGCGCGGCGGCAAAGGACCCGTTTGCCGAACTGACGGCGCAGAACACAGGCGCGATGGCCAACATACTGGAACAGACCAATCAGTTGCTGTCGTCGCTGCCGCGTGAAATCGCCGCGTTGATCGGCGGGGGTGGCGGCGGTGGCGGCACGTTCGTCGGGGCCGACCGTTATTATGTGAGGGCCGCCTGATGCCCGCGCTGCCCGCCGATATCGGGCCGGCGCTGCGCGAAGCGGCGATCGTGCAGGTGGCCGACAGCGCGGTGCTGACCCGCTTTCCCGGCGCGCGCGACGGGTTGATCGAACCATCCGAAGGCATGTTCGACACACAGGCCGATTGTGCCGCCGCGCTGGCGCAGCGGGCCGCGCTGATCGGTGTGGTGCGCCGCCGCTTCGCCGTCGCGGTGCAGGACCTGATGCCGTTCGACATTGCCGCGGGCGTGCCGACGCACCGGCTGATCGACGGCGAACAGGGCGTCGACATGGCCGTGCTGCTGTCCCGCATCGAAATCGACGAGGAAACCGAAATCACCAGCTTGGAGTATTTCGGGTGAGCAATGGATTTGTGCTGAAACCGCTGCCGTTCACGGTCATCGGCTGGTCATCGGTCGCGGCGGGATATGATCCCGCGAACATGGCGAACGACCATATGGGGGTGGTGTGGAAGAGCGCGGGCGGGAGCGCCAATCAGGCGATCATCATCGATCTTGGCGCTGACACTGCCATCGACACACTGGTGCTGACGGGTTGTACCGGCGCACAGCCGGAATGGACTCTGTACATCGCGGCGGGGACGGAGGCGCAGGGCGCAAGTTTTTCGCCAGAGATGTGGCAAAGCGGTGCACTTCCGTTTCTCGCGGGGGCCGTGATGCCGGTGAGCGGACGAGGGCGCAGCCTTTGGATGGCCCCGACAGTCGGCGGCCCGCCGCCATCACGATACATCTTTTTGAATATCGACGGCCTGTCGGGCGCGGCGGTGACGATCGCGCGGATCGTGATCGGCAAGCGGGTGCAGCTGGGGCGCAATTTTTCGTTCGGCGCGGCGTTCGGCGTCCGCGACCTTGGCAATGCGGATTTTTCCCCGCGCGGCGTGTTCCTGCGCCGGCGGGGGGCGAAGCTGCGCTCTGTCGGCCTGACCTTTTCATCGGTGTACAAGGATGAGGTGGAGGCCGTGGTGCATCCGCTGATCGAAACGGTCGGACTGACCGAGCCGGTGGCGCTGGTGACCGATCCCGATCCCGACGATCAGCGCCAGAACCGCATCTGGTTCGGGCCGATGGTCGGCGATCTGGGCACCGTGTGGACGCGGGCGTCCGGGTTCGAATGGCGCGCCAATGTCGTGAGCCTGGACGCATGAAAGCCTATCTTGCCCAGATCGACGGGTGGAGCGGATCGACGCCGGTCACGCTGCGCATGGCCAGCCATGACGACGATCGGCTGTGCCATCTGGACGGACAGACATGGTGGCCGTCCATCGTGACGCTGCCCAAGCGGCAATATGATTTTTTCGACGGCGCGTTCGGCGGGGCCATCGTGGCACCGACGGGGCAGATCGACGTGCAGGTCGATGCGCTGCCCAACTTGCCCGCAATGGCCCTGCACGATGCGCGGCTGCGGCTGTGGCGGGGTGAACTGGGCGCGGCGTTTTCCGGCTATGAACTGCTGATCGACGGGCGGGTGCAGGATCAGCCGACGGTCAGCGACGGGCGCGCGTCCATCGCGTTCGGCGTGGATGACCGCTGGCTGGATCAGCCGCTGTTGGCCGCCTATGCCGGGACCGGCGGGATGGAGGGGGGCGCAGACCTGAAGGGGCAGGTCAAACCGCTGTTGCTGGGCGCGCCGCGTTATGCGCCCGGCGTGCTGATCGATACGGTCGACAATGTCTGGCAACTGTCGGCCTATGGCGCGATCGAGGCGGTGGAGGTCACCTTCACCCGGCTGGTCCGTTACGGCGCGCCGGTGGGCGATGCGGCCGACCTGGCCGCGCTGAAGGCGATGGCGATCGGTCGGGGGCAATGGGCGACGTGCCTGGCGCAGGGGCTGGTGCGGTTCGGCGCGCCGCCCGACGGGCCGGTATGTTTTCATGTGCGCGGAAACAATGCAGGTGGATGGGCGCGCCGTCCCGGCGCGCTGATCGGCCGGATCGGCGCGCTGGCGGGTGCGAGCGACCGGATATCGTCGGCATCGCTGGCCGCGCTGGACAGCGCCTGTCCATGGAACCTGTCGCCCCGGATCGACGGGCAGGTGACGCCCCGCGACCTGATCCAGCGGATCGCCGCCAGCGTCAACGCGGTGGCGGTGATGGGGTGGACGGGCACGCTGTATGTCCATCCGGTCGGCATCGGATCGGCCGCCCTGACGCTGGCGGCGGATGGCAGCGCACTGCCCCCCGTGGCGGAGGTCCGCCAACTGGCGCAGGCCGCACCCTTCTGGCGACTGGCGCAGCAGGCGGAAGTGACGCAGACGGTCCACGCGCCGTCCGACGTGGCGTTCACCGCCACCCCGGTGGACCGGGGCGCGTATGACAGCACGGCGCTGTATCGCGAAGGCGACATCGTGCAGCTGCCCGACCAGAGCCGATGGATATTCATCGCCATGACCCCGGCGGCCGGGTCCCTGCCGGCGGACGGCAATGCCAACTGGGCACGGATGACCGATGCCATCGCAATCGGCGGCGCGTACAAGCTGGTCAATATCGCCAACATGACGATCGCGGGCGACACCGTGACGAAGACGGGCGGCGGCGGGGGATGGAACGCCAAGGCGCGCACGGTGCAATCGTTCGTCGGGGCCGTGGTCAGCGGGCGGATTCCGGCCGAAGGTTTCATCAGCCTGACTACCGACCCGGAAGCGAGCGCGAGTTACGCGACGGACGATTATGGCCTGCTGAAATCCGGTGATGGCCGCCTGTACAGAAGTCGGAACGGGGCGCTTGTCGACATTGGCGGGTGGAGCGGCAACCCGCTCTACGCGATCGAACATGACGGCCGCTCTGTCCGCTATCTGGCCGATGGGGCGATTATCAACGCGTATGCCCCGGCGGCGGCCAACGAAGCGGTCTATGGCACGTTCGCATTGTCGCCGTCGGGGGCCAGCATCACCGACATCAGCTTTGCTTCGGCGGGATTGGCGGGCGATGATGGCACCGACGGCATAGACGGCACCGACGGCAATGGCGTGGAGTTCGTATGGAAGCGCGCGGCGATGCTGCCCGCCACGCCGACCGGCAACGGAATTCCGGCGGGATGGTCGGACGATCCGCCGGCGGGGACCGATCCTTTGTGGATGTCGAAATCCAAGCAGGAACTGGACGGCACGCTGGTTACGCCCTGGTCGACCCCGATCCGGCACGACGGGCCGCCCGGAGCAAATGCGATCGGCGTAGACCTGTCGGCCAGTCGCAACCTCATCAACGTCGATGCGGCATTTTCTCCGACCGACAGCAGCGACATCGTGCTGACTGCCATCAGGCAGAACACCACTGACCCCGTCGACTGGCAGTTGATCGATCAGGCGGGTACTTCGCACCCGGTCAGTCATCTGACCGGCACTGGCGACAACCGATCGCTTCCGGTTTCCAATGCAATCGGCATTATCCTTTGGGCGCGAACGCACGGATCGCCGTCCGTGCCATCGGCCACTTCCATGACGATCCGCGGTTCTGTTCAGGGAGGCACCAAATTCGATGAGGTCAGCATAAGCATTGCGGTCGACGGCACCGACGGCATTGATGGGGAGGATGGATCGATAGCGGAGGCGTTCCCGGCCTTTTTCGGCGTGAACTGCTATTCCGGGGGCACGCCAAAGCCGGGGCAGCTGGCATCCATCGCCGGGCAGCTGCGCCTGCGCGTCGGGTCCACCGTCATCACGTCCGGGGCGACATATTCCGTCGTGTCGCAATCGAACATGCCGGGTATCTCGATCGACGGGGCCGGGAATTTCGGCGGGGTGACGGCAATCCTGGACGTGAACGCCAGCGCGGTGCTGAACGTCAACTATGGCGGCGTCGATTATCCCGTGACGATCGCGGCGCGCCGCATGATCGACGGGTCGGCGGCGAACAGCGGCAGCGCGGCGATCACCAGTTTCCCGGCATCGTCGACCTATGCCGCGGCGGCGGGCGGCGTGACGCTGACCGTGCCGAACGGCGCGTGGCTCTATGCCGATGCCAGCTGCACCTATGGCCCGACATCGTCGGGAAACTATCAGGCGCAACTGAAGATGACATACCAGAACATCACCGATGGCGGCGCGGAAACGGACTTTCCCACGACGTCCGAGCATCCCGCCACGGGCGGCACGGCCAACACGTCCGACCCGGACGGGGTAACGACCAGCGCCGCGATCCAGAACACATCGGGGGGCACGAAAAGCTATACCATCCGCCTGTATGCCCGTCGTTCGGGCGGTGGCGGTGCCATCCCGTCGGGCAACCTGTTCGGCAGCCTGAATGGATCGGTGCCATGACGCGCAAAGCCCTGTTCCCGACCGGCGCGGAAAAGCCGGCACGCATCATCGCCGCCGATGACCTGGACCATACCGATACGGACGGCATGGACGTGGTCGATTGGGCCGACGCATGGGGCGACGGCAGCCTGCACAAGCGGGTGGACGGCGCCATTGTGGAGGATACCGCGCCGCTGCTGAACGCGATCCGTGCCGAGCGCAACGCGCGGCTGGCCGCGTGCGACTGGACACAGATGCCCGACGGCCCGCTGACGGTCGGACAGGTCGCGGCCTGGCGCACATACCGCCAGCAGCTGCGCGACCTGCCCGAAAGCATCGCCGACCCGCGCAACCCCATCTGGCCGACCCGGCCCGATACCGCCTGATCGATCAGGCAACCCCGAAAGGAAATCGTGATGATGAAGATGACGATCGGCGCGGCGCTGGCCGCGCTGGCCCTTGCCGCATGCACGCCGCGTGAAGGCAGCGCCCCGGCCAACATGGTCGAGAGCAACGCCACCTATGGCGACGGGCAGGCCAAGTAAGCGTGCCCGATCCAACAGGGGGCACGTCGCTGGGCGAGGCGGGCGGCATTGTCGCGGGCAGCCTCGCCCTGCTGGCGGCGGTAGGGAAGGGCGTGGCCTGGCTACTGAACTGGGGCGACGCGCGGGCGAAGACGCGCACGGCGAAGCTGGACGCATGGCACGAGGAACTGGAAGCGCGCGAACGGAAGATCGAGGAGAAGGACCGGCAGTATCGCGAGCATATCGAAACCGAACTGCGCCAGGTGAAGATGGAAAACCGCGCCCTGCGCCGCGCATTCGAACTGGTGTCGGAACCGCTGCGCCGGATGGACCCGGAGAATCCGGGCCTGCAACAGGCGCATGACCTGTTGTCGCGCGCCTTTCCTCTGGACCCGCGCATGCCGGAGGACATCGCATTGCTGACCGCGCAGATCGATCAGGCGCAGCTGGACGCCTGAACCCTCAATAGCATCGGAGGAAAACCATGAACGTGCTTCTGGCGCGGCTGCGGTCGCGCGTCATCGATCAATGGCGGTTGGGGTGGCGGCTATGGTCCGTGCGCCTGCACGCCGCCGCGCTGGCGCTGGCCGCGCTGTTCGCCGCCGCGCCGCAAGCGGTGCTGGAACTGTGGGCCATGCTGCCGGTCGAGGCCAAGGCGGCCATCCCGCCGCATTTCGCGCGGTGGATTCCCGTCTTGCTGGGCGCGGCCGGCATCGCGGCCCGCTTCGTCAAGCAAAAGGGGGTGGGCGATGGCAAGTGAATACAGGCCGCCCGCCAAGGCAAAGGTTGTCGGCACGCTGGGCGCGGGAAGCGCGATCGCGGCGGCCATCGCCATCGCCCTGCCGGGGCTGAAGGCGGACGAGGGCAAGCGGAACGACCCGTATCTCGACATCGTGAAGGTGCCGACCGTCTGTTACGGCCATACCGGCGGCGTCGACATGAAGCGGCGATACACCGATGCGCAATGCGACGCCCAGTTGCGCGGGGACGCGGAAACGCATCTGCGCGGCGCGCTGAAATGCGTGCCGGCGCTGGAACACCGCCCCTATCAGCTGGCGGCCGTCACCCGGTTGACGTTCAACATCGGGGTTTCCGGCTTTTGCCGATCGACCATCGCCCGGCAGATGAACGCGGGCCAGTGGCGGGCGGGGTGCGATGCCTTTGCCATGTGGGACCGGGCCGGCGGGCGCGTGGTGCGCGGGCTGACGCTGCGGCGGCAGAGGGAGCGGGCGCTGTGCCTGACGGGGCTGTGAGCGCTCCTCGTCTGCTCCATGCTGGGGGTGGAAACTTTATGTTCCGTTGTCCGGGCTGTGGCCATTCGCACGAAGTGGCTGTCGGTACGCCCTTTCGTAACGGTGCGCGTTGGACCTACAACGGCAACCCAGAAAGCCCGACGTTTCAGCCGTCGCTGCACGTGAAGTCCGGGCACTACGTCACGGGAGAATCAGTCGAAGATTGCTGGCTTTGTAAAAAAGGCAGCAAGGCATGCGGCGTCTGCCACAGCTTCGTGACAGATGGACAAATCCAATTCCTCGCGGACTGCACCCACGAACTGGCGGGTCAAACAGTCCCGATACCCCCATGGGATCGGGAGGAGGAGGCGTGACCCCGCTTCGCTGGGCCGGGGCGGTGGGCGGCCTGTTGCTGCTGATCGCGGCGTTCGCCTTTGGCCGGTCCACCGGCATCGATCACGAACGGGCGCGGGCCGCGAAACAGGCGGCGCGCATGGCGGAGGCGGCGCGGCGCATGGCGGCGGCGGCCGACCGGATCAACGGTCAGGTCAGCGTCGCCCGGCGCGACCAGGCCATCGAGCAAAGGGATATCCAGAATGAAGCGATCCGCATTGTCGAGCGGCCGATTTATCGCAGCAGCTGCATCGATGGCGATGGTGTCGGCCTGCTCGACCGCGCCCAGCGCGCCGCCAACCGTGGCCTTGCCGGCGAACCTGATGACGATGCCGCCGCCCCTGCCGCCGATCCCGCGCGGCGCTGACGGCAAGGTGACGGCGGGGCAGGTGCTGCTGGGCGTCACGCAGCTTTACGAAGTCGCGGGCGACATACGCCTGCAACTGATCGGCCTGATCGAAGCTGAGAAGGCCCGGCACGCGGCGGACAAGGCCGACTGATTTTCACGAAAAGGAGTATTGGAAATGGCTGTACGATCCAGGCTTATGGTCGATGGCGACCGGGAAAAATCGGCAGACGAATGGGCTGGTGAGCGCTGGCTGACACGCAATCCGCGCGACCGGATCGCCACGCGCATCGTTGGCGGGCGCATGGAGACGGTCACGTCCGCCATCGCCGCGAACACGACGTTCGAAATGCTGATCGAGACGGCAGCGCCGTTCGATGCTGTGCGCGTTGTCATGGCGCAGGGTTATGATGCAGCTGCGACTACCCCGGCGGGGCTTCTTGTCGGTGCTGCGGCTGTTCCATCAACGGACCAGACCGAAATCGGGGCGGCTCAATGGGTGCAGGATTCGTCCACCTTTTCCCTTCCCCCGGCTGCTACCGTCGATCGCCGCAAGATCACTAAGTCCAACTGGCTGCGCGTGGCGTCCGTTCCTCGTACGGACGGCGGGACCGGCTATCTGGCCGCGTTGCGCGTCTATGGATTTACCGGGGCTACGATCGCCACCCTTGGCGCTGCGGCGGGTGCGGACAGCTTCACCAATTGGGCAACGCGGCCGTCGCGGATGTTCCGCATGCGTCAGCAGACCGTCAATGCGGTAACGACGCCGGCCAATCTGACATCGACGACAAACCGCAACACTTCGCCGATTATCGGCCTGGAATATATGTCGCGTGGTCAGGTCATTTCCATTGCGGGATTTGGCGATAGCATCACCGAAGGTCGCGGCACGTATCTGATGGAGGGCTGGGGACTTCCTGCCTGTGAACAGCTAACGGCGGACCTTGGCATACCCGTGGAGTGGTCTAACCTTGCCTGGTCCGGCAAGCAGTTTAGCCGCATTTCCGATCATGTCATTGATGCGCTGACCGATGGCATGCGGTTTTCCGCCGTCGTCATGCCGAACGCTTCCCCGAACTCGCTGTCCGTGCCCATCGTTGCGGCCGACATCACGGCCAACCGGACCTATCGTGCGCGGGCTGTTGCCGCTTTGGCGGACGCCGCGATCCCGGTGCTGGCCTGGACGGTGATGCCGACCAATCCCGTGGATGCAGGCAGCCAGCCCCTGAAAGCCTATGGCAGCAGTGACGCCATCCGCCGTGCATATAACGATGAGTGGCGCGGCCTTGTCTCATCAGGAGAAATCGTGATGGACTTTGACGGGGCTTTGGCAGGTGTCACGGATGGCTCTGGTCAGGTCAACATGCGGGCAGGCTCAACGACGGATGGAATTCACCCGAATGACACCGGCAACGCCTTGCTGAAGCCCATTTTTGTGGCCGGGGCGACGCGCATCCTTTCGCGCTCCTACGGCAAGCTTGTGCAATAACAGAATGTTGAGCCGTCCGACCGAGTCCCCCGCGTCTGACGGCTCGACCGTACCTAATTCGATCGCAACAGCCAGGCAATCAGGCGAACGATGGGTTCGATATAGCCCAGGGCCATCAGCAGGGCGACGACGCAAACTTCGATCTTCATGGCCCACGGCGTCGGTTCGCCGCCGCGTCGGCGGATCGGGCGGGTCAGTTCATCTTTCCAGCGCGACGATGGCTTCATGGCTGGGCTTCTTATGCCATTCCGCCGTGACGATGGAATAGACATCGTCGAAATGTTGCTGCGGCGTGCGGCCGATGCCGTCGGAACTGAACCAGGCGACCTTGTCCCCGCGCCACAGCTTTATCTCGACCTGCCATCGCGCGCCCTCCCGCCGTGCGCGCCAGCGGTGATAGGCGTCATTGCGTTCGGCAAATTCGACCAGCGCGCGGTCATTGATGGGGCAGGGGGCGGTCACTTGCCCCGCATCCGGTCGGGGAACAGCGCAAGGGCCATCGTGTGGCCCATGATGGCGGCGGCATGCATCCGCGTCTGCGCGCAGCGGGATCGCATATCCTTGCGCACCTGATCCTTCATGCGGTCATAGATCAGCTGTGCGGCGGCGATGAATTCCGGGTCCTGTTCCATGCGAACAAGGAGAGAACAAACGGGGCGGCGGGTCAAGGTGAAAGAGGCGAAAAGTGTTTTGCCCCGTTTCCGTAACCTATTGAAAGGATTGGTGCGGTTTTTGGGCTGTTTTGCTCTGAACAGCGCAGAAAATTGCGGTTATCTGGTGCTTGGAAGGCTGGAGCTTTACCACTAAGCTATACCCGCTCGGGAAGCGGCCTCCTGCCACCGATGGGCGCGGCTCGTCAAGTCGGCTGCGCGGCCACGCGGCATTTATTGCACGGCCAACGCCCGCAAATCGGCGACCTCACTCGTCGACGGTGATGACGCCGCGGCGGATCTGGTCCAGTTCGATGCTTTCGTAAAGCGCCTGGAAGTTGCCGTTCCCGAACCCTTCATTGCCCTTGCGCTGAATGATCTCGAAGAAAATCGGGCCAAACATCGTCTCGGTAAAGATCTGCAGCAATATGCCTTCCTGTTCCACATCGCCGTCGATCAGGATGCGATTTGCCTTCAGCCGTTCCAGATCCTCGCCATGGCCCGGCACGCGCTTGTCGACCAGTTCGTAATAGGTTTCGATCGTGTCCTGAAGCCGCACGCCACGCGCCCGCAGCTTTTCGACCGTGCCATAGATGTCATCGGTGGTCAGCGCGATGTGCTGAATCCCCTCGCCATTATATTCGCGAATGAATTCTTCGATCTGGCTCTTGTCGTCCTGGCTTTCGTTGAGGGGAATGCGGATCGCCTTGTCGGGTGCGATCATCGCCTGACTGAACAGGCCGGTCGCTTTGCCCTTGATGTCGAAATATTTCTGCTCCTCAAAGGCGAAGAGCGTGCGGTAGAATTCGCTCCACACCCGCATCTGTCCGCGCCGGACATTGTGGGTCAGGTGATCGAGCAGGTCGAGGCCGACGGAATTTTCCGCTTCCTGCTCCTGCCAGCCGGGGAACTCCGCCCAGTCGGCGTAATTGTCGACGCCGTCCGCCATGAAATAGAGATAGGAACCGCCGATGCCCATGATGACGGTGTCGTCCTCATCCGTCGGCTTGCCGCCATGGGAAAGTGCCCATTCCAGCGCCTTTTTCGGGTCAGCAACGCGGAATGCCATCGCGCTGGCCGAAGGGCCATGTTCGCCGCGGAAGGCCGCGACCCGGCCAGCGTCATCACGGTTAAGCATCAGGTTGATGCGACCCTGCTTGTAGCGGGTGATGTTCTTGGTCGGGTGCCGATGCGTCGGGGTGAAGCCCAGTTGCTCAAGCTGCCGGCCCATCTTCTCCGGCTCCGGCGAAGTGAACTCGACGAACTCGAAGCCATTGAGGCCGAGCGGATTGTCGGGCGTCACGAAATTGGCGGCGGGGGCTTGGGCGCTCATCGGCATCTCTCTTCGCGATCATGGGCAGCGCTTCGACGATGGCGCGCTCTGCATATATGGTTTCAAATGTAACCAAATTCGGCGCAAAGATCAATAGGCGGCGGCCCTAGCCAGCAGCGACGCGCGGCTCTACCCGCTGTCAGTCCTGACCGGTGCCGCCATGCCGTTTCCGCTTGTCCTCATGGACCCAGGCGGCCTTGTCCTTCTTGGGAATATGTTCCGGCTTCAGCGGAACTTCGCCTTCCTCATCCGGCCCATAGGATGGTTCCGGCTTGCGCTCTTCCTCGGTCATGACTGCGTGCTCCTTCGCCCGATGCATCATCGGGTCCGGGAGTCAAAGCGTCAGGCGCGCATATGGTTGCACGCCGCCCGGCGCACTGCACTGCGTCGGACGGCGTGGGCCGGCGTTGCGCGCGGCAAGTGCGTTCAGGCCGCTGCCTTCACCTTCGCGCGGAAGCGGTGCAGCAGAGGCTCGGTGTAGCCATTTGGCTGCTCCAGCCCCTCGAACACCAGCGCGCGCGCGGCTTGAAACGCCAGGCTCTGGTCCGGGGCAGGGGCCATCGGCTGATACAGCGGGTCGCTGGCATTCTGCGCGTCGACCTTCGCCGCCATCCGCACGAGCGCTGCGTCCGCCTGTTCGGCCGAACAGACGCCATGCAGCAGCCAGTTGGCCATATGCTGGGATGAGATGCGCAGCGTCGCGCGGTCCTCCATCAGGCCGATGTCGTGAATGTCGGGCACCTTGGAACAGCCCACGCCCTGATCGACCCAGCGCACGACATAACCCAATATGCCCTGTGCATTATTGTCCAGCTCGGCTGCGACTTCCTCTTCGGACCAGTTCGCGCCTGCGGCGAGCGGGATGGACAGCAGCGCTTCGATCGCCGGCGTGCCTTCGCGTGCCACCTCGTCGCGGCGGGCGAACACGTCGACGCTGTGATAATGCATCGCGTGCAGCGTCGCCGCCGTGGGAGAGGGGACCCATGCCGTGTTTGCGCCGGTCATCGGGTGGCCGATCTTCTGCTCCATCATGTCGGCCATGCGGTCGGGCGCCGCCCACATGCCCTTCCCGATCTGCGCCTTACCGTTGAGACCGCAGGCAAGGCCGATGGCGACATTGCGCTTTTCATAAGCGGCGATCCAGCCGCTCGTCTTGATGTCGCCCTTGCGGATCATCGGCCCGGCGCACATCGACGTGTGAATTTCATCGCCCGTGCGGTCGAGGAACCCGGTGTTGATGAACACGATCCGGTCCTTCACCGCCGCGATGCAGGCGGCGAGATTGGCCGAGGTGCGGCGCTCCTCGTCCATCACACCGACTTTCAGGGTGTGGCGCGGCAGGCCGATCAGATCCTCCACCGCGTCGAACAGGTCGTTGGTGAACCCGCATTCCTCCGGCCCGTGCATCTTGGGCTTCACGATATAGATGCTGCCCGTGCGGCTGTTGCCGTAGCGGCCAAGGCGACGGACATCCTGCGCACCGATCAGCGATGTGAAGATGCCGTCGATGATCCCCTCGGGCGCCTCGCTGCCATCGGCCAGCAGGATCGCCGGGTTGGTCATCAGATGGCCGACATTGCGGATGAACAGCAGACTGCGACCCGACAGCGACAGCGTGCCGCCGTCCGGCGCGGCATATTCGCGGTCGGGATTGAGGGCGCGGGTCATGGTCTTGCCGCCCTTCGCGAAACTGGCGGTCAGGTCGCCCCGGATCAGGCCCAGGAAGTTCGTGTAGGCCGCGACCTTGTCTTCGCCATCGACGGCCGCGATCGAATCTTCCAGATCGATGATCGTGGTGAGCGCCGCTTCCAGAACGACGTCGGCGATGTTCAGCGCGTCGGTCTTGCCGATAGGATGCGCGGGATCGACAACGACTTCGATGTGCAGGCCGTTATGGCGATAAAGCTGGTTCGCGCCATTGGTGCCGACCAGCTGCGATGGATCAGCCAGCGTGACGGGCCAGCTTTGGGCGTCGGCCCAGCTGCCCGATGCCAGCGGCACGGCCTTGTCCAGGAAAGCGCGGGCGGCGGCGATCACCTGCGCGCCGCGCTCCTGATCGTAGCCGCCCGGCTTTGCCGAACCGGGCAGTGCGTCGGTGCCGTAGAAGGCGTCGTACAGGCTGCCCCAGCGCGCGTTCGCGGCGTTCAGGACGAAACGGTCGTTGAGCACGGGGACGACCAGCTGCGGGCCAGCCATGGTGGCGATTTCCGGGTCGACATTCTGTGTGCCGACGCTGAATGGCGCGGGTTCCGGGACCAGATAACCGATCTCCGTCAGGAACGCCTTATATTCGGCCATGTCGATCGGCTTGCCGGCGCGTTGCTGATGCCAGGCGTCGATGGCGGCCTGCAGCGCGTCGCGCTTGTCGAGCAGGCGGCGGTTCTCCGGGGCGAAGCGGGCGAACAGCGCAGCCGCGCCGGTCCAGAAACTGTCGGCGTCGATGCCCAGCGGCGGCAGCAGCATCTGCTCCGCGAAATCGGCCAGGCGCGCGTCGACCGACAGGCCGGCGCGGTTGGTGTAGTCAGTCATGATCCTGTCCTTTCCGGGCAGCCGCCATCGGCTGTTGAAATTCGCGATCGCCCTCTACCAAATTGGCGACACAGGCAGTAGAAGGAAAAAATCAAAATCTCTCTTTCTTCCGAGGAAAGAATATGGACAGCGATTATCCGCTGCTGGTCGCCATCGTGGAGGAAGGAAGCCTGAGCGCGGCGGGTCGGCGGCTACAACTCTCCGCGCCGATGGTGTCGAAGCGACTGGCCCGGCTGGAGGCGCGACTGGGCGCGCGATTGATTCAGCGGAGCACGCGGCGACTGGCGCTGACCGATGTGGGGCAGGCATTCTATGAGCGGGTCGCCGACTTGCTGGCCCAGGCGCGTGAGGCCGAAGCGATGGTTGCCGGGCGGGTGGGGCAGGCAGCCGGGCCATTGCGTATTTCCGCGCCGACATCCTTTGGCCGTATGCACATCGCGCCGCATCTGGCGGGGTTCCTGACCGATCATCCACAGGTGCAGTTGGAACTTGACCTGTCGGACGGCTATGTCGACCTGCTTGGCGGGCGGCTGGATCTTGCGATCCGCATCGGCACCCTGCCCGACAAGGGGCTGGCCAGCGAAGTGGTGGCGCCCAATCACCGTTTTCTGTGTGCTGCGCCAACGTATCTTCGCGCATGGGGCACCCCCGATATGCTGGCCGATCTGGCGCAGCATCGGCTGCTCGCGGCGGAAGGGCAGTTGCCCTGGCGACTTGAGGGGCCGGATGGTCCCGCGACCTTCGCCGGGCAAAGCCATGTCCGCACCAACAGCAGCGAAGTGGTGCGGGAAATGACCTTGACGGGCGGGGGCATCGCGTTGCGCTCGACTTGGGATGTGGGCGACATGCTGGCCGATGGCCGGCTGGTGCGTATTTTGCCGCAATGGCGGGGCAAGAGCGATGTCGCCATCCATGCCGTGCGTCCGCGTGCCGCCTTCGTCCCGCCCGCCGTGACGGCGTTCGTCGCCTTTTTGAAGCAGCGATTGCAGGGGCTGGGCGAATATGGCGACAGCCGCTTGGCAACAGGCGCGGCCGCCGATTAAGACGGTGCCCATGCCTGCCCCGTCCGCCGCCCAGACGATTTCCATCGGCGATGCCCTTGCCCAGGTACGCGCGAACCTGCGCGCCAACCCCGCGCTGGCGCTGCATCAGGCGCAAATGGTGCGCGAAGCGGTGCCGCAATTGGCCGAGGCCCACCGGCTGGAGGCACGCGCGCTGATCGCATTGGGGCGGGGGGATGAGGCGCGACAGGCGGAACTGGCCGCCATTTCTGCTTCGATCCATGACTCCGAATTGATGGAAGCGGGGGCCGCGCTGGCCGCCAATGACCTGCCCCGCGCGGAACCGATCCTGCGCAATCGGCTGAAGGCCGTGCCCCATGATGTGGCCGCCATCCGCATGCTTGCGGAAATCGCCGGGCGGCTTGGGCGATATCGCGATGCGGAGAACCTGCTGCGCCGGGCGGTGGAACTGGCCCCCGCATTCCATGCCGCGCGATCCAATCTGGCGACGGTGCTGCATCGGCAGAACCGCACGGAAGAGGCGCTGGCCGAGCTCGACGTGCTGATGGCGCAGGACGCCGACAATCCCACCCATTTCAATCTGAAGGCCGCAGCGCTTGGCCGGATCGGCGAATATGAAGAGGCCACCGCCCTCTATCGCGCAGTGCTGGACCAGGTTCCCGAACAGCCCAAGGTCTGGATGAGCCAGGGGCATGTGCTGAAAACGCTGGGCCAGCGCGACGAAAGCATCGCCGCCTATCGCGAAGCGATCCGGATCGCCCCGCATCTGGGCGAGGCGTGGTGGAGCCTCGCCAATATGAAGACCGTGCGCTTTACCGATGCGGACCTTGCCGCGATGGAGGGCGCGTTGGGCGAGGCGCGGCTGTCGATCGAGGATCGCTTTCATCTGGAATTCGCGCTGGGAAAGGCGGAGGAGGACCGGATCGCCGACGATCCCAGGCGCGCCGAAAAGGCGTTCGGCCACTATCTGCGCGCCAATGCGACGCGGCGGCAATTGCTGGACCATGATCCCGATGAGATCCATCAGCAGGTCGCCCGGCACAAGGCGCTGTTCACCCGCGGATTTATCGAGAGCCGCGCGGGGCAGGGGCATGACGCGCCCGATCCCATTTTCATTCTCGGCATGCCGCGCGCCGGCTCCACCCTGATCGAACAGATCCTTTCCAGCCACTCCATAGTGGAGGGGACGATGGAACTGCCGGACATTCCGGCGCTGGCCGCGCGGGTCGGGCGGGAAGGGGGCGGCTATCCCCGTGCGCTGGCCGATCTGGATGCCGATGCGATCGCCGCGATCGGGCGGGACTATATCGCCCGCACGCGCGTTCAGCGGAAAAGCGAAAAGCCGCTGTTCATCGACAAGCTGCCCAATAACTGGGTGCACACCGGCTTCATCCACCTGATCCTGCCCAATGCGAAGATCATCGACGCGCGGCGGCATCCCCTCGATTGCTGCTTCTCCAACTTCAAGCAGCATTTCGCGCGGGGGCAAAGCTTTAGCTACGACCTCGCCGACATGGGGCGCTATTATGCCGACTATGTCGACCTGATGGCGCATTTCGATGCGGTCATGCCGGGTCGGGTGATCCGCGTGATCCATGAGGAGATGGTGGAGGATCAGGAAACGGTGACACGCCGGCTGCTCGATGCTCTGGGTTTGCCGTTCGAGGAAGCGTGCCTGCGCTTCTGGGAAAACGACCGCGCCGTGCGCACCGCCAGCAGCGAACAGGTGCGCCGCCCGATCAATCGCGATGGCGTCGATCAATGGAAGCGCTTCGACCCCTGGCTGGGCGAATTGCGCGCGGCCCTGGGCGACGTGCTGGACGCCTATCCCGCCGCGCCTTCGCGATAGGCTTTCCATCCCGATCATTGCCGCCCTGCGACGGTTATGTGTCGCAATATTGCGTGGCGCTTGTGCAACAGCGAAATGAAAATGTCATGGAGCGCCGCTGCGTTTGACGAAAGCCGCTTGCATGGCTGCCGGTTTTGTTGGGAACTGCACGCCTGATAAGAGATGGGGGTATCTCGCAATGCGTGCTTCGGCTTTTTCCCGCACCGGCAAACGGGCATCCGCCCTGCTGATGGCGTCCACCGTCCTTTGCGCACCGGGGACCGTGTTCGCGCAGCAGGCGGCGGATACCGACGATGGCAATGCGATCATCGTCACCGCGCAACGCCGCGCCCAGAACCTGCAAGACGTGCCGATTTCCATTCAGGCGCTGGGTGAAGAAACGCTGCAGGAACGCGGCGTCGCCAACTTCAACCAATATACCAAGCAGTTGCCGAGCGTATCGTTCCAGACATCGCAGCCGGGCGCGACCACGGTGTACATGCGCGGCGTGGCGAGCGGCGGCGATGGCAACCACTCCGGATCGCTGCCATCGGTCGGCACATATCTCGACGAAGCGCCGATCACTACGATCGGCGGCACGCTGGACGTCCACATCTACGACATTTCCCGGATCGAGGCGCTGTCGGGGCCGCAGGGCACGCTGTTCGGTGCGTCCTCGGAAGCCGGTACGCTGCGCATCATCACCAACAAGCCCGATCACACCGGCTTCTATGGCGGTCTGGATGTAGAGGGCAATTCGGTCAAGAAGGGCGGTCAGGGCGGCAAGGTCGAAGGGTTCGTCAACGCGCCGCTCAGCGACAATGTGGCGCTGCGCGTCGTCGGCTTCTATCAGCATGATGCTGGCTATATCGACAATGTGCCGGGCACGCGCAGCTTCCTGCCCCAGCCGGGCGGCTTCAACATCAACAACAGCGCGCTGGTCGAAAAGGATTATAACGACCTCGACGTCTATGGCGGCCGCGCCGCGCTGAAGATCGACCTTAACGACGACTGGTCGGCGACCGCGAGCGTCATGGGACAGGATCAGAAGAGCAACGGCTTCTTCGGCTACGACCCTTCCGTCGGCGATCTTCAGGTCCAGCATTTCCTGCCCGAAAGCAATCATGACCGCTGGTATCAGGCGGCGCTGACGGTCGAGGGGAAGATCGGCAACTGGGACCTCACCTATTCGGGCGCTTATATGAAGCGCAAGATCAACAGCGTGTCGGATTACACCGACTATGCCGAGGCGTATGACGCGCTTTACGCCAGCTATGGCGGGCTGGCGGGCTATTTCTACTATCTCGACAATGCCGGCAATCAGGTGCTGCCGCTGCAGAAGATCGTGGGTGAGGACAAGTTCACGAAGCTGACGCAGGAACTGCGCCTGTCATCGCCCGCGGACAAGCCGCTGCGCGTGGTCGGCGGCCTCTTCTATCAGCGCCAATTCCATTTCATCTCGCAGGATTATCAGGTCGCGGGCCTGGGTTCCGCAGTATCGGTCAACGGGCGTCCGGGCACGCTGTGGCTGACCCAGCAGGACCGCGTGGACAAGGATTATGCCGCGTTCGGGGAACTCAGCTACGACATCATGAGCAACCTGACGCTGACCGGCGGTTTGCGTTACTACAAATATGACAACTCGCTGATCGGCTTCTTCGGCTTTGGCCGCAATCCCGCTGGCCCGCCCTACAACGCGGCGGGCAGTTCGCGCACCGGCGTGGCCGCCTGCTATACCAGCACCGGCGCCTCGCTGCGCGACAATCCGGGCGGAACCTTGCTGCCCGCAGCGGTTGCCGGTTCGCCCTGTACCAACCTCGCCGACTTCGTGAACGGCGGGCTGGTGCCCAAGCGCACGAAGGACGACGGCTTCATCCACCGCCTGAACCTGACGTGGAAGATCGATCCCAACCGCATGGTCTATGCCACATGGTCGCGCGGTTTCCGCCCCGGTGGCATCAACCGCCGTGCGACGCTGGCGCCGTATGACGCCGACTTCCTCACCAATTACGAAGTGGGGTGGAAAACGACCTTTGCGGGCGGATCGGTGCGCTGGAACGGCGCGATCTTCTGGCAGGACTGGAAAAGCTTCCAGTACAGCTTCCTGGGTCAGAACAGCTTCACCGAAATCCACAACGGTCCCAATGCGCGGATCAAGGGTATCGAAAGCGACGTCACTGTGGTTCCGGCTGTCGGCCTGACGCTGACGGCGACGGCGGCCTATATCGACGCGAAGACGCGCCAGAACCTGTGCACCTATGACGACGCGACATTCACCTGCACGTCGCCCGGCCCGAATGGACAGGCCAATTCGGTGCTGGCGCCGACGGGTACGCGCCTGCCGGTGACGCCGAAGTTCAAGATCAACGCTTCGGCGCGTTATGAGTTCGACCTTGGCACCGGCAAGTTCCATCTGCAGGGGGTGGTGACGCACCAAAGCTCGGCATTGTCGGTGCTGCGTGCGTCGACCGCGCAGGGCGGGGTGCGGCTTGCCCCATACACCCTGTTCGATTTCTCGCTGGGCATGACTTGGGACAAGTTCTCCGTCGAGGCGTTCCTGGAAAACGCCTTCGACAAACGGGCGCAGGTCACCAGCTTCGCGCAGTGCAGCGTGTGTACGCGCGATTACATCATCCCGCTCCGTCCGCAGACCTTGGGTCTTCGCGCCGGATACAAGTTCTGATCCTTACCCCGCCCGCGCTGCCGCCTCTCATGGCAGGGGCGCAGCGGGGAAGCTACGCGATTGTTCCCGCGTCATCGCTCGTTCGATGGCGCGGGATTTACTTATGGGTGAAGCGGCCTAGCCTGCCGGCATGAAGATCAGCCCCGACACCGCACTGAACGGACAGGCCCGCCGCCAGATCGGGCTTTCTGGCGCGATTGCCCTGGTGATGGGCAACATGATCGGATCGGGCATTTTCCTGACCCCTGCGGCGCTCGCGCCATTCGGATGGAATGGTGTCGCCGGCTGGCTGCTCACCATTGGCGGTTCACTGGCGCTTGCGCTGGTCATCGCGCGGCTCACCATCCGACTGCCGCAGGCGAGCGGGCCAAGCCAGATGATCGCCAGCGCCTTCGGCCCGGTCAGCGGCTTTGCGATCGGCTGGATCTACTGGATTTCGATTGTCACCACGAACGTCACCATTTCGGTGAGCGCGGTTGCCGCACTGACCCCGATCGTCCCGGCGCTGGGCAAGGTTCCGGGGCTGGGGGCCGGGGCAGCCATCGCGCTGATGTGGACGATGCTGCTGCTCAACCTGCGCGGGGCGGGCAGCGCGGCGCGCTTTCAACTCGTCACGCTGATCCTGAAACTGCTGCCCATTGTGCTGGTGGGCGGCCTGATCGCACTGGTGCTGGCGCGGCAGGGCGGCGGCGTACTGATTCCCTGGCCGACATCGGGGCTTTCGGGCGGTCAGATGTCGTCTGCCGCCGCCTTGACGCTATGGGCGATGCTGGGCTTTGAATCGGCCTCCTGCGCATCGGACAAGGTGGCTGACCCCGCGCGAACGATTCCGCGCGCCACGCTGATCGGTACGGCGGCGACCGGCTTCATCTACCTCTTCATCTGCTCAGGCGTGGGGATGATGCTGGGGGGCGACGCGGCTGCATCCGACGCGCCCTTTGCGCTGTTCGTCCAACGCTATTGGGCAGCCGGTCCGGCGGCGCTTATCACGCTGTTCGTGGCGATCAGTTGCATCGGGGCGCTTAACGGCTGGACGCTGCTATCGGGGGAAGTGCCGCTGGCGCTGGCCCGCAATGGCGAGTTGCCGAGGTGGTTCGCGGCCACGGACGCGCGGGGGACGCCGGTGCGCGCTTTGATCGTCTCCGCCATGTTCGCGACGCTGCTGCTGATCGCCAACAGCCTGAAAGGGTTGGTCGACATCTTCACTGTCATGGCGCTGCTTTCGACCTCCGCGACGCTCTGGCTGTATCTGGGCTGCGCGATCACAGCGCTGCATTATCGGGTGATGGTGCCGGTC
>JAXHOI010000022.1:0-84265 GCA_034519505.1 Sphingobium sp. | reverse complement strand
AGTTACGTATTGCCGCGGATTATCGGGCGGTGAACGACCAACGGCCCGAAAGCGGCTTTCCCTCGGCCGAGAGGACGGACCATTTTACGTCATAGTCGCCCGCTACCAAGGGCTTGCGCAACTTGAGCGTCAGCGCGCGGCCATCCTTGTCCGCCTCGATCGTGAATGCCTTGATCATCATCGGCGGGTGGTCGGCCATGCCGGGCATGCCGGTCATGATGATCTGCGCGCCGGCGGTGGCCGGCTTGATCGGCGAAGCAAATTCAAGGCGTACCGCCGCCACGGCCCGCACGGTCGCCTTGGCGGCGGGGGTAGTGTGCGTCAGTTGCGCTCCGGCGGCGGATGCCAGCAGCGCAAGCCCCGCCGCGATGAAAAATGGAATGCGCGTCACGTCTCGTCCTTCCTCAAAACCACAACCGTACCCCCACGACCATTTGTGTTCGCGACGGGTCATCGCCCCGTGCCCGCGCCCACCGGGCACTCCGCCCGCCGCGCCACTCCTGCTCGACACCGATATAGGGCGCAAATTCGCGTTTCACCTCATAGCGCAGGCGAAGGCCCACCTCCGCCTTGTCAAGACCGCGACCGACGCCCGCTGCTCGATCGTCCTGCGCGGCAAGGTCGACCTCTACGCGCGGTTGCAGGATCAGGCGCTGGGTCAGGCGCTGGTCAAGCTCCGCTTCCAGCCGCGTCGACAACTTGCCCCGGTTGGACAGGAAGGCGGCCGCGTCGATTTCGAAGCGGTAGGGGGCCAGCCCCTGTATCCCGGCGGCCAGATATGTCCGGCGCGGGCCGGTCAAATCCTGCCGAAACCCGGCTTGCAGGTCGAAGAAAGGGGCGACAGCGCGGCTCCAGAGCGCCTGGACCTCCGCCTGTTCGGCCTTGTCGCCTAAGTCGCCTTCTCCCTCGCTCTTGAGCCAGAGCTTGTCGATGTCACCGCCATAATAGCCCTGCACGTCCCAGCGATAGCCATCGCGGCCCTTACCGATGCGCCATTCTGCCCGGTCGGCCATGAACCAGCCATAACGCATCCCGCCATGTTCGCGTCGCAGCGCCTCGCGGGAGGCGCGCATGGCGTCCGCCCCCCAGATGGCGTCGGCAGCTCGCGCTGGACCTTCCCCGGCCTCTGGTGGCGGCGGCGTTTCGAACTCCGGTAAGTCGGCGGGCTGGATGGTCGGGTCGGACTTCTCGTCAGCTTGTGCCTGCCCTGTTTCCATTGGCATGGCGTGACCGGCATGTTGCGCCATGGCCGGCACCGGCGCGGCGGCGGCAAACATCAACATCAGCCGCATGGTCATGCGCCGGCTTCCGGCGGCATCACCGTCACCACCTGAAACATGCCCGCATGCATGTGATACAGCAGGTGGCAGTGAAACGGCCAATCGCCCGGCTCGTTCGCGGTCAGGTCGAACGTGGCGCTCGCCCCCGGCTGGACGATCACTGTGTGCTTGCGCGGCTGTCGGTCGGCGGGCGCACCATTCACCAGTTCGAAGAACATGCCATGCAAGTGGATGGGGTGCGCCATCATCGTGTCGTTGACCAGCTTGACGCGCACCCGCTCATTCCAGGCAAAGCGGATGGGATGGTCGGACACGGCGCTGAACGCCTGGCCGTCGAACGACCACATATAGCGTTCCATATTGCCGGTCAGATGAATCTCCAGCAGACGCGTGGGCGCACGCGCCGCCGCATCGGGTTCCAGCGCGACCAGGTCGGCATAGCGCAGCGTGCGATGCGCTTCCCCGCGCAGGCCAAGGCCGGGATCATCCCATTTGTCGACCGGCGCCATCGACACCATGTCGATCCCCGGCCCCACCTTCACGTCCGGCGGCAACAGCGCGGTGTCGCGCATCTTCATACCGACCATGCCACCATCCTGCATGCCGCCATGTCCCGAACCATTGCCCATGCCATGCCCGCCGCCATGGTTCATGCCCATGTCGCCCATGGTCAACAGCACCGGCTTGCGCAGCGGCGGTGGCGCCACGCGCCGTCCGGGCGCGCTCGCCAGCATGGCAAGCGCCATGCCTCAACGATCCATGGCCTCGGCCACGATGGCATAGGCGTCCGCCGACCCCGGCTCCGCGATCAGGTCATATGTTTCAGCCACGCCGATCTGCAGTTCATCGACGGCGACGGGGCGTACCGGCTGCCCATCGGCCGCCACGACATTCAGCACGACGCCGGGAATGCGCAGGTTGAAGAATGTCATCGCCGAACCGTTGATGACGCGCAGGCGGATACGCTCACCCGAACGGAACAGAAATTCCGCGCCCTCGCCCGGTCCCCGACCGTTGGCCAGAAAAGTGTACGTGCTGCCGGAAACATCCGCGATGTCGGTGGGCAGCATGCGGCTGCGCGTCCACATGCGCCGCTGCGCGCCCGTCATGGGATAATCGTCGGTCGCCGTCAGTTGCTGATAATTAAAGTAGTTCTCCCCCTTTTTCAGCCGATCCATGACGGCATGGGGGTGCAGCGGCGTGAATTCGCTGAGCAGCAGCACATAGTCGCGATCCGCACGGATCGGGTCTTCACCGGCCGGATCGATGATGAGCGGGCCGTAGTGGCCGGTCTGTTCCTGCAACCCCGAATGGCTGTGCCACCAATAGGTGCCGGCCTGTCGCACGCGAAAGCGATAAGTGAAGCGGGCATCGGGGCCGATGCCGGGAAAGGAAACGCCCGGCACGCCATCGAACTGGAACGGCAGCAATATGCCATGCCAATGGATCGAACTGTCCTCCGCAAGCTGATTATGGACCGCGATCTCGACATCCTGCCCTTCGCGCAGGCGGACGAGCGGTCCCGGAACCGTCCCGTTGACCGCAACCGCATGCCCCGCCCGCCCGGCAACCATCCGGTGCCCTTCGCCGATCGACAGATCGATGGCCGGCCCGCGCACCTCGTCAAAACCCGCACGGACATTGGTGGACGAGGAGGCCATATCCATACCGCGCGCCCAGGCCGGCAGGGCCAGTGCACCGCCGACACCGGCCAGCACCGAGCGACGGTCCACACCAGCTGAAAAAGCAATTGATCGCTTCATGCGTCTTCGTATAAATACCCCATAGGGGTATTGCAAGGATGGCTATGGACTGTGACCGCACCGGCACGATCAATCGCCTGAAACGCATCGAGGGACAGGTGCGCGGCCTTCAGCAGATGCTGGGAGACGATCGATACTGCATCGACATCCTGCACCAGTTTCAGGCCGTGAAGGCGGCGCTCGCCCGCGCGGAAAGCGAGGTACTGAAGAGTCACGCCGCCCATTGCGTCAGCGAAGCCATCGCCTCGGGCGATGAACGGCAGCAGCGGGAAAAGTTCGCCGAACTGGTGGACCTGTTCGAAAAACAGCGCCGATGACGGTGGCAGGCAACGTCAACGGCGGAAAAGCATTGTAATCTGCCCCATGTGCGCTTAACGCGGCGACCAGAAAAAGATGGCGGGCCGATGATGTGGCCGGATATGTCCATCGGCAAGCAAGAGATCATGAACTTCGAAACTCTCCCCGCGCTTCTGTCCGAAGCGCTTTCCGCGCGTGGTTATGCCGCGCCCACGCCCGTTCAGGCCGCCGTTCTGGAAGCCGATGCTCAGGACCGCGACCTCATCGTTTCCGCGCAGACCGGATCGGGCAAGACCGTCGCGTTCGGCATGGCCATGGCCGCCCAGTTGCTCGATGCCGCAAGCATCGCGCGCCCGGCCGAAGGACCGCAGGCGCTCATCATCGCGCCGACCCGCGAACTCGCGCTGCAGGTCAGCCGCGAACTCGCCTGGCTGTATGAAAAGACCGGCGCGCGCGTCGCGACCTGCGTGGGCGGCATGGACCCGTCGAAGGAACGCCGCGCCCTCAACCAGCGGCCACACATCGTCGTCGGCACGCCCGGCCGTCTGCGCGATCATCTGGAGCGCGGAGCACTGGACCTCAGTTCGCTGTCGGTCGCGGTTCTGGACGAAGCCGACGAAATGCTCGACATGGGCTTCCGCGAGGATCTGGAAGCGATCCTGGACGGAACGCCCGAAGCGCGCCGCACCATGCTGTTTTCCGCCACGATGCCGAAACCCATCGTTGCGCTGGCCAAGCGTTACCAGAACGATGCGCTCCACATTTCGACCATCGGCGCGGAACGCGGCCATGGCGACATCGACTATCAGGCGGTCACCGTCGCCCCGCCCGACATCGAGAACGCGGTGGTCAACCTGCTGCGCTTCCACGAGGCGGAAACGGCGATCCTGTTCTGCGCCACGCGCGAAAATGTCCGCCATCTGCATGCCAGCCTTGCAAGAACGCGGCTTTGCCGCCGTGGCGCTGTCGGGCGATCATTCGCAGGGCGAGCGCAACCAGGCGCTGCAGGCCCTGCGCGACAAGCGCGCGCGGGTGTGCGTGGCGACCGACGTGGCCGCGCGCGGCATCGACCTGCCGACGCTGACGCTGGTCATCCACGTCGAAATCCCGCGCGATGCCGAAACGCTCCAGCACCGTTCGGGCCGCACCGGGCGCGCGGGCAAGAAGGGCACCGCGATCCTGCTGGTCCCTTATCCCCGCCGCCGCCGTGTCGAATCGATGCTGCGCGGTGCGCGCATCCCCGCTGAGTGGGTCGCGCCGCCTGCTGCCGAGGATATTCGCCGCGCCGACAATGAGCGGATGATGGACAAGCTGCTTGCGCCGACCGAGCTTGACGAACATGACCGCGAACTTGCCGGACGCTTGCTGGCAGAACGCAGCGCGGAAGACATCGCCGCGATGCTGGTCCACATGCCCACCGCGCCGCGCCTACCCGAGCCTGAGGAAATCGCTGCCGACAGCCGACGAGGCGCACCCGAAACGAACGCCAGCCGTCGCGAAGGTTTCGAGGACAACAGCCAGTGGTTCCGGTGAACATTGGCCGTCAGCCACGGGTGCCGACCCGCGCTGGCTGCTGCCGTTGATCTGCCGCCGGGGCCATGTGTCGCGCGGCGAGATCGGCGCGATCCGCATTTCGCAGAACGAAAGCATGTTCGATGTGCCGCAGGCCGTTGCTGCCCGCTTCCTCGCCGCCGTGCGCCGCACTGCGCAGGATGAGGATGATGGCGTGGAGATCATTCCGGTCGAAGGTTCGCCCCGTGAGGAGGCTCGCCACAACCGGCGTGCCAATGATGGCCCGCGTGGCCCGCGCACCGACCGTCCTGCCGGGCCGCGCGGCGACCGCCCGCAGCGTAGCGGCCCGCCACGGAACTTCAGCAAAGGGCCGCGGAAGGGACCACGCCAGCCGCGATGATCCGCATTCTGGTCGACGCCGACGCCTGCCCGGTGAAGGAAGAGATCTACAAGGTCGCCTTCCGCCATGATGTGCCGGTGACGATCGTCAGCAACAGCCCGATTCGCGTTCCCGTGCATGAACGGATCGACCGGGTGGTGGTGAGCGACGGTTTCGACGCCGCGGACGACTGGATCGCCGAGCACGCCGACGCGCGGGCGGTGTGCGTCACCGCCGACATCCTGCTGGCCGACCGCTGCCTGAAGGCGGGTGCCGGGGTCATCGCGCCCAACGGCAAACCCTTCACCAGCAGCTCGATCGGCGGTGCAATCGCCACCCGCGCAATCATGGCAGACCTGCGCGCCGGGCTGGACCAGATCGGCGGCCCGCCTCCGTTCAGCAAGGCGGATCGATCCCGCTTTCTGTCCACGCTGGACGAAGCGCTCGTGCGGTTGAAACGGATAGGCTAAGGAAGGGGCATCATGGCAGAGAAATTCGAACGGCATCGCCAGCCCTGGACCGCGGCGGAAATCCAGAAGCTCCATACGCTCGCCAAAAAGGGGATGGCGCTCAAAGCCATTGCCAAGGCGCTGACCCGCAGCGAGGAGTCGGTGAAGGACCGGGCAAAGGCCGACGGCCTTTCCATAGCGCGGCTGCGCTGAGGCGAACCGAACCGGCATGATCCGCCTGTCCGAACTGAAGCTGCCGCTTGACCATCCGGCAGACGCACTGGCGCCGGCGATCTGCGCGCGCCTGGGCATTGCGCCCGAGCGGCTGCGCAATTTCACCATGTTCCGACGCGGTAACGACGCCCGGCGCAAAAGCGCGATCCTGCTCGTCTACACCATGGACGTCGATGTCGAGGATGAGGGCGAGATACTTGCCCGCTTTGCCGGCGATCCCAATGTCCGCCCGACGCCCGACATGGCCTATCGCTTTCCCGCGATCGCGCCAACCGGCTGGTCGGGGCTGCGCCCGGTCGTCATCGGTGCGGGACCATGCGGCCTGTTCGCCGGACTGATCCTGGCACAAATGGGATTCCGACCCATCATCCTCGACCGGGGAAAGGTGGTGCGCGAACGCACCAAGGATACGTGGGGGCTGTGGCGGCGGTCGGAACTGAACCCGGATTCCAACGTCCAGTTCGGCGAAGGCGGCGCGGGCACCTTTTCCGACGGGAAGCTCTATTGCCGGGTAAAAGACCCCCGCTTCCTGGGCCGCAAGGTGTTGGAAGAGTTCGTGAAGGCCGGCGCGCCCGACGACATCCTTTACGAAGCGCATCCGCATATCGGCACGTTCCGCCTCGTCACCATGGTGGAAAGCATACGCCGCACCATCGAGGAACTGGGCGGGGAATATCGCTGGCAAACGCGCGTCGACGACATTGCGGTGGACCGCCGGGCGGACGGTTCCATGGCGCTGCGCGGCCTGCATTTGCAGGACGGCAGCGTCCTTGAGGCCGACCACGTCGTCCTCGCCATCGGCCACAGCGCGCGACCGACGTTCGAGATGCTGCACAGGCAGGGCGTCCATATGGAGCCCAAGCCCTTCTCCATCGGCGTGCGGATCGAACATCCGCAAAGCTGGATCGACGAGGCGCGTTACGGCAAATGCGCGCGCCATCCGATCCTGGGCACCGCAGCCTATAGCCTGGTCCATCACTGCGCCAACGGCCGCACGGTTTACAGCTTCTGCATGTGTCCGGGCGGGCGTGTAGTCGCTGCAACGTCGGAGGAAGGCCGTGTCGTCACCAACGGCATGAGCCAATATTCCCGCGCGGAATTCAACGCCAATTCCGGCTTCGTCGTCGCGATCGATCCGGCCCGCGACTATCCGGGCGGGCCGCTGGCCGGCATCGATTTTCAACGCCATTGGGAAAGCCAGGCGTTCATCGCAGGGGGATCGAATTACAAGGCACCGGCGCAGCGCGTGGGTGACTTCCTCGCCGGGCGCGCCTCGACTGAACTGGGCGCGGTGACTCCATCCTACAAGCCGGGCGTCACCATGACCGACCTGTCGCATTGCCTGCCCGCCTTCGCCATCGAAGCGATGCGGGAGGCGCTGCCCGTCTTCGGCCGCCAGATCGCGCGGTATGACGACCCGGATGTGGTGATGACGGGCGTGGAAACGCGCACCTCCTCTCCGCTGCGCATCACGCGGGGGCGGGATTTGCAGAGCCTGAATGTCGAACGCCTGTTCCCGGCAGGGGAAGGCGCGGGCTATGCCGGCGGCATATTGTCGGCCGCGATCGACGGCATCAAGGTCGCCGAAGCGGTGGCGGCCAACATCCTGCGCTGACGGCAGGGGTCACCACCCCTCCTCTCCCCTTTCCATCGGCACATGCGCATCGAGGAAGCGGCGGGCATCCGCCCGTATTTCCGCTTGCCGATCGTCGCTGAAACGGTCCCAGCCGCGCACGATGTTGGCCATGCGGGGGTTACCGCTCAGCCGGTCATGGTGGCGCGCGACGAAATCCCAATAGAGATAATTGAAAGGGCACGCTTTCGCGCCTGCCTTTGCCTGCACATCATAGGTGCAGCCGTCGCAATAATCGGACATGCGGTGGATATAAGCGCCGCTCGCTGCATAGGGTTTCGACGCCAGCAAGCCCCCATCGGCAAATTGCGACATGCCGACCGTATTGGGCAGTTCCACCCATTCATAGGCATCGGCATATACCGCCAGATACCATTCGTGCAGTTCATGGGGATCGATGCCGGCGATCAATGCGAAATTGCCGGTCACCATCAGCCGCTGGATATGATGGGCATAGGCCTCGTCCCGCGTCTGTTCAACGCACGCGCGCAGGCAGGCCATATCGGTCTGCGCATTCCAGTAGAAGCCGGGCAATGGCCGCTTGGCTTCCAGCGCGTTGCTGTCCGCATAATCCGGCATTTTCAGCCAATAAATGCCGCGCACATATTCGCGCCAGCCGATGATCTGGCGAATGAATCCTTCGACGCAGTTCAGCGGCGCGCGCCCGGCGCGATATTCCTTTTCCGCTGCCCGGCACAGTTCCAGCGGATCCAGCAGACCGCAGTTGAGATAGGGCGAAACGACGCTGTGATAGAGGAAGGGCGCACCGCGCAGCATCGCGTCCTGGTAATCGCCGAAACGCGGCAAAGCGTGGCGCAGGAAGTGACCGAACGCCCTGCGCGCCTGCGTCCGCGTCGCGCCGAACCAATAAGGCTCCAACGTGCCGAAATGATTGGCGAAGCGGCCCGCCACCAGATCGAGCACCTCGCGCGTGATGGCATCGGGCGCAAAGCGCGGCGGCTGAGGCATCAGCAGGTCGGCTTGTGCAGGCTTGCGATTCTCCGCGTCGAAATTCCACCGCCCGCCGCAGGGCCGATCGCCATCCATCAACAACCCGGTCCGCACCCGCATGTCGCGATAGAAATGTTCCATGCGCAGGCTGCGCCTGCCCTTTGCCCAGTCCGCAAAATCGGCATGGCTGGCGATGAAGCGGTCGTCGGGCAGGATGTCGACAGCGGGCCAACCCTGCATGTCCTTGAGGACGCGCCATTCGCCCGGCTCCGTCGCGACAGTCCGTGTGCAACGGTGTCGTTCGAACGCGCGGGCCACCTCACCACTCAGCGAGCCGCTGTTTTCCGGATCGTCCAGCCGGACATAATCCACCCGCCATCCCTGCGCGCGCAGTTCCTCGGCAAAATGGCGCATCGCCGAGAAGATGAAAGCGATCTTCTTCTGATGATGGCGCACATAATGCGTTTCGGTGGCCACCTCCGCCATCAGAACGATGGCATGCGCGTTCTCCACCCCACGCAGCGAAGCAAGGCTGGGCGTCAGCTGGTCGCCCAGAACCGGCAGCAGGATGATGTCGGCCATGCCCCTTTGTGGATGAAGGGGCGATGCGGGTCAGCCTGCCCTTTGGGGACGGACCACCCGCCGACGCCGATTCAGCTCTTGGTTGTCAGTTCCGCGATCAGCGCCTTGGCCTGATCGCCTTCCCAATCCATCGCGCCGACGACCCGCGCCGTTTCCTTGCCATCGGGACCATAGAGCACCGTCGTCGGCAGCAGGCCGGTGCCATATTTGAAGCCGAACTGATTCTCCGGGTCCAGATAGGTGGTCAGCGCCGCGAACTTGCGGGCGGCAAGGAATGGCGTCACCTTCTCAGCCCCCTGGCTGTCCTGCGAAATGGCCAGCACCTTCAGCTTCGCGCCGGCATGCGCCCTAGCGATGGCGTCCAGTGTCGGCATTTCGGCAACGCATGGCCCGCACCATGTCGCCCACAGGTTGACCACCATCGGCTGCCCCTTGAAACTGGCCAGCGTCACATCTTTGCCGTCCATTGTCGTGAACACGAAATCGGGCGCCGCCTCCCCCTTGTGGCTGCGATCGATGCGGAAGGAGAAGCCGTTCTCACTCTGCGGCGCGGTCTTTTCACCCGAAGCCGGCACCTCGTCGGGAGAAGGCGCAGCGGGGGCGGACGCATTTGCAGCATTGCCTTGTGCGTTTCCCGCAGATTGCCTATCGCACGCGCCGACCATCATCGCGGCAGCGGACATGAGGAGCAGGGACATTACTACGCGCAAATCAGCCTCCAGCAGCATGTGGGGCGGACGGTTCGCGGCCGGCCCGGCTTCGATCATGCGCGAGATAAATGCCTCGATCCCCTTCGACAAGAAAATGTGGCGGCAGGACATCGCAGGATCGAAGGCGCATGTCGCGATGCTGGGCGCACAGGGCATCGTTTCGGCCGAGGATGAAAGGACGATTTCCGACGGGCTGGATCAGGTCGCCGCCGAATATGAAGCAAACGGCGTTCCGGACGATCTGGATCTGGAAGATATCCATATGGCGACGGAGGCCCGACTGGCGGCGTTGATCGGCCCGGTGGCCGGCCGGTTGCACACCGCCCGGTCGCGCAACGATCAGGTTGCGACCGATTTCCGCCTGTGGGTGCGCGACGCCATCGACATGACGCAGGCGGCGCTGGAAGCGCTGCAGCGCGCCTTGCTGGACCGCGCCGAGGCCCACGCCGACGCGATCATGCCCGGCTTCACCCATCTGCAATCGGCGCAGCCGGTGACGCTTGGTCATCATCTGATGGCCTATTACGAAATGATCGGGCGGGACCGCTCGCGCCTGGCCGATGCGCGGTCACGGCTCAATCGCTGTCCGCTGGGCAGCGGCGCGCTCGCCGGCACCGGCTTTCCGATCGATCGCCATGCGACGGCCGCGGCCCTGGGCTTCGACGCGCCGACCGACAACAGCCTGGACAGCGTGTCCGATCGCGATTTCGCGCTCGATTATCTGATGGCGGCGACGCAATGTTCGCTGCACCTCTCTCGCCTTGCCGAGGAATTCATCATCTGGGCCAGCCAGCCCTTCGGCTTCATCGCCCTGCCCGATGCCTATTCGACCGGCAGCTCGATCATGCCGCAAAAGCGCAATCCGGACGCCGCCGAACTAGTGCGCGGTCATGCCGGGCGGATCGCGGGTTGCATGCAGGCACTGGTCATCACGATGAAGGGGCTGCCGCTCGCTTATTCCAAGGACATGCAGGACGACAAGCCGCCGGTGTTCGAAGCGCACGACCTGCTCGGCCTGTCGATCGCTGCGATGACGGGGATGGTGGAAACCGTCACCTTCCGCACTGACCGGATGCTGGCGCTGGCCAATAGCGGCTTTGCCACCGCGACCGACCTTGCCGACTGGCTGGTGCGCGAAGCGAACGTGCCGTTCCGCGAGGCGCATCATATCACCGGCCGCGCGGTGAAGGCGGCGGAGGAGGCGGGCTGCGGCCTTTCCGACCTGCCGCTCGAAACGCTGCAGGGGATCGATCCGCGCGTTGGCACGTCTGTTTACGACGTGCTAAGCGTGGAAGCGTCGGTGGCCAGCCGCGCCAGCCATGGCGGCACCGCCCCATCCCAAGTGCGCAAGGCTATCGCCGCCGCGCGCGCCAGCATGGACGACGCATGATGATCCGCCTGCCCACGACTGCCTTGTTGCTGCCCTTGGCCGCGCTGGCCCTCGCATCCTGCGGCGGTCGCGTCGCGCTGAAGCCGGAAGCGGGCAAGAGCATGCCCCCCGCCGCCGTCGGCGCCACCGGCCAGCCCAGCGTCGACCAGTTGCTGACGCCCTCGACGCAGGCGCGGCCGCAGCGCAATGCCGAACTGCTGCGCAAGTCCGAGCCGCGCACCGAAGACCCGTTCGACCTGCCGCCCAAGAACTGAACGACACGCGGCCTTTGCTATTTGGGGGATTGACGCAGAAATGGATTATTTCGCGCTGCGCGACGGCATCATGCATGTGGAGGACGTGCCGCTGACGGCCATTGCAGAGGCGGTCGGCACCCCCGTCTATGTCTATTCGGCGTCGACCTTCCGCCGCCATGCCCGCGTGTTCCGCGAAGGCGTGGCGCAGGCGGGCCGGATCCACGTGGCCTTCGCGGTCAAGGCCAACCCGAACCTTGCCGTGCTGCGCCTGCTTGCCAATGAGGGCTATGGCGCGGATGTCGTTTCCGGCGGCGAGATGGCGCGTGCGCTGGCGGCCGGCATGAAGGCGCAGGACATCGTCTTTTCGGGCGTGGGCAAAAGCCGCGAGGAACTGGCGCAGGGGCTGGACGCGGGCATCGGCCAGTTCAATCTGGAACTGGAGGAAGAAGGCGTCGTGCTGGCCGCGATGGCCGCCGAGCGCGGGCTGGTTGCCCCCGCCGTGCTGCGCGTCAACCCCGATGTGGATGCCGGCACCCATGCCAAGATCTCCACCGGCAAGGCGGAAAACAAGTTCGGCATGGCGATCAGCGACGCGCCGGCGATCTTCGCCCGGCTCTCGAAACTGCCGGGCCTCAACCTGCGCGGTGTCGCGCTGCACATCGGCAGCCAGATCCGCGATCTGGGACCGCTGGAGCAATCCTATCGCCGGATCGGCCAGCTCGTCGCGGAACTGCGCGCGGCGGGGCATGTCATCACCCATGTCGATCTGGGCGGCGGCCTTGGCGTCCCCTATCGGCAGGAAGAGCAATTCCCCAGCCCGCAGGAATATGGCGCGATGGTGGCCCGCGCCACCGCCGGATGGGATGTCGAGCTGATGTTCGAACCCGGCCGCGTCATCAGCGCCAATGCCGGCATCCTGATGACCCGCGTGCTCTGGGTGAAGCCCGGATCGATCAATCCCTATGTCATCGTGGACGCCGCGATGAACGACCTAGCGCGACCCGCCCTCTACGACGCCTGGCATGACTTTGTCGCTGTGCAGCCGAACGGCAGGAGGATGATCGCCAACATCGCCGGCCCGGTTTGCGAAAGCGGCGACACGTTCGCCATGGGGCGGGAAATCGACGCGGTACAAAGCGGCGATCTGGCGATTTTGCGTTCCGCCGGGGCCTATGGCGCGACCATGGCCAGCACTTATAACAGCCGCCCACTGGTGCCAGAGGTGCTGGTGGACGGCGATCGCTTCGCCGTTGTCGCCGACCGTATTCTGCCCGAAACGATCATGGCCGCCGAGCGCGTGCCAGACTGGCTGGCATGACGCTGCCCGCCCTGCCCGTTTTCATGAAGCTGGCCGGGCGCGCCGTCATCCTGCTGGGCGAGGGTCCGGCGGCGGAGGCCAAGCGCCGGCTGATCGAACGATCGGGCGCTACCGCAGTGGGAGAGGACGATCCCGGCGCCAGGATCGCGATCGTCGCGATAGAGGACGAGGTGGAGGCGCACGCCGCCGTCGCGCGATTGAAGGCGCGGGGCATATTGGTGAATGCGACCGACCGGCCTTCCCTCTGCGACTTCACCTTGCCGGCCATCGTCGACCGTAGCCCGCTCATGCTGGCGATCGGCACTGGCGGCGCTTCGGCGGGACTGGCCAAGGCTCTGCGCGAACGACTGGAAGCGCTGCTGCCCGCAACGCTCGGCACGCTGGCCGACGCGCTGAAGGCCAGGCGCGCCGCCATCGTCGCTCGCTGGCCCGACCCGACTGACCGCCGCCGCGCCATCGATGCTGCGCTGGGACCGGGCGGCATGCTCGATTGCCTGATCGATGCCGACATGCCCGATCAGGTCGACCGCTGGCTGGCGGAGGGCGATGCCGGCTATTCCGGCGGCGTCGCAGAGATCATTCTGACATCGGCCGATGCAGACGACCTGACATTGCGGCAGGCGCGGCTGCTCTCGCGCGCCGATGTCCTGGTCCATGATGCCGACGTGCCGTCCGCCATTCTGGACCGCGCCCGCGCCGATGCCTGCCGCCTGCCCGCCGACGCACCCACGGCGGGCGATCATGACGGCCTGGTGGTTCGGCTACGCATGGCACCCGCACCATGACCATATCGATCCTCTACCAGAATGGGCGGGCGGACGAGGCGACCATCGAAGCGCTGATCGCCGCCCACCGCAACGAGAGCTTTGCCTGGCTGCATATCCACGGGCGCAGCGAGGACGCGCGCGCGCTGGTCGGCCGTTTTGCCGAGGTGCCCGCAGCGGCAGCCGATACACTGACCCAGCAGGAAACACGCCCGCGAGCCAGCGTGATGGGAAACGCCGCACTCATCAACCTGCGCGGCCCCGGCGAGATGCTGGCCCAGGACAGCGATCCGCTGGTATCGATCCGTATATGGGCACAGCACGGGCTGGTCATCTCCGTCGGCTACCGGGAACTGGATGCGCTGGCGGATGTCAAGGAGAAGGCGCGCCGGGGCGAGATCGCCGATCCAGGCGACCTGATCGCCGCGATCGCCAGCACGATCACGGACGAGCTGGACCCTGAGGTCGCGAATATGGGCGATTGTATCGACGACATCGAAAGCATGCTGGACCCGGAAAACGCGGCGGAAGCACGCAGCCGGATCACCCAGACCCGTTCGCGCGCCATCGCCTATCGCCGGTTCCTCGCCCCGCAGCGACAGGCGCTTGAACGGCTGTCGCTGGCCAATGTCGGCTGGCTGGGCGAGGACGACAAGCTGCATATCCAGGAAGCCGCGGACCGCTGCGCGCGTATGGTCGAAGAGCTGGAGGCGATCCGGGAAAGGGCGGCACTGACCCATGAAGCACTGACCGATCTGCGCGCCGAACAAATGAACCAGCGCGCACTGATGCTTTCCATCGTCGCGCTCGTTTTCCTGCCGCTGACGTTCATCACCGGGCTGCTGGGAATGAATGTGAAGGGTATCCCCTATGCCGAAGCACCATGGGCGTTCTGGGGCGTGACCGGTCTGTGTGCCGCTATCGCCATCGGCGTCACCGCCTGGTTCGCGGCGGCACACTGGCTCAAGCGCTAGACGGCGATCAGGCGCGTTCGGCGTTCAGCCGTTCCAGTTCGGCGTGCAGCGACTGTATGGAAAAGACGAGTCGGGCGCGATCGGCCTGCATTTGCTCCAGCTCGGCGCGGGTTTCTCCCAGTTCGACGGCACGGCGCGCAATCCGCGCGTCGAGCAGTTCGTTGTTGTGGCGCAGCTGGCTGATCTGCTGTGCGCGATCGACCAGATGACGGATGCGCGCGTCCAGCACGTCGAAATCGAACGGGCGCGTGACATGATCGTCGGCTCCTGCGTCCAGCGCCTCGATCGCCGCCGCGCCATCGCTGCGCGCGGTCATCAGCATGATCGACGCCTGAGCGAGCAGGCCTGACGCCCGCATCTTGCGCAGGGTCGCGACGCCGGACAGGCCGCGCATACCCATTTCCATGATGATGAGGTCGAATTTCTGCGCCATCAGCTGACTGAGGGCGGCAAAGCCGCTATCGGCCAGCGTCACGTCATGTCCCATCCGCGACAGACGACGACCCATGACGTCCAGCGCCGTCATGTTTTCGTCGACCACCAATATCCGGGTTCGCCGTCCATCCGCCAAGGCGCCAGCGCGCTCCGCACGGTGGGACGAGAGACGATTGAAAAGGCGCATTGCATCGATCCTGGTTCGTTACGCTGCCGGGATAAGGCTGAGCGCGCAAAGATTTGGTTAACGCTGCGTCAACTGCTTTTTTTGCGCGCCCTATACTTCGCGGCTAAAACGGCCGGAGAACACATCATGGAGAGTGCCGATGAGCGACCGGATGACGTGCCAGATTGCCGATGGGATCGCCGATGTTCGCCTCAACCGGGCGGACAAGATGAACGCGCTCGACAGCGCCATGCTGGACGCGATCGCGCAAACCGGCGCGCAATTGGCCGACACCCCCGGCCTGCGCGCCGTCGTGCTGTCCGGCAACGGGCGGGCGTTCTGCGCCGGGCTGGACGTTGCCAGTTTCGCTTCCATCGGCGCCTTCGACATCATGGCGCGCAGTCATGGACGATCCAATCTGTTTCAGCATGTCGCGATGCTGTGGCGCGAATTGCCCGTCCCGGTCATCGCGGCGCTGCATGGCGTGTGCTTTGGCGGCGGGCTTCAAATCGCCTTGGGGGCCGATATCCGTATCGCTTCCCCCGACACCCGCCTGTCGGTCATGGAAATAAAATGGGGGCTGGTCCCCGACATGGGGGCGTTCGCCCTCGCGCGCGGGCTGGTGCGGCCCGACCATTTGCGGGCGCTCACCTATAGCGGGCGGCAGATCGACGGGCGGGAGGCCGCGCATCTCGGCCTAGTCACGCAACTGGCCGATGATCCCCACGCGACGGCGATGGAGATGGCCCGCGACATCGCCGGGCGCAATCCCGATGCGATCCGGGCCGCCAAGCGCCTGTTCGACCTGATGGAGGAGGGCGATGTGGAAACCATATTGCACGCGGAGAGCGCGGCGCAACGCGACATCATGGCCCGCCCCAACCAGCGCGAGGCGGTGATGGCGGAAATGGCGGGACGAAAGCCCCAGTTCGCCGATGGCTGAGGCCAGCCAGCCTCGTTAGGCCAGCTGATATTCGCCTGACACCAGAAACGGCGCGAGCGCGTCGCGCACCGCATCCGTAATATGACGGCGGCCATCCGGGCCCTGCGTCACCACGACGGTATCGCAGGTGGCGACGCAATGCCCCTCCTGAAATGCGGCAGAAAGCACCGTCCAGCTGCTGTTGCCGATCCGGCCGAGGCCCGACAGGATCGCAATGTCGTGGGGAAAATGCGCCTCACGCACATAGGAAAGGTTCACCGCCGCGATCAGCCAGCGCACCCCCTGATCATGCGGGTGGCGACCGATATGATGGTGGAAGTGCACCCGCCCGGTTTCGAATAGGCCCGCCATTGCGACATTGTTGATGTGCCCCATGGTATCCAGATCCTGAAACCGTGTCGAAACCAGCGTTTCGAACGGATAGTTGGACCGGTCCAGTCGCCAGCTTTCGGGCTTGGCCATATTTCCCTCCATCGGCCTTGCGGCTCTTGTCTCCCCCTCGATCTTCATTAGTCATGGAAAGGCTATTTGCAAAGCCACCGTCCCCCCGAACAGCGCTGGATTCTCCGCAGATGACCTCTCCCGTTACCCTCGTCCTCGACGCTCGCGCCTCCCTTGGCGAAGGGCCGCGCTGGCATGCCGGGGAGGCGCGCCTCTACTGGGTGGACATCGATCGCTGCGAACTGCACCGCTTCGACCCGGCGAGCGGACAGGACGAACATCGGCGCTTCGACGATCCGGTCGGCTGCTTCGCGTTCACGGGCGATGGCGGCCTGATGCTGGGGATGAAGCGCGGCTTTGCCCGGCTGGACCATTGGGATGCGGAGCCGCGCCCCTGGGCCCGGGCATTTCTGGCCGATCATCCCGACCTGCGCCTGAACGATGGTCGCACCGATCCGGCCGGGCGCTTCTGGGCCGGGAGCGTTACCATGACCAAGGCGCAGCGCAATGCCGCGCTCTATTGCCTGGACGGCGAAACGGTGCGCGAGGTGCAGTCGGACATGCTGACCTGCAACGGGGCGGCCTTTTCATCGGACGGTCGCCACTTTCACCATGCCGACACGCCCAGCCATGCGCTGCGCCGCTATGACTACGATCCAGCGACGGGTATTCTGTCGCACGAGCGCATCCTGCATCAGTGGCCACAGGGGCATGGCCGGCCCGATGGCGGCAGTTTCGATGAAGAAGGCTGCTACTGGACCGCGCTGTTCGACGGCGCGCGCGTCGCCCGCCTGTCGCCCGATGGAGAAGTTTTGCAGGAAGTGATGCTACCCACGAAGCGCCCCTCGATGATCGCCTTTGGCGGGGCGGATCGCCGAACCGCCTTCGTCACGACCGCCCGCACAGGCCTTGATGAGGCGACCCTGGCCGATCAGCCGCATTCTGGTGGCATTTTCAGCTTTCGGGTCGATGTGCCCGGCGTGCCGGAATGGTCTTTCGCTGGCTGAAGCGGGTTCAGCCCAGCGCCTCGTCCAATAGCCGGGCGAGGCGAAGCCCACCCTTTTCCACCAGATCGCGGACGATCGGCACCAGCGCGTCGATCTTGTCATTGGACAGGGTGACACGCTCCGTTGGTTTCGGCCCGCATGGGTCGGCCATGATGGTGGGATAGACATGGTCGCGCGACACCTCCCACACTTCACGGCTCCAGTCGGCAAGGCTTCCCGCGCCAAGGCGCTGGCGCTCGGCTTCTGAATAGCGGCGGGTAAGCGCAGGCGGCGTCGAAATCGCCCGCTCGGCTAGCAATCCGTCCCATATGCTGTGCAGGTTCAGCCGGTCGGTGGCATAGATGCCATAGCGCGCCTTGATGAAATTGCCGCCCGCATCGTCATGCTCTCCGGCATGCAGCGGCTGGTGCAGGTCGCCGACGAAATGGATGAGGAAGATCAGCGCCTGCACCCGCTCCATCTGCGGCACCGTCCTGTCCTTCAGCAGGCGGACGTCACGCTCGATTTGGGCGGACACGCAATTGCCGTCGCGGCATGGTGCTTTCAGGTCGAACGGCTTGCAGATGTCGACATCCTGATAATGCCAACTGTTGGTGTAGCTGAAACGATCCTTCAGCCCCTTGACGCAATCGGGCCAGACGCTCGCCTCCTCGATGGTTTTGGCCGGACAGGTCGGCGTGCCCAGCTTTACCGACTGGGCAAGCAGCGCGCCGATCGCCCTTCGCGTTTGCGGCGTCACATTGTCCCAGGCGATGGTGGCGACGGTCTGATGACCATATTCCCACCAGGCGAGCGCACGGCCCGGCGTCAGCAGCGCGAACATCGCGAGGACCGGCATCAACCGGCGAAACATCTTTGCCATGCGAACCCTTGTTCTTGTTGTTGCTATTCGTCGCCGTAGATCGCGACCAGCGGCTGCCGGTTCGGTCCGATGCGGCCACGATACATGGCCGGCGTGTTGAAATGCCACCCACCCGGACCGTGCGCAGGCATCACGATGACGCCGCCCTTGCCACCCATGTCGGTCAGTTCGCCGATCAGGGCGCTTGCCGCGTCAAGCGTCTCCACACCCGCCAGCCGAACACGCGCGGCGATTTCATGCGCGAAGCCCAGGCGGATATAATATTCCCCCGCTCCGGTGCAGGAAACCGCACAGGCCCGGTCATCGGCCCAGGTGCCCGCCCCGATCAGCGGCGAATCGCCAACCCGTCCCCACCGCTTGCCAGTCAGGCCGCCGGTCGACGTTGCCGCCGCGACATGCCCGGCGGCATCGCGCGCCACCGCGCCCACGGTGCCATATTTCATCGCCGAATCGAACGGCGCGTCGGGATTGGCCAGGATTTCGTCCAGTTGCCGTCGCCGTTCGGCGGTTTCGAACCATTCGGGCGGCGCGGATTCGATGCCGTGCGCCCGCCCGAAGGCATCCGCACCCGCCCCGGCCAAAAAGACATGCGCGCTCTGTTCCATGACGGCGCGGGCCAGCGTCACGGGATTGCGCGTGGCGCGCAGGCCCGCGACCGCGCCCGCCATCCGCTCCGTCCCCTCCATGACCGCTGCGTCGCATTCCACGCGCCCTTCAGCGGTGAACACCGATCCGCGACCGGCATTGAAGACGGGATCGTCCTCCAGCACGCGCACCGCCGCCTCAACCGCGTCGATCGCGCTGCCGCCATTCTGCAGCACGTCCGCCCCGGCACGTAACGCCGCAGCAAGACCGATACGCGCGGCGGTATCCTCCTCCATCGGCAGGACGTTGCGAAGCATGGAGCCGGCGCCGCCATGGATGACGAGCGACCAGGGCTGTGGGGGCGTGTCTGACATGGCCCATGCTCTGCGCCAAAGGTGCGCGATCGGCAAGCGCTGCTGCGCCTCATCCCGTCGCATGCAACGTGGATAAGGGCTTGAGCGTGCGGCATGTCTGCCCTAACGCCGCGGCCCCACGTCCCCGCCCCAGCGCAGGTCAGGGATCAAGAACCGCCGTTTGACGCGGCGCATAAGGTTTAGGAAAGGTCGCCATGCGTTCCCATCATTATCTTGCCGGCACTGCCGGGCTGCTTCTGTGCGCCATTGCCCAACCGGCCTTCGCGGGCGGCTTCTACCTTCAGGAACAGTCGCCAAAGGAAACCGGGCGTGCCCTGTCGGGCGGCGCGGCGGCGGCGGACGATCCGTCCACCATCTACTTCAATCCTGCCGCGATGACTCAGTTGCCCGGCATCCAGATTTCGGGCGGCGGCGTCGCCCTGATGGCCAATGCGCGGCAACAGCAGCGCGGCTCTTTCCGTACCGTGCCCGGCCTGCCCGTGACGGTGCCTGTCACCGGCAACGACGGCGGCAATCCGTTCGACAAGGTGATCCCGATCCCCAGTGGCTATGCCAGCGTGCAGGCGGGTGATCGGCTGTGGCTGGGCATTGGCGTCAATGCGCCGTTCGGGCTGAAGCTCGATTATGACGACGGTTTCTTCGGCCGGTACGATTCGCTCTACACCGACCTCAAGACCTACAACATCCAGCCCTCTGCCGCGCTGAAGCTGAACGACCATCTGTCGGTCGGCGGCGGCGTGGACGTGCAGTATGTGAAGGTGACGCTGACCAACGCCCTGCCCAACGCCTCTCCGCTGCAGCCCGACGGCCTTGCCAGCGTCAAGGGTGACGACTGGTCCGTCGGCTGGAACGCCGGGCTGTTCTACACTACCGGCGACACCAATTTCGGCATCCACTATCGCTCCCGCATGAAGCACAACTTGTCGGGCCGCTATACCGTCACCGGCCTGCTCGCGCCGCTGGCCGCCGGCAATGCCGACCTGCCCGCCACCGCGCCGCTGGAACTGCCCGACATCCTGACCGTGTCCATGGCCCACTGGCTGACGCCCAAGCTCCGCGCGATGGTGACGGCGCGCTGGTACAACTGGTCGGTGTTCAAGCAGATCACGATCCAGCCGCAGGGCGCGCCGCGATCGGTAAAGGAACTGGAATATCACGACAGCTACAGCGTGGCGGCGGGGGCGGATTATGTGCTCAGCGACGCGCTGACCCTGCGGGCGGGCGCGATGTTCGACCGCACGCCCACCAACCCGCAATATCTGACCACGCGCGTGCCCGACGGCGACCGTACATGGCTGACCGCGGGCGCGACATGGAACCTGTCGAAGGCGCTGGCGATCAACCTGTCCTATGCCCACACTTTCGTGGACAAGGCGAATATCGTGCGGCCCGACGGCTATTATGGCGGAACGCCCGCCGCGATCACCGCGACGACGCTGGCGCAGACCAGCGGCAATGCTGATCAGGTCGCAGCCTCCTTCACGGCGCGCTTCTAAGACACTATAGGGGCTCCATTCACGGAGCCCCTACTTCATGTCCGAACATAATCCCGGCCTGCGCCCCTGGCGCGACATCGCCCGCCGTCAATGCCGCCAGATCATGGTGGGCAACGTGCCCGTGGGCGGCGATGCGCCCGTCACCGTGCAGACGATGACCAACACCCCGACCGACGACGTGCGCGCGACGATCGACCAGATCCGCCGCTGCGAGGAAGCCGGCGTCGACATCATCCGCGTCTCCTGCCCCGACGTCGAATCGACGGCCGCGCTGAAGCAGATCGTCCGCGCCGCGCGCGTGCCGATCGTCGCCGACATCCATTTCCACTACAAGCGCGCGCTGGAGGCGGCGGATGCGGGCGCGGCCTGCCTGCGCATCAACCCCGGCAATATCGGGTCGCAGGCGCGGGTGAAGGAAGTGGTGGACGCGGCCAAGGCCAATGGCTGCGCCATCCGCATCGGCGTCAATGCCGGCAGCCTGGAAAAAGACTTGCTGGAAAAATATGGCGAGCCTTGTCCCGAAGCGCTGGTGGAAAGCGCGCTCGATCATATCAAGCTGCTGCAGGACCACGATTTCCACGAATTCAAGGTCGCGGTGAAGGCGTCCGACGTGTTCCTCGCGGTGGCGGCGTATCAGCAGCTCGCCGAACAGGTCGATTGCCCGCTGCATCTGGGCATTACCGAGGCGGGCGGGCTGATCGGCGGCACGGTGAAATCCAGCATCGGCATCGGCAACCTGCTGTGGGCGGGCATCGGCGATACGATCCGCGTCAGCCTGTCGGCCGAACCCGAAGAGGAAGTGCGCGTCGGCTACGAGATCCTGAAATCGCTGGGCCTGCGCACCCGCGGCGTGCGCGTCGTCTCCTGCCCGAGCTGCGCGCGGCAGGGCTTCGACGTGATCCGCACGGTGCAGGCGCTGGAAGAACGGCTGCAGCACATCAACACGCCGATGTCGCTCTCGGTGCTGGGCTGCGTCGTCAACGGCCCCGGCGAAGCGCGCGAAACCGACATCGGCATCACCGGCGGCGGCAATGGCAAGCATATGGTCTATCTGTCGGGCGTGACCGACCACCATGTCCAGGACGCCGACATGGTCGACCATATCGTCAAGCTGGTCGAGGCGAAGGCCGCCGAGATCGAGGCGGCGAAGATCGAAGCGGAAATGACCGACGCGGAGAATGCCGAGGCCGCCGAATAGCCTACCGTCGCATCGCATCGAAAAGGATGGATGCAGTCCGCGCGAAATGCGGTTAGAGGGCGCGGACCATGCGCTTTGGACCTCATAACACGCCTGTCCCCGTCGCTTTTGCCGCTTGCTGCGCAGGCGTCGGCATTTTTTCCGTGATGGACGCGGTGATGAAGGGGCTTTCGCTCTCCATCGGCGCCTATAACGCGCTGCTCTGGCGCGGGGTCGCGGGCCTTGCCATCGGCGGCGTGGCGATGCTGTTCGCGCGCACCGCCAGGCCGACGCCGGCCGTGCTTCGCCTGCATATGCTGCGCGGCGTGGTCGTCGCCTTCATGGCGCTGACTTTCTTCTGGGCACTCACAAAACTGCCAATGGCGGAGGCGATCGCGCTTTCCTTCGTCGCGCCGCTCATCGCTCTGTATCTTGCCGCAATCTTGCTGGGTGAACGCGTCGGTCCGCAGGCGGTCTGGGCATCGGTGCTGGGCCTGTGCGGGGTCGGCGTCATCATGGCGGCGCGCATCGCCGGCAGCCATGAGGGCGATGCGCTGCTCGGCGTCGTTGCCGTGCTGGGATCGGCGGCGCTCTATGCCTGGAACCTCGTCCTGCAACGGCAACAGGCACAGCTGTCGTCGCCTGTCGAAATAGCCTTCTATCAGAATCTGGTGATTTTTCTGGTCATGGCACTGGAGGCCCCCTGGTACGGCGTCATCCCATCGACCGCCGACGCGCCGCTGGCGGTGGGTGCCGCCGCGCTCGCGTTCATTTCACTGCTCTTTCTCAGCTGGGCCTATGCCCGCGCGGAAGCACAGATCCTGATCCCGGTTGAATATAGCGCCTTTATCTGGTCGGCGATCGTGGGCTGGCTGGCCTTTGACGAAAGACTTGAGATGACGACCCTGGCCGGGGCCGCGCTTATCGTCGCGGGCTGTCTGATCGCGACGCGCGCCAAGCCGCAATCGGCGGCCCATGTCGAGGCCGGGCAAGCATAGGTTCAGTTACGCACAGATACAGGCTTGAGGCAAAAGGGGGGACGGCCATGGGGATCCACATCCGGCAGGCGCGGGCAGACGACATCGACCTGATCCTGGATTTCATCCGGGCGCTGGCGGAATATGAGAAGCTGGCGCATGAGGCACGGGCCGACCGGGACGTGCTGGCGGCGCATCTGTTCGGCCCCCGTCCCATGGCGGAAGTGCTGATCGCCGAAAGCAGCGGTGATCCGGTCGGCTTCGCCCTGTTCTTCCATAACTTTTCGACGTTCGAGGGCCGCCCCGGCATCTATCTGGAGGATCTGTTCGTTCGTCCCGACGCGCGAGGCAGCGGCGCGGGAAAAGCGTTACTCAGCCAGCTCGCGCAGTTGGCGCTGGAACGCGGGTGCGCGCGGCTGGAATGGTCGGTGCTTGACTGGAATCAGCCAGCCATCGATTTCTACCGCGCGATCGGCGCACGCCCGATGGACGAATGGACGGTGCAACGGGTCGATGGCGCGGCGTTGAAGGCGCTGGCGGACATAGCCGGGGGACGGGGCTGAACGATGCGCGCGGAACTGCTGTCGTTGATCGCAATCTTCGCCAGCAGCGCCATGTTCCTGTTCGTGCGGGTGCGACTGGCGCAATCGGGTCGCGGGCACTGGCGCTGGTGCAGCCGCCTGGCTCTGGGGGCGGCCTGTCTGGTTCCCGGTGCGATTCTGATCGGACTGATCAATCTTTCGCCGCGCCGCTTCTTTGGCGAACCCGCCAATCTGCCGCTCGCGCTCGCCATGGGCAGCTGGCTGATCATTCTATACATCATCGACCGCTATCACCGGGTCGACCGGCGGGAGGGATCATGACCATCGACACCGGCCTCATCGAATGGGTGCGGGAGGCGCTGGAGCCGATCGGCCATGTTTCGATGCGACGAATGATGGGCGGCGCGACGCTATACCTTGATGGCGTGGTGTTCGCGATTGTCGACGATGACCAGCTATGGCTCAAATCCGATACCGGCTGTGACGCCGATTGGGACGCCATCGGTGCGCCCCGGTTCACGGTGGAAATGAAGGGGAAGCCGATGGCGATGAGTTACCGCCGGGCACCCGACGATGTGTACGACGACGCCGATGCCATGCGGCGATGGTCGGTGCTGGCAATTGAAGCGGGACGCCGCGCTGCTGCCAAGAAACGGCCCGGAAAGCGCCGTTCCGCCTGATTCGGGAAAGCGGGACATATTCGGGCTTCGGGCAGTTGCCCTTAGTGCAAGGCTGATTAGCGATGACGCACTTGACGTGTGCGTCAATAGGGTCTTTTGGTCCGCCGCGACCTGACTGCCAACGCCGATAAAGGACTTCGCCGATGACGTTCACTCCGCCCATCACCGATCAGAAACTGGCCCTGGAAACCGTTGCAGGCCTGGTCGATGCCGACATGGACCTGATCGATGCCGTGCTGGAAAGTGCGGGACAGATGGCGGCGGAAGAATGGGGGCCCTTGCATCGCACAGGCGATACCCAAGGCGCAAAGCTGGGCGAAAATGGCGTGGTGATGCCGGCAGGCTTTGCCGACGCCTATCGCACTTTTGTCGAGGGCGGCTGGAACACGCTGAGCGTGGCCGAGGATCTGGGCGGCCAGGGTCTTCCTTTTGCCGTGCATGTCGCGGTGCTCGACATGCTGGGTGCGGCGAACACGGCGCTGACCCTGTGCCCGACGCTGACCGGCGGTTCGATCGAGGCGCTGGCCCATCATGGCAGCGATGAACAAAAGCAGCTGTACCTGCCCAAGCTGGTGACCGGGGAATGGACCGGCACCATGAACCTGACGGAGCCGCAGGCCGGGTCCGATGTCGGCGCGCTCAAGACGCGCGCAACCCCGCGCGGCGACGGCAGCTGGCTGGTCAAGGGCAGCAAGATCTTCATTTCCTATGGCGATCACGACATGGCCGAAAATATCGTCCATCTGGTGCTCGCCCGCACGCCCGACGCGCCGGCGGGCACCAAGGGCATTTCGCTGTTCCTGGTTCCCAAATATCGGTTGAACGCCGATGGCACGCCGGGCGAGTTCAACGACGTGCGCGCCGTGTCGCTGGAACATAAGCTCGGCCTGCACGCATCGCCCACCTGCGTCATGAGCTTTGGCGACCATGACGATTGCGTGGGCTGGCTGGTCGGGCCGGAATGCGGCGGCATGCGCGCGATGTTCACCATGATGAACAATGCGCGCCTTCTGGTCGGGCTTCAGGGCGTCCATATCGCCGAAGGCGCGACGCAAAAGGCCGTCGCCTATGCCAAGGAGCGCATCCAGTCCCCCCTCGCCGGGTCGGACAGCCGCGCCTCGGTCGCCATCGTCGAGCATCCCGATGTGCGCCGTATGCTGCTGCGCATGCGGGCGCAGACCGATGCCGCCCGCGCGCTCGTCTATCACACGGCCGGCAGCGCAGATCGCGCCCATGCCGGCGACGCCGACGCGGCCGATCGCGTGGCGGTTCTGACCCCGCTGGCCAAGGCACATGCGACCGACATCGGCTGCGAGGTGTCCTCCATCGGCATTCAGGTCCATGGCGGCATGGGCTTTGTCGAGGAAACGGGTGCGGCGCAATTCTATCGCGATGTCCGCGTCTTCCCGATCTATGAAGGCACCAACGGCATCCAGGCCGCCGACCTGGTAACGCGCAAGCTGTCGCTGGCGGGCGGGGCGGCCTTCGCGGCGCTGATCGCCGAAATGCGCAGCGATGCGGCCCACCCGCGCCTGATCGCGCTGATCGACATCTGCGAAAGGATCGGCGCGCGGATCAGCGACGCGCTGGTGCCCGACAAGCTGGCGGCCAGCGTGCCGTTCCAGACCATGCTGGCGACCGCAGTATGCGGCTGGCTGCTGGAAAAGCAGGCGCGTGGCCTGTCCGTCGAAGCGCAGGGCGAAGCCTTTGTCACGCGCAAGAACGCCACCACCAGCTTCTATCTGGAACAGATCCTACCCGAAGCATTCGGGCTGGAAGCGGCGGCAAGCGCCGGTGTGGCAGCGCTCAACACGCTCCCGGCAGAGGCCTTTGCCTGACGAATTGGCAAAAGACTTATCGGCAAAGCGATATTGATGGCAGGGCCAGTCCCTGCCATCGATCCTTCGGACGCCGCGATTCGGCGGCGGCAGGAGGAACGGATGGTAAGTTTCGACAACGCGACCTTTCGCAAGGTGCTGGGTCATTACCCCACCGGCGTGTGCGTCGTCACCGCCGTTCAGGCTGACGGAACGCCAACCGGCATGGTCGTCGGCTCCTTTACCTCCGTATCGCTGGAGCCGCCTCTGGTCGCGTTCTTCCCGGCCAAGACTTCTTCCAGCTGGCCCCGGATCGAAGCGGCCGGCAAATTCTGCGTCAATGTGCTCTCCAGCGAACAGATGGCGCTGTGCCGCCAGTTCGCCAGCGCGGGTGCGGACAAGTTTGCCGGCGTATCGCACAGCGTATCGGCGAACGGATCGCCGATCATCGATGACGTCGTCGCCTGGATCGATTGCACGCTGGACAAGGTGCATGAGGCCGGCGACCATTATATCGTGCTGGGCCAGGTCGTGGCGCTGGAGGTGCAGAGCGAAGCCAGGCCGCTGCTGTTCTTTCAGGGCGGCTATGGCGAATTTGCCGAGCGAGTGTGACCCGGCGTTCCGATCAGGCGAGCGTCAGATAGATTTCCGCCTCGATCAGCCATTCGCCACCGACGTGGCGCCATTTGGCCGTATAGTCGCCTGACGCCAGCAAAGCGCCGGTGTTGATCGAAACGCCGACCCAATGCCCGTGCTCCAGCGCGATCGGTTCGACCGTCGACGCGACGATGCGATCGGGCGTGCGGGTGTAGAGGGTGCTGTTGGGCGCAGCGAACTCACGCTTCCACGCCAGCAACTGCGCCTTTCGCCCGGCAATCACGCCGCTGTCGGTGCCCGTCACCATCACCACATCCGGCGCCAGCAACGGCCCGATGGCCTCCAGTTGCCCCGCGCCAAGCGCCGCGTTGAACGCCGCACGGCGCAGGCGGATGGCCAGGTCGGGGGTCTGGATGGAAGCGCCCTGCCTCATTTGATGTCAGAGTGCAGCATAGTCATAGTCTTCATGCCGACGTTCCGGGATCGTGACCGTAATGGCGCATAATCGCGACCATCTGCTGCGGAGTGATACCTTCATCTTGAGCGATGGCCATGGGGTGATGGTCGTTCTGAACCCACAGTTTCGGTCGCTGTCTGTCGGGCTGAAGCTGAACCCAAACTGCAACTGGCTCTGTCCCTATCAAGTCAGCAAGGCCGTTGCAAAGCCATCCAATGCCACATCTCCGTCTGGCAAGGCTCCGCACCGTCAAATTGCGCTATGTAGCTTTCGAAGTTCTTACGTGAAAGTGTTGACCAGCAACCAAAGCCAAATGCATCGTCCAAGCCGCGAACGGGAATGGAAAGCACCGACCGAACAAAAAAATGCTCACCGCCCAGAACACAAAAATCTTCGGACAGGAAATCACCGTCAAGGCTGAGCGCATTGTTGGGGGAATATAAAGTAGGATGCGGCCAATGATCGGGCGCACGCGCCGCAAGATCGAAAGGCCATCCGTGATCTTGTTCGCACCTAACACAGCGCCAACAACCTGCATTTAGTAGGCGTAGCGCCTCATCCGAACCGCTGGGCCGAGCGGATGAGAGGCGCGACGTACGACGCAACATCTGCCAAAAACGGCCGGCCCAGTTTCGGTTCAATCCCGCTCCCGATCCCCCGCGCCCATGTAGAGTTCGCTGCCCTTCTCCTTGAACAGCCTGCTCATTTCTTCCATGCCCTTGAGCGCAGCGTCCTTGCTGGCTTGTGCCACTTCCGCGCCGGTCAGACGCGCTTCAAGGAAGCTGTCGGCGCTCTGGTTCTTCTTCGCGGCAAAGTCGCGCACTTCCTGCGTGATCTTCATCGAACAGAATTTGGGGCCGCACATGGAACAGAAATGCGCGGTCTTCGCACCTTCCGCCGGTAGCGTCTGGTCATGATATTGTTCGGCCGTATCGGGATCGAGGCTGAGGTTGAACTGATCGCGCCAGCGGAATTCGAAGCGGGCGCGGGACAGCGCATCGTCGCGCACCTTCGCCGCCGGATGCCCCTTCGCCAGATCGGCGGCATGGGCGGCCAGCTTGTAGGTGACGACACCCACCTTCACATCGTCGCGGTCGGGCAGGCCCAGATGCTCCTTGGGCGTGACGTAGCAGAGCATCGCCGTGCCGTACCAGCCGATCTGCGCCGCGCCGATGGCGCTGGTGATATGGTCATATCCCGGTGCGATGTCGGTGGTGAGCGGCCCCAGCGTATAAAAAGGCGCTTCGCCGCACACCTGCAGCTGCTTTTCCATATTCTCCTTGATCTTGTGCATGGGCACATGGCCCGGCCCTTCGATCATGACCTGCACATCCTGTTTCCAGGCGCGGTGGGTCAGTTCACCCAGCGTGTAAAGTTCGGAGAATTGCGCTTCGTCATTGGCATCCGCGATCGAGCCGGGGCGCAGGCCATCGCCCAGTGAATAGGCGATGTCATAGGCCTTCATGATCTCCGTGATCTCGTCGAAATGCTCGTAGAGGAAGCTTTCCTTGTGATGGGCAAGGCACCATTTCGCCATGATCGATCCGCCGCGCGACACGATCCCGGTCACCCGCTTCGCCGCCATGGGGATGTAGGCAAGGCGGACGCCCGCATGGATGGTGAAATAATCGACGCCCTGTTCCGCCTGCTCGATCAGCGTGTCGCGGAAGATTTCCCAGCTCAGATCCTCGGCAATGCCGCCGACCTTTTCCAGCGCCTGATAGATCGGCACGGTGCCGATCGGGACCGGCGAGTTGCGCAGGATCCATTCGCGCGTGTCGTGGATGTTGCGGCCGGTGGACAGGTCCATGACAGTGTCCGCGCCCCAGCGGATCGACCAGACCAGCTTGTCGACTTCGCTCGCCACGTCGGAGGCGACGGCCGAATTGCCGATATTGGCGTTGATCTTCACCAGAAAATTGCGGCCGATCGCCATCGGCTCGCTTTCCGGGTGGTTGATGTTGGACGGGATGATCGCGCGGCCCCGCGCCACTTCGTCGCGAACGAATTCGGGCGTCACATAATCGGGGATCGACGCGCCGAAGCTTTCGCCGTCGCGGATATATTCGGCCAGGCGCGCACGGCCGAGATTCTCGCGTTCGGCCACATATTCCATTTCGGGCGTGATGATGCCGCGCCGGGCATAATGCATCTGGCTGACGTTCATGCCGGCCTTCGCGCGCAAGGGACGCTTCACGACATTGGGAAAGGGTTGCACCCCGCCGGAGCGGTCGGGACCTTTCAGGCCGTTATCCTCCGGCTTGACGGCGCGGGCGTCATATTCCTCCACATCGCCGCGACCCATGATCCAGTCGCGGCGGCGGGCCGGCAGCCCGGCCATGATGTCGATGCGCGCTTCCGGATCGGTATAGGGGCCGGAGGTGTCATAGACGCGCACCGGCGGTTCGCCGGACGACGGCTCCAGATCGATTTCCCGCATGGCGACATTGAGCGGGCCGACATGGATCTTGCGACTGCCGCGAATCGGCCCGGTCGTGACGCGCATTTCGGTGCGGGCGGGAATGTCGGCCATCTTATCGTCTCCTCATCGGCATTGGGGGACGGGCGGGCCTGGTTCTTCGCATATATGGCCGCTCCGCTCCCTCCGCCAGTGTCAGCTGGATCAGGTTCAACGGGTCGGACGGACTTTCACCGCCCCTCTCAGCCGCTGGGACGGCCCCCCGGGGAATATTGCCAGCTTAGGGGTTCATGCACATAAGGTCCAGCGGCATATGTTCCGCCTGTCGTGGGAAGGGCGCGCTTGAAACCGGATCTGGACACGTCGCACGGCCGCCATGCCTATCGCCGGGAATTGCGGGCGATCGCGGTGCTGCCGCGACGCATCGGCCTGTTGATGCTGATCGGCGGTGCGGTGATGCTGGCGTTGCCATGGTGGGGCGTGCACGATGTCGCGGGATGGTCGCCCAGCTTCCTGGCCCTGCCCGCTATCCTGATGGCCTGGCTGCTGCTGGGATTTTCGATGTATGTGCGCGCGCGTTATCATCGGCACCGAATGAACGGGCATCTGCCGCGTGCGCGATAGCCATGCGGGCTGGTTGCATTTGAAACTTTCCTCCCCACACTTTAGGGCACCGATGCAAAGCATTTCAGAAGGAGAGTGACCGTGCAGGATGATCCGGTGGTGATCGCAAGCTATGCCCGCACGCCGATGGGCGGCTTTCAGGGCGCACTGTCCGGATTGAAGGCGACGGAGCTTGGCGCGGCGGCGGTGAAGGCGGCGGTGGAACGTGCGGGCGTTTCGGCCGATACGGTCGATCGGATCTATATGGGCTGCGTCCTGCCCGCAGGACTTGGTCAGGCACCCGCGCGGCAGGCGGCGCTGGGCGCGGGCCTTGGCCTCAATACCGAAGCGACGACCGTCAACAAGATGTGCGGCTCGGGCATGCAGGCCGCCATCATGGCGCATGAGGCGCTGGCCGCCGGGACCGCCGATCTGATCGTGGCGGGCGGTATGGAGAGCATGACCAACGCCCCCTATGCCCTGCCTAAGCATCGTGCGGCAGCGCGCGCATGGGCCACTCAGCGCATGATCGACACATGTATCATGGATGGCCTGGAGGACGCCTATGAGCCCGGCAAGAGCCATGGGCGTCTTCGCTGAAGGACGGTGCTGGGTATCAGTTTACGCGGGAAGATCAGGACGCTTATGCGATCCGCTCGCTCGAACGGGCGAGCGCAGCGATCGACACCGGCGCCTTCGCGCGGGAAATCACGGCGGTGACGGTCAAGGGGCGCGGCGGCGAGGTGGTGGTCGACACCGACGAACAGCCGGGCAAGGCAAAGCCGGAGAAGATTCCCGGCCTGAAGCCCGCCTTTGCCAAGGACGGCACGATCACGGCGGCCAATGCTTCGTCCATTTCCGATGGTGCGGCGGCGCTGGTGATGACGCGGGCGAGCGTCGCGGAGAAGCTGGGCCTGCCCATCGTCGCGAAGGTGGTGGCGACCGCCGCCCACGCGCATGAGCCGGCCAGGTTCACCACCGCGCCGGTGCCCGCGATCCGCAAGGTGCTAAACAAGGCTGGATGGCAGGTGGGCGACGTCGACCTGTTTGAAGTCAACGAAGCATTTGCGGTGGTGGCGATGATCGCCGCGCGCGACCTTGCCATTCCCGACGACAAGCTGAACGTCAACGGCGGCGCGACGGCGCTTGGCCACCCCATCGGGGCGAGCGGGGCGCGCATATTGGCGACGTTGATCGCGGCGCTGGAGAACCGGGGCGGCAAGCGCGGCGTCGCGTCGCTGTGCATCGGCGGGGGCGAGGCAACGGCCATGGCGATCGAACTCGCCTGACCGTCATCCGTTGACATATCCCGGCCGCCGCTGACCCAGGATGATCCGGGTCAACAGGTCGGAATTGCGATCGAAATGATGGCCGCCCGGCACCACGAACTGGGCCGCTGTGCCGCGCGGGATCGCGGGGCAGGCGCTGTCGCTTTCGTCGACCCCGCGCACGCATTGCATGTCCAGCCCGCGCAGCCGCTGAACGGCGGGTACGGTCGGAATGGCGTTGTCCGACGTGATGTCCATCCAGCTGGCGAGATGGAACTGGAAATCCGCCGCGTTGCTGAAACCCAGCATGGACAGGCGCGCGACATGCGCACGGATCGCCGGGTCCAGCCGCTCCACCATCAGCGGCAGCGCGTCCGCGCCGAAGCTGTAGCCGACAAGCAGCACCCGGCTCTTGCCCCAGTGGCGCGCGAAGGATTGGATCAATTGGCCGAGGTCGCGTGAAGCGCCGTTGGGCGTGCGCGCGCTCCAGAAATAGGACAGGCTGTCGACGCCGACTGAGGGAATGCCCCGCGCCGCAAGGGCCGCCGCCACGTCGGGACCGATGCCGACCCAGCCGCCATCGCCGGAATAGACGATCGCCATCACATCGCCCTGCCACACACCGGCCGCCGGCTTCACGATGGTCAACGGCATGTCGGGCACGGCCACGCCCTGCGTATCGGGCATCTCCGGCAACATCGACAGCAGCAGACCACGAAGGGCGGGCGCGCGCGCCGCATCGGTGTTAACGATCCGCGCATGGGGGACGGCCCCGACGAAGGGTGCAAAATGGCTACCCTGCCCCGCCGGATCGAGCAGCACCCAGGGCACTTCCATCTGCCGGTTGGGGGTCAGCATGCGGCGGGGCGGGTGCCCGACCGTCGGGTGCAGCAGGAAGCCGGGCGTGCGGCACCATGGCTTGTGCCCCGGCAGCAGCGGCGAGAATTGCTGGGACACCACGCCCTGATAGGCCGCGTTCTTCCACTGGGCGAGCGCGGCATAGGCAAGCGTGCCCCCCAGGCCCCGGCCGAAGATCAGCGGCTTTCGATACATGCGCACGGCCATGCGATGCTGCACATCGCGGCTGAGGCGAATGAGCGCGTAATTGGGATTGACGCACCGGCTGCCGCGCCAGGCGTCCTCCGCCTGCATCAGCGTGGGCGTGGAAATGCCCGCGACCAGCAGTCCGCTTTGCGCCAGATCGCCGGCGGTGCGATCATCCTGCGCGCTCCAGCCCGTCCGGTCGGACAGATAGAGCAGGATGCCGCGCGGCTCCCGAACGGGCCGGAACAGCGCGACCCGGCCAAAGGGGGCAAGCATATAATCGGATCGCACCATGGCCTGACGCACCGGCTGCGCCGTGGTGGGCCGCTGTGCCACCGCGTTGTGGCAGAGCGCGCAAAGCGCCAGCGCCGCAGCGAGCCGATAAAGGCGGTGAAGCATGGCAGGATCCTCTGTTCCGCAGGGTCTGATCGACCCTGCGCCATGCCTTGCGCCTTATCGCCTTAAACGGCCGTGACCCTTCGCTTAAACTTGTGTCATCTTCGCGCGCGCTCATGCGGCGGGGGCGGCGGTGCCGGGCGCATCGACGCTGCCGCTGCGTTCCAGCTTGCCCCAGCCGACGACCCAGCCGCCGATGGCTGATGCGATGGCGCGCACCACGACCCAGTACATGATCTGGCGATAGACCACGCGCTGCGCCACCAGCAGATGCGCGGGATAGCCCACGCCCTTTCCATCCAGACGATAGGCGATCCAGCCACACAGCACATCGATGCCGGTGAACGCCAGCCAATAGAGGCCCATGTGCGAAAGGTCCCCGCTGGTCTGCGCCCAGCCATGCTGGAACACCCGCAGGACTGTCCCCACGATCGACAGCAACAGGGCAAGGTCGATCAGCGGCGAAATGGCGGCAAAGGCGATCTGGAACAGCCACGCCTGCGGCAAGCCGACCAGGGCAAGGCCCGAAGGCTGGCGGGTACGCAGGATCGCGCGATGCTTCCACAGACATTGCAGCGTTCCGAACGCCCAGCGATAGCGCTGCTTGGCAAGCGCGCGGAAGCTTTCGGGCGCTTCCGTCCACGCCACCGCCTGCGGATCGTAGGTAACGCGCCAGCCCGCCCGCTGGATCGCGATGGTCAGATCCTGATCCTCTGCCAGCGTGTCTTCCGGATAGCCCCCCACCATGTCGAGCGCGGTCCGCCGCCAGGCGCCGACAGCGCCGGGCACCACCGTCATCGCGTCGAACCCGGCCAGCGCGCGTCGCTCAAGATTCTGCGCCGTGATATATTCGACCGCCTGCCAGCGCGTGACCAGATTGACCCGGTTACCCACGCGCGCGTCGCCCGCCACCGCGCCGATTTCCGGGTCGGCGAACCAGCGTGCGAGGCGGCGGATCGTGGCCGGCTCGAATTGGGTGTCGGCGTCCAGCGCGATCACCACTTCACCCTGCGCATGCAGCAGCGCGCGGTTGAGCGCCGAGGCCTTGCCGCCGTTGGGCAGCGTCAGCAGCGTAACACGCGGATCGTCGGCAAAAGCGGCGGAGATTACGGCGCTCGTCCGGTCCTTCGATCCATCGTCCGCGACGATCACCGAAATGCCCGGATAATCGCTCGCCAGCACACGCCGCACCGACGCCTCGATCACGCGCTCCTCATTATAGGCCGGGATGATGACCGAGACGGTGGGCTGATAATCCGGCGGCACGGGCCGCTCCCGCCGCGACTGGAACCAGGCAAGACCGGCCATCAGCAGCGCACGGGCGATGCCCAGCACGATAGCGACCAGGAAAATCCAGCCCAGCAGCATGGCGAGACCGGCCAGCACGATGAAGATTGCGACATCGGTGCGCACGGCCAGCAAATCCGATCCCTTGACCGGCGGCATCACCTGCGCCTGGCTAAGGCCGACAAGGCGTGAGGCGGGAACGAAGCTATAGCCCTTCGCACGGAGCGCCTCGATGATGCGGGGCAGCGCCTGCACCGTCTGCTCCCGGTCGCCGCCGCCATCGTGCAGCAGGACGACGTTGCGGGAACTGTCGGGGCTGGCGTCCACCACCTGCTCCAGCACCTGCCGCACGATCGCGTCCGTGCCCGGCCGCTGCCAGTCATTGGGATCGACGTGCAGGCCGACCACGGTATAGCCCTGCTGCTGCGCGACCATGGCAGGGCCGATTTCATCCTGCGTCGTGGGTTCGGCGTCCCCGAAATAGGGTGCGCGGAACAGGCGGGTGGCGCGGCCGGTATAGGCCTCGATCAACCGCTGCGTCGTGTTCAGTTCCAGCTTGATCGCAGCATCGCTGTCCAGCGCCATATTGGGGTGCGTGTAGCTGTGATTGCCGATCTCACTGCCATCCGCGACGATCCGGCGCAGCAGGCCGGGATGTTCCAGCGCATTTTCGCCGACGACGAAGAACGTGCCGGGCACATGCTCGCGTTCCAAAATGTCGAGGATTTTCGGCGTCCATGTCGGATCCGGCCCATCGTCGAAGGTGAGCGCGATCTGCTTGGGCGCGGCGGCACCGGCGCGCTGAACGACATAGGGCGTCGGCAGCACCCGATAGCGCTCGCCTGTAACGATACCCTGATCGTCGAACCCGATGTCGCGGTGGCCGACGGTCGGCGCGGCGGTGATGCGCAGGATCTCTCCCGCCCCCTCCACGTCGACGTTCAATACGGCATCAAGCCTGCCGATGTCGGGCCGCCCGCTGCCCCTGAAGGCCGCGAAATCGTTCCAAACGCCAGGGTCTTCCGTCCCCAGCCGCCACATCGCGACATCGTCTATCCCCAGCCGGTGAAGCAGTTGCAGCTCGTTCCATGTCGATGCCGCGTCCAACATCCAGATCTGATGCTGCTCGCCATTGTCCTGATAGGCAAAGCCCGCATTGCCGCTGGCGGGGTCAAAGGTGATCGGCGCGCTGCTGTCATGCGCGGCCAGCCAAGCCTCTTCGATCCCCAGTGCATCGGCCTGCCCGCCGTGCCAGTCATAGGCGTAGCTTCCAAGGGCCACGATCAGCCGGTCGCGGCCCACCAATCGCATCGCCTGCTCCACCTGATCGGCGAACCAGGGCTGCGATGCGATCGGCCCCGCGCTGCCGCTTTGCCAATGTTCGTCATAGGCCATGAGGATGACCCGGTCGCTCGACCGGGCCAGTGCGGACAGGTTCCAGCTCGCATCGTCCGCGGGGGCGGTGACGGCGACGATCTTGCCCTTGGGTAGGGCCGCGCGAATATCGTCGAGAAGGCGGGGATAGCCGCGCAGGGCATCGGCAGGCAAATTCTCGAAATCCATGACCAGCCCGGACGCCCGGTGTGCCGCCACCATCTGCGCCATCCGCGCGGCAAAGGCGTGGCGGGCCGGCGCACTCGCGATCAGGCGCGCGGCCCCGGCGCTGTCCCAGCTGTCCTCTGTCAGGTTCTGCACCATGGGCAGCAGGCGCGGCGCATGATTGGCCGATGCCAGCACATGGGCCAGCCGATTGTCCTGCTCCACTTCGACCTGATGGTTGGCACCCGAAACGCGCGCCAGCGCCGGAACCACCCAATCCAGCGCGCCGATGTGACGGCGCAGCGACGAAAGGCTGCCGTCGTCGCCCGGCACATAGAATCCGATGGTCAGCGGCGTATGCGGTTGCGGTCCGAACAGGTGCGGCAGCCAGGACCGATGATGATGGTGGTGTTCGACCGGCGTCTGCAGGCTGAGCGGTGCGGGACGCCCACGACCGAAGGGCAGCGGCAGGCCGCCGACGCTGGGCATCGCGACCAGCGTGGTGGCAAACGCCACCGCCGCGATCAGGATCAGCGCGATCAGCCCCGCCACGGCCCGGCGTGCAATCAGCCCACGGCGGCCCGTGGGGTCGAAGAAGATCGGCGAAGTCATGGCGGACGCTTTCGGATGCCCTGTGGTTAACGTCAGCGCCTCTACATCCCGGCAGCTTCCGCCCCGGTGATCCACAAGTTAAACTTTGGTCATTCGCTCAGGGCGCGATCGGATGGGCCGTGTCGCTGGAGAGGAACAGGCGCACGACCAGCCCCGGCTCGTTATCCTCCAGCGCGATACCGCCGCCATGCAACCGAGCCACGGCAGAGGCCAGCGACAGGCCAAGGCCCGCGCCGCTCTCACTGCGCGCCGCGTCAAGCCGGCCGAAGCGGCGCAGCGCCTCCCCCCGACGATCGGGCGCAATACCCAGACCATCGTCGGCAACCCAGATGTCGGTGCCGCCGGCCCGCGCCGCCGCCCCCACCACGATGGTGCGCCCGCCATATTTCAGCGCGTTGTCGATCAGGTTCGCCAGCGCCTGGCTCAGTAATTCCCGGTGGATCGGTAGATGAACCGGCCCCGGCACATCCGCCCGGATGGTCGCCCCCCGATCTTCGACCAGCGGTTCGTACATCTCCACCACATCGGCGAGCATCGCGCCGACATCGGTGTCGACGAACGCTTCGCGTCCCAGCCCCGCCTCCGCCCGGCTGATCCGAAGCGCGGTGTCGAGCATGGCGAGCAGCCGGTCGCCCTCTTCCACCGCACGGGCCACGGCGAGCCGCGCCTCCTCGCTGTCCGCCCGCTCCAGCGCGCGTTCCAACGTCGAGCGCAGGCGGGTCAGCGGCGAACGCAGGTCATGGGCAAGGCCGTCGGTCGCAACCTTCAGTTCCGTCATCAGCGCGGCGATGCGGTCCAGCATGGCGTTGACGGCATGGCCCAGCGCCTCGAAAGCGTCGCCGCCGCCTTCGTCCATTACGCGATGGTCAAGGTCACCGGCCGCCACAGCCTGCGCCGTCGCGACTGTCCTGCGCAGCCGCGCCTCAATCAGGCGGGCGGATATCCATGCGGCAAAGGCGGCCATCGCCGCGGCAAAGGCGAAAGCGACCAGCATCGCATCCTCCATCACCAGGGCGAATTGCAGCTCGCTTTCGATCACATGGCCGGTAAGCAGGCGCGCGCCGTCCGGCAGCGCAGTCGCCACCACGCGCATCCGTTCCGGCGTGGCGTTGCCGACCCGGAACAGTTCGATCGTCGCTTCGCCGCCGCCGACGGGCACACCGGGCGGCCAGTCGCCCAGATTACCCGCAAGACGCCGGCCATCGCTTCCCACGAGCAGGACCACTGAGCGCGCGGCACGCACCGACTGCGCACGATCCATCGCGGCGCCGATCAGTGCCGATGGGCCGCCGCGCATGCGATAATCGAGCAGTTCGTCGCGCAATTCCTCAGCCGCGTCCTGCGCGTCCGTCGCGATCTGCAGCCGGGTCAATTGCTGCACGGTCAGCAGGATCAACCCCGCCCCAAGCAGCTGAAGGATGAACACCAGCGCTGCAAAGCGCCAGGTGGTCGAGCGAAAGACCCTCATCCCCTCATTCGCCGACGCCCAGGCGATAGCCGGACCCGCGGACCGTGTGGAGCAGTGGCTGGCCATACCCTTCGTCGATCTTCTTGCGCAGGCGGCTGATATGGACATCGATCACGTTGGTGCCGGGATCGAAATGATAGTCCCATACCCCTTCGAGCAGCATGGTGCGGCTGACGACCTGATCGACATGGCGCAGCATGAATTCCAGAAGGCGGAATTCGCGCGGCTGGAGGTCGATGGCATTGCCCCCGCGCTTCACCCTGCGCGCCAGCAGATCCATTTCCAGATCGTCGCACAGAAGCTTTGTCTCGACTGTCGGTGCGGCCTGCCCGCGTTTGATGAGCAGGCGGATGCGGGCGAGCAGTTCGGCAAAGACGAAGGGCTTGGTCAGATAGTCGTCCGACCCCGACGTCAGGCCCGCAACGCGATCCTCCGGCGAACTCATGGCGGAAAGGATCAGCACCGGCGTCTGGACATTGGCCGCACGCAGCGCCGCCAGCACCGCCATGCCATCCATGCCCGGCAGCATGCGGTCGAGCACAATGACATCGTAGCTGCCGTCGGTCGCGTGGAACAGGCCATCGCGGCCGTTCGCGGCATGGTCGACCAGAAAACCTTCCTGCGTCAGGCCGCCGCGCACATAGTCGGCAGTCGCCAGATCGTCTTCAACCAGCAGGATTCGATTGGCCAACATTCCCTCCCGGAATGAACAGTTTCACATGGACCATAGCGGGTCCGCGCCAAACTTGAAGATCAACCGGCCGCGCCAGCGCCTTTTCCAGTTGCTGCTCCGCCGCGCCCGGTGATTGCGCGCGCCGTCCGTCGATCGTTTCGATCCGATCGCCGACATGCAGGCCCGCTGCCGACGCCGCGCCGCCAGTACGCAGGCTGGTGACGACCAGCCGGTGTCCGCTTCCGCTGCCAAGGTCCGTGAATGTCGCGCCGGATGCACTGGCGGGCGGAGGCGCCTCCGAGCCGTGGTGCAGGCCGGCCATATGGGCGCCAAGGATGGCCACCGATGTGATGGCGAAACCGGCAAAGCTCCATCCGATCTGACTGACACTGCTCATTACCGGCCGCCCTTTGGTCTCCGCTCGTGGTCGTGCAGCTTGCCCTATGCGGCAGACCGCCTGCACGGCAGATGGGCGCCAGATGAACAATCCGTCATACGCATCCGTGCCGCACATGAAGGATCGCTCATGTTCCGGTCATCGCCCCGTTGCCCGGCAGCCGACAAAGCGCCACCCCATGCCTGTGTCACAATCCACGGCCGCGCTTGATCGCCGGACTTGCGAACTGATTTGTCCGATTGCTGCGGCGATGGTCGGCGTTTGCCTGACCGCCATCGGCATATTGCAGGTGGTGATGTCCGTGCACCGGACCAGCACCGCCGTTGACGATGTCCTCTCGGCTGACGCGCTGCTCTTCCTGGCGGCGACGCTCGCTTCCTATTTCGCGCTACGCGTGCATGGGGAAACCCGCCTGCACTGGATGGAATGGATCGCGGACAAGGCCTTCATCCTGGCGATGATCCTGCTGACGGGGGCGTGCTTCGTCATCACTTATGACGTGAACCTGTGGGGAGTGCGCGGCCCCCGTTACCCCGCGCAGCATCAGCGGGCGCTCAACATTACGGAAAGTTCAGCGGTGGATCAGCCCGCCGTTAGACCGGCGGGTCTATCAGGGCCAGCATGCTGGACAGACCAACGCAAAAAATCGACATCCTCCGCCGGTGCGCCGCGACATTGCTGATTGCGGCCGCACTCTCGGCCTCGCTTGTTTCCGGGGCGAGCGCGCGGGCGCTGAACAACCCGCCGGCCAACGACCCGCAAAGCGTGATCGGAATCTGGCTCAATCCGCACGGCAGCGTCGCGGTCCGCACGGGATTGTGTAACGGACGGCTGTGCGGCTGGATCGTCTGGGCCAGCCATGAGGCGCTGGACGACGCGCGCGACAGCGGTGTCGCTAGCCTGATCGGCACCGAACTGCTCGAAGACTATGCGCGGCAGGATAGCCGGCGCTGGAGCGGTACCGTCTACGTCCCCGACATGGGCCATCGCTTTTCGTCGACCATCACCCAGTCCAGCGCCAATATACTGGAGGTGAAGGGCTGCCTGATCGGCGGCTTCCTGTGCAAAGCGCAGAATTGGCGCCGGATTGAGGCATTGCCCGGTGCGTAAGCTGCCCACATGGATCAGCCGCCCCCGGCCGATGCTGTCGGTCGCGCTGGTTGCGCTGGTTGCCGCCCTTGCCTTTTTCGCGCTGCATGCGCTGACCCGCGAGATACGGATGCGCGATGTGCGCGCGGCGTTCCACGCGATCGCCGGGTGGCAAATCGGCTGCGCGTTGATATTGACCGCGCTCAGCTATTTCACGCTGACCTTCTACGACTATCTGGCGCTGCGGATCATCGATCGGCCGTTGCCCTGGCGCGTCGCCGCGCTCGGTTCCTTCACCAGTTACACGCTCAGCCACAATCTGGGCCTGGCGCTGCTGACCGGCGGATCGGCGCGCTATCGCGTTTACAGCGCGGAGGGGCTGGACGGTCCCGATGTCGCCCGCGTGATCGCCATTGCCAGCGCGACGTTCTGGATGGGCGTGCTGACGATCACCGGCGTCGCGCTGCTTGCCCATCCTTCCGCACTGCATCTGAGCACACTCGCGATCGGTCCGGATGTGACAAGGATCGTGGGCGGCGCGATCATCCTCGCCGCGGCGGGCCTCATCGCGCTCTGCGCTTATGGTCCCGGTGATATCCGGCTGTGGGGCTGGCGCCTGCCGCTGCCCACCGCGCCGCAGGCGATGCTGCAGATCATGATCGCCAGCATCGACCTGACAGCCGCCAGCGCTGCCTTGTTCCTGCTGATCCCCGGTGCCGATCCTGCTTTGCTGCCAACCTTCATCCTGGGTTATGCGCTGGCGATCATCGTAGCGCTGGTTGCGCATGTTCCCGGCGGCATCGGCGTGTTCGAAGCGGTGGTGATCGCCACGGTTCCCGTCGACCGGCCCGCGCTGTTCGCCGCGCTCGTCGCCTATCGCCTGATCTACTATGTGCTGCCGCTGATGCTGGGCCTTGCGCTGCTGCTGTGGCGCGAGATCGGATCGACGCTGCGTGGGGCGCAGTCGCTGCTCAACGGCCTTGCCCCAATGCTGACCGCCGCCCTGTGTTTCGTGGGCGGTGCGATCCTGCTGCTGTCCGGATCGCTCCCGGGGGTGCCCGGACGCATCGCCGCGCTGCGTGATCTTGCGCCCCTCCCCTTCATCGAGGCGTCGCATTTCGCCGCGAGCCTCGTCGGCACCGGACTGCTGCTGATCGCACCCGGCCTGTACCGTCGTCTCGATGGCGCGTTCCTTGCCGCGCGCAGCCTGCTGCTCGCCGGCGCGATCTTCTCGCTGTTCAAAGGCATCGATTATGAGGAGGCGGCGGTGTGCCTCAATATCGCGGCCCTGCTTCAGGGGACACGGCACGCCTTTTATCGACGAACGAACCTGGTCGCGCGGCCGCTTTCCCCCGGCTGGCTCGCCAGCGTGGTGGCCGTCCTGATGTTCACGATTTGGTCCGGCTTCTTCGCGTTCAAGCATGTGCCATACGACCAGTCGCTGTGGTGGGACTTTGCATGGCGGGGGGATGCGTCGCGGTTCCTGCGCGCGACCCTGGGCGTCAGCGTGCTGCTGGCCGGCGCGGGATTGTGGCACATGCTGGGCGGCGCGCCCGTAGGCACAGAGAGCGAAACCGAATGGGACGATGTGCTGCGCATCCTCTCCACCGCAGACCGGACCGACGCGATGCTGGCGCTGACGGGCGACAAAAGGTTCCTGCTGTCGCCAAAGCGCGATGCTTTCATCATGTATCAGGTGCGCGGCGGCAGCTGGATCATGATGGCAGATCCAGTGGGCGCGCGCGATGCGTGGCCCGACCTGATCTGGGCCTTGCGCGTCAAGGCCGACGCGGCGCAGGGGCGTTTGCTGCTCTACCAGATTACGGCGGAGGTGCTGGAGATCGCGATCGAAATGGGGTTGCAGATCGTGAAATATGGCGAGGAGGCGCTGGTAGACTTGTCCACCTTCACGCTGGAGGGAAGCCGCATGCGGTCGCTGCGCCATACCGAGCGGCGCGCCAGCCGGGATGGCGCGCAGTTTGAGATTGTCGAGGCCGGGGATGTACCCGCACTTCTGCCCGAACTGCGGGACGTTTCCGATGGCTGGCTTGATGCCAAGGGGCAACGGGAAAAGGCGTTCAGCCTGGGCCGCTTCGATGCCGATTACATGGCCCATTTCATGTGTGCGCTGGTGCGCCATGAAGGGCGTATCGTCGCCTTCGCCAATATCTGGGCGACGGGGGACAAACGCGAACTGTCCGTCGACCTGATGCGCCATGTCGAAGCAGCCCCGGTCGGCACGATGGATTTCCTGTTCGCCCGGCTGATGCTGTGGGGACGCGAACAGGGCTATGCCCGCTTCTCCGTCGGATTGGCCCCGCTGTCGGGGATCGACGCACGGCGGCTGTCCCCCATCTGGGCGAAGGCGGCGGCAGTGCTGTTTCGCCATGGCGAAAGGTTGTATGGATTTCAGGGCTTGCGGGCCTACAAGGAGAAATTCGCGCCCGAATGGCGACCGCGCTACATTGCCGGGCCGCGCGGCATGGGCTTGATCACAGCGCTGCGCGACCTCAACGCATTGATCGGCAATCCGGGCGAGATCGACGTGCCGTCGCCGCCCAGCGGCCGATTGCCGCCGGTTGCGCTGGCCAGCTAGGCGCCTTTGATGCGCCGATAATGGTCCCGCACCTGGGCCGCGAGCGACAGGGGATCGAAGGGCTTGGTGATGACACCATCGGCACCCATCGCCAGATAGGTTTGAATGTCGCCCTGCCGCGCGCTGGCGGTGACGAACAGGATCGGCAGCCCCGCCAAACCTTCCCGCGCGCGCAGTGCCTTCAGCAAGACCTCTCCCGACATTTCCGGCATCATCCGGTCGATCAGCGCAATATTGGGCCGCCACTCGCCTTCATCCAGAAGGTCGAGCGCCTCCTGGCCGGTGTCGCACAGCCGCAGGCCCAGTCCCGCGTCCAGCCCCAGCGACATTTCCACGATGGTGCGGATGTCCGCTTCGTCGTCGACGTACAGCACCTCAAGCTTTTCGTTCATCCGCCCCCTCTTGCGAAATCTTCAGCTTCTCCAGGATTGCGCCGACCGTATCGACCAGGCTGGGCAGCGACCGGCGCGACTTGGTAAGCACGGCCTGCACTTCGCGGGCAAAGGCCCGGCCATCCTCCTGCGCGGAATAGATGATGACCGGCGTGGATCGCCCGTCACGCTCGGCCAGTTCGCTGATGAGGTCATGGCCCGACCCGTCGGGCAGGCCAAGGTCGACGATCACCACGTCGGGGCGGCTGGCCGAAAGAAAGGCGCGCGCGGACGCCATGTCGGTGGCAAATGCGACCCGCGCTCTGCTCGACAGAGCGCGAGCGGTGATTTCCAGCGTATCGCTGTCGTCGTCGACATGCAGGATCAGCGGAAGCGATTCCTGCGCTCTCTGCACCACGCTGTCGACCGCGCGGCCAAGCTGGTTGGTATCGATCGGCTTTGCGATCCAGTCGACAATGTCGATCGATGCCCAGTCGCCCGGTGCCCGTCCTTCCCCGGCGACGGCGATGACCGGCAGGCTGCGTGTCGAAGGGTCGGTTCGCAAAGCACGAAGGATATCTGCCCCACCCTCTTCCGCACATTGGCAATCGATCACGAGCGCAACATAGTTGTTTTGCCGGGCGGCCGTGCGCACCGCAGCAAGATCGGCGACGACATCGGCACGGACCTGACGGTCGGCAAATGCCCGGACGATCGCGTCCGCTTCGCTCAGCCCCGCGCAAACCAGCAACCGCGGCAGCCCGTCGTCCTCAACCGGCATACGCGAACCGCTGTTCCACAGGGGCAAGTCGAAGCTGAACCGCGCGCCCCCGTCATCAGGGGCCTCGTGCCAGATTTCGCCGCCGTGCGCCCGCACGATCTGACGGCAGATGGCAAGGCCGAGGCCGGTCCCCTTGCTGGCATTTTCGCGCTGGCTACTTTGGGCGAAGCGACCGAAAAGATGCCGGGCGAACTCCGGCGGCACACCTGCGCCATTATCGCGCACGCTGACGGTCACGGCGTCGAAGTGACTGCGCATCGACAATTGAACCGCGCCGCCTTCGGGGGAAAAGCGAATCGCGTTGGACAGCAGGTTGACCAGGATCTGGATCAGCCGGTCATGGTCGGCGCGCACCAGGAACGGATCTGCGCCAGTCGCCACTTCGATCGTGACATTGCGCTCCGCCGCGACACCGCGAACCGCGTCCACCGACCGGCTCAGCACGTCGTCGACGGCGATAGGCTGAAAATCGAACGGCATCGCGCCCGCATCCAGCTTTTCCATGTCGAGCAGGTCGTTGACCAGCCGTATCAGGCGGCCTGCGTTATTCTCTGCGATCACAATTAGGCGCTGGGCATTGGGGCTGAGTTCCTCCATGCCGCCGCCTCGCAACAGCCCCAAAGATCCAACGATCGAGGTCAACGGCGTGCGCAGTTCGTGACTGACAGTGGAAAGGAACTGGTCCTTCATCTCCTCGGCCTTCTCGCGCTCGGAAATGTCGCGGAAAGCCGCCACGACATGCTGGCCATCCGGCAGGTCGATCATACCCAGTGCGACTTCGACGGGAACATAGCTGCCGTCGGCGCGGCGCGCCGTCACATGGTCGCGAAACGGCCGTTCAATTCCATCGGGGCCAACGCCAAGGCGCTTGAGGAATGGCCCCTCCCCCGGAGCCAGCTCCGCGATCAGGGTGATGTCGCGGCGCATGATGTCGGTCGCCGGATAGCCGAACAGGCGCTCGGCTGAGGGATTGAGTTCCTCGATGCTGCCGCTGGGATTGAGCAGCACGATGGCGTCGAGGGAGTTGTCGAAGATCGCGCGCGTCCGCCCCATCGCATCGGCCGCCTTGACCGCCGTTTCATAGCGTTGAATCCGGTTGGACCAAAGCAGCCACGCACCGAAATACGCCAGCAGACAGCCGATCGCCACTATGATCCAGATCGCCTGCATGGCAAAGCTGGTGTGATCCCTCTGCCCCTGCAGATGGCGTTCCAGCATTTGTTGTTCGGCATCTGCCAGTTGCGCAGTCCGCGCGCGGATGGCGTCCATGATCTGCTTGCCCTCGCCATTGCCGACAGAAACCTGCGCAGCAGCCAGCCCCTGCGCGTCGCGCAGCGCGATGACCTTTCGCATTTCATCGAACTTCCGGTCCACCAGCACACGGATTCCGGCTAGTATTTTCCGCGTGCCGGCGCCTTCATCGGCCATCAGCCTCTGCAAATCGTCAACTCGCCGACCCACCAGCTTTTCTGCATCATAATAGGGGCGCAGGAAATCACGGTTGCCGGTGATAACATATCCGCGCTGCCCGGTTTCTCCATCCTGCATGGTGGAGAGCAGCTCAGCTACCATCAACTGCCGCGCGTAGGTGCGGTTTACCAGGTCGTTGCTTTCTTCTGCGCGACGCATTTCGCTTGAAAACCAAAGGGCAAAGACGGCCAAGGCAAGCGGCACGATCGCCGCCACCGCCCCGATCCGCCACAGGCTGGGACGACCCCGGCCAATGATGGCGGCGGGCGTCATGCTTCGCCGTCGGGATCGAGCAACGGCTTCGCGATCAATATTGCCTGAACCCGGTTATGGACGCCAAGCTTACGGAAAATCGCTGTCAGATGTGCCTTTACCGTGACTTCGGATACGTCGAGGTCACCCGCAATCTGTTTGTTGAGGTGCCCACGCACCAGCGCCGCCAGCACCCGTTTCTGGGCCGGGGACAGCGTGTCGAGCCGATCCTTCAGTTCGGCGAACCCATCGATGCGGGTGTCGCGGGGAAATGCAGTCTTGCCCTGAAGCAACTGGACGATGGAGTCGGCCAGTTCGTCGAGCGGTTGCGCCTTGGAAAGGAAACCCGCCGCGCCCACCGCCTTGGCCGCGGCGATCAGATGCGCCGAACCATGCGCGGAAATAATCGCGATCGGCACTGACCCCAAGACGTGCTGGAGGCGGAAGAAACCGGAAAAGCCCAGTGCATCGGGAAGCTGATAATCGAGCAGGACCAGATCGTAATGCCGATGCTGCTGCGCCAGTTTTTCGGCACGATCGACGCTTTCGGCGGTATCGACCACATGGCCGGGCAGGCGCGCGCGAACCGCAAGCTGCAACCCCTCGCGAATAAGGGGGTGATCGTCCGCTACCAATAGCCTCTGACCGCTCATGACACCCCTCAAACAGGTACTTGGGCCGGTATCGACCTTAAGTAGCTGGAAATGCTAAGCAGAATGCGCCCACAAGTCGAGCGGCAAGTCCAGAATGGACTTATATTTCTTTTGTCGGTCAATTATTCATCAGAATGGGAGCGCAGTATCGTGGTGAAACATCGCAGCCATGTCGCGGTTCCGACCCAAGCCTCAACTTTGATGGCGGAGGTCGTTGCACAGCTCTTGGCCGCGCAATGGCGCACGCTTCCACTGGAAAGCGCGGAAGGGAGCGCCGCCGCTACGCCGGACCTGATCATGATCGATGGTACCGATCCATTGGCCAATGCTGCCATCGCCAATCTGCGTAGGGCCGATCACCCCTGGCGCGGCACGCCGCTGGTACAGGTGCAAAATGGAAATGCATCGCGCATGGGAGGCGTCAATGCGTTGATCGGAACGGATGCCGACATCCCGTTGGCGATCGAGCAATGGACAGGCCGACTGGACGACCATGGCTTTCGCGCCACGCCCTGGAGCCCGACCTATCGCCTCGTCAGGCTGTTGGGCGCGGAAACCGCGCGGGGAATGCTCGGCCGCCTGGCGCAGGCGTTGGCGGACCTGCTCGACTCCGCCCGGACTACGCCCCTCGATCGGGAGGAGGCCCACAAAATGGCCGGCTTGTCGGGCATGATGGGATATGCCACGCTTTCCGAAGCCTGGTCGACGGTTGAAGAAGGTGGAGACGCCGCGCCAGCTCTGGCCTTGTCTCTCACCACCCTTCAGCAACTTCGCGCAGTGGATCGGACTATCTAGTCGCTCGCATCAGGCCTCATGCCCGCCATGAAAATATTGATGCCGCGCTCGACCTCAGCGCGCATCATTTCGGTGGTTGGTTGCGGCAGAACGCCGAGCAGCCACTGCTGATGCCAGTTGGCCGTGCACAGGCCGATCAGGCATCGCGCCGCACTCAGGGGATCCTCGCGACGCAGATAGCCACGATCCATAACGCCTTCGATATAGTCGGCCAGTAGGCGCTGACTGCGACTGATCGCGCGATCAAAGAATATGCGCCCCAGCTCCGGGAAACGGGCCGCCTCGCTCACCACGACCCTGTAAAGCGCCAGCGGCTCCGGAGCAGCCATCTTTTCCAGCAGCCTCAGGCAAAAGCGGGTCAGTGTCGTGCAAACGTCCTCGGCCGGGGTCAGGATTTCACTCAGTTGCGCGCGGAAATTTGCCGATGCCTCGTCGATGACAGCGGCAAACAGCTCCTCCTTCGACGGAAAGTAGCTCCATAACGTCCCCTTCGATCCGCCAAGCTCGGCGGCGATCGCGGACATCGACGTGCCAGCATAGCCGTGCTTCAGGAAATATTGCTTTGCGATAGCAAATATGGCGTCGCGTCGGGATGCGCGCTGGCTGGCCCGGCGGCCAATTTCCGCCCTTGTTATACTCCTTCCCATAAACCGTACCATACAGTACGATTTTGGATTGACAAGCCCGTGTTGCAGCGCGAAAGGGTTTCATAGTACCACTTAGTACGGTTTTGACTCGTGAACGCACGCCGCCTTCCCATTTTGGCCTTGCTACTGGCAATGCTGGCCGGATGCGCCAGCATTCCTGATCTTGGCCCGCAGCCCCAGTTGCGAACGGCCGAAACGGTCTCGGCAACGGCCAGCCTGCCTTCCGGGCAAGGGGAATGGCCGACGGACGGTTGGTGGCAAGCCTATGGCGATCCGCAACTCGACGCCCTGATCGAGGAAGGGCTGCGCAACAGTCCCGACATGGCGATGGCGGCCGCGCGCTTCCGTCAGGCTGAAGCCTATGCCCAGCAAGCCGGAGCCGCGCTGCTTCCCTCGGTCGATGCGCAGGGCACCGCGACGCTGGACAAGCAAAGCTATAACAACGGCTTTCCCAAACAGTTCGTGCCGAAGGGGTGGCTGGACCGCGGCAGCATTGCCGCATCGCTGGCCTATGACATCGACCTTTGGGGCAAGAACCGCGCCGCCCTCGCCGCCGCCACATCGCAAGCGCAGGCGGCTCGGCTGGAGGGGGAACAGGCGCGCATGACTCTGGCCAGTGGCATTGCCGACGCCTACGCCGATCTTGCGCGGCTGCATATGGAGCGGGACATTGCCGAACGCACGCTCACCCTCCGATTGGCCTCCCAGAAGCTGGTGGCCGATCGTGAGCGCAACGGACTGGACACGCGCGGCAGCCTGCGGTCGGCCGACGCAACAGCGGCCAGTGCGCGCGCAAGTCTCGCCGGGGCGGACGAGGCCATTGCGCTGCGCCGCAACCAGATTGCCGCGCTGATCGGCGCCGGCCCGGACCGGGCGCTTACCATTGCGCGCCCGACACTTGCTGTGCCGCCCGCACGCGCATTGCCCGACGACGTGACAACCGATCTGATCGGGCGCCGCCCCGACATTGCAGCCGCGCGGGCCAGGGCGGAGGCGGCGGCGAGCCAGATCAAGGTGGCCCATGCCGCGTTCTTTCCGGCCGTCCGACTGAGCGCACTGATTGGCCTTCAGGCGCTGGGCCTGGACCAGTTGATGAAAGGCGATTCCAGCTATGGCAGCGTCGGACCGGCCATCAGCCTGCCGATCTTTCACGGCGGGGCCATTGCCGGACAATATCGCGGCGCGCGCGCCGGTTACGATCAGGCTGTCGCCACATATGACAAGACCGTGCTGGACGCCTATCGCCAGGTCGCCGACACCGTGACCAGCCGCCAGATACTTGCCCGGCGCGTCAGCGACGCCCGCGCCGCACTGGCCTCGTCCGAGGAAGCCTATGCAATCGCGCAAAAGCGCTATTCGGGCGGTCTTTCGACCTATCTCGACGTGTTGAATGTTGAGGATCGGCTGCTCGCCGCGCGTCAGTCCGTCGCAGAACTGGACGCTCGCGCCTACACCCTCGATATCGCTTTGATCCGTGCGCTGGGCGGTGGCTATGCCGCTGCTCCCCAGCCTGCTGCCAAGGAAGACACGCATGGCTGATGCCAATTCCCCCATCGAAACCGCCGAACATGCGGGTGGATCGGACACCACAGCAGCATCGAGCGAAGCCGTCGCGGCGGACGCCAAGGCCGCGCGCCTGGAAAAGCGCAAGCTTTGGCTGAAGCGCCTGGCCATCGCAGTCGTGGTGCTCGGCTTGCTGTGGACGGCTTGGTATCTGCTGGTCGGGCGCAACCATGTCAGTACCGACAATGCCTATGTAAATGCGGAAATGGCGCAGGTGACGCCGCTGATTTCCGCGCAGGCGACCCAGGTGCTGGTCAGCGACACCCAGAATGTGAAGCGCGGCGATGTGCTGGTCCGCCTCGACCCGACCAATGCCAACATCGCACTGGCACAGGCGCAAGCCGATCTGGCCGAGGCGCGGCGGCGCTTCCGTCAAACCCGTGCAAACAGCGGCGCGCTGAAGGCGCAGGTGGACGCGCGCGGCGCCGACATTACCCAGGCACAGGCTCGGCTGGCGTCGGCATCGGCGGATTTCGACAAGGCGCGCGTCGATCTGCAACGGCGCGAAGCGCTGCAGGGCAGCGGCGCAGTGTCCGGTGAAGAACTGACCACGGCCCGCCGTGCTTACGCGGCGGCGCGTGCCGCGCTGGATCAGGCGCAGGCCGGTGTCCAGCAGGCACGCTCTACGCAGGCGTCGGCGGTTGGCCAACTCGCCGCCAACGACGCCCTGATCCTGGGTTCAAGCGAGGAGAGCGACCCGGGTGTCATGGCCGGGAAAGCGAAGTTGGAGGCAGCGAAGCTGGACGTAGAACGCACGGTGATCCGGGCGCCGATCGACGGCGTCGTCACCCGCCGTCAGGTGCAAGTCGGCCAGCGCGTCGCCCAGGGGACATCGATCATGACGATCGTTCCGGTCAAAGCGCTCTATGTCGATGCCAATTTCAAGGAACGGCAGCTGCGCCGGGTGCAAGTCGGCATGCCCGCCACCGTCACCACCGACCTCTATGGCGGCGGTGTCGTCTATCATGGCAAGGTCGTGGGACTGGCCGGCGGGACCGGATCGTCCATGGCCGTCATTCCGGCGCAGAACGCGACGGGTAACTGGATCAAGGTGGTCCAGCGCCTGCCCGTGCGCATCGCGCTGGACCCGAAGGAACTGGCCGAACATCCCTTGCGCGTTGGCCTGTCGAGCGATGTCGAGATCGATCTGTCGAGCAACTGACGGCACGCCCGTGCCGAACGAAAGGCCGCGTCATGGCTGATGAAGAAGTCGACAGCTATAAACTGATCCCGCCATCGCGCCGCTGGATCGTCGCGCTGCTGCTGGCGCTCAGCAATTTCATGGTCGTGCTCGACCTTACCATCGCCAATGTGTCCGTACCCCATATCGCCGGCAATCTGGGCATTTCACCCAATGAAGGCACCTGGGTCATAACCAGCTATGCCGTGGCGGAGGCGATCTGTGTGCCGTTGACGGGGTGGCTTGCGCTGCGCTTTGGAACGGTGCGGATCTTCATTCTCAGCATGATCGGCTTCGGCTTCTTTTCCTTCCTGTGCGGCGTGTCGCCAACGCTCGACATGCTGGTGGTCAGCCGGTTGGGGCAAGGTATTTGCGGCGGGCCACTGATGCCGATGTCCCAGACGTTGCTGATGCGGGTGTTCCCTCCGGAAGCACGGCCACGCGCCATTGGCCTTTGGGCGATGACCACGATCCTTGGACCCGCTGTGGGGCCGATCATCGGTGGCGCCATCAGCGACAATTGGAGCTGGCACTGGATTTTCTTCATCAATTTGCCGGTGGCCGCGATCACGACTGCGGGTTGCATCGCAATGCTGCGCAAGGTGGAAACGCCGCGACAGAAGGTGCCGATCGATCGTGTCGGCCTGATCCTGCTGATCTTCTGGATCGGATCGCTGCAATTGATGCTGGATCTCGGTCGCGAACGTGACTGGTTTGGCGATCCGATGATCGTTGGGCTGGGCATCGCTGCGGTCGTCGGCTTTTGCGCATTCCTGATCTGGGAACTGACGGAGGAGCATCCGATCGTCGACCTGCGGATATTCCGTTATCGCGGCTTTACCTTCGGGGTGATTTCACTCGCTTTGTGCTTTGGTGCCTATTTCGCCAGCATCGTCGTCATCCCGCAGTGGCTGCAGACTGCCGTCGGCTATACCGCGATGCAAGCCGGTGTCGTCACGGCCCTTACCGCCATCGCGGCGCTGATGAGCGCGCAGGTAGCTGTGCGCCTGCTCCCCCGGATGGATGCGCGGCTGCTGATGTCGGTGGGCGTGGCATGGCTCGGCATCATGTCGCTGTGGCGCACGCAATGGACCAGCGGGATGGACTGGTGGGCGATCGCTATCCCGCAATTCCTGCAGGGTTTCGGCATGCCGCTGTTCATGCTGCCGCTGACCAGCATAACGCTGAGCGCAGTTAACCCGTCCGAAACGGCGTCGGCGGCCGGGTTGCAGAACTTCCTGCGCACCATGGCGACGGCGGTCGCCACATCGCTGGCACTGACGTTCTGGACCAACTTTCAGCGAACGTCTCGAAGTGAGATCGTTTCGACCTTTCACCCCGAAAGCGTTCAGCAAAGCCTAGGCAACCTGGGCTTCACGAACGGGCAGACGCTCCAGACCCTCAGCAATCTGGTGGAACAGGAAGCGACGATCCTGGCCCTCAACCACCTGTTCCTGATGACCGCGTTCATTCTGTTCATTGCGGCAGCGACGGTATGGCTGACGCCCAAGCCGACGGCGATCGTCAGCCCCGGCGCTGGCGGCCATTGAACGCCATCGGCTGCAATTCTGCATAATCGGATCGGGCAGGGCATTGGCTAACGCACGCGATGTAGTATGACAACGACGATGAAGTCGCCCACCGTTTCAAGCCTTGCAGAATTGGCCAAGCTGGCTGGCGTATCCGCGTCCACCGTGTCACGCTCTCTTGCCGGTAACCCGATGATCGCGGAGGCGACCCGCACAAGGATCACGCAGCTCGCTGCCGAACATGGCTTTCAGATCAACCAGTCGGCGCGCAATCTGCGCCTGAAGCGGACCGGCGCGATCGGCGTCGTCCTTCCGTTAGGGCACGAAACGGCCCAGCACCTTTCCGATCCCTTCTTCATGAGCCTGATCGGGCCGCTGGCTGATGCGCTGGCGGGGCGCGGCTATGACATGCTGCTTTCGCGGGTCATTCCTGCCAATGATCGCTGGCTGGACGAGATCGTCGGCAGCGGCCGGGTGGACGGCATCCTGCTGATAGGGCAGTCCGATCAGATCGACGTGATCGAACAAACGGCGAGGCGCTATGCCCCGATCGTCGTGTGGGGTGCGCATGTAGACGGCTACACGCAAGTAACGGTCGGATCGGACAATGTCGCGGGCGGCCGGATCGCTGCGGAGCATCTGATTGCGCAGGGTCGCCGCAACCTCGCCTTTTTCGGAAATCCTGACGTGCCCGAGTTCGCCGACCGTTGGAAAGGCTTTCGCACCGCGGCTAACAAGGCCGGGCTGGACGAACCGCTGCTGCTGCCCACGCATCTGACCACGGAGGCGTCGCGCGACGCGATCGGAGCCTTCCTGGCCAAAAAGCCGCTGGTGAACGGCATCGCTGCCGCATCGGACGTGATCGCGATGAGCGCCCTTCAGGCTTTGAGTGACGTTGGCCTGCATGTACCCGCCGACGTTGCCATCATCGGCTATGACGACGTGATGGTTGCCTCTCAGACGACTCCGCCACTCACCACCATCAGGCAGGACGTCGCACGCGGCGCCGCCCTGATGGTCGATTTGCTGTTCGAGAAACTGGCCGGTCGAGCGGCCGATTCGGTCGTCATGCAGCCCGCACTGGTTCATCGCGCATCGGCGTGATCGGCCTCACGCCGACGCTGACGCAGCAGCGCGACCGGCATCGCTGCGGATAGCCAGCGTCGCCAAGGCGGCAGCCAGCATCATCGCCCCGCCGAGTAGCAGGACGTGACGCGGATCGCCGCCCAGCAAGGGTCGATAGATCAGCGGCATCGTCAGGCTTTCGATCATCATCGGGATCACGATGAACATGTTGAAGATCCCCATGTAGATGCCGGTGCGCGCGGGCGGAATGCTGCTCGCCAGCATGACATAGGGATTGCCCATCATGCTGGCCCAGCCGATACCGATGCCAAGCATGGGGAGGAACAGCGCGCCTTCGCTGTTGCAGAACGGCAGGGCGATCATCGCCAATCCGGAGGCGGCGACGCTGCCGGCGTGCAGCGATTTGACACCAAGGCGGCGCGCCAGTGGCACCATGGCGAAAGCGGCAAGAAACGCGATGAAGTTGTAGAACGCGCCGATCTGTCCGTTGACGAGGGCTGCCTGGCGAAATCCCGCGCTGCCGGCGTCCGCCGTGCCGAACAGCGACCGGCCGATCGCCAGCACGATAAACTGCCAGTAGCAGAACATGGCGTACCACTGAAACAGCATCGCAAGCGCCAGTTGGCGCATGGGTCGCGGCATTTCGACGATGGCCGACTTCAGATCGCGCAGCGCCGTGCCGAGCGTCATCGGCTCCGCTCGCATCGCTGCGATTTCCTCATCCGGCAAACGGAGTTCGGGGACACGCAGTACCGACCACAATATGGTGGAAAGCGACAACCCCGCTCCGACGATGAAGGCGATGCGGGTGATGACGGGGATGCCCGAGGGGTCGAGTGCATCGGCGCTGATCCCACCCCAGACAAGTAGCGAAGGCGAAAGATAGGAGAGCGTCTGGGCAAGGCCTGTGAACGCGCTCTGCGTCAGGAAACCGAGCGGCCTCTGCGCATCGTCCAGCCGGTCGCTGACATAGGCGCGGTAAGGTTCCATGGTGATATTGTTCGCCGCGTCGAGTACCCAGAGCAGGCTGGCCGCGACCCATAGCGCCCGACTGTAGGGCATGACGAAAAGACACAGGCTGCAAAGCACAGCGCCAATGAGGAAATAAGGGGTGCGCCGTCCTATGCGCGTCACCGTCCGGTCGCTGAGCGCGCCGATGACCGGCTGGACCAACAAGCCTGTCACCGGCCCCGCGAGCCAGAGCAGTGGCAAGGACGCTTCATCCGCGCCCAAATAGCTGTAGATCGGCCCCATATTGCTTTGTTGAAGGCCGAAACTGAATTGCAGGCCAAGGAAACCCAGATTCATCTGGACGATCCGGCCCAATGAAAGACGTGGCTTGCGGGAAACGGGGTCTGCCATGGCGATACTCTCTCACAGTGCATGCGCCTCTTGCGAGCGCCATTGCGAACAATTGGATAGTTTAATCCGCAATCGATTGCAATTCCTTCTTGCAATCGATTGCGTAATTTCGCATTCAACGCTCAAGCCGAACTGATTCGGCAGATTGGGAGAGAGATGATGAAGCCCTTTCAGGTTATGCTGATGGCGTCCGCCACGATGTTCGCGACCCCCACCGCCTTCGCTCAGGAAGGCGCCGCACCGGCGGCGTCCGGCGAACAGGCGCAAGATGACGCATCGGGGCAGGACATCGTGGTCACCGCCGTTGCACGCGGCGTCAGCCGACTCGACACCAGCGTTACCGTCAGTTCGCTGGGTGCGGAGGACATCGCAAAATCGGCTCCGCGGTCCGTCGCTGAAATCTTTCGCAACCTTCCCGGCATCCGTTCGGAATCCTCGGGCGGTGAAGGCAACGCGAATATCTCGGTTCGCGGTCTGCCCGTTGCATCGGGCGGCGCGAAGTTCCTGCAGTTGCAGGAAGATGGCCTGCCGGTTCTGGAATTCGGCGACATCACCTTTGGCAACGCAGACATCTTCCTTCGCTCCGATTTCAATGTCGGCCGCGTCGAGTCGGTGCGCGGCGGCTCCGCCTCCACCTTTGCATCGAATGCACCCGGCGGCGTCATCAACCTGATTTCGAAGACCGGTGAGCAGGAAGGCGGCGCCGTTCAGGCAACCGCGGGCGTCGATTATCGCGACTGGCGCATGGATTTCGACTATGGTGGCCGCCTGTCCGACACCGTCCGCTTCCACGTCGGCGGCTTCTATCGTCAGGGCGAAGGGCCGCGCAAGGCAGGCTATGACGCCAACAAGGGCGGGCAGTTCAAGTTCAATATCACCAAGGAGTTGCCCAACGGCTATGTCCGCCTGTACGGCAAATATCTGAACGATCGCGCCATCGGCTACCTGCCCAATCCGGTGCTGGTGACGGGCACCGACGCCAATCCGAATTATCAGAATCTTCCCGGTTTCAGCATCACCGGCGACACGTTGCATTCCCGCTACTTCACGCAGAATGTGACGCTGGACGGCAATAACAATCCGGTGACGCGCAGCATCAAGGACGGCCAGCACCCGCTGGTGAAGTCGATCGGGCTGGAAAGCCAGCTTGACCTTGGCAGCGGCTGGAGCCTGACCGAACGGTTCCGCTTCGCCGACATTTCGGGCGGCTTCACCTCGCCCTTCCCGGCATCGGTTGGCACCACCAGTTCAGTCGCGACATCGCTGGGCGGTGCGGGTGCCGTGGCGACCTATGCCAACGGACCAAAGGCCGGGCAAGTTGTGCCAGGCAGCAGCTATCTGGCCCAGATCGTGTTGTTCGACGTCAAGCTGAACAGCCTGAACAACATCACCAACGACCTGCGCCTCAGCCGTGATTTCGAAACCGGTATAGGCACGCTGACCGCTACGGCCGGCTTCTACAAGTCGCGGCAGGACATCGATACCGACTGGTTGTGGACGGCCCAGTTGCTGGAGGTTGCAGGCGGCGGCAACGCGGCCCTCGTCAACCTCCGCACGGCAGGTGGTCAGAACCTGACGCAGAGCGGCTTTTACGGTTATGGCGCGACCTTCTTCGGCAATTGCTGCCGTCGCAGCTATGACGTGCGCTACAACACCAATGCGCCCTTCGCTTCGCTGACGCTGGCCGCCGACGCACTGACCCTTGACGGCAGCCTGCGTTACGATTTCGGCAGCGCACGGGGCAGCATTGCCGGCGCTGATCTGGGCGGAGGTCGCGTGGGCATCATTTCCCGCGACATGAACGGGGACGGCGTCATTTCCACGCCGGAGACGAAGGTTTCCGTCATTCCGCTCGGCAGCCCGGCGCCGGTCGACTACAACTATCACTATCTCTCCTACTCGGTGGGCGCGAACTACCGGCTGGGAACGGGCGCTGCGATCTTTGCCCGTTACAGCCGCGGCGCACGTGCCAATGCCGATCGCCTGCTGTTCGGCCCGGCTGTCAGCACGACCACCGGCAAGCTGACCGACAGCGGCGCGGCGGTGGACTTCGTCCACCAGCTGGAAGGCGGCATCAAATATCGCAGCGGCGGCCTGACGCTGAACGCCACGGGCTTTCATGCCAAGACCGAGGAGCAGAATTTCGAAGCGACCACGCAAACCTTCTTCAACCGCAACTACCGCGCATATGGCATCGAGCTGGAGGGCGGCTATCGCGTGGGTGCGTTCAGCCTGACCGGCGGCGGCACCTGGACCGACGCGAAGATCGCCAGCGATGTGCTGAACCCGGCCGTCGTGGGCAATCGTCCCCGCCGCCAGGCCAAGTTCATCTATCAACTGACGCCGCAATATGACGATGGCACCTTCACCATCGGCGCGAATATCGTCGGAACGTCGAGCAGCTATACCCAGGACAGCAACCAGTTGAAGCTGCCCGGCTTCACGCAGGTCAACGGCTTTGTGTCCTACCGCCTGATGGAACGGGTGCAACTGTCTGTGAACGCGAACAACCTCTTCGACGTGAAGGGCTTTACCGAGGCGGAAGATGCCACGATCCCGGCCAACGGCATCGTGCGCGCACGCTCCATCAACGGGCGGACCATCTCCGCGTCGGTTCGTTACCAGTTCTAGGGGCCGCAAGATCACTGGAAGCCATGTTCCCTGCCGTCATCTGCACGCGGCGGCAGGGAGCATGAACCCCGCTTTCCTCCCCCACCTCTCATCACGCGCGGAAACGACCAGACCATGACCGCCAGCCGATGGACCGCAGATCAGATCGCCACGATCGATCCCATGCGCACGCCCTATGCGCCGCTGATCGCGCAGGCCATGCCATTGCTGACGGATGTCGACCTGTGGGATTACTGGCCCGTGCAAACGACGGACGGCACGCAGGCCGACATCGCTGGCGGCACCCTTTTCATCATCCTGTCCGCCCCGCGCCAGATCGACCCCGATGCGCGTCATGGTTACGCACGGTTGCGCCTGATGCACCGGCGTGGCGAGGAATGGCGCGACCTTGGCCTCCTCTTTCCCGATGCTTTTTCGCCGGGCAGCCGGGAATGGTCGGGTTCGGCGATCCTGTCGGACGACGGACGCAGCGTCACTCTTTATTACACGGTCGCGGGGGTACGCGGGGAGGCGGAGCTGAGTTTCGGCCAGCGGCTGATGGAAACATCGGCGCGACTGATGGTCGATGGCGACCAAGTCCAGTTTTCCCCCTGGTCGCAGCCGACCGAAATGCTGGTGCCCGATGACGTGCATTATGTGCGCGACATGGCCGGCGGCGGAGCAATCGGAACGATAAAAGCGTTTCGCGACCCCTCCTTCTTCCGCGATCCTGCCGATGGACAGGGTTATGTATTCTTCGCCGCATCGCTTGCTGCGTCCTCCTCTCCGTGGAACGGCGCGGTGGGCGTGGGCCGGCGGAACGCTGGCGGAAGCTGGGAACTGCTGCCCCCGCTGGTGAGCGCCGACAGCCTGAACAACGAGCTGGAACGGCCGCATGTGATCGCTCATGGCGGGCGCTATTATCTGTTCTGGTCGACGCAGCAGAAAGTCTTTGCGCCGCATGGCCCAACCGGCCCCAACGGCCTGTACGGCATGGTCGCGGATCGGCTTTTCGGTCCGTGGCGGCCGATCAACGGCAGCGGCCTGGTGTTTGCCAACCCGGTGGAGGCCCCGTATCAGGCGTATAGCTGGTTTGTGCTTCCCGACCTAATCGTGCAAAGCTTCGCCGATATGCTGAACATCTCACATCCACCCCGCACGCCGGAGGAAGCGCGCGCCCATTTCGGCGGCACGCCCGCGCCCGAACTTCGCCTGAAGCTCGACGGCGACCGCGCCTGGTTGGCATGAGCGATTCCGAACCGCTGATCGCCGGTCTGGAACTGGGCGGTACGAAGTGCATCGCGACACTGGCACGGGGCACGGTGATCGAGCGGCAGGAACGCTGGCCCACCGGCACGCCGGAAACGCTGGATCTGATGGCGGACACCTTGCGCCAGTGGCAGGCGGCCGAGCCGTTCGCAGCGATCGGCATCGCCAGTTTCGGGCCGATCCACCTTGACCCCACAAAACCGCAATTCGGCCACATGGGCAATACCCCAAAGCCCGGCTGGGCGGGTGCGGACATCCATGGCCACTTCGCGCGACAGTTCGCCCTGCCCATCGGCATCGATACCGATGTGGCCGGCGCTGCGCTGGCGGAGGGGGAATGGGGCGCTGCGGCCGGATGCGCCGTCCATGGCTATGCGACGATCGGCACGGGCGTCGGGCTGGGCATCGTCGTCAACGGCCAGCCCGTGCATGGCCATCTGCACCCGGAAGCGGGCCATGTCCGCATTCGTCGGCAATCCGGCGACAGCTTCACCGGCGCCTGCCCCAGCCATGGCGATTGCCTGGAAGGCCTGGTGAGCGGCCCCGGCCTGATCGCGCGGGCGCCCGGCCCACTGGACAGCGTCGGCGATGACGATCCCTTCTGGGATGGTGTCGCCGCCGACATCGCCGAATGGGCGTCCGTCATGCTGCTCACGCTGTCGCTTCAGCGCTTGGTCATGGGCGGCGGCGTGATGCAGCTGCGTCCATTCCTGCTGCCGCGCATTCGCGCCCGGACGGCGCAGCTGATCAACGGCTACATCGCCGATCTGGACGAGGTGATGCTCGAAAGGGTCATCGTGCCGCCCGCATTGGGGGCCGACGCCGGGCCGCTGGGCGCGATCAAGCTGGGCAGGATCGCCGCCGGCCTCTGACGATCAGCAGCATTTGCCGCCATTCTTTCCGCCATATCGAGCCTCCTGCCGATCGCGGAAAAAGGCGGTGCGGTCCATCACCGGCCTGCCGGGATGATGGTCGGCCATGTGCCGCAGATAGGCGTCATAGTCGGGCAGGCCGACCATCAATCGCGCGGTACGGCGAAGCGTGTCGAGCATGCCGCTCATTCCGCCGGCACCATGTTCCCCGCCATCACATCGGGGATCTCATGGGCCGTGGGACCGGCGCTGCGTCGTGCGATAACGACAGTGCGGACCGTAAAGAACAGGACGGACAGCACGACGACCAGGAATATGCCCACCAGCACCGCGTCGACCGTGTCGTTGAAGACGATCTTGCGCATTTCGTCCACCGACTTGGCCGGGGCCAGCACTTCACCCCTTGCCAGTGCATCGCGGAATTTGGCCGCGTGGGCAAGGAAGCCGACCTTCACATCAGCGGAAAACAGCTTCAGCCAGCCCGCCGAGAGCGTACAGATCAGCAGCCAGCTCATCGGAATGATCGTGACCCAGGCATAGCGATCACGCTTCATGCGGAACAGTACGGCCGTGCCCAGCATCAGCGCGATGGCGGCCAGCATCTGGTTGGAAATGCCGAACACCGGCCAGAGCGTGTTTACCCCGCCCAGCGGATCGGTGACGCCCTGATACAGGAAGAAACCCCATGCCGCGACGCACAGCGCGGTGGCGATGATGCCCGGCGCATGGCTCTTGCTGTCCTTGAAACCCGGCACGGCGAGCGCGATCAGATCCTGCAGCATGAAGCGTCCCGCGCGCGTGCCGGCGTCCACGGCTGTCAGGATGAACAGCGCCTCGAACAGGATGGCGAAGTGATACCAGAATGCCTTCATGGCCGGGCCGCCTACCAGATGGCTGAAGATCTCCGCCATCGCGACCGCCAGCGTCGGCGCGCCGCCCGCGCGGCTGATGATGCTGTGTTCACCCACATCCTTCGCGGTCTGCATGATGAGGTCGGGCGAGATCGGAAAGCCCATTGCGGTAACGGCGGCGGCGGCGCTGGCCGCATCCTTGCCGATGACGGCGGCGGGGCTGTTCATCGTGAAATAGATACCGGGGTCAAGGATCGACGCACCGACCAGCGCCATGATCGCGACGAACGCCTCCATCAGCATCGCGCCATAGCCAATGAAGGGTGCGTGGTCCTCGCTCGCGATCAGCTTGGGCGTGGTGCCGCTGGAGATCAATGCGTGGAAACCCGACACCGCGCCGCAGGCGATGGTGATGAACAGGAAGGGAAAAAGTCCGCCCGCCCAGACCGGGCCGTTGCCGCCCGCAAACTGCGTCACGGCATGCATCTTCAGCGGCGGCGCCATGATGACGATGCCGATGGCCAGCGCCGCGATCGCCCCGATCTTCAGGAAGGTGGAGAGGTAGTCGCGGGGTGCGAGCAACAGCCAGACCGGCAGGACGGAGGCGACCGCGCCATAGCCGATCAATATCCAGCACAGCTGGACCGGGGTGAAGGTGAAGGCCGGACCCCAGACCGGCGATTGCGCCACCGCCTGTCCATAGATGATGGCGGCGAGCAGTCCGATCAGCCCCAATATCGACACTTCACCGATGCGGCCCGGCCGGATCCAGCGGGTATAGACACCCATCAATATGGCAAGCGGCACGGTGGCAGCGACCGTGAACATGCCCCACGGACTTTCCGCCAGCGCCTTCACCACGATCAGCGCCAGCACCGCAAGGATGATGACCATGATCAGGAAGGCGCCGAGCAGCGCGATCGTGCCGGCGACCTGCCCCATTTCCATGCGGATCAGTTCGCCCAGAGACTTGCCATCGCGGCGCATCGAAATGAACAGCACGATGAAATCCTGCACCGCGCCCGCCAGCACGACGCCCGCGATGATCCAGAGCGTGCCCGGCAGATAGCCCATCTGCGCCGCCAGCACCGGCCCCACCAGCGGCCCGGCACCCGCAATGGCGGCGAAATGATGGCCGAACAGCACGGTGCGGTCCGTCGCGACATAATCCAGGCCATCGGCGCGGCGGATGGCGGGCGTTGGCCGCCTCCCGTCGAGCCGCATGACATGGCGCGCGATGTAAAGTGCATAATAGCGATAGGCGACCAGGAAGCAGCTGACGGCAGCCACCACGATCCAAAGGGCATTGACCGTTTCCCCGCGTGACAGGGCGACGACAGATAGCGATCCTGCACCGAGCAGTGCGATGATGATCCAGGGGATATGGCGTGTCAGATTCGCACCCATGATAATCGGCGTCCCTCTCTTGCGGCGGATTTTCCCGGTCCGTTCAGGACCGATCTCGCAGCGCGCGTTTCTGCCCCACTGATAGCCTCTCCTCGCGTGTTGTCGAGGTTCGGCCAACCGAAAATGCCGCCCCGGCGCGATCCTGCCGGCATCCTTGCCGCCGCCCGTCACGATGCGATAAGGGCGGTCAGCATTTTCTCGGAGAACGGCGCCTGCCGATCTTCAATTTGGACCCATCATTGTGACCGAACCTGCCTTGCCGATCTGCGTCGCTGCGCTTTACCAATTTACCCGCTTTGCCGATCCTGCCTGCCTGCAACCGCCGCTCGCGGCGTTGTGCAAGGCACACGGCGTGAAAGGCACCCTGCTGCTGGCGCGCGAGGGGATCAACGGGACGATTGCCGGCACACAGAGCGGCATTGCGGCGATCATCAACCATATCCGCACCCTGCCCGGCTGCGCAGCGCTGGAGGTCAAATATTCCACGGCGCCCGAAATGCCCTTTCACCGCATGAAAGTGCGGCTGAAACGGGAAATCGTCACCATGGGCCAGCCGGACATCGATCCGCTCAGCGATGTGGGCCATTATGTTGCGCCGCAGGATTGGAACGCGCTGATTTCCGATCCCGACACGATCCTGATCGACACGCGCAACGACTATGAAGTGGCGATCGGTACGTTTGCCGGGGCCATCGACCCCAAAACACCGACTTTTCGCGATTTTCCCGGCTGGTTCCGGGCCGAGCGGGAGCGGTTGCTGGCCAAACGCGATGGCAAGCCGCCGAAAGTCGCGATGTTCTGCACCGGCGGCATCCGTTGCGAAAAATCCACCGCCTTCCTGAAATCGGAAGGGGTGGAGGACGTCTATCACCTGCAAGGCGGCATCCTGAAATATCTGGAAACCGTACCGGCGCAGGATAGCCTTTGGCAGGGCGAGTGTTTCGTGTTCGACCATCGCGTTTCGGTCGGTCATGGCCTTGCCATCGGCAATTATGAACTATGCCATGCCTGCCGCCGCCCGATCGATGCGCAGGACCGCACCTCCCCCCTATATGAGGCAGGCGTCAGTTGTTCGGCCTGTCATGGAGAACGCACCGACGCGCAGCGCGCGAGCTATCGCGAGCGGCACCGGCAGGAGATACTGGCGGCCGCGCGGGGCGAGCCGCATGTCGGCGCGGTGCGCGCGGCGGGCGATGATGCCGACTGACGGCGCCGCCGGGCTCCCCATCCTCTACAGCTTCCGTCGCTGCCCCTACGCCATGCGCGCGCGGTTCGCCCTGATCGCGAGCGAAACGCTGTGCGAAATCCGCGAGGTGAAGCTGTCGGCAAAGCCCGCCGAACTGATCGCCGCATCGCCCAAGGCAACCGTGCCAGTGATGCAACTGGCCGACGGACAGGTCATCGACCAGAGCATCGACATCATGCGTTGGTCGCTCCGCCGCCATGATCCGCTCCGCTGGCTGCAAGGCGATGACGCCGATCTGATCGCCGCCAATGACGGTGCGTTCAAGCATGCGCTGGACCGCTATAAATATCCCGACCGGCATGGCGTCGATGCGATGGAGCATAGGGAAAGAGGCTTGGAGTTCCTCACCACGCTGGAGGCGCGGCTGAACGTTCAAGCTACGCTGAGCGGACCGGTGCACGGCCTTGCCGACATGGCGATCATGCCATTCGTGCGCCAGTTTGCCGAGGTGGATCGCCCATGGTTCGACGCGCAGCCCCTGCCCGCCTTGCAGCGCTGGCTGGACGCATTGCTTCAAGACCCGCTATTTGGGCGTGCGATGGTGCGCCTTTCGCCATGGCAGGCAGGGGACGTACCGATCACCTTTCCGATGTCGACGCAACCTGACCCTATTTGAACAGGCTGCCCAGAATGCCGCGGATCAGCTTTCCAGCGATACCGCCGGATGAAGACCGCTTGCTTCCCCCGCCGAGCACCGCGCGCCCCAGTTCATTGGCGACCTGACGGCCGACCGACGAAGCGGCTGAACGAGTGGCGGATTGCACAGCTTTTTGCCATTCATTGGGTTTCGCGGCTTCCTTCGCAGCAGAGGCGTCACGCCGCGCCTGCTCCTTCAGTTCCGCCTCTCGCTGCTTGGCCTCTACCTTCGCCTGAGCAGCGGCGGCCTTGTCGGCTTCGGCCTTTGCCTTGGCCGCTTCCGCCGCCGCAGCAGCCGCTTGTCCCCGTGCCGCCAATATCTCGGAAGCCGACTCGCGGTTGACCGCCGTGTCATATTTGCCCGCAGCAGGAGAGATGGACTGGATCACCGCCCGTTCCTTGGCATCCAGCGGGCCGACGCGCGACCGTGGCGGCTTGATCAGCGTACGCTGCACGATGCTGGGCGAACCATCCTCCTGCAACACCGACACCAGCGCCTCGCCGACTTTCAGTTCCGTGATGGCGGTCGCGACATCAAGCGCGGGGTTGATGCGGAACGTATCGGCAGCGGCCTTGATCGCCTTTTGATCCTTCGGCGTGAAGGCGCGCAGGGCGTGCTGGACCCGGTTACCCAGCTGCCCCGCCACCGCTTCGGGAATGTCGACCGGGTTTTGAGTAATGAAATAGATGCCGACACCCTTCGACCTGATCAGGCGCACGACCTGCTCGATCTTGTCTTCCAGCGCGGGGTTGGGTTCGTCGAACAGCAGGTGAGCCTCGTCAAAGAAGAAGACCAGCACCGGCTTTTCCGGGTCACCGACTTCCGGCAGAGTTTCGAACAATTCGCTCATCAGCCAGAGCAGGAAGGTCGCATAAAGCTTCGGGCTCTGCATCAGCTTGTCGGCGGCCAGAATGTTGACGTAGCCGCGGCCCTTCTCATCGACTTTCAGCATGTCGTGGATGTCGAGCGCAGGCTCGCCGAAAAAGGCGCTGCCGCCCTGGCTGTCGAGTTGCAGTAGCTGGCGTTGGATCGCGCCGACGCTCGCTTTAGTCACATTGCCGTAGCGGGCCGAAAGCGAGTCGGCATTTTCCGCGCACCAGGCGAGCATCGATTGCAGATCAGCCAGATCAAGCAGCAGCAACCCTTCCTCATCGGCATATTTGAACGCGATGGTCAGGACGCCTTCCTGCGTTTCATTGAGGCCCATCAGGCGGGAAAGGAGCAGCGGCCCCATCTCGCTGACGGTTGTGCGGACCGGATGCCCCTGCGCCCCGAACAAATCCCAGAAGATCGCCGGATTGTCGCTGTAGCCATAGTCGGCAAGGCCGATTTCCTGCGCGCGCGCCACCATCTTGTCGGCATTCTTTGCGGTCGGCGACCCAGCCATGGCGATACCGCTAAGGTCACCCTTCACATCGGCCATGAACACCGGCACGCCGGCGGCGGAAAAGCTTTCCGCAATCCCTTGCAGCGTCACGGTCTTGCCGGTGCCGGTCGCCCCGGCAATCAGGCCATGACGATTGGCGCGGCGCAGGTTCAGGAATTGCTGCTGGCCCGGCGGATTTGCGTAGTCGCCCAGACCCAGGAAAATGCCGTCGCTCATCTTCATCCCTTTCCCACAGCGCCAATGAAAAGGCCCCGCCCCTCTCTACGAAGAAGGACGGGGCCTCTACAAGTCAGCCCATCGGCTGCTTCACTTATTTATCGCGCAGGCGGATCGGCACGAAGCCGGGGCGACCGGAACCCCGTTGAATCTGCAGCAGCACGGCGTTCCGCCCCGCCGACTTTGCAGCCGCCACTGCGCGGGCCAGATCGGCCGCGGTCGCAACCGGCGCACCATTGGCCTGCAGGATCACGTCGCCGCGCCGCAGGCCCTTCTGCCCAGCGTCGGTCGAGGGATCGACGGTGGTGATGACAAGGCCGCGAGTGGAAGGATTGACGCCCACCTGATTGGCGATGCTGGGTGTCAGCGGGATGGCGGCGATGCCGATATCCTGAGAGGTGGAAGTCGACGGCGCAGTCTGCCCGCCCTTGTTGCTCTGACCACCATCATCGCCATTGCCGAAATCACCCTCATCATCGCCGCTCTGCGAGAACTGGTTGAGCTGATCCTCCGGCGGGCGTTCGCCGACGATGGCGGTGACCGACATACGCTTGCCCTCACGGATCAGATCGATGGGCACGCGCGAACCGATGGGCAGTCCAGCCACAATGAAGGACAGATTCTCATCCGGCGTGACGTCGCGATTGTTGACCTTCAGGATCACGTCGCCAGCCTTGATCCCGGCCTTTTCAGCACCCTGACCCGGCTCCACGCCCGCCACGAACTCACCATGGTTCTTGGGCAGGCCGAGCGAATCGGCCAGATCCTCGGAAAGGCTGGTGATCTGCACGCCCAGGTAGCCGCGCTTGACATTCTGCCCCTTGCGCAGGGTTTCGATGACCGGCACGGCCTGTTCCGCCGGGATCGCGAAGCCGATGCCAATATTGCCGCCCGATGGCGACAGGATCTGGCTGTTGATGCCGATCACGTTGCCGTTCATGTCGAACATCGGGCCGCCGGAATTGCCCTGATTGATCGATGCGTCGGTCTGAATGAACCGATCCGCGCCCGATCCCAGGCCCGTGTTGCGATGCACGGCGGAAATAATGCCTGCCGTGACGGTGCTTCCAATGCCGAACGGATTGCCGATCGCGACGACCCAGTCACCCACGCGGGCACGGGTGCTGTCGCCGAACTTGACGAAAGGCAGCGGCTTGCTCGTCTCGATCTTCAGCACTGCCAGGTCGGACGTGGGATCGCGACCGATCAGCTTGGCCGGATATTCGGTGCGGTCGGGCATGATGACGGTGATGGCGTCAACCGACGCATTGGCGGTGCCGCCGGACACGACGTGGTTGTTCGTCACGATGTAGCCGTCGGCCGAAATGATAAAGCCCGACCCCAGCGACTGGGCCTGGCGCGTCTGCGTACGGCCGCCGCCTCCGAACGCTTCGAACGGAGTGCCGGCAAAGGGATTGTCGACCGTCACGCGCTGTTTGGTGGAGATGTTGACCACCGCCGGCTGCAGCTTTTCGACCATGTCGGCGAAGCTGCCCGGCGCGCCGCGCGGCGCGGCGGCCAGCCCTTCATTCTGGGCGGTCTGCGCGCCCACTGGCTGGTTGGACGTGATGGCAATTGCTGTACCGCCCAGCAGCAGGGCGGCGGTCGTGGCATAGGCGTAGCGCACTCTTGTCAGTCCTCTCGTCTCGTCGATCGGAAAAGGTCCATGGCGGGATGGTTGGCCTGCCGGAACGTCCCTTAACCGATATTGAATGACCTGTGTTCCCGGCGCGGCGCTGGGCGACTTGTCCTCACATGGCGCCGCCGCCGGGAATACAGGCGAATAACCCCTTATTTCCCCCGGAACTGGCGCAGGAAGTCGTTATCCGGCGTCAGGACCACGGACGTCTGCCCTGATCCTTGGCCGAAGGTATAGCGATAGGCCTGCATCGCCCGGTAGAAATCGTAGAATTGCGGGTCCTTGCCAAAGCTGTCGGCATAAATCTTGGCGGCAGCGGCGTCTGCTTCCGCGCGGATGATCTGCGCCTGCTTGGCACCCTGCGCGCGGATCGTATCGGCTTCCTGCTTGCGTGCCGTCTGCATGCGCTGGAACGCGCTTTCCAGAGGCGCACCATCGGGAAGGTCGGCGCGCTTGATCCGAACGTCGACGATTTCCGCACCGTACTGGCGCGCCACGCGGTTGAGGCCCGCCTCGATATTGTTCATCACTTGCCCACGTTCAGGGCTAAGCAGCGCGGCAAACGGGCGCTTACCCAGTTCGTTGCGCAGCGCTGAACCCAGGATCGGGCGCAGCGCGTCGGACACCCGCTCCTCATTGCCCGCCGCGATATACATGCGCAGGGGATCGACGATGCGGTAACGCGCGAAGGCATCGACCTGCAGCCTCAGCTGATCGGTGGACAGCACCTGTTGCCGCTCCATCTCGACGGACAGGACGCGCTTGTCGATCCAGACGATCTGCTCGGCAAAGGGAATGCGGGCGATCAGGCCTGCACCCGTGCGGCCATATTCCTCATTGGGGACATAGCGATTGACGATCCGAACCGGCTGGCCGAAGCGGACGATCACGCCCTGCTGCGTCTCCGGCACGATCGAAAGCGTGCTGCCCAGCAGGATCAGCGCGGCGATGCCGATAAGGGCAAGGGCGATGGGGCTACGCGCGAGCATCACCGGCTCCCTTCCGACGGATTGCTGTTGCTGCCAGATGCGGCCGAAGATTTCGTCGAACGCTTCACTTCGGGCAGCGGCAAATAAGTCTGGACATTGCCCCCCTCCACGATCGTCTTGTCGATGCCGGCCAACACCTGCTCCATGGTTTCGTAATAGAGGCGGCGGCGCGTAACGTCTGGCGACAGCTTGTACTGCACATAGAACTTGTCGAAAGAGGCCGCCTCGCCCTGCGCCCGGGCGGTGAGCTGCTGCGAGTAATTGCGCGCCTCGTTAAGATAGGTCTGCGCCGTCTGCTGCGCCGCCGACACTTCCTTGAACGCATCGTTCACGGCGGCCGGCGGATCGGCCTGCTTGATCGCGACGCCCTGCACCCGAACGCCGGAGCGGTAAGCGTCGAGGATCGCCTGCATCCGCTGCTCGACCTGCTGGCCGATGCTGTCACGCCCCGCGCCCAGCGCATCGTCCAGCGTCACGCTGGCGACGACCGAGCGCATGGCGCTTTCGGCGACTTCGCTGATCGTCTTTTCCGGATCGGCAAGCTGAAATCGGAAAAGCTGCGGATCGCGGATGTTCCAGCGCACCGAATAGGCGAGATCGACGATATTCTGGTCGCCGGTCAGCATCAGATTTTCGGAGTTCGCGCTGGTCGACCCGATGTCGATGGTACGAATTTCCTCCACATCGATGGTTTCCACCGTCTCCATAGGCGCCGGCAAGGTAAGGCCGATGCCGGGCGGCAGCAGGCGGCTATATTTGCCAAAGAACGTCACGATCCCGCGTTCCTGCGGCCCGATACGATGCACGCTTGTCAGAGCAACCCACAACAGCAGGACGATCCCGACCGCGATCAGCCACAGCGGCTTGCCACCCGGCCGCTGCGGAATACCGTTCCAGCTCTGGCGACTGCGACGCAGCAGTTCCTCAATGGCCGAGGGGCCACGGTCGGGGCCGCGGCCACCGCCGCCCGATCCGCCACCCGACCCGCCGGTCGGACGGCTCCACGGATTGCGCGGACCGCCCCCCGAGCCACCGTCGGAAGAACCGGCATTGCCGCCTTCATCACCACCGGGCGTATCATTGCCGGAACCGCCCCACGGGCCTTGTGCCATGGCGCTTCCCATTGCGGCGCGCCAACCTTTCAGATCGATCATGCCCCTTCTATAGGTAGGCGCGGGCACGAAAAACAGTGCCTTTACCCGATAATCCTATTAGGGGCGCACAGATGTCGACAAACGAAGCGCCGCCCGCCGCCCTGATGGACGCCATAACCGCCGCTGCGAAGGGGCGCGCATCCGCCGTCAAGCTGAAGGAAGGCGTCGTCAGCCTCGTCCTCGACGTGACCGGCCTTTCCGATGCGGAGCGCGATGTGCTGGGGCTTGCGGTGCGCGGTGCCGGGAAGCGGCAGCCTGGGATCAGCGACGTACGTGTTGCGATGACCGCCGAGCGGGCGGCCCCGCCGCCGCCCAAAGCCGGGCCGCTGCTGATCGCCGTTGCATCGGGCAAGGGCGGCGTCGGCAAATCCACCGTGTCGACCAACCTCGCCGTCGCGCTCAGTCGCCTGGGCCATCGCGTCGGGCTTGTCGATGCGGACATTTACGGCCCGTCGCAGGCGCGACTGCTGGGCGTCGAGGGCAAGCGACCGCAGGCGCAGGAAAAGCAGCTGATCCCGGTTCCTAATGCCGCCGGCATTCCACTGCTGTCGATGGGCAATCTATCCGATCCGGGCCAAGCGATCGCGTGGCGCGGGCCGATGGCATCCAACGCGCTGGGCCAGCTGATCGACGCGGACTGGGGCGACACGCAAGTGCTGATCGTCGACATGCCGCCGGGCACAGGCGACGTTCAGCTATCGATGGTGCAGAAGCACAAGCCCGCCGGTGTCGTCATCGTTTCCACGCCGCAGGATCTGGCCCTGATCGACGCAGCGCGCGCCGTCGACCTGTTCGAAAAGTCGAATGTGCCGCTGATCGGCCTGATCGAAAATATGGCGGGCTATATCTGCCCCCATTGCGGCGAGGTGTCGGACCCGTTCGGCGCCGGTGGGGCGGAAGATGCGGCGGAAGAACTGGGCCTGCCCTTTCTGGGCCGCATTCCGCTCGACGCGCAAATCCGCAAGGCATCCGACGATGGAACGCCCCCGGCAGCGGGCGGCGACGAGATTGCCGGCATTTTCCTTGATCTTGCCCATGCGGTTGCGAGCTGGCTGACCGGGCAGGCTCGCTAAGGGAACCGGACCGACAGACCCGCCGTTGGGCAAGGATTGATCCGCGACCAAGGAGGCTTCCCCATGCCGCTGACATCTGACGAAGACATTGCAGCTTTGCTGCGTGAAACCCGCAGCATCGCGATCATTGGCCTGTCCGATCGCCCCGACCGCCCAAGCTATGGCGTGATGCAGAGCCTTCAGGCGCATGGCTATCGCGTGCTGCCGGTGAACCCGCAGATCGCCGGCGAACATGTCCATGGCGAGTTTGTATGGGATCGCCTGTCCGACATCGGCGTGCCTATCGACATGGTCGACATCTTCCGCCGTAGCGATGCCGTGGACGAAGCGGTGGACGCCGCGATCACGGCTGGAGCGAAGTCGGTCTGGATGCAGCTGGGTGTCGTCAATCCGGCAGCCGCCGCACGGGCAGAAGCTGCCGGGCTGAAAGTCGTGATGGACCGTTGCCCGGCGGTCGAGTTGCCCAGGCTAGGCGTCGCAGGGGTCGATTCGGCCCTTTAAACCTTCCCGCCCGACGTCCTCAGCCCCCTTCCCCATCGGCCCCCTTCCCCTATGGCCGGCGCGCCACTATCAGCACTGGCATTGGCTTTCCGGTGATTGGGTGAGGACAGGCATTGACGGCTTTCAGCGCGCAGATCAGCCGGCGGTCGCTACTGGTGGGCGCCGCGGCGGGCGGCGGACTGATCCTCGCCTGGGGGCTTTGGCCGCGCCATTACACGCCGAACCTCGACACGCGCGCCGACGAACAGTTGTTCGGTGCCTATCTGAAGATCGACCGCGCAGGTCAGATCATCGCCGTCGTGCCGCAGGCGGAACTGGGACAGGGCAGCTTCACCATCCTGCCGCAGATCCTGGCCGACGAACTGGGCGCTGACTGGCGCACGGTGGCGGTACAGCCCGCACCGATAGGGCCGCTATATGCCAACAGCCTGCTGTTCGAGGAATGGCGGGCGGGCGACGCGGCCCAACTGGCCGGACGGGCGGGCGATTATGTCCTGCGCGAATATGCCGTGCGCAACGCGATCATGTTGACGGCCGGTTCGACCTCCGCTCGCATGTTCGGCCCCCTCTTCCAGCAGGCCGGGGCGGCGGCGCGCGTTCTGCTGTGCAAGGCGGCGGCCGCACGCTGGGACGTCCCGTGGGAGAGCTGCGACATTGTCGACGGCCTCGTCACCGATGGTGACAAGCGCCGCTACAAGATCGGCGAACTGATCGAGGAAGCGGTACGCTTCGATCTGCCCGACATCCTGCCATTGCGCCAGAATAGCGAGGGCCGGCTCGCGGGGCAGGACCTGCCCCGGCTCGACACCCCGGCGAAAGTGGACGGGTCGGCCAACTATGCCGCCGACGTGCGCCTGCCTGACATGGTCTTCGCCTCCATCCGTCAGGGGCCGGTGGGCAATGCGCGCCTGAAAAGCATCAAGGAAGCGGAAGCCCGCAAGGTTCAGGGCTTCGTCAAGATCGTGCAAACCGATCGGTGGGTGGCCGTCTGCGGCACGAACTGGTGGGCGGCGAACAAGGCGCTGGATGCGCTGGACCCGGTATTCGATGTCGAAGGTGTCCTGATCCACAGCGGCCGGATCGAGGCGGCGCTGGAAAAGGCGTTCGACGGATCGGCGGCCCGTCGGCTCTATTCGCGCGGCGACCTCAAGTCCGTGTTCGATGGCGCGGGCATTCACGCCAGTGAATTTCAGGTCGCCCCAGCGCTTCACCTCGCCCTGGAACCCATGGTCGCAACCGCCCGCGTCACTGACGAAGGGGCGGAGGTCTGGATCCCAAGTCAGGCTCCGACCTTCGCTCGCAACGCCGTTGCCCAGGCGTTGGGGATGCCCGAAAGCGCCGTCACGCTCTATTCCATGATGGCGGGCGGGTCGTTCGACCGCAAGCTGGACCACGAAGCGGGCGTGCAGGCCGCGCTGATCGCTCGCGACGTGAAACGGCCAGTCCAACTGATGTGGTCGCGCGCGGAGGACATCATTCAGGACCGGCCACGCCCGCCAGCGCATGCCCGGATGGCCGCGCGCCTGGGCCGGGGCGGCGTGATCCGGGGCTGGTCATTGAAGGTTGCCGCGCCATCGGCGCTTGCCGAAACATGGGCGCGCATCGCCGATGGAGAAGAACCGCTTCAGGCATCATCGGGGGCCGCCAAAAAGGCGGATCGACGCGCCGTTTCTGGCGGGGTGCCGCCCTACGCGATCGAAAATCTGGTCGTCGATCATTATCCCGCCGATATCGGCCTGCCGACGGGGGGGTGGCGCGGCAACGCCGATAGCTACACGGCCTTTTTCACCGAAAGCTTCATTGACGAACTGGCCAGCATCGCCGGGATCGAACCCATGTCGTTCCGGATCCAGATGCTGGGCGGCCAACCGCGCCTCGCCCGCTGCCTGACGACGGCGGCGGCGCTTGGCGGTTGGAACGGCGGGGTGGCCGGGGGCGGGCAAGGAATCGCATGCCACATGATGTCAGGCAGCTATATCGCCGTGATGGTGGAGGCGGGACTTTCGGGCGGAAAGCTTGCGGTCAAGCGGATCGTGGCGGCCGCCGATTGCGGCGATCAGGTCAATCCGGACATCGCCCGCCAACAGATCGAGGGCGGGCTGATTTTCGGTCTGGCCAGCGCGATGGGGACGGCCGGCGGCTATCAGAACGCTTTGCCCACCACCATGCGCATGGGCGAAACCGGCTTACCCCGTCTGGCCGAGGTGCCCGACCTCACCGTCGAACTGATCGCCAGCAACGCGCCGGTGGGTGGGATCGGGGAAATCGGCGTGCCCGCAATTGCGCCGGCCATTGCCAACGCCCTGCACAGCCTGACGGGCCAGCGCCTTCGGTCCCTGCCGCTGCTTGGAGATATATGATGACCGCCATAGATGCAGCACCCGGTCGGATCGGTATGCTGATCGTTAACCTGGGCACGCCCGATGCGGCCGAACCCAAAGCGGTGAAGCGTTATCTGCGCCAGTTCCTGTCCGATCCGCGGGTCGTCGAAATTCCACAGCTGGTCTGGCAACCCATATTACGCGGGGTCATCCTGAATGTCCGGCCGCGCAAATCGGCCCATGCCTACGCGCAGGTCTGGGGCGCGGAAGGCTCGCCACTTGCCACCATCACACGCGACACCGCCCGGCGATTAGAGGGGATGTTCGGCAACAACGTCATTGTCGACTGGGCGATGCGCTATGGCAATCCATCGGTCGAGAGCCGGCTGGAGGCGTTGATCGCGCAGGGGTGCAACCGGATCCTCTTCGCGCCGCTCTATCCGCAATATTGTGCGGCGACGACGGCGAGCGCACACGACGCCCTGTTCGCGGCCATCGCCCGCCGTCGGGTCCAGCCGGCCATTCGCACATTGCCGCCCTATTGGCGCGACCCGATCCATGTCGAAGCGCTGAAAAGCTCGATTGAGCGGCAACTGGCGACGCTTGCGTTCGCCCCCGACCTGATCGTCGCCAGCTTCCACGGCATGCCAAAGCGCACCACGGCGAAGGGCGATCCCTATTATTATCAGTGCCTGGAAACCGCGAATCTGTTGCAGGACGCTTTGGGTCGAGAGGTGCGCACCACCTTCCAATCGCGGTTCGGACCCGACAAATGGCTGGAACCGGCCACCGATCTTACGCTTGCTGCACTGCCGAAGCAAGGCGTGCGCAAGGTCGCCGTGGTGATGCCCGGTTTTTCCGCCGATTGTATCGAAACGCTGGAGGAAATTGCGATGCAAGGGCGCGAAAGCTTCATGGAGGCTGGCGGTGAGGCGTTCGCGGCACTGGAGTGCCTCAATGCCTCCGACGAATCCGTCGCGATGCTGCATGTGCTGCTTGAACGAGAGCTGTCCGGCTGGGAGAATTTTTGATCCTTTGTCCCCCTTCCGCTCGGCGGTTCAATTGATTAGCAATCGAGTGAACCTTGATACAGGGAGAGGCAGGAATGGCACGAGTAGCAATCGTCACCGGCGGGACGCGCGGCATTGGCGAAGCCATCAGCGTGGCGCTGCGGGATATGGGCATGACCGTCGTCGCCAATTATGCAGGCAATGATGAAAAGGCACAGGCTTTTGCCAATGCCACCGGCATTGCCGCGCGCAAGTGGGACGTTGGCGATCATCAGGCATGCATCGACGGATGCGCGAAGGTAGCTGACGAGTTCGGCGCGATCGACGTCGTCGTGAACAATGCCGGGGTGACGCGCGATGGCGTGCTGGCGAAAATGAGCTTCGATGACTGGAACGAAGTCATGCGCATCAATCTGGGCGGCTGCTTCAACATGGCGAAGGCCACGTTCAGCGGCATGCGCGAGCGTGGCTGGGGACGGATTGTGAATATCGGCTCGATCAACGGTCAGGCCGGGCAATATGGCCAGGTGAACTATGCGGCGGCGAAGTCGGGCATCCACGGTTTTACCAAGGCATTGGCGCAGGAAGGCGCAAAGTACGGCGTGACGGTCAATGCGATCGCGCCGGGCTATATCGACACCGATATGGTGGCGGCGGTTCCGGCAGCGGTTTTGGAAAAGATCGTGGCGAAAATCCCGGTCGGTCGCCTCGGCCAAGCCCAGGAGATCGCACGCGCCGTCGCCTTCCTATGCAGCGAGGACGCGGGATTTGTGACAGGATCGACCATGTCGATCAACGGCGGTCAGCACATGTATTGAATATTGCACAAAGCTGAAAAAGCCATTGAAAGCCGGCCTTTATTCTAGGCCGGCTTTTTTCATCCTGAACTTTCCTGACCACGCCAAGCGCGAGACCGCTGAAACATTTCCGTCATCTCAATGTCACAAAATTCATGGTTTGTCACATAACTGTCACTGAAGTGAAATAGTTGCCCGCCGCATCGGAGGAGCGATGTCATGGGTCGATTACAGATTTGCAAGCTGGGTGTTGCGACAGCTGCCCTCATGCTTTCGCCCTGCACTGCCCGCGCGCAAAGCGTTCAGGAGCTTCAGCAGCAAATCAACGACCTGAAGGCACAGGTCCAGGCTCTTACCGCCGCGTTGGGCACGCGGCCCGTATCACCTGCTGGCGAAGCCAATGCTCCGATCGCTCCCCCGGCCGCGTCGACCCTCGCCATATCTCAATCTGCGCCAGCGGTCGCAAGTGCGCCCACCCCTGTGGTGACAGCGGCAACGAACCCTGCCAAGCATTGGTACGAGCGGCTGACGTTCCGCGGCTATACCCAGATGCGCTACAATGCGTTTCTTTCGGGCGACAAGACGGCCCCTGCCGGCATATCCCGACTTCGGTCCGTGCATGACAGCGCGATCTCCGATCGGGGCGGCTTTTCATTGCGGCGCGCGCGGCTGGTGTTACAGGGCGATGTGACCGACAATGTGTCGATCTATCTGCAATCCGATTTCGCATCGGCCGTCAACAACCAGTCGGGCACCGAACGGCGTGAAGGCTTCGGCCAGTTGCGCGATGCCTATGTCGACTATTTTCCTGACAAGGGCCACCATGTTCGCCTGCGTTTCGGCCAGATGAAGGTGCCGTTCGGCTGGGAAAATCTTCAGTCGTCGTCGAACCGTCTTACCCTCGACCGCAGCGACGCGATCAACAGCGCAATTCCGGGTGAGCGGGACATTGGCATCGCGGCTTATTACACGCCGGCCCATGTCCAGGCGATCTGGGACCGGCTGAGCAAGGACGGGCAGAAGCTGTTCGGCAATTACGGGGCGTTCGGTGTCGGTATATTCAACGGCCAGGGCACCAATCGGTCAGAGCAAAACGAAAATCTGATGAAGGTGGCGCTGGCCACATGGCCATTTGCGCTGGATGGGCTGGGCAGCGTTTTTGAAGGTCAGGTCTTCGAACTGGGTGGCTCCGCCGTCATCAATCGGATCAAGCCGGAAGTGCGGACCGGCGGCGTCAGTACCACCTCCTTCAAAGACGATCATTATGGCGTGCACGCCATCCTCTATCCCCAACCGTTTGGCATCCAGGCGGAATGGACATGGGGCAAGGGACCGGAATTCGACCCGCTGGCTCAGCGGATCGAGACCGACAATCTGAGCGGCGGATACGTGCAGGCCATGTACCGGTTGCAGGACAAGCGCCTGGGCACATTCTATCCCTATGGCCGTTGGCAACGCTATCGCGGCGGGTGGAAGGCGGCGGTGAACGCCCCTCGGCTGGAAACTGACGAGATCGAACTGGGCCTTGAATGGCAACCCATCAAGGCGCTGGAACTGACCGTCGCTTATGCCCGCATGAAGCGTGCGGAGGCGGACGAGCGCCGTGCCGGTCGGGCCGAGGGCGATTTGATCCGCACTCAGCTTCAATGGAATTATTAGAGGGCAAGTCGCAATTGCCCATCATGGGCCGCAGGCGTTAATATGCCGCCATGACCGACCCGGCGCCTTTCGATTGCTCCTACGCACCGCCGGCAAAACGATCCGTCACCATTGCCGGCCATCAGACGTCGATCAGTCTTGAACCGGCTTTCTGGGTGGCGTTGCGACAGGCAGCCGCAGAGGAAGCGCTGCCAATCAACGCATTGATCGCCCGGATCGACGTGGAGCGCACGGCGGTAGAGGACCCACCAGGCCTGGCGGCGGCCATCCGGCTGTGGTTGTTCGCAAGGCGACAGGCCCCCTCACCTGATTAAGTTGCGAACGATTATCAATATCGTTGACTCTGATAAAGATTCTCAATAACAGCCCCTTCAACAGGCGGATCTTACCGTCGCAGCAAGGGGACTGATGTTCATGCCTTCCGCCCATCCCAAGGCCGGATCGTCCGCATTTCTGGCGCTTTCCTGCTTCGGCAGCCTCATGTCATCGGCCGCGCTGGCCGCCGCGCCTGGCCCCGAAGCACCCATCAACGACGCGGAACAGCATGCCAGCATCATCGTCGATGGCCAGCGGATCGAGGAAGGCCAGCTGACGGGAGAAAAGGCGACCCAGCCCCTCCAGGATACGCCGCAGACGGTAACGGTGGTGTCGGACCAGACCATCCGGAAACAGAATCTACTGACCCTGCGCGACGTTTTGGCGACCGTGCCGGGCATCACCTTTGGCGCGGGCGAAGGCGGCGGCGGATATGGCGACAGCATCAACCTGCGCGGCTATTCCGCCAATAACGACATCACGCTGGATGGCGTGCGCGACAGCGCGCAATATAGCCGCACCGACCCGTTCAACACGCAGCAGATCGAAGTCTATAACGGTGCCAATTCGGTCTTCAACGGATCGGGATCGGTCGGCGGCACCATCAACATGGTCACGAAAGCCCCGCAGGGCCATGACCTGACCATTATCGAGGGTGGCATCGGCAACGACAATTATTATCGCGGAGCAGTGGACAGCAATTGGCGGTTTAATGATACGATCGCATTCCGCCTGAACGCCGTCTACCATGAAAATGGCGTGGTGGACCGCGACGTGGAGAAGTACAAGCGTTGGGGCGTCGCGCCGGCACTGACGATTGGCGTCGACAGCCCGACCAGCCTGACCCTCGCCTATGTCCATCAAAAGGACGACAACACGCCGATCTACGGCGTGCCCTATTTCAAGAACGAGGTGTTGGGCGGACTGCTGCCCGGTATCGACCGCAGCGATTATTACGGCATTGTCAATCTGGACGAGCAGAAGACGGTGCTGGACCGCCTGACCGCGACGTTCCGCCATCAGTTCAGCGATGACGTCAGCGTGACCAACCTCACCCGATATCAGTGGGTGCGGCAATATAGCCAGACGAGCGCGCCGCAGGGCACATTCTGCCTTGCCGACGGATTACAACCGGTCACGACGGCACCCGGCGTCACCACCCGCGCCGCCTGCCCCAATACGTTGACCGCTGGGCAGTATCTGCCCTCCGGCCCGCGCGGACTGGTGCGCGACCAGCAGAACGACCTTTTCTACAATCAGATGACATTGCGTTTCACGCACGGGCAAGAGGGCGGTACGCGCAACATACTGGTTGCCGGCTGGGCCTACACCCGCGAAGATTACTTCATCGAGACTGCTTCCTTGCCGCGCAACCCGGATGGCACGGCCGTAGCCTTGCCCATCCTGCCGCTCACGCACCCCGATACGACCTACAGCGGCCCGATCAATTATACGGTGACGACGCGCAACAAGGGCAGCAGCACGAACATCGCCGGTTTCCTGTTCGACACGATCGAATTTGGTCCGCACTTCGAACTGAACGGCGGCCTGCGCTACGAGCGGAACAAGGCCGTGTTCCAGGCGATCCCCGTGTCGACGCCAGGAGCCACGGCGCTGACCGACCTTCAACTGCGCGCGCAGCAGAGTAGCGAGACCCTGTTCAGCTATCGTATCGGCGCCGTGTACAAGCCGGTCGAGAGCATCAGCCTTTATGCCGCATATGGTAATGCCCGGACCCCATCCTCGGCAACGGTGCGGCTGGGCTGCGGCACGCTGGCCAGCAACACCGCCGCCAATCCCTGTGCAGTCGCGCCGGAAACCGCCAAGAATTACGAAATTGGCGTCAAGGCGAATGTGATGGACAATCACCTGTTGCTGACGGCAGCATTGTTCCGGAACGAACGCAGCAACTATCGGGTGTCGTCCAACGACCCTTCGCTTCCCGCCTCGCTTCAGGTGCTCGACGGCCATTCGCGGGTCGACGGCGTGGCGTTGGGGGCGACCGGCAACATCACGCCGCGCTGGACGATTTTCGCCAACTATACCTACCTCAACAGCAAGATCGTGCAGGGCGTTTCCGATTTCTGCCGGGCCAATCCCAGCGTCGCCTGCGCCAATGCAAATGCGGCCGGCACCGTCGTGATCGCCGACCCTCTCGCGGGAGACGAACTGGTGCAGACGCCCAAGCATTCGGGCAGCCTGTTTACCAGCTACAAGCTCCCCTCCGGCCTAGAGCTTGGCTATGGCCTTACTTATCAGGGCAGCTTCGCACTCAACCAGCGCACCTTCCTGGGCCGACGCCAGTTCCGGTCGGATGACTACATCACGCAGCGTCTGTTCGTGTCCTATGCTTTCGCCAACGGGTTGACCGCTCAGCTCAACGTGCAGAACCTGTTCAACGAGAAATATTTCACCGGCATCCGTAACAACATCAACGCGACGACCGGCATCATCAGCGGCGGTTGGGCCACGCCCGGCGAGGGACGGGCGGTGCGCGCCAGCTTGTTCTACAGCTTCTGATCCTATTCCGCTCGGCGCGGGGCGGGCCTTGCCCCCCTCCCTACCTCGGCTGTTCTGTCCCGCCGTCGAGCATATAGCCCCCGCGATATTCCCTGTTGGCGTATCGCGGGGGAACATATGTATGAACGACAGCCGAAGAGCATGGGGCAGCACATGACCAAGATCGCACTCAGGAATATCTGGTTTCAGTTTCACAAGTGGATCGGGCTGTTGCTGGCGATCCTGATCATTCCGCTGTGCGTTTCGGGCTTCGCCCTCGTCTGGCACGACGCGCTGGATGAGGCCGTCAACCCACAGCGTTTCGCTATCAGCGGAACAGAAGCGCAGCTGTCGCCCGCCGCCTATGCGCAAGCCGCCGCCAGCGTTTTGAAGCCGGGCGAACGCATCGCCTCCATCCAGATGAAGGCCGGCGAGCCGGTCATCGTAACCGCCGCCCGCCCGGCACCCAAAACGCAACAGCGCGGCAGGCCGGTCCGCACGCTGGTGTGGATCGATCCGCCCACGGGGAAGGTGCTGGACAGCGCCGGCAGCAATGAAGGGTTGGTGCGCGTACTCCACAATCTGCACGGTAATCTGATGGTGCCGGGTATCGGCCGCCAGATCGTCGGCTGGATCGGTGTCGCGATGCTGATCAGCTCGGTCAGCGGCCTGTGGCTCTGGTGGCCGACCGCCGGCAGCCTGGCCCGCGCCTTTCGCTGGAAACGGCACCGCAATGTGGACACCAATCTACACCATCAGTTCGGCTTCTGGATCGCCTTGCCGTTGTTCGTCCTGTCACTGACCGGTGTCTGGATCAGCTTCCCCAGCTTCTTCGGGGCGATTTCAGGGGATGTCCGTACGAAGTCTGCGGGCGGTCCGCAGGCGATGATGGCCCGCATGCGCGCCCAGCCGCTGGCTAACCGTGCGCAAAGCATCGATAGGGTCGTAAAGAGCGCCGCTACGCTCAATCCCGGCGCGGTGCAGGCCATCGAATGGCCGACCGATCAGAAGCCGGAATGGACGCTGTCCTATGCCGGCAAGACGAAGCCCGCCAGCGTCACGGTGGACGACGCGAGCGGCATGGCAAAGGCGGCGAAGGAGCGCCCGCAGCAACCCGAAACCACCGCCCGCCTGATGCGGCGCATCCACGACGGCACCGGCATGGGCGCCGTGTGGCAAGTCATCATTTTCCTGGGCGGTGTTCTGCCGACGACGCTGGCCGTGACCGGCGTCATCATGTGGTGGCGCGCGCGGGGCTGGCGCGGAGAACTGGCTGCCCGACAGAAAGCAAAGAAGGCTACAGCAGTCTGAGAGAAGGCCAAAAATGAAGGCCCGCGCCCTGATTGCAGGACGCGGGCCTTCGTTCTCGCCCTACGGACTTCAGCGCGCCAACAAGCCCCTCGCCTGGCTGGCGAGTTCGGCCAGCATGGCGGTGCTGGGCGCCGCCGCCGCGCGGGCGCGGGCGACCAGCGCCCTGAATTGCGTGATCCGCGCGGCCTGACGGTTCAGCCACGCCGTCACATGCGCATCCGCATCCTTTTTCGCATGCGCCAGGAAATCCAGGCGCACCTGCTGCATGTCGCGCGCGACGCCCGACATCAGCAAGCGATCCCATGGATCGGCAGGATCGGCGCGCGATGCGGCCGATTGCACCCAATCGATACCCAGCTCCTCACCCAGCCGGGTAAAGGCCTTTGTCACGGCAATCTCATCCACGCCCAGCTTGCCTGACAGAAGCGCCAGCCCCACGGCACCATCCAGTTCGACGAGGCCCAAAACGCGCTCGGCGATCTCGGCCGGCGCCCCTTGTGCCGCCAATTGGTCGCGAATGCCCGCAACCCGGCGCGCCGCTTCTTCGGGCAACAGCGCCTTCACCTTCTCGGCCAGCGCGCCGACGCCCTTCTCCAGTGCCTTGACGCCCGCATCCGGCATCGTCCCGACCGGCAGGTTGCGCAGAATGTCGGCAATCTGCGCACGCATGCCGCGCGCGATCTGGCCCAGCAGGCCAAGTCGCGCCGCTTCGGGCATGGCCGTCGCGTCCATGGCGTCCCAAAGCCTGCGCACGTCGAACAGGCGCTCTGCAATAACGAAGGCCGAGGCGAGATCGCCCAGCGAGCAGCCTTCCTCCTCCGCCAGGGCGAAGGGGTGAATGATGCCCAGACGATTGACGATGCGGTTGGCGAGCTTGGTCGCGACGATCTCGCCGCGCAGGCGATGCTCGTCGATCGCCGTCTCGAAGCGCTCGCGCATCGCCGCGGGGAAGGCGGCGTGCAGGTCGGGCTTGAGCGCATCGTCCTTGGCGATATCGCTATGCTCGATCGCATCCTGCAGCGCCAGCTTGGCGGTCGCCAGCAGCACCGCCAGTTCGGGGCGCGTCAGGCCATGCCCTTCCTGTGCGCGGCGCAGCAGTTCCTGATTGCCCGCCAGCCCTTCCACCTGACGGTCCAGCCGACCAGCGCCCTCGAAGATCTCGATCACGCGGACATAGCTCGGCACCGCGACCGCGCCGTCTGCCTCGGCGATGGACAGCGCCGAGCGTCTGGAGGCGGTTATCCTCCAGCACCAGATGCGCGACGTCATCGGTCATGCTGGCGAGCAGCGTATTGCGATCCTCGTACCCGAGGCGCCCTTCGATCATCTCGCGGTTGAGCGCGATCTTGATGTTCACCTCGTTATCCGAGCAATCGACGCCCGCCGAATTGTCGATGAAGTCGGTGTTGATCCGCCCGCCCCGCGCCGAGAAGGCGATGCGCGCCGCTTGCGTGACGCCCAGGTTGGCGCCTTCGCCGATCGCGATCACGCGCAGATCCTCGGCATTGACGCGGAGACGATCGTTGGCGGGATCGCCGACCTCGACGTTCGCCTCGGACGCCGCCTTCACATAGGTGCCGATGCCGCCGAACCACAGCAGGTCCGCCGGCGCCTTGAGGATCGCGGAGATCAGCGCACCGGGCTCCATCTCGCTGGCCGTCGATGCCCAGCAGCGCCTGCACCTGCGGGCGTCAACTTGATCGACTCTTCTCGGTGCGCGCGAACACGCCGCCGCCCTTGGAGATCAGGCTTGCGTCGTAGTCCGCCCAGCTCGACCGCGGCAGGGCGAACATCCGGTTGCGCTCTTCCCAGCTTGCCGCCGGATCGGGATCGGGATCGAGGAAGATGTGGCGATGGTCGAACGCCGCGATGAGCTTCAGCGTCTTCGACAGCAGCATGCCGTTGCCGAAGACGTCGCCCGACATATCGCCGCAGCCGACGACGGTGATGCTCTCGCTCTGCACGTCGAGCCCGCGTTCGGCGAAGTGACGCTGGACGCTGAGCCACGCACCCTTGGCGGTGATCCCCATCGTCTTGTGGTCATAGCCGACCGAGCCACCGGAGGCGAACGCGTCGCCGAGCCAGTAGCCGCGCTCCAGCGCCAGCGCGTTCGCGACGTCGCTGAACGTAGCTGTGCCCTTGTCGGCGGCGACCACGAAATAGGGATCGTCGCCGTCATGGATCGTCACGCCCTCGGGATGCACGACCTTGCCCTGCACGATATTGTCGGTGATCGACAGCAAAGAGCGGATGAAGATCCGGTAGCTTTCGGTGCCTTCCGCGAGCCACGCATCGCGGTCCAGCGCGGGATTGGGAAGCTGCTTGGGATAGAAGCCGCCCTTCGCGCCGGTCGGCACGATCACCGCGTTCTTGACGCGCTGCGCCTTCATCAGCCCCAGAATCTCGGTGCGGAAGTCGTCGCGACGATCGGACCAGCGCAAGCCGCCACGCGCAACCGGGCCGGCGCGCAGGTGGATACCCTCGACGCGCGGCGAATAGACCCACACTTCACGCCACGGCACCGGCGCGGGAAGCCCCGGTATTTAGTGCGCTGGTCGAGCTTGAACGGCCAGGACGCTTCGGCGGCGCAGCGGTGGCAAAGGCGTTGGTGCGCAGCGTCGCCTGAATCGATCGGCTACGCATCAGGCGCACAGGATACGGTCTTCGTCGAGCGGTGAGACCGTTCTCGAGCCCCGCGTCGATAGCCCGCTCTTCGCCTGAGCGCATTGCCTCCGTCGCGACCTTTCCCCTGCCTTGGGGTGGTGGCATCGCCCTGAACCGCGCAATCAGATCGCGTGCGATGACGCTCTCGGCGCCGCAGTGCCTCAACCAAAGTTGTCAGGCCATAGGGGCTCCCGCCCTGGCGCAGGCCGTACCGATAGAAGCGCGCGGCAGCACGGCGGCATCGCTTCGGGCCGCATCGCGCCGCTCGACGATCAGGGCGTTGAAGCGGTCGTTTTCGGCCGCGCCCTTCCAGCACGCGCGCGATACGCCTCCATCCACCACATCGGCGCCCTCCAGGATCACGCCGCTCGCCTCGCTTGCTGTGCGGCGGGTTCAAGGACGAACATCTGCACATGGCACCAGTTCGCCGCCATCCATTGCGGCGCTGTTCTCGCCGATCACGAGGAAGCCAAAAATTCTCCAGCGCCAGCACAGCGTCCGACAGCGCAAGGGCATGCTACCCAGCTGTCAAATCTTCAGCTCGCAACCCGGATCGGGCCATCGAGTCAGCCGGAACAGACGGACGGCGCGATCATCTCGCATCGTTCAAGGTGGTGCGATTTGCCAGAATCCTCGCCTGCGGCGCTCCGCGGCGTGCTGGTTGTTTCGCGCGATAGTTCTGCGGCAGAATGGGGCATAGCCCTGCGCCAGCGCGGGTGGCGCGATACGGCGGCCACGTCTCGCCAACGCGGCCTCCACAGCCCGACACCCAGCCGCGCACCATCCCCTTCAACACGGCGGTCAAGCGGTGCGGCGTCGGGCTTCAGGCCCTCGCGCACATCCAGCGAGATACGGATCATAGCGACCTCGCCTTCATCCATGCTCATCGACCAGTTAAGGACTGCTGCGTTCGCCGCTTCGGCCAGCATGTTCTGAATCGACGCGCGGCGGCTCGTGGAAACCTCATCCCGTGGCAGCCAGACAAACCCATATAGGTGCCGCTCGAGCGCCGACTGGACTAGTACGAGCGCAGGCCGCGGCCGATCCGCAAGGCTCATCGCGGTCAGCGCCAGATCCTCCAGCGCATCGGGTGCGAACGCGATCACCAGATCGTGCGGAAGCGCGGTCGCGCGTGCGTCAGCGCCTTGCCGGCATGGCTTGCCTCGGCAAACCCGAACTTGGCCTTCATCGCCGTTCAAGGCGGCGCGCAGCACCGGCACCTTTTCGGGCGGCGCGGCCAAGGCGGCGCTGGTCAAGAGGCCGCATGGATCGACAAACCGGTCAGCTTTCCATCCTCCATCACCGGCACCACGACGAGGTCGAGCGGTACGGCGCGGTGCACGGTCGAGATCAGATTCGACTTCAGCAACAGCGGCGCGTCGTCCGCCATTTTCGAGCCATTCGATCGCGGCATCGCTCGTGACGATCAGACAACAGAGGATCGGCTGCGGTGGCGTTGGGCTGCGAATACCCAGGCCACCCCGCACCGCTGCCGTCGCGGTGCCGGATTTGGTGCCCAAGCTGGGTCAGATTGCCCATCCGGAACCACTGCAGCAGGGCCGCGCCTTCGCCTTCGGGCAGCTTCGCGATATCGTCGTCGAGCGCCGCCTGCATCGCGCGCCAGTCGCCGACCGCCGCCTGAACGTGACGAAGGGTCTGCGCAAGAGCACTTTCGAGCGAACGGCGCGCTTTTGCATCCTTTAAACGCTTGGGCAGCGCAATCGAGGCGT
>JAXHOI010000040.1:0-18830 GCA_034519505.1 Sphingobium sp. | reverse complement strand
CTAAGTCTAAATGTCCGTTGTAAATCGTTATGCTTATACATAATTCTAAACTTAATTAAACTTTAAACTTTTGTCGTAAGGGTAGAATATTATATACATTTTATAAAATAGGGACTTTTATAAATATTAAAACAACGTCGAATACGACTGCATTTATATTTTATTATATTGAGAAAGAAACAGCATAATAATATCAACAACAACAAACGCTACACGGACTTATGTCTTATTGGAGGTAAATGCGATGTAACTGACCTTTTTTTATTATAATATAAGCAATACTTAATGACATGTGAGGCACCTGATCGTTTAAATTTTATCATAAAAATAAATAAGAATTATCATTTTTTTTATCAAATTATATTATTACCACAGATTGAGGGACGAACCGCGCCTTGTCGAAGCCGCAGCGCGGCTGGGTCGCCGGTTGCACGATGTGCGTGATCCCCGACCCGACATTCCGGTCGGCAATGGCAAGCGGCGCGCGGGCAAGCGCTTGCTGACCGTCGGCACGGATTGTTCGGTGGGCAAGATGTATGCGACGCTGTGCCTTTCCCGCAAGCGCGCTCGAACAGCGCGCGCGTGACGCCACGGATTTCCGGGCGACGGGTCAGACCGGCATCCTGATTGCGGGCGACGGCGTGCCACTGGACGCGGTCGTCGCCGACTTTATCGCCGGGGCCATCGAACAGCTGTCGCCAGAGCGCTTCGATGGCGGCTGGGATCTGATCGAGGGGCAGGGATCGCTGTTCCATCCCTCCTTCGCCGGGGTATCGACCGGATTGCTGCACGGCGCGCAGCCCGACGCGCTCGTCCTGTGTCACGATCCGCTGCGGCGACATATGCGCGGCGTTCCCCATTTCGCGCCGCCCGGCCTGCGCGAATGCCTGGAAGCCAATCTGCGCGTCGCGCGCCTGACCAACCCGGATGTGCAGGCCGTCGGCGTAGCACTTAATACCTCCGCGATGACCGAAGCGGACGCGCAGGCGCTGTGCGCGCGGACCAGCGATGCGCTGGGCTTGCCCTGCACCGATCCCTATCGCATGGGTGTGGAACCCATTCTTGACCGCCTGCTGGGAACCGAGTTGTCCCGGCGCGCGCCGGTAGCGGAGCTGAACTGAACGTCCATGGCCACAAGACATCTCGACGCGCAGGGAGAGAGCTTTCCGCTGGAACGGCCATTTCGCATTTCCCGTGGCGTCAAAAGCGCCGCCGATGTCGTCACGGTCCGTATCGAACAGGATGGGCTGACCGGCTGGGGTGAAGCCGTCCCCTACCCCCGCTATGGCGAAAGCGTGCCGAAGAGCCTGGCCGAAATCGAAACAGTGCGCAGTCAGCTGGAGCAGGGCGCCAGCCGGGAAGCGTTGCTCGATCTGCTGCCCGCCGGCGCAGCCCGCAACGCGGTCGATTGCGCGCTATGGGATCTGGAACTGCGCCTCCGCAGCACGGACGCGGCAAACAAGCTAGGGCTTCCATCGCTCGCGTCGCCCATTCCCACCGCCATGACGGTCGGCCTGGACCGGCCCGACGCGATGGGCGCTGAAGCGCACCGCCTGTCCGGCGTCCCCCTGATCAAGGTCAAGGTCGATGGCACCGATCCCGAAGCGCAATTGCTCGCCGTCCGTGCCGCAGCGCCCTCACCACGCCTGATCGTCGACCCCAATGAAAGCTGGTCGATGGCGCATGTGCGCGATTTGCAAGCGCTGATGGTCGAACTGCGCGTCGACCTTCTGGAACAGCCGCTGCCAGCGCATGAGGATCAGGAACTGAGCGGCTTCCGCTCCGCCGTTCCGATTGCTGCTGACGAGTCCGTCCATGTCGCGGCGGACCTCGACACGCTGCCCGACGGCTATCAGGTCGTGAACATCAAGCTGGACAAATCGGGCGGTCTCACCGCCGCGCTGGAACTGGAGCAGGCGGCGCGCGCGCGTGGGCTGGGGATCATGACCGGCTGCATGATCTGTTCCTCGCTATCCATCGCGCCGATCTGGGCCATCGCCGCGCGCAGCGCCTTCGTCGATCTGGACGGCCCGCTCTGGCTGAAGGCGGATCGCCCGCATGGCGTAAGGGGCGATAACGGGATGCTGTATCCCGCCGCTCCTGATTTCTGGGGCTTGGCCTGAAAAAACGCCCGGAACGGCCGTGGGTTACATCCATAGCGTTCCGGGCGGTGGTGCAGGCCGTGCTGGCCGGGGAAGCTGGTGCCGGACCTCACCCCTTTTCATGCCCGCCATCAGTCGGGCGCGAAATTCGAAATTATTGGCTTCTGGTGTCGCCAACCCTCATCAGGTGAGCACACTCAGGAAACTCTCCCGCACCACATTATCCTGTGAGAAGGTCGCCTTGCCCAACTGGCTGGTATCCCAGATCAGCGTGGGCGTATCGGGATAATGGACATAGCCGCCGGTAAACACCTCGTTCCGGTTGCCCGAGGGGTCGAAGAAATAGATCGTGGCCCCGCGCGTCACCCCGTGACGGTTGGGCGCCACGTCGACGGGGATGTTGTATTTTCCGATCAGGTCGCCTGCGTGATACAGGTCATTCACCGAGTCCAGCAGGAAGGATACGTGGTGGAAGCGGCTGTTATCCGGCTGGAGAACGAACGCGATGTCGTGCGGCTTGTTCGAGCAGGACAGGAACACCGCCAGCCGCGTCTCGTCCTCATATGTGACCAGTTCCTCGCTCACGGTGAAGCCGAACAGGTTCACGAAAATGTCGCGGTTCTCGACGATGTTGCCGCCGCCTAACAGAATGTGGTCCAGTCGGACCGCGCGCATCCCGCGAATATAGCCTTCATCGGGAATGGTGCCGGGATTGCGCAGCGGCATGCCGTTGCCGATCTTTTCCTTTTCGGCATAGATCTGCATCACATGCCCCGAGGGCAGAGTGAACTGTATGCGCCGTCCGCTCTTGGGATAGACCCCGGCGGGGATATGTTCGACGCTCAGACCATATTCGCTTAGCGCTGTGGCGAAGCTGTCGAGTTCGGCGTCTTCATAGGTGCGGAACGCGAAATATTCGATGCCCGGCGAATCCGACCGCTGCAGCACCAGCGAATACCAGTCATGCTCGTCGGCGACCTTGTAATACAGCTTGTCCGCATCGCCGGACAAGGTTTCGATCAGGCCCATATGTTCACCATAATGGCGCCGGGATTCCTCTATGTCGAACACCCGCACACAGACTTCACCGACTCTCAGCAGTCCACGAATTGCCATTTATTCTCTCCCAGAATTGCTTGCTTGGGTGAGCAATGCCAGCGCCGACGCCGCGACATCCTCATCCTCCACATCCGTGCCGCCCGACACGCCGATCGCGCCCGCTGCGCGCCCCTCGATCAGCAGCGAAAGACCGCCCGGCACCGCAGTCAGTCTCGGCCGCCGGAGCAGGCCATCGCGCACCGCGGGCGGCGCCTGGTCAAGCAGGCCGCCAAAATCACGGGTGCTCATCGCAAAGCTCGCCGCCGTATAGGCCTTGTCGATGGCGAGATCGCTCGAACTCAGAAAAGCGCCGGGCATGCGCAAGAAGCCCGCCAGGTTACCGGCACCATCGACTAGCGCGATTGCGACGCGGATACCCAAAGCCTCCGCCCGACTTCGCGCCGCGCCGAGCATGCGCTCCACCAGCAAAGGATCAGGCCCGGCGATTTCCGCAAGCATGGTCATATCAGACGATCCGATGCGGCCATGTCGCCGGCATAATCCTGCCGAAGCTTGTCATAGCCGATCATCAGCCCTCTCTCCTGTCCGTTCCTTCGGACTTTTGCCGGTGATAATGCTGCTCTGGTTTACCGGCAAATACCCTTTGGGCCTATGGACGATACTGTGGCCGTATCACTCGATCATGGAGTCGCACGCGATGCCACTTCGGTCGCACGCGCAAGGCTCGCTGGCTTGCCGCCGATACTCCAATGATCCGGGGGAATCTCCGTCACCATGCCGCGGATAAGTGCGCGTTCGCACCCCAGATGCTTTTCGATCAGATCGGTAAAACCGGTGGTGAGCGCAATCAGCTGCTCACTGGACCTGCCCGTGAGCGACAGGCAGGTGAAATAGGGTGCTGGCTTACCCCCAGCGCTGACCAGCACGCCGCCGGTTGCCCACAAGGTCGCTGGAACGGGCGATACGAAGGCACGCACCCGTTCAAGCGGCGGCGGATCGGCGTCGGGATAGAGCGTCGCGACGTAAAACCGCGTCGCTTCCTCCAGCAGCCCTGCAATGGCGGCTTGCGGATAGCGTTCGACGACCAGATGAAACTGCACGATGGGCAATGCCGCCTCCTTGATTCAGGGCAGGCCCCGTCGGCGGCCCGCGTCGAGCATCAGCGCCGCACCGGCAAGCGCATCCGCCTCTTCATCCAGCAACATGGCGACGCCCCATGCGACCTGCTCGGGCGTGGTCAGAGCACCGATGGCGGACTCGCCCCGCATCGCGTCCAGTTCCGCTTCCACGCTGGAGCCGTTGTCGGATGCGCGGGCGGCCGCGACCCGGTGCAGCCGCTCGGTATCGGCCGGCCCCGGCGCCACCAGATGCGCGGTGACCCCCTGCCCGCCATAAGCCCAGCTCATTTGACGGACGAGGTTGGCGAGCGCCGCGTTGGCGACGCCGGCGGTCGCGGCATAGGCAGTGGGTTCGAAGCCATAATGACCGCCGATAGCCACCAGCCGACTATGGCGCCGCAGCCGGTCCTCGACCGCGCGGACCAGCCGGACGAAGCCGCCAACCTTAACATTACAGGCTGCGACCAGCGCTTCGGTCGGGGCAGTACGGATACCGCCGGCCACCGGAACGCCGGGCGCGTGCACCACCATCGCAACCGGCCTGTCCAGCCGCGCGCGCAGCGCTTCCGTCGCTGCATCGGCGGTGAAGTCGGCAATCACTGGCCGAACCGCCTCATCGCCATGCCGCGCGACCAGCGCATTCAGGGCATCGGCGCTGCGTGCCACCGCCACCACATGCATTCCGCGCGCAACCAGCCGATCCACGATCGCCGTGCCCAGCGATCCGCTGGCACCCACGACGACGCAGTGCGCGGCAAACTCCGGCTCCCGTTCCGACATTGTCCGACCCCGTTTCCTGCTTCGCCAAATATCAGGCCGGGATCAGCCCGCGATCCTTCGCCATGGTCAGCGCCGTGTCCTCGATCATGTCCTCCTGACCGCCGATCATTTTCAGCCGGCCCAGTTCGACGAGAAGATCGCGCGCAGGCAGCCCGTATTTTCGCTCGCAGTCCTTCGCCGCATAGAGGAAGGTCGAATAGACGCCGGCATAGCCCAGGGTAAGGGAATCGCGGTCAGCGCGCGGGGGCTTCGCCATCATCGGCAGCACCCGCTCCTCCGCAACGTCCATCAAGCGGAAGGTGTCGATGCCGGTTTCCACGCCCATGCGCTCGCAAACCGCGGCGAATACTTCCAGGGGCGTGTTGCCGGCACCTGCACCGAAGCCCGCCGCCGACCCGTCGATGCGGCTGGCACCAGCAGCAATCGCGGCCAGCGAATTGGCGATACCCATCCCCAGATTATGATGACCGTGAAAGCCGATTTCCGTATCGGGCTGAAGTACGCCCTTCATCGCGCTGATGCGGGCGGTGACTTCCTCTGGCAGCATATAGCCGGCGCTGTCGACGCAATAGACGGTCGTCGCACCATAGCCTTCCATCAACAGGGCCTGATCCACCAGAGCGTCCACCGGCGTCATATGGGCCATCATCAGGAAGCCGACCGTGTCCATGCCCAGCTTGCGGCCAAGGCCGATATGCTGTTCGGTGACATCCGCTTCGGTGCAATGGGACGCGACGTGGACGCAACCGGCACCGCAGTCTGCCGCCATCCGTAACTCGTCCAGCGTGCCGATACCCGGCACATGCAGCACCGACACCACGGCATTCTTCATGCGTGAGGCGACAGCCGAGATATATTCCCGATCGCTATGCGCGCCCCGGCCATAATTCAGCGACGACCCGCCCAGCCCATCACCATGCGTCACCTGAAGCAGGGGCACTGCCGCCTCGTCCAGGCCCGTCGAAATCGACACCATCTGCTCGATACTGATCTGATGCCGCATGGAATGCATGCCGTCACGCAGACACATGTCGTGCAGCTTGACCTTGCGGCCCTTGACCTGTGCTGTGGTTGTCATTGCGCAGCCTCCATTGCAACGCTGAGCGTGCCGTCGACGATTTCCTGTCCCAGCATCTCGCCCGTGCGAGCCGCCGACGACGTCATGATGTCCAGATTGCCGGCATATTTCCTCAGGAAGTCACCCAGCCCTTCCACTTCCAGGAACACCGACACCTTGTTGCCCTCGAACGTCGGGCCGTTCTTCAATCGGTATCCGGGCACATATTTCTGCACCTGCGCGATCATGTCGTGAACCGATCGGGTGATGGCGTCCTTGTCCGGCTCGTCTGCGGTTTCGCAATAGACGGTATCGCGCATCATCAGCGGCGGTTCGGCGGGGTTGACGACGACGATCGCTTTCCCCTTTGCCGCGCCGCCGACCTTTTCGATGGCGCCAGAGGTCGTGCGCGTGAATTCATCGATATTCTTGCGGGTGCCCGGCCCGATCGACTTGGACGCGACCGTCGCGATGATTTCGGCATAGTCAACCGGCTGCACCCGGCTGACCGCGTGCACCATGGGGATGGTCGCTTGTCCCGCACATGTCACCATGTTGACGTTGACCACGGCCTGAGCCGCGAGGTCCGCCAGATTGACCGGCGGCACGCAAAGCGGCCCGATCGCCGCGGGCGTCAGATCGATCATCAACACGCCCAGCGCATTGAGCTTGCGGCTGTTCTCGCCATGGACATAGGCGGAGGTGGCGTCAAAGGCGATCTTGATACCATCGTCCAGAACGTGTGGCAGCATGCCATCGACACCCTGATCCGTCGTCTTCAGTCCCAATTCCCGCGCGCGGGAAAGCCCCTCTGAAGTGGGATCGACGCCCACCATCCATACCGGCTCCAGAATGTCGGAGCGCAGCAGCTTGTAAAGCAGGTCAGTGCCGATATTGCCCGGCCCGATGATGGCGCATTTCACTTTGCTCATTGCGTTTGTCCCTGCTGGGCCGCTTCGGCAAATGTGACGCCGGCGACCGCATAGTGGTCCAAGGGGGTTTCGTTCAGGATGACGCGAACCTGCTCTGCGCGGACACCCAGCGTGTCGACGGTCGCTTGCGTGATCGCGCGAATGAAATTGCGTTTCTTCTCGATCGACCGGCCTTCACCGATGACCACGGATATTATCGGCATCAGTCCACCCTCACATTGATGCTGCCCATGTCCTGAAAGCGCGCGCAGATGGCGTCGCCCTTCGCGATCGGCATGGCTTCCGTCGCTGCGCCGGTCAGCACGACGGAACCAGCGGGCAAGATCTGGCCCCGGCTGTGCAGCCATTCCACCAGCATGCAGATCGCCCGCGCCGGATGGCCGAGGACGGCGCCAGAGCAGGCAAGCGCCACCGCATCGCCGTTGATTTCAAGAACGATACCGATGGTCGCTGGATCGACGTCGTCTGGACGCCGGGGCCGCCCGCCCAATACGAAGCGCGCGCTGGACCCGTTGTCGGCAACCACGCTCGGCAGGTCGAATTTGAATTTTTCAAAACGGCTGTCGAGAATTTCTATTGCCGGCTGAATGAAGTCGGTCGCGTCATGAACCTGCTCGATCGTCAGGCCCGCACCCGACAGATCCGACTTGGTGACATAGGCGATTTCCGCTTCGACGCGAGGGTGGATCAACCCCTTCGTCGGAACGAAGCCGCCCTCCGCGTCGCAGGTGTCCCGCATCAGCAGGCCAAAACTGGGGACCGAAACGCCCATCTGCACCATCTTGGCGCGCGATGTCAGGCCGGCCTTGTAGCCGACCAGTACCCGACCGCGCTCCCGCCATCGGCGCAGGCATGCATCCTGAACCGCATAGCCATCGTCCACGGTCATGCCGGGATGATCGTCCGTCAGCTTGGCGATGGTGTGGCCGTCGCTCTGTGCCGCATCCACGATATCGGCCAGGCGCTCGATGGCGGTCTGATCAAGCATTTTTGGTCCTCCGCCCGAAACTCAGCCTGCAATCGCCGATGCCGCCGATGCGCATCGCGATCTCGTCGCCTCCCTCGACCGGGAACATCGGTCCCAGCGCGCCAGAAAGAATTACCTCGCCCGCCAGGAAGGGCATGCCCAGCCGCCCAAGCGTGTTGGCGAGCCATGCAATGGCGTTGAGCGGCGAACCCTGCACCGCGGCACCCACGCCGACCGACACCTGTTCGCCGTTGCGCTCCGCCCACATGCCGGCCAGAGCCAGATCGACGTCGCGCGGATCGACCTTTTCCGCCCCCAGGGCATAGACGCCGCAGGAGGCATTGTCGGCGACGGTATCCTGAATACGGATGTCCCAGCCGTCGATCCGGCTGTCGACGATTTCGAAGCAGGCGCGCACATGATCGGTCGCCGCCAGCACATCGGCGGCCGTGACGCCCGGCCCCTTCAAATCGCGCTTCAGCACGAAAGCGATCTCCGCCTCCGCCTTGGGCTGGATCAGCCGGTCCATGTCGACGACGGCACCGTCGTCATAGGCCATGGCGGAGGTCAATATGCCGAAATCCGGCTCGAACACGCCGATGGCGTTCTGCACCGCTTTCGACGTGACGCCGATCTTCTTGCCGACCACAGTCTCGCCGGCGGCAATGCGCCGTTCGATCATCCGCGCCTGAATGTGGTAAGCGTCAACGATGGTGATGCCCGGCACCCGGTCCCTCAGATTGGGGATCGTGACACCCGCGACGAGCGCCTCGTACAAAGCGTCGCCATGATAGTCGATCGTGGCCTGATCCATCGTCACAGCTTCACGCAGATGTTGCGCAGCTCGGTGTAGAATTCGAGGCTGTGAACCCCGCCTTCCCGACCGATGCCGCTGTGCTTCGTTCCGCCAAAGGGCGTGCGCAGATCGCGCAGGAACCAACTGTTGACCCAGCTTATCCCGACATCGACCTCCGCCGCGACACGATGCGCGCGCGCCAGGTCACGCGTGAAGATCGCGGTGGAAAGGCCGTAGTCGGTGGCATTGGCCACCGCGATCGCCTCTTCCTCGCTGTCGAACGGACGGATGTGGCAGCAGGGGCCGAAGATTTCCTCGTTCCACACCGACGCATCGTCGGACAGCCCGGTCCAGATCGTCGGCTGCACCCAGTGTCCGCTGCCAAGGCTGTCCGGCACAGTGGGAACGCCCCCGCCCGTCACCACCGTCGCGCCTTCCGCCACCGCCTTGGCGTAATAGGACAGAACCTTTTCCCGATGTTCGGCGGAGATCAGCGGGCCGAAGTTCGCTCCAGCTTCGCCGGGATGCCCAGGCTTCAGGCCTTCGGCCTTTGCCTTCAGCGCGGCGACCAGCTTTTCATACAATGGCCGTTCGACCAGCACCCGTTCTGTGCCGAGGCAGACCTGCCCGCAATTCAGGAACACCGACCGGCCCAGCGCCTCCAGCACGACATCCATGTCGGCGTCGGCGAAAACGATGGCGCTGTTCTTGCCACCCAGCTCGAAAGAAACATCACGAAGCCCCTGCGCCGCGGCCCGCATGATCGCGGTTCCCGTGCGCGTTTCGCCGGTAAAGGTGATGGCATCGACGCCGGGATGCTCGGTCAGGAAACCGCCTGCACTGTCCGGTCCAAAGCCATGGACGACATTATAGACCCCGGCCGGAACGCCGGCATCGTTCATCACCTCGCCCAGCAGCGTGGCCGTGCCCGGCGTTTCTTCGGATGGCTTCACGATGACGCTGTTGCCGCAGGCCAGAGCCGGAGCCACTTTCCACGTCATCAGCAGCAACGGCGCGTTCCACGGACAGATGACGCCGATCACCCCCTTGGGCTTGCGGATCGCGTAGTTCAGCGCCCCGCGCCCATCGGGAGTCGGGGTCTGAAAGCTTTCCGTCGCGACGTTTTTGACGACGTCGGCGAAAATCTTGAAATTGGCCGCGCCACGCGGGATGAACGCATGTGCCATCATCGAACGCGGCTGACCGGTATCGGCCATTTCAGCCGCGACAAAATCATCGAAGCGGCGCGTGATGCCGTCCGCGACCGCGCGCATCAGATCGGATCGATCGTCGACCGACAGCTTGCTCCACGGCCCCTTCTGCGCCGAACACGCGGCCTGAACCGCCGCGTCGATTTCCCCGCGACCGCCCTCGGCGACATGGCCAAGCAACGCGCCGTCATGCGGCTGATATTTGGGAAAACGCTTGCCCGACGCGCTGTCGACAAACGCGCCGCCGATGAAATGCCTGAAGTCTGTCACCTGAATCTCCTGCGCAGGCGGGGCGTCGGGGCCGGTATCGCCCGGCACCTCTCGTTCGAAAACTGCCGAAACATCCTGCTGCGCCACTTGCGTCACCTCTCCACACCGGCCGCGCGCGGTCTGTTGCCGTGCACTCGTTCTCTCGGTTCATTGCTGGTCTTAACGAAGCTCGACGCTACCTAATAATACTGTTTCATGCCGCCTTATATACCTATAAGGCATCACTCATTCGACCTGAGAGGCCCGCATGTTCACCAACAAGATCGACATTCGGCACCTGCGCTACTTCGTCGCCACGGTGCAGCGTGAGCGGCATAAGAGGGGCCTCGCAGGAACTGAACCTGTCGCAGCCGCCCCTGACGCGGCAGATTCAGTATCTTGAAGAGGTGCTCGGGGTCCAATTGCTGCTGCGCAAGCGGCACGGAGTGGAGCCGACCGATGCGGGACGCGCGCTCTTCACCGAAGCGGTCAACATCCTCAATCTGGTTGAACAGGCTTGCGCGACGACACAGCTCATCGGGCAAGGTGCGCTGGAGAGCGACTCGATGTCGGCGTATTCGGCTCCGCCGTGCTCGACATCGTGCCGCGCATCGTGCTGGAATTCCGCCAGCGCTTTCCCAATGTAGAGGTTGTGCTGCACAACATGGACCGCGAAACGCAGGTCAAAGCGCTTCAGGAACGCCGGATTTCCGTAGGCTTCAACCGTTTCTTCCTGGAATATCCGGGGCTCCAGTGGGAGCAGGTGGTCCATGAGCGGATGATTATCGCCATGCCCAGTTCGCATCGTCTGGCGCAGCGCGAAGCGATTTCGCTTTCCGACCTCGCCGGTGAGCCGATGATCCTCTACCCGCGCACCAATCAACCCACCGGGTTCAGCAATTTCCTGCTTCGCGCCTTCCACGAAATCAATATCGAGCCGCGGATCGTGCAGATGGTGGACGATGTCGTAACCGCCGTCGCCTTTGTATCGAGTGGCGTTGGCCTGACCCCCGCCGTCGATTCCGCGCGGTCGCTGCAGTTGCCCGACGTCGTTTATGTGCCGCTGGTGCAGGATGACGGCCCGGCAGCGTTCGACCTCTGCATGATCTATCGCTCGAACGATACATCGCCGCTGATTGAGGGGTTCCGTCAGGCGGTGAAGACCGTGACGGCCTGAAGTCTATCGCCGTTTCTGTTTCCAATACTGCACCTGCGCACGCGTCAGACCCAGCGCCTGCGCCGCGGCGCTGGCATTGCCGCCCGCACGATCGATCGCGGCGGCGATCAGCGCATCGTTCACCTGTTGCGCATCCAGCCCGCTGTCGAGCAGCATGTTCCCGATCGCCGCGCCTGCGCTCGCGTGTCCCCGCCGAAACCGGCGCGCCACGAAATCGCCAAAGGGATCGGGCAGGAAGCCATCATCCCCGCCGCCGCCAATATGGCCACGCCCCAGCGTCAGGTGATGCAGGCTGATCGCCTCCCCATCTTCGGCAAGGACAACCGCGCGTTCGATCATGTTTTCCATCTCGCGGATATTGCCGGGCCAGTCATAATCCTGGAAAGCACGGACCACCTCAGCGTCATATTGCAGCGGCGCGCGCCCATGCCGCCGGCCCAGCCGTTGCAGAAAGTGGTTGGCCAGCACGGAGATATCGGCGCGTCGCTCGCGCAGCGGCGGTATATGCACGGGAAAGACGCTCAAACGATGGAACAGGTCGGCGCGGAAGCCACCCTTCGCCATCTCCGCACGCAGGTCGGCATTGGTCGCGGCGATCAGGCGGACATCGGCCCTGAGCGTCTGCGTGCCGCCTACGCGCTCATACTCTCCCTCCTGCAACACGCGCAGCAATTTTCCCTGCGCCGCAAGCGAGAGCGTACCAATTTCATCCAGGAACAAAGTGCCGCCCGATGCGCGCTCGAACCGGCCGGGCCGGGTTGCGACCGCACCCGTGAACGCCCCCTTTTCGACACCGAAGAGCTCGGCCTCCACCAGCGTCTCCGGTATCGCAGCGCAATTGAGCGAGAGCAGCGGCTGCGTCGCGCGCGCGCTGCGCTTGTGCAGTTCCCGCGCGAACACTTCCTTGCCGACCCCACTTTCGCCAAGGAACAGCACCGGGACATTGGTCGGCGCAACCTTGTCCACCAGATGCAGCGCCGTGTTGAAGCCCGCAGACGCTCCGACGATCGCGCGCCGCCCGATATGCAGGTCCGCGTCCACGGCCTGCTCATTCGCGCTTCGCTTCAGCCACTGAAGCCGACGCCTTCGCTAGTATGTGTCCGGCCCGGAAACCCATCGAAGCTCAGCTTCCGGATCTGGCCATTGATCCTGCCGGGCTGCCCTACCGGAAAGCGAACGCGCCTTGGCCCATGGCGAGGTGCATTCCGCAGTTCGCGAGACACCATGGGTCAGCCAGAGCCAGGTCATGGGCAAATCCGGAGGGCATAGCCCGCCTGCTGCCAGCCGGCGGGATGGGCGCCGATGCCCATCTCATGCGCAGTGGTTGCCGTCACATTCCGCCGAATTATGCCAGACATATTCGCCGTAGAAATGGCCTGCCTCAAAATCGGCCTCGAACGCCAGTTCCTCTACACGCACCACACCTTTTAGCGCATGGAATTGCGGACCGGCGCGATAGACCTCCTCCAGTCCGGCATCCTTGCGCAATTCCTGCGCCAGCTGCGCGTCAGCCACGCCGATGCCGTACCCAATGCGGGACATGACCCGACGCGCGCTTTCATATCCCAGCGCCCGCACGCATGTATAGCTGCGCAAATGCGTCCGAGGGCGGTGTCGTCGACCGACTTAATGCGCCGAGCCCAGCCGTCGCGTATGTCGGCATTTTAAAGGTCGGAAAGTGAAAGCTGTCCCGCAAGTCCGCAAGCGCGCTGTCCCGTGCATCGTCCTCTACCGGCGCCCGGAAGCCCTCCGCCAAACCTCGGTTCTCTCTTTCAACCACCCGCTGCACCTGTCGATTTTTATTCATTATGTCAGATCATCTTGACGAATATCATTCATACGCAATCGGGGAAAGCGCGCAAATCCTTCTTTCGATCATGTGGCACGCACCTTGCTGAACATTCTGCAGCCGCAAATCGTGACGGCACAGGACAAGGAGAGCAGGACGATGGCGATAAGCAGCCAATATCTGAAGCGGGCGTGGTATGTGGCGGCACTCTCGCGCGAGGTCGATGAAAGCCAGCTGTTTCGCCGCCGCATCCTGGGGACATCAGTGCTGATCTATCGCGATGCGCAGGGGCAGCCGGTGGCATTGCACGATCGCTGCGCGCACCGCTTTGCGCCGCTGTCGATGGGAAGCCGCGTGGGCGACGAGGTCGCATGCCCCTATCACGGCCTGCGCTTCGATGCGCGCGGACATTGCACGCACAACCCCCACGGCCGCCAGCAATTGCCCAAGGGACAGGTCGTCCGTTCCTTTTCGCTGATCGAACGGCACGGTTTCATCTGGATCTGGATGGCGCAGGAGGAGGCCGACCCCGCGCTGCTGCCGGATTTCTCGCCGCTCGACGAAGGGCATGCGAACGCCATCGGACACACCTATATGTGCCTGCCGGTGGATTACCGCATGATCCTGGACAATGTCATGGACCTCAGCCACGTCGATTATGTCCATGGTGAGATCATCACGACACGCGGCCAATTGTCCCCATTGATCCCGAAGGTGGAGGAAAGCGAAGCCGCGATCTCGGCCAGCTGGGACTACAGCCAGACCGCCGATCATGATCTTGCCCCGTTCCTGCCGCGGCCCGAAGACAGCGCGCGGCATTTCATCCGGGTGACGTGGAGCGCCCCGGCGAATATCCAGCTATCGATCGCCGCCGCGCAGGATGATACCGAACTTGCTGACGGGATCAGCCAGTACGACCTGCACAGCTGCACGCCGGGCGATGAGAACGAAACCCATTATTTCTTCGCCACGCGCCGCAATCACGTGGTGGAGGATGACGAGTACAACCAGTTCAAGACGGCAGCCATGCACGCGGCATTCGAGAATGAGGACGGCCCGATCATCGCCGCAGCCCAGCGTGAGATGGAGGGCGAGGACTTTTTCGATCTGAAACCCATGCTGTTGTCGAACGACCTTGCCCCGGTGAAGGTGCGCCGCAAATTGCAACAGATGATCGAGGCCGAACAGCAACCAGAGGCCGGGTTGCTCGCCGCAGAATGAACGGCCTTCCGTCCCGCGCCATATGCAGGGCGCGGGGCGGGACAGGGAACATCAGGACCGGATATGCGCGCGCTTACCGGCGACATAGGTTCGCAATATCGCGCGGTCATCACCCAGAACCTGCAAGGCAAATAGCCGGTCGGCCAGCGATGCTCCGGCGGCCCGCCTAGCCAGCAATGGCGTCGACGCGGGGTCCAGAATCAGGAAATCGGCCTCCATGCCCGGCGCCAGCGCACCGATCCGGTCGCCCAGCCCGAGCAAGCGCGCACCGCCCGCCGTCGCCAAATGCAGCGCGCGGAACGGGTCCAGATTTGCACCACGCAGCTGGCAGATGCTGTATGTTGCGGCCATCGTCGTCAGCAGCGAGAAGCTGGTGCCAGCGCCAACGTCGGTCCCCAGGCCAAGCTTAATACCGTGGCCGCAGAGCCGCTCCAGATCGAACAAGCCCGATCCCAGGAACATGTTCGATGTCGGGCAAAGCGCAATGCCTGCACCAGCCTGCGCCAGTCGCTTGCACGCGCGATCCTCCAGATGGACGCCGTGGGCGAAGACCGAGCGCGATCCCACCAGCCCGAAGCGGTCATAAGCGTCCAGATAGTCGGCGGCATGGGGAAAACGCGCCCGCACCGCGTCGATCTCTCCCAGATTTTCTGACAGATGCGTGTGCAGCAAAATGTCGGAATGCGACGCCAGAAGTTCACCCGCCATCTGCAATTGCGCGTCCGATGAGGTCAGCGCAAAACGCGGCGTAACCGCGTATCCCAGCCGTCCGCGCCCTTGCCAGCGCGCGATCAGTGCCTCGCTCTCCGATCGGCCGGATGGGACATCGTCACGCAACGGCGGCGGCCCCAAGTCCATTAGCGTCTTGCCGCTGATGACCCGCATGTTGCGCAGCAAAGCCGCTTCGAAAATGGCGTCCACAGAGGCTTCATGCACGGTCGAGAATATCAGGGCCGTGGTTGTCCCGTTGCGCAGCAATTCGTCCAGAAAGAACGCCGCCACTGCGTCGGCATGCGCGCGATCGGCAAACGCAGCTTCCGCGGGGAAAATATGATTGTCGAGCCATGCAAGCAATTGATGGCCATGCGCCGCGATGCTGTCCGTCTGGGGATAATGGACGTGACAATCGATGAAGCCGGGGACCAGCAACTTGCCACGAAAATCCTCGATTGGCAGGTCGCCGAACTCTTCCGCCAGCGCAGAATAGTCGCCGCGCGCGATGACAAGGCCGCCCTCCACCACCAGCAACCCGTCCGGGTAGTGCACCACCGCTTCCCGCCCCGCTTCCTGCGGATCGTCCGGCACGCTCAGTATTTCGGCGCGATAGCCCTGCCGCATGACTAAGCCGCCTCCAGCTGCAACAATTGCGCGGCCACCGATATGGCGATGACCTCCGGTTCCTTTCCAACGATCCCGCTCACCCCGATCGGACAGATCAGGCGCGCGCAGCCATCCTCGCTGATGCCATCGGCGCGTAGCCGCGAAAGGAAGCGCGCGCGCTTCGTGGCCGAGCCGATCAGGCCGACAAAGCGCGCCTGCCCCGACAGAGCAGCGTGCGTCAGACGGTAATCGAGTTGATGGTCATGCGTCATGATCAGAACGGTGGCGTCAGGCGCCACATCCAAAGAGCAGCGAACCAGAGCGTCGTCATCAGCCTGCGTCGCGCCCATCGCCGCCATTTCGGGCCGGATATCGAACCACGCAAGCTGAACTGGTAGGGTGCGCAACAATCGCGCCAGCGCCGCACCGACGTGCCCCGCACCAAACAGATAGACCGGACGCACGGACGCACCCACGCGCTCGATCCACGCGCTTCCCACCCCCGGTCGCTCACCCCGTGCCGCGATTGGATCAGGCGGCGCAGCGATGTAGCTGCGCCGTACATGGCCCGGCTCCAGTGCAGTGCGCAAGGGCCGACCTTGTGGCGGCTCTTCAAGCCATTGAACGTCATCCGGGTCCAGCCGTTCGACCAACAAGCGAACGCGCCCGCCGCAACATTGGCCCAGCATCGGACCCAGGGGATAATCCTGCACCCGCCAACTGCCCGGCGGCTGCATCAGCAGCGCCCGTGCCTGCGTCATCGCCTGATGTTCCAGAGCGCCGCCGCCAATCGATCCTTCTGCCCGATCATGCCCGACAAGCATTCGCGTGCCGGCACCGCGCGGCGTCGATCCTTCCGTGGCGAGTATCGAGATAAGGGCGACGGGTTCACCCTGCTCAAGCCCCAGCCTCACCATCTTCATCCAATCAGCCATCGCGCGCCTTCAACGCCGCAATCGCTGCCAGAATGCGCTCGGGCGTGGCGGGCGCGTCCAGGCTTGGCAGCCCCTTTCCCGGTACCGCCGCAGCCACCGCCTGCGTCAGTGCGCAAAATACCGAGATCGCCAGCATGAAAGGCGGCTCTCCAACCGCTTTCGACCGATGAATGGTTGGCTGGACGTTACAACCATCCTGCCAGATCCGGACAGACATTCGCGCCGGGCGATCATTGGCGGTGGGGATTTTGTAGGTCGAGGGCGCATGGGTCAGCAGACGTCCATCCTCGCCGAAAACCAGTTCCTCCGTCGTCAGCCATCCCATGCCCTGAATGAAGCCGCCCTCGATCTGGCCCAGGTCGATGGCCGGGTTGAGCGAGCGACCGACATCGTGAAGGATGTCGACCGCCAGCACCCGATGCTCGCCGGTCAACACGTCCACGGCCACTTCTGACATCGCCGCTCCGTAGGCGAAGTACAGAAATGGCCGTCCCTGATGTTTTGCCCGGTCATAGGCGATGTGCGGCGTTGCATAAAAACCGGTCGAGGCTAGGGAAATGCGCGCCAGATGTGCTGCGCGGCACAAGTCGGCGAAGGGCGTCATGATGTTGCCTGCCACCACCCCGGCGGGCGTAAAGCGCACGTCGTCGGCCGCCACACCGGCGCGTTCAGCCGCGAAGGCCGCAAGCCGCTCACGAATATGCTGCGCGGCATCCTGCGCCGCCATGCCATTGAGGTCCGCGCCAGAGGAAGCCGCTGTCGCAGAGGTGTTGGGCACCTTGTCCGTGCGCGTCGCGGTGATCCGCACGCGCTCCAGCGGCACGGCGAACACATCGGCGACGACCTGCGCAACCTTGATGTAAAGGCCCTGCCCCATTTCGGTGCCGCCATGGTTCAGCTGGATTGACCCATCGGCATAGACCAGCACCAGCGCGCCAGCCTGATTGAGGTGCGTCGTGGTAAAACTGATGCCGAACTTTACGGGGGTCAGCGCCAGCCCCTTCTTGATGATCGGGCTGCGCGCGTTGAACGCCGCGACGGCCGCTGCGCGCTTCGCATAACCCGCCTGCTCGGCCAACTGTGCCATGATTTGCGGCGCAACATTATCCTCCACCCGCATGCCATAGGGCGTGATGTCCCCCCCTTCATTGCCGTAGAGATTGGCCTGCCGCACAGCGAGCGGATCGCGGCCCAGATGATCGGCGATCGCATCCATCACCCGCTCGATCGCGATCATGCCCTGCGGTCCGCCAAAACCACGGAAAGCGGTGTTGGAGACGGTATTGGTCCGCAGCCGATGGGAACGGATGCGAACGGCTGGTAGATAATAGCAATTGTCAGCGTGAAACATCGCGCGATCATTGATCGCGGTCGAGAGGTCCGCCGTCGCACCGCATCGCGACGCCAGTTCCATGGCGACGCCCTCTATCCTTCCGTCCGCGTCGAAACCGACATCATATTCCACTTCGAAGTCGTGCCGCTTGCCGGTAACGATCATGTCATCGTCGCGGTCGTATCGCATCTTGGCGGCACGGCCCGTGATCGCGGCGACCAGCGCGCATGCGGCTGCGGGGGCCGCGGCCTGCGTCTCCTTGCCACCGAATGCGCCGCCCATGCGGCGGACCTCTACCGTCACGTCAGCGCTGTGGACACCCAGCATGTCCGCGACCAGATGCTGCACTTCGCTGGGATGCTGGGTGGAAGAGAGGATATGCACCTGCCCCTCCTCTCCCGGCGTCGCCATCGCTATCTGGCCTTCAAGATAGAAATGCTCCTGCCCACCGATTGCGAGCCGGCCGGAGAGGCGATGCTGCGCCGCGCCAATCGCAGCATCCGGATCGCCACGCCCCATTTGCTGCGCCGCTTCGATCACACTGCCCGCTTCGTATGCTTCCGCAATCTCCACCATATGGGGCTTGTCGCGATATTCCACTTTGGCAAGGCGTGCGGCTTTCCGCGCGGCGCGATAGCTCTCCGCCGCCACCAGGAAAATCGGCTGTCCGTGAAAAAGGACTTCCCCGTCGGCCAGCAACGGGTCGTCGTGGAAGACCGGCGCGATATTATTGGCGCCGGGAATGTCGCGCGCCAGAAACACCCCTATCACGCCGGGTGCCGCA
>JAXHOI010000010.1:0-50282 GCA_034519505.1 Sphingobium sp. | reverse complement strand
TACACGTCCGTCAGGTCGATGGACACGATGTCCGCATGCGCGCGGTCGGACAGGCCGAAGGCGAGATGAAGCAGGCCCGGCGGCTCAGGCAAGTCGTCGATATAGGCGGCGGTGCCCGCGACATGGCCCATCGCGCTGTCGTGCGGCAGCGCGGCGTGGACCAGCCCGTCGGAACGGATGTCGGCTTCAGCCATCGAGCAGCGCCGGATCATGCAGGCTGGTCGGAGCGCCATCGACCTGCGGCTCCAGCCACATCCGCCGCAGGAAATTGCCCGCAGCCTTCAGTCGATATTCTACTACGATCCGCGCACATCGGTGAGCGGCTGATAATCCCCCGCAAGCGCGGCGCAGGCTCGCTCCACCGTCTCCTCGTCCCACCGACTGCGATTCAACACCTGTTCGCAGGCATGGGCGCGGCGCGGGGTGCCAGCCATGCCGCCAAAGGCGATGCGCGCCTCGCGAACCACACCTTCGCTGATGCGCAGCGCAAAGGCGCCGCACAGCGCGGAAATGTCGCTGTCGAACCGCTTGGACAATTTCATGACGCGGAAGGTCATGTCATTGGGGACGCGCGGGATGAGGATGCTTTCAATGAATTCGCCCGCCTGCCGGTCTTGCCTGCCATATTCGACGAAGAAGTCCTCCAGCGCGATTGTCCGGCGTTCGCTACCCCGCCGCAGCACGATGCTGGCACCCAGAGCGATCAACGCGGGCGGCATGTCGCCGATGGGCGAACCATTGGCGATATTGCCGCCGATGGTGCCCATGTTGCGGATCTGCGTTCCCGCGATCCGCCGTACCAGTTCGCCAAGGTCTGGATGCAGCCTGGCGAGCACCGGCCAAGCCTGCGCATAACGTACGCCCGCGCCCATGGTGATATGCTGCGGCCCCTCGACAATTTGCTGCAGCTCTACGATGCGATCGATGAAGATGGCGACCGAAATGTCGACCAACTTTTTCGTGACCCACAGTCCGACATCGCTTGCACCAGCGATGATCCGCGCGTCGGGATGAGCTTGGAGCAGATCCGCCAGCGCGTCGGCCGTACGGGGAAGAAACGCCCGCCTGTTCCCTTCGCTCAACAGGTCAGGCAGATCGTCCTGCATGGCCTGCAGCGCCTGAACAGTGGCAGCGTCGTCAACGTCGGCAGGTGCCACCGCTTCCCCTGCCGCAAGGATCGGGCCATAGCCGGTGCAACGGCATAGATTGCCCGACAACACGTCGCCCACACTCACGCCCTGGGTGCCTTCAGCACCCATCGCGCGACCGACGAGAGACATGACGATACCGGGCGTACAGAAGCCGCATTGCGATCCATGCCGCGCCACCATCTCGCGCTGAACCGGGTGCGGCGCACCGTCGCGTCCAACCCCCTCTATCGTCAGCACCGCGCGTCCCGCCAGCATCGGCGCGAACAGGATGCAGGCATTGACCGCGCGCCACGCCACCCTGTCTCCGTCGACAAGATCACCGAGCAGGATCGTGCACGCGCCACAATCGCCCTCTGCGCAGCCTTCCTTCGTGCCCGTGCGGCGCAGGCGGTAGCGCAGCAGCTCCAAGGCGGTGGCAGTAGACTCCACCCCGTCAAGTTGCTGCTCTTGCCCGTTCAGCAGGAAGCGGATCGCCATTGCGTCAGCTCCCGCGATAGGTCGAATAGCCGAACGGCGAGACGAGCAGCGGAACGTGATAATGCCCGGTCCCCGCCAAACCGAAACGGATCGTCACATCGTCAAGAAACGGCGGGTCGGACAGAGCGGTGCCAGCGGCACGAAAATACGGCGCCACGCCGAATGTCAGCGCGTAACGCCCTTCTGCCAGCACGACCTCCCGCAAGGCCGGGCAGCGGCCATCGGCGTCCGTCGCTCCCGACCACAGCAGCATGCCGTCTCGCTCCAACCGCACCGCCATCGCGGCGGCGGGACGGCCATGCGTCGTGTCGAGCACATGCGTGGAAAGCGTAGGCCCACTCATTCCGCAGCCTCCGACCGTGCCGCGCGCGGCCATTCACTCACAAATTCTTCCTCCTGATAGGCGAGCAGCGCGTCGATCAATTGCGGGGCATCGTCCTGAAACAACTGGTCAGCAATGCCGCGCGCCAGTCGAGGGATCGCATGCTTCAATCCCGACAAGGCAGAGGCAGAGAGGCCGATGCTTGCCAGCGCCGAGTAATTGAAGGCGAACAGGCCATGCAGCATCGGCGCGTCCTGAGGATCGCGCGGCAGAAACTGAAACGCCGGCCCCAGATAGGGGTGCGCGTCCAGCAGTGCATTCGCCTGCCCCTCCGGCGGCGTGTAACGGTCCCGCCAGCGCGCGATCCGGCTCGCCAGCCCGGCCAGTTCCGGACGCAAGGCGGGATCGGAAAGCAGACCGGTCGAAAGCACCAGAAAATCGAAGGTATGCCCGCCGGTCGGCGTCGTCACCTGCGCCTTCCCATTCACCTCCTCGACCGCCGTCCATGGACTGCCCAAATGCAGCTGGAAGCCCGGATGCGCAGCGGCCGCTTCGAACATATCGGTCGTCGGCGGCTGATTTTTCGTCAGGAAATCCGCCATCACGCGATATTTATCGGCGTCGGACAATTCGGGATAGCGGGGCGTGAAACCGACGGCTTCCATGAAACGGATCGGGTTGATGCGCGGCAGTTCCGCGCGCCGGGCAAAGACGTGGACCTCCGCCACTCCGGCTTCCAGCGCGGCCGTTGCGTTGTCGAACGCCGATGCGCCGATGCCCAATATACCGATGCTTTTGCCGCGCAACGCCGGATAGTCGATCGCCGCCGATGTGTGCGCATAAAGCCGGTCCGGCAGGGCGCGCTTGACGAAATCGGGCACATGCCATTCGCCGCCGCCCTGAATGCCGGTCGCCAGCACGACCTTGCGCGCCAGCAGTGCCTCGCCATCCGCCAGCATGACGCGGAACAATCCCGGCACCACCGGCGTCACATCTGTCACCCGCGCATCGTTGCGCACCGGAAGGTTCAGTACCCGGCGATACCAGAGCAGATATTCCATCCATTGCCCGCGCGGTATCTTGCCCAGCGCATCCCAGCCGGACCGACCGAATTGCGCCTCATACCAGGCGCGGAAGGTGAGGGACGGGATGCCCAGATCGATGCCCGTCAGATGCTTTGGCGTGCGCAGCGTCCGCATCCGGGCATAGGTCACCCACGGCCCCTCCTGCCCCGCGGGATTCTCATCCAGGACCAGAATGTTGCTGATCCGCTCACCGATCAGGGCAAAGGCCGCCGCCAGACCGCTTTGCCCGCCACCCACGATCGCGACGTCCAGCACCGGCGCTCCCTCATGCTGCCGCGCGATGGTCCAATCCGCGCCCCTGAATGCCAAGAGGTCGAGGTCACGGGCGACGTCGGCTTCGAGATCGAGAAGGGAGGCAGGCGCGCTCATCCCATCGCCTCCAGCCTCAGCCGCACGATATGGCTGATTTGTTCGATGGCGGTCGCGACTTCCGCTTCCGGGCTGTTGGCAAGCCGGCGTTCCATGGCGGCCAGAATACCAGCCTTGTCCGTCATCCGCACGCAGATGATGAACGGAAAGCCGAAACGGGAGGAATAGGCGGCATTGAGATCATGAAACCGCGCGAACTCGTGCGGCGTCAGGCGATCCAGCCCGGCCGATGCCTGTTCCGCCGCCGAGGCATCAGTCAGCGTCCGGTCGATTGCCGCTTTCCCCGCGAGTTCCGGATGGGCGCGGATCAGGCGCAGCCTGTCCTCGTCCGACGCTTCCTCCACGACCGCCATCAGCCCCGCCAGCACATCGGTCAGCGGCCGCTTGCTCGCCGCCCGCTCGACCACCCACGGGCTATGTTCGAACAGTTCGCGATATTTGGCAATGAAGGCGGCGTCCGACAGGTCAGGATCGTCGGTCAATGCGTGCTGCCCTCCAGGCTGACATGCGCGGACACGACCTTCCAGCCATCGGGAAACTTGACCCAGCTTTGGGTCTGGCGTCCGCGACGGTCGCTGTTGTCGCGAAAGAATTCGGCATCGGCGGTTGCAAAGCTGTCGCCATAGACGGTGATCGCGACCCGCCCCAGCCGCCGCTGCGGCGATCCGCCGCGTCCCTTTCGAAATTCCCGTATCTCATCGATGCCGTACAGCACCTCGCCCACGCCATAGCGGTTGGTGGTGGGCGCGTCATGGAACAGGGCATCCATGGCCGGAATATCGTCGGCCATCAGCGCGCGCTCATATTCATGGAAGGCCGCCGTCACCTCGGCCAGAAGAACGGGATCGTCGATACCGATTTCACGCATTCGGCGCATTTTCCTTCAGCCAATGGCGGGCAATATCGACCCGCCGGGCGATCCAGACACTCTCCCTGGCCATGATATGATCGAGGAAGCGGGCGATTGCCGCCGTCCTCCCTGGGCGGCCGGCCACCCGCCCATGCAGTCCGATGGACATCATGCGTCCGCCTTCCGCGTAAAGATAGTCGAACGTGTCGCGCAGATAGCGAAAAAACTGCTCGCCTTCGGTAAAGCCGTTGAGCGCCACGATCTTCATGTCGTTCGCGTCCAGCGTATAGGGGACGATCAGCTGCGGCCGCCCCCCGCGCAGGTCGACATGCCGCGCATCATAATAGGGCAGATCGTCGGCATAGCTGTCCGCATCGTAGAGAAAGCCGCCCTCTTCCGCGACGAGCCGCGCTGTATTGGGGGATGTGCGGCCCTGATACCAGCCAAGCGGCCTGCTGCCCGTCAGCTTTTCATGCAGCGCGATGGCTTCCGCAATATGCGCGCGCTCGACCTCCTCCGGCACATTCTGATAATCGATCCAGCGCAGACCGTGGCTCGCGATTTCCCACTCGGCCGACAGCATAGCATCGACCGCCGCCGGGTTCATCTCCATCGCTTTCGCAACGCCGAATACGGTGACCGGAACACCGCGCTCGACGAACAAGCGATGCAGCCGCCAGAAACCGGCGCGACTGCCATATTCATACAGGCTTTCCATCGCCATCGCGCGTGCAGCATGGCTTTGCGCGCCGACCATTTCAGAGAGGAACGCTTCCGATCCGCGATCGCCGTTAAGGACGCTGTTTTCCGCGCCCTCCTCGTAATTGACGACGAACTGCACCGCGATCCTCGCCCCGCCGGGCCAGCGTGGATCGGGCGGAGCCGCGCCATAGCCGACCAGATCGCGCGCGTCGGTCATCCCCACGCCTCCAGCGCGGCATCGACCCCTGCCCCGGCGGGCGTCGCATGACCGTTCCGTCGCAGGCATGCCTCCAACGCGCCCAGAGTCAGCAGCACCTTGTGCTTCATCGCGTTATAGCCCATCGCGCCGATCCGCCAGATGCGCCCCTGCAACGGGCCGAAGGCGGTGCCAATCTCAATCTCGAAATCCTCCCGCATGGCGCGCCGAACTGCTTCGCCATCTATGCCATCGGGAATGTGGACGCCGGTCACGTTGGTCATCCGATGTCGGTCATCGCCGAACACTTCCAGCCCCATGGCACGCAGCCCGGCCGTCATCGCACGTCCCGCGCTTGCATGGCGGGCATAGCGCGCGTCCAGCCCCTCCATCAGCATGATCCGCGCACATTCGCGTGCGGCATAGAGCATGCTGGTCGCTTCGGTATGATGGTTCAGCCGCTTTTCCGACCAGTAATCCATCACCATGGCAAGGTCGAAATAGTTGGACGCGATGCGCGGGCCCGATCCGTCCCGAATATCCTCCCGCCGGATCCCCGCCTCGACATGGCGGCGCGCGAAGATATGCTCGGCAGCGCGCTCAGATATGGTGATCGGGGCCGAGCCGGACGGGCCGCCCAGGCATTTCTGCAAGCCGCCGGTGACGACATCCACCCCCCAGCGGTCAGCGGCAATTTCCATGCCGCCGATAGTCGCTGTAGCGTCAACATAACTGAGCGCACCCGCCTCACGGCAAAGCTCACCCAGACCATCCAGGGGCTGCGCCATGGTGGTCGACGTGTCGCCATGGACGCAGGCGACCAGCTTCGGACCGGTGCGCGCGATCGCGCCAGCCACCGCATCCATCGGCACCACCTCGCCCCATGGTGCCGACACCGTTTCGATAACCGCGCCGATGCGTCCCAGAATTTCCTGAAGCAGCAGGCCGAAGCGGCCGAAATCTATGACCAGCACCCGCTCGCCCGGCGCAACCATGCTCACCAGCGCCGCCTCTATCCCGGCGCGGGCCGTTCCGTCGACCAGCATCGTCCAGCGATTGTCCGTGCCGAAGATCGGGCGATACAGCGCCATCACTTCGTTCATATATCCTGTCATTTCCGGGTCGAACTGACCGAGCAGGTCCGCGCTCATCGCGCGCAGCACGCGGGGATGGGCATTCACCGGGCCGGGGCCCATCAGCAGCCGCTGGGGCGGATCGATTTCACCGAAGAAATGCGCAGGCAGATCAGACGTCAACAGTTTCTCCCAAGCGGGCAATGAAGCCCAACATCACGCGCAACGCAATATCCACGTCGGCCACCGCGACATTTTCCGCCGGATTATGGCTGATGCCGCCACCGCAGCGGATGAACAGCATCGCGGTAGGGCAGAGCGCGGCCATGACCATCGCATCGTGCCCTGCCCCGGAAACCAGTTGGCGGACAGGCTGCCCCTCTGCCGCCAGCGCATCGTCCAGCAATCGGCCGTCGGGTCAAGCGCGCAAGGGCTTGCCGGCAGGTCATGGACAATCTCAACGTCCATCGCCAAACCGCGCGCTTCTGCAATCGCCGCCATCGCGTCCAGCATAGCCTGAGCCGCGCGGTCGCGCCGGGCCTGCTCGCCCGCGCGCACGTCCAGCGTCAACCGCACGCGACCGGGGATCACATTGGGTGCGCCGGGCGATGCCTCGATCCGCCCGACCGTGGCAACCAGATCGGAAGCGTCTGCGCGAGCAATGGATTCTATCGCCAGCACCGCTTCGGCGGCACCCGCCAGCGCGTCCCGGCGCAGCGGCATGGAGGTGGTGCCCGCGTGCCCCGCCGTGCCAGTGAAGCTGATCGCATAGCGCAACTGCGCGGCGATGCCGGTAACGGTGCCGAGCGCCAGCCCCTCCGCCTCCAGCACCGGCCCTTGTTCGATATGCGCCTCGAAATACGCAAGCGCCGGGCCATGCCGGGCCGTGCTGTAGCTGTCGAGGGCCGCGCCCTCAGCAGGCCCGGTCCACAGCGCTGACGGTTGTCGGAAAGCCGCCACAGCCCCCTCCAGTGTGACGCCCGCCGGATCGACAACCTCCAGCGCCACCGGGTCCAGCACGCCCGCCACCGCCCGGCTGGTCAGCATGGCGGCGGGAAAGCGCGATCCTTCCTCGTCGCCAAAGGCGTAGATCTCGATGGGAAAGGGCATCCGCCGCCCTGCCTGCGTCAGGCTGGCTACAGCTTCTATCCCCAGCATGATGCCCAGCGGACCATCATAACGTCCGCCATCGCGGACGCTGTCGATATGGCTGCCGATGATGAGCGGCGGCAGGTCGTCCCGCGCCCCCTCGATCCGCCCGATCAGATTGGCTGCGCTATCCAGCGAGACCGCCATCCCTGCCTGCACCATCCATTCAGCCAGCTTTTCCAGCGCGGCCCGATGCGCGGGCGTCAGATAAGCGCGGTAGAGCCCATCAGCCATGTCGCTGAACGGAGCGACGCCCAGCATATCGCATCGCGCCACCGCCCGCGCGCCGGAGGGTAGCGGATCGTCCGGGTTCAGCATGTCGCGACGCGGCCATCGCTGCGCGGGTCCACCGCTCCGTCCAGCCGCCCGTCGGGATGGCGGACGATGGCATGGGCGTGCCCCATCATCGACGTCAGCGGGCCGACCTGCTCCACATCATGGCCCGCTTCGGCCAATGCGCGGTATAGTTCAGGCGCGAAGCCGTCCTCCATCTTCAGGCTGGTCGATTGCTGGCCCCATGTCCGCCCGAGCAGCCAGCGCGGCCGGCTGATCGCCTCCTGCAACGGCACGCCGAAGCGCGCGTAGCGGCTGAACAATGCCGCCTGTGTCTGTGGCTGTCCCTCGCCGCCCATGGTGCCATAGACCATCGCGCGCCCGTCATCGAAAAACGCCATCGCCGGGTTGAGCGTGTGGAACGGCTTGCGCCCCGGCTTCAGCGCGTTCCAGCCATTCTCCGCCAGCCGGAAGGATGCCCCCCGGTTCTGCCATATGATCCCGCTTTCGGGCAGGACCAGGCCGGAACCGAATTCGAAATAGGTGCTCTGAATGACGCTCGCCATGCCGCCATCGCGGTCGATGGCACCGAACCACACCGTATCGCCCGCCTGCGACGGCTGGGGCCAGGGCAATGCCCTTTCGGGATCGATGGCGCCCACCATCTCCGCCAGCATCGCCGCATCGTCCAGCGCCTGCTGGGCGTCAGCCGACATAAAGGCCGGGTCGCCGCAATGCCGGTCACGCCAGAGGAACGCCTGCTTGGTGGCCTCCACCAGCCCGTGGACATGCGCGAAACCATCCGCCTCTGCCGCCGCCAGCCTGTCGAACAGCGCCAGGATCATCAAAGACGCCACGCCCTGCGTCGGTGGAGGATGATTGAACAGGCGCGCGCCCCGGATGGCAACCGAAAGCGGCACGGTTTCCTCGGCCCGGTGCGCGACCAGATCCTCCAGCGTCACCGGGCTGCCCAGTGACGCCAGATCGGCGGCAATGCTTCGACCCAATGCGCCGCGATAGAAGCTGTCCAGCCCGTCGCTCACCAATCGCTCCAGCGTCCGGGCAAGCGCGGGCTGCTTCAATATCTCGCCTTGCTTCAGCGGTCGGCCCTGCGGCTCGAAGATCGCGGCATAGGCGCCGGGCTGCGCGCGCAGTTCCGCCCCCTTCTGTTCCGCAACCTCCGCCCCGCCAGCAGTCACCGCGACGCCATCGTGCGCGTGGCCGATCGCATCGCGCAACAGCCGTTCCAGCGGCAGCGTTCCGTGATCCTGTTCCAACGCCATCATCCAGCCAGAGATCGCGCCAGCGACCGTGTTGGCGGCCAGAGGTCCGCGCCACGGCACGACATCATGCCCGGCATAAAGCGACAGGTCGGCCGCCGCCGCCGCCCGCCCGCACGCATCGATGCCGCGTACCGCCTCACCGCACGGCCAGTAGCCGGTCGTCCCCACCGATCGCGTTCATATGGGGATAGACGACGGCGAGCGTGGCGGCCGTCGCGACCGCCGCCTCCACCGCGGTCCCGCCGTCGGCCAGCACCGCCGCGCCCGCTTCGCTGGCCAGAAAATGCGGCGACACCACCATGCCGCGCGGTTGCGCTTCCCCCGTCATCGTCAATCCGGCAGCGCCGCGACGAAGGCACGCACCACGCTTGCCGAATTGACCGAGGCCAGCGCCATGAACGTCACCATCTGGTTCGGCCCTGCGCCACCGCCGGCAAGGTCGGACAGGCTGCGAAAGGCGATATAAGGCACTTGATTGGCATAGGCGACATGAGCGACCGCCGCGCTTTCCATGTCGCAGCACCTGCGCGGCCGAAGGTGGCAAAGAGATATTCGCGATATTCGGCATTGTCGGCGAAGGCCGGCCCGCTGACGCCGCTGCCGCCCACGATCACCTTGGGCGCTTTTTCAAGGCATGGTGCGGTGGCGGCGGGCGCCGCGACCTGCGGCACGCACCGCGCAAGCGTAGCGCGCGCGGCGACATTGCGGGCCAGTTCAAGCAGCTTGGGATCGGCCATGAACCAGCGATGCTTCGTCATCGGCTCGCTGGCATTGCCCACCCGCACGGCGCGCAGGGAACATCATGCCGTAATTGGGCAGGGCGTCGGCATCAGGCCGCTCGGGCGGCGTCCAGCTGCCGTCCGGCATGCGGCGGGCCAGCGACACTTCCATATATTGGTTCCACTTGTCGGGCACGACGACGTCACCGATGTCCAGCCCTGGATCGATGCCGCCCGCAATCCCCGAAAAAACGATCCGCTTGATGGTGAAACGGTCGAGTAGCAACTGGCTGTTCATCGCGGCGTTCACCATCGACACGCCGCTTTGCATGAGGACGATGGGCCGCCCCTCCATCGTCCCGGCTAGGATGGTGAGGCCGTTGATGCGATGCTCCACGGGGTCCTTCACCATATGCACCAGCGCGGCCCATTCGGGCGGAAAGGCGGTCATCACCGCCGTGCGCGGCACGGTATCGACACGCTGGGCAGCGGCTGGCGCGGCCAGGCCAGCCGCGAGCAGGCTGAGGGCGAGAAAGAAGGAACGGATCATGCGGCGGACATCCATATGAAGCGGGCGATGAAAAGGGCGGCGAGAACGAACAGGAACAGATCCCCCTTCTCCACGCGCCCGCGCACCAGCTTCAGCGCGGCGTGGGCGGTGATGCCAAAGGCGATGCCGTTGGCGATCGAGAAGGTGAGCGGGATCATCGCGACGGTCAGGAATGCGGGCAGCGCCACCTGCGCATCGTCCCATTCCACATCGACCAGCGGCTTCATCATCATCGCGCCGACCAGGATCAGCGCCGGCGCGGTTGCGGCGACCGGCACCAATTGCGCATAGGGGGCGAACAGCATTGCGACGAGGAACAGCATGCCGGTGACGACCGACGTCAGCCCTGTGCGCCCGCCCGCCTGCACGCCCGCCGCACTTTCGACATAAGAGGTGACGGTACTGGTCCCCGCCAGCGACCCAACCATGGTCGCCGTAGCATCCGTCAGCAGGATGCGGTTCAGGCCGGGGATATTCCCCTTCTCGTCCATCAGGCCAGCGCGGCGCGTCACCGCCACCAGCGTGCCGATATTGTCGAACAGGTCGACGAACAGGAACACGAACAGGATTTCGAACAGTCCAAGCCCATGGCTTCCCGACAGGCCGAACACGCCGGCAAGGTCCAGCTTGAACGCGGTGCCAGTGATGGCGGCAAGGTCATAAGGTTCGGGCTTGAAACTGGCGAGGCCCAGCACCCAGCCGATCAGCCCGGTCACGACGACGCCGATCAGGATCGCGCCGCGCACCTTCCGCGCGGATAGCCCCGCCATCAGCAGCAGGCCGAACAGGGCCAGCGCCGGGCCGGGCTCACGCAAATTGCCGAGGGCCACCGTTGTCGCCTCATTATTCACGACGATCCCGGCATTCTTCAGCCCGATGAAGCCGATGAACAGGCCGATGCCGCCCGCCACCGCCGCGAAAAGATGCACGGGGATCGCCGCGACGATCGCCTGTCGCACGCCCGCCAGCGTCAGGATCAGGAAGGCGACGCCGCTGATGAATACGCAACCCAGCGCGATCGGCCAGGGTACGCCCATCTGCTGCACCACGGTAAAGCTGAAATAGGCGTTGAGGCCCATGCCCGGCGCCAGCGCCAGCGGCACGTTCGCCACCAGACCCATCATGATGCTGGCGAACGCCGCGGCCAAGCATGTCGCAGCGGCAACGCCCGCCACCGGCATGCCAGCCAGCCCCAGGATCGAGGGGTTCACCAGCACGATATACGCCATGGCGAGGAAGGTTGTGATGCCGGCGATCAGTTCGGTACGGACATCGGTTCCCCGTTCGCGAAGCGCGAAGCGCCGCTCCAGCCAGCCTGGCTCACCCCCGCCCGTCGGCGTCGCGCTCCCCTGTGTCATCATGCCTGCGTCCCCCTTCGCACCGTCATTGCACCGCCATTGCCGCAGCGCCAAGCAGCCCCCGTGCTTCCATGTCCCGCGCAAAGGCGAACAGCATCGCCTCATGCCCCGGCGCGGCGATCAACTGCACGCCCAGCGGCATGCCATCGGCCTTGCCGACCGGCGCGGCGATGACCGGCAGGCCGATGAAGCTGATGGGCTGCGTATATATGCCCAGATTGGCGCGCGCGGGCACCTTCTGACCATCGACGACGACGGTGGGGTCGTCGATCAACGGCGCGATGCCAGGCACCGCAGGCGCGATCAATATGTCATGCTCTGCAAACAAGCGCTCGGCGGCGCTGCGAAACGTCTCACGAAACGCCATGGCGTCGAGATAGGCGGCAACCGGTAGTGCAGCGCCCGCGATCAGGCGATCGCGCGTTGCCGGGTCGAATGCCATCGCATCGCCGCGCAACGCAGGCAGGTGCCGCCAGCCCCCTTCCGCCGCCGTCATCAGAAAGGCGGCGGAACGCGCCTTGTCGACATCCGGCAACGTCACCAGCGGCACGTCGCCAATCGCCTCACCAAGGCGCGCGATGGCCTGCTCGAGCGGCGGCGTGACATTCCGTGCGAACCAGCCGCCCAGCCGCGCGACACGCGGCGATTTGCGCGACGCTTCAAGGCTGCTCCCCGCCAGCACGGCGTTGACCAGCGCGAGATCCGCCGCGCTGCGGGTCAAGGGGCCGATGTCGTCGAAACTGTCCACGAAAGGAAAGACGCCCTGCATCGGCAAGCCGCCATGCGTCGGCTTCAGTCCCCACAGACCGCACAGGCTTGCCGGCACGCGGATGGACCCGTTCGTGTCCGAACCAAGGGCGAAGGGGAACATCCCCGCCGCCACCGCCGCGGCCGAACCGCCCGACGATCCGCCCGCCAGTCGATCCGGGTCATGCGGATTGCGCGTCGTGCCCCAATGTTAACCGTGGCAAAGCCATAGGCGACCGCTGTCCATATTCAGCGTCGCAACCAGAATGGCGCCCGCCGCTTCGAGGCGCAAAATCGCCTCTGCGTCCCGGCTGGCCGGTGCGGCGTTGGCGCGACTGCTGGCACCGGCCGTAGTCGGCAAGCCAGCTACGTCGAACAGATCCTTGACGCCAAATGGCACCCCCGCCAACGGTCCGGGGTCCCGGCCATCCGCAACCATGGCGTCGACCCTAGCCGCGCAGTCCAGCGCGCGCTCTGCCGTCAGCCTGGTGATCGCGTTGACCCGGCTGTTACCCGAGCCGATGCGTTGGATCGCCTCCTGCACCAATTCGCTCGCCGTCACGCGAGCGCTGCGGACGGCGTTCGCAATGTCGATGATCGGGTGGTCGAGCCAGCCGGTCATGCCCCATCATCCTTGCGCCGCTCTTCCCTCAGCAGCGCCCAATGCCTTTCCAGCAAGGCACGGTTCGCAGCGAGACCCGCCAGGATTTCCGGACTGGCGGCAATGCCGAGCGCGCGCAGCATCGCCTGCTCAAGCGTGTGGTCAACCGGGTCTTGGTCTGCTGCCTGCGTCAAATCCGTTTGCTCTAACCCTTCTCTGGCGCGGCCTGCCCCGCCTCGACCGATAGTGTCGCGCTCATGCATCCTCGCCAAGCCCCACGGTAAAAATTATTCCGCGGCGCGGCGTAGTGTCGCCACTTTGCGACAGTCGGCAAGCTTTTGCAGGAACGGTGCACAGACGCACTTGCAGCATCGCAACTGTCTGCTAGCCTGTTCCAAAGCTTCCGGGGGACCACGCAAAAACGGAAGCAGACGGGAGAGGCCTCACCGCGGTTACGAGGGGGCTTAACTTTGGGGGTTGTCAATCGCTTAGCGGCTTTTGGCCTGCTTGCGGGCATTGCCTGCGCGGGCATCGTCGCTGTGCCGGAATCATTGGCTGCCACCCCAACTGCACCCGCATCATCCCAGATCGTACAACCGCTCGGGAAGTGCGAGTCATCGCCATCGTCACGGCAGTACCGAAATCGGCGCCGACACCGGCGACCGCGCGGGGGAATATCAGGCGTGGGCGCAGGTGATGCCCGACACCCTGCCCTTCCCCGCCGGTTTCCGACAGCTCCGATATGACGCGAAGCGCAAGGTGCTGCTGCTTTCGACCGGTATCGGCACCAATCGCGCGGCGGCATCGACCATGGCGTTGGGGATGGACCCGCGTTTTGACTTGTCGAAGGCGTACTGGATGGTCGCGGCCATTGCGGGCGTGAACCTCGGTGGTACGCGTCGGCTCCGCAGCTCAGGCCTGGATCGGCGACGTCGTCGACACCGATTATGGCTATGCCGTCGACCCGCGCGAGGCACCGGCCGGATGGACCACGGGCATGTTCGCCCGCGATCAGAAAAGCCCCTATGCCAAGCCGCGTGGCGACAGCCAGTATAACTATTTCCCGCTGAACAAGGGGCTGCGCGACTGGGCTTTCACCCTGACGCAGGCAGTGCCCATCGCCGACCGCCCGGTGCTGCAGGCGATCCGCGCCGAATATCCCGACTACGCTGCCGCGCAACAGCCGCCAGCCGTCATCAAAGGGACGGAGGCGACCGGCCAGACCTTCTGGCATGGCAAGCTGCTCAACGACCATGTCGTCAAATGGGTGGATTACTGGACCAATGGCGGCGAGCCGTTCGTGATGACGGCGATGGAGGACAGCGGCGTGGCATCCGCGCTCAACATGCTGGGCCGCATTGGCAAGGCCGACCCGCAGCGCCTGCTCGTCCTGCGTACCGGCAGCAATTATTCGGTCCAGCCCAAGGGCACGGGTGCCGCCGAAAGCCTGATCGCAGAGGCCGGCGGTCTTTCCGCCCTGCAAGCTTCACTCGACACCGCATTCCAGATCGGATCGCCGGTGGTCGAGGAATTGAGCGGTCATTGGGACCGCTATCGCAACAGCATTCCCGCAAACATCGGCAGGAGGGACGCCGACCGGAACCGCTTCATCGGATCAATGATACAATTTGGGGGTATTTTCGATGCGTAAACATCTACTGACAGGGATCAGCCTGGTCGCCATCTGTGCGACCGCGCCGGCATTCGCACAGGAAACCACGTCGTCCATCCGCGGCGCACTGACGGCGGAGGGCGCGCCTGTGAGCGGTGCCAGCGTCAGCATCACGCACATCCCGTCCGGCACCACCGCAACCACGGCCAGCGGCACCGACGGCAGCTTCAACGCATCGGGCCTGCGCATCGGCGGCCCCTACACCGTGACGGTGAAGGCGGACGGCTATGCCGACCAGACCGTCACGGACATCTTCCTTTCCGCCGGCACGCCGCTGCGCCTGCCGATCGCGCTGGAGCCGATGGGCGCGGAAATCGTCGTGACCGCCGCCTCCATCGGTGCAGCGGACCTGGGCACCGGCCCGGCAACGGTCGTCGACCGCCGCGGCATTGAGGGCGTTGCGAGCGTCACGCGTGACATCCGCGATATCGTGCGCCGCGATCCCTTCGCCACCATCGATCCCACCACGCGCGGCGTTTCCGTCGCGGGTCAGAACGCGCGCCTCAACAAATTCTCGGTCGACGGCCTGCGCTTCTCGGACAATTTCGGCCTCAATAACGGCGGCCTGCCCACGGCGCGCGGCCCCGTGCCGATCGACGCCATCGAGCAACTGTCGGTCAAGATCGCGCCGCAAGACATTTCGGAAGGCGATTTTCAGGGTGGCGCCGTCAACGTCGTGCTGCGTTCGGGTACCAATACCTTCACCGGATCGGCCTTCTACAGCTACACCGACGACAGCCTGACCGGCGATCAGACCCGCGACCGGCGCGTCAATCTGGACTTCAAGAGCAAGAATTACGGCGCGTTCCTGGCCGGCCCGATCATCAAGGACAAGCTGTTCTTCGCCGTGTCCTACGAATGGCTGCGTGAAGGTACGCCGATCAGCATCGGCACCGCCGGCTTCGCCAACGTCGTCCCCAACCTGACCGATGCACAGATCGCGAATATCAGCTCGATCGCGCAGTCCGTCTATAACTATGACACGCTGGGCGTGACGCCCTCGACGATCGAAGGCGACAAGAAGTACACCGCGAAGATCGACTGGAACATCATGGACGGCCAGCGCCTGTCGCTGACCTATATCCGCAACGACAGCGCCCAGACGTCGACGGCCGGCTTCTCCTCGGTATCGGCAACGTCGCCGGTGCTGGCGCTCGGCTCCAACAACTATCGTCGCCCGGAAAAAGTCGACTCCTTCGTGGGTCAGCTCAACTCCGACTGGTCGGACAATTTCCACACCGAAGTGCGCGGCAACTATCGCGCCTATGACCTTAGCCCCGTGCCGTTCGGCGAATTTCCGTTCGCGCAGATGCAGGTCTGCCTCGACCCCAATGCCACGACGCAGCAGAACGGCGCGGCCAACACCAATCTGGTCAACTGCTCGCAGGGCACGACGGCAGCGCCGGGCGCAGCCCGCATCTATTTCGGCCCGGACCAGTTCCGCCATTTCAACTATGTCCGCACCAAGCAATATGGGTTCGACATCGCCGCGCGCTGGGCGATGGGCGGGCTGGACATGAAGCTGACGGCGGCATGGTCGCACCTCGACGTCGCCAACGCCTTCACGCAAAATGCCTATGGCAACTATTATTTCGATTCCGTCTCGCAGTTCCAGAATCGTCAGGCCAATCAGCTGTCGCTGGGCGGGTCGATCACCGGCGACCTGAACGACGTGCTGGCCAGCTTCAAATATGACCAGTACACCGTCGGCCTGCAGGGCACCTATGAACCGAGCGATACGCTCAGCCTGACGGCGGGCATGCGCGTCGACACCTATGGTGGCATCACGCCGCCGCCGCTCAACACCTTCTTCCTCCAGCGCTACGGCTTCTCGAACAACCACGTCATCAACGGCAAGATCATCTATCAGCCGCGCTTCTCGGCCAGCTGGACACCGACATCGGAACTCACCTTCCGCGCCGGGATCGGCCTGTTCGGCGGCGGCTCGCCGGACGTGTTCCTGGGCAACAGCTACTCGGTGTCCGGCGTGTTCGCCAATTCGATCGTCATCAGCCGTCAGGCCGATGGGACGTGCGGCACCAGCGTGCCGACCGCGGTTTGCAATGCCGCGCTCAACAATGTCGATGGCCGCACGATCAGCCCGCTGGTGCTCGATTATCTGCGGAACAATACCGGGTCGCTCAGCGTCGCGAACGTCAACGCCATGGACCCCAATTACAAGATGCAGTCGACGTGGAAGGCGAACTTCTCGGCCGACTATCGCCCCGCCAGCCTGGGTTTCCTGGGGTCAGGCTGGTCGTTCGGCGGCGACGTCTATTACGGCATCGTCCAGAACGCGCCGCTCTATGTCGACCTGCGCCTTCAGCAGATCGGCACAGCGCCGGATGGTCGTCCGCGCTATGCCACCATTACGACGGGCGCCAATACCGACTATTATCTGACCAACACCAGCAAGGGCTATTCGCTGGTCACCGTGGCGCGCGCGGCCAAGACGTTCGATTTCGGCCTGACCGTCAACGCCAGCTACACGTTCCAGGATATCAAGGACGTGAGCGCGATGAACGGCACGACCGCATCGGGCACCTATGGCCAGAATGCGGTGTCCGATCCCAACGTCGCCGCCTATGGCACGTCGACCTATCAGATCCGCCATGCGATCAAGCTGGGCTTCGATTACGACCACGCCTTCTTCGGCGATTACAAGACGCGCTTCAGCCTGTTTGCCGAGCGGCGTTCGGGCACGCCGTACAGCCTGACGATGATCGACCTTGCCGGATCGAACGGCCATGGCAATGCGTTCGGCGTGGCCGGCACGAACAGCCGCTATCTGCTCTATGTGCCGACCTTGAACGACCCGCTGGTCGCCAACACCACGGCGGCGGACGCGGCGACACTGGCGTCACTGAACGCGTTCATCGATGCCAACGGCCTTGGCAAGTATCGCGGCAAGATACTGCCCAAGAACAGCCAGCGCAGCCCGAATTTCTTCAAGGTCGACCTGCACGTCGATCAGGAAATTCCGGTGCCGCTGGTTTCCACCGGCCGGATCAAGCTGTTCGCCGATGTCGAAAACGTCCTGAACCTGATCGACAAGGACTGGGGCTCGCTGCGTCAGGTGGTGTTCCCCTATCTGGCGCCGGTGGTGAACGTGTCCTGCGTCACCGTGGGTTCGAACAGCTGCGGCCAGTATCGCTATTCGAACTTCCAGAACCCCAATGTCGTCAATCAGGCGCGCTTCTCCCTGTGGGGCGTGCGCGTGGGTGCCAAGATCCAGTTCTGATCGAACGACCCTGTAAAGGAAGGGCGTCGGCGGTTATCCGCCGGCGCCTTTTTTGATGGTCGCGTGAGGCCCATGGTTGGGGAAAGCGGCATCGGGGCGATCCGACCACGCGGGCACAGAAAAAGGGCGCCGGAAGTATCCTCCCGACGCCCCCAATTCTGTCGGCCTGAATTGGCCCCGTAGCGCGCTTACGCTTCGCTGCGGTTTTCGCGACGCTCGGCGATGCGAGCGCGCTTGCCGGTGCGGCCACGCAGATAATAGAGCTTGGCGCGACGCACCACGCCCCGACGCACGACTTCGATCGAATCGAGGTTGGGCGAATAGAGCGGGAAAACGCGCTCCACGCCTTCACCGAAGCTGATCTTGCGAACCGTGAAGTTGGAACCCATGCCCTTGTTGGAGCGTGCAATGCACACGCCTTCATAATTCTGAATGCGGGTGCGGTCGCCTTCGACGACCTTCACGCCAACCTTCAGCGTGTCGCCCGGACGGAAATCCGGAATGGTCTTTGCGATGGCGGCAATGTTTTCCGCCTCGATCTGCTGGATGAGATTCATCTCATCGCTCCTTCTTTTCATCGCCACGCACCAGAGGGAGACTGACCCGAGCGTCCTCATGACGCTCCCACAGGTCGGGCCTCCTTAGCCTTGTATCTTCCTGCGACCTTTGCTTGCGCCAGGCCGCAATCTTCGCATGGTCCCCAGATCGCAGCACTTCAGGGATCGTGCGCCCTTCCCAGATATTGGGTCGGGTATAATGCGGATATTCAAGAAGGCCGCTTTCGAAGCTTTCTTCATCCCCGCTGGAAGCCGCGCCCATTACTCCGGGAAGCAGCCGAATGCAAGCGTCGAGCAGCATCAATGCGCCCATTTCCCCGCCGGAAAGCACGATATCGCCCATGCTGACCTGCTCGATGGGGCGAGCGTCGAAAATCCGCTCGTCAAAACCTTCGAATCGTCCGCACAGGATCGTGACGCCGGGGCCAGCGGCAAGGTCGCGAACCCGCGCCTGCGTGATCGGTGCGCCGCGCGGCGTCATGGCTAGGATGGGGAGGTCGGGCGCCTTCGCAATCGCATGATCGACAGCGGCTGCCAGCACATCGACGCGCAGCACCATGCCTGCGCCGCCGCCAGCGGGCGTATCGTCGACCGAGCGATGCCGGTCCGTCGCGAAATCGCGGATCTGGACCGGATCGCACGCCCATTTCCCTTCCGCCAGCGCGCGCCCGGCGAGCGAGGCGCCAAGCGGGCCGGGAAATATTTCCGGATAAAGGGTCAGGATCTGCGCGGTGAAAGTCATCAGCGGCGGCCAGCCATGTCAGCTGACGAAGGCCGCGTCGATCACCGCACGTTCCGCACCGATGTCCACCGCATGGATCGGCACCATGAAGCTTTTGCCGCTGGGCCGTTTGATGTCGAGAATGTCGCCCGCGCCGAAATTTTCGACGGCGATGATCTCGCCCAGTTCCTCGCCGTCGGAGGAGGTGCAGGGCAGTCCGATCAGGTCGGCGTGGTAATATTCGCCTTCGCCCAGTTCCGGCAAGGCGGAACGCGGCACCGTCAGTTGCAGCCCACGCATAGCCTCCGCCGCGCCACGATCTGCGACTTCGGCAAAGCGGGCAACCGCGCCGTTCGGGCCGGGGCGAACGGCCTTCAGGGTCAGCGTCCGGCCCTCGGCCTGGAACTGGCCATAGGCTTTCAGCGTGTCGATCCCATCGCCAAACAGCTTCAGGCGCACTTCACCCGACACCCCATGGGCGCCGATGATCGCGGCCAGAACAATCTGCCTTTCGGACATGGGATCTGCCTTGAATGCGTGCCTGCCGCCCTACCCGTTCTCCGCCACAGGGGGCGGAAAACGGGCGAAAGGCAGTCATGGCGTCGGGGCGGCATCGAGCCGCCCCCTCCCTCTCACCCGGACGGGCGAGAGGACAGCGCGTCAGCCAATCAGGCTTCGGCCGACTCTTCAGCAGCCGGCGTTTCAGCGGCCGCTTCTTCAGCAGGCGCTTCTTCAGCGGCGGGTGCTTCGGCGGCTGCCTTCGCGGCTTCTTCCGCTTCAGCCAGCTTCGCGGCGCGCTCTTCGGCGCGATCCTTCGCTTTGGCGCCCGGCTCGGCCTTGTTCGGGTTGTTGCGGGCCGCGCGTTCCTTCACGCCGGCAGCGTCCAGGAAGCGGGCGACGCGGTCGGTCGGCTGCGCACCAGCGGCAACCCAGTGCTTCGCGCGCTCCACGTCCAGCACGATGCGCTTTTCGTCGCCCTTGGGCAGCAGCGGGTTGTAGCTGCCGATACGCTCGATGAACTTGCCGTCACGCGGCGCGCGGCTGTCGGCCACGACGATGCGATAATAGGGACGCTTCTTGGAGCCGCCACGCGACAGACGAATGGATGTAGCCATTTAAACCAACCTTACCTTTCTGTACTCAATTCAAAGTGTTGAAGATTATTTCTTGAGGAAATTCTGAAATCCCGGGGGCAGGTTCGGCATGTTGCCGCCCAGCCCCGGAAGACCGCCCATGCCTCCGGCACCGGGGCCGCCAGCGCCGCCCAGACCGCCAAGATCGGGGCCGCCCGCGCCGCCAAGGCCACCCATGCCGCCACCGCCGAACATCTTGGCCAGCCCTTTGAGGCCACCCATTTTCTTGATCTTCTTCATCGCGGTCTGCATTTCCTGATGCATCTTGATCAGGCGGTTGACCTCCTGAACCGTGGTCCCGCTGCCCTTGGCGATGCGGATCTTCCGCTTGGCATTGAGCAGTTCCGGCTTCACGCGCTCCTTGGGGGTCATCGATCCGATGATCGCATCCAGGTGCAGCAGCGTCTTGTCGTTGACATTGCTCTGCGCCATCTGCGCCTGGGCCTTTTTCAGGCCGGGGATCATGCCCGCCAGCGCGCCAAGCCCGCCCATCCGGCGCATCTGCGTCAACTGCGCGCGCAGGTCGTTCATGTCGAACTGACCCTTGGCCATTTTCTTGGCCAGCGCTTCGGCGTCTTCGGACTGGATGGTTTCCGCCGCCTTCTCGACCAGGCTGACGACATCGCCCATGCCAAGGATGCGGCTGGCGACACGCGCCGGGTGGAACGGCTCGATCGCGTCCAGCTTTTCCCCGGTGCCCGCGAACTTGATCGGCTGGCCGGTGACGGCGCGCATCGACAGCGCGGCACCGCCGCGCGCGTCGCCGTCCATGCGGGTCAGCACCACGCCGGTCAGCGGCACCTGCTCGGTAAAGCTCTTGGCCACATTGACCGCGTCCTGCCCGGTCAGCGAGTCGACGACGAGCAGGATTTCAGCCGGATTGGCGACGCCCGCCACGGCCTTCATCTCGTCCATCAGCGGCTGATCGACGTGCAGGCGACCGGCAGTGTCCAGCATCACCACGTCGAAGCCCTGCAGCTTCGCGGATTGAAGAGCACGGCGGGCGATATCGACCGGCTGCTGCCCGGCGATGATCGGCAGGGTCGCGACATCGGCCTGCGTGCCCAGCACGGCAAGCTGTTCCTGCGCGGCGGGACGCTGAACATCCAGCGACGCCATCATCACCTTCTTGCCGCTCTTTTCCTTCAGCCGCTTTGCGATCTTCGCGGTAGAGGTCGTCTTGCCCGAACCCTGAAGGCCGACCATCATGATGACGGCAGGCGGGGTGACATCGATCATCAACTCGGCGCTTTCGGCACCTAGCGTTTCGGTCAGCGTATCGCTGACGATCTTGACGACCTGCTGACCCGGCGTGACCGACCGCAGGACATCGTGGCCGACGGCACGCTCCGTAGCCTTGTCGACGAACTCCCGCACGACGGGAAGGGCGACGTCCGCCTCCAGAAGCGCGATGCGCACTTCGCGCATGGCCGTGCGCACGTCCGCTTCCGTAAGCGCGCCGCGCCCACGAAGCTTGTCGAATACGCCGGCCAGGCGATCGCTCAGACTATCGAACATGCGTTCTTCCTTGACCTCATCATGCGCCGTCCCCGAACCTCCTGACGCAAAACGGAAAAAGCGCCGGTGGGCGAAACCTCGCCGACCGGCGTCCATCCGTGGACAGTAAAGGGTCCATATGGATCTGACTGCGTTTCGCGCCACATATGCGACACGAAGTTGGCCGGGCCTTTAGTCGACATGGACGCAAACGGCAAGGGCCAAGGCAAATCGTTGCGCAAAAATGCAAAGCGCCGGCATCCGGACCTTAATTTTACAGCTTGTTTAACCTTTTTCGGCAGGAAGGAGGCGGCCCGGAAACGCAATGCGCTTTGACCAGAGTGCGCGGAGCCGGGGTTGTGGGACACAGAAAGGCATTCAAGCGCCATGACGGCAGCCAGCGAAAGGTCGCATCTGTACAGCGCGCGCCGCGATCTTCTGACGGGTTCGATCGTCATTGCGACTACGCTGCTGTTCATCTGGACCGGCGGCCGCGCCCTTGCACAGGCCTTTGGCGGCTTCGTCGGCATCGGCCCCGGCGTGGAGCAGGTATTGCTGACCGCCGTGCTGCTCAATATCGCACTGCTGCTTTTCGGCTATCGCCGCTATCGCGACCTCCAGATTGAAATTATCCAGCGCAAGGAAGCGGAAGAGCGCGCCCATATGCTGGCCGCCACCGATCCGCTGACCGGCTTCCTCAACCGCCGCTCCGTGATGGACGAAGGCGGCAAGCTATTCGTCGATCAGGAAGCATGCGGCAACGCGATTGCCGGCTTCGTCATCGATCTGGACAACTTCAAGACCGTGAATGACATTTACGGCCATGTCGCTGGCGATGCGGTGCTGACCACCATTGCCGAACGCATGCGCTCAGCCCTGCCCGAAGGCGCAATCGCTGCGCGTCTGGGCGGAGATGAATTTGCATGCTTCTTCGGCTTCGCGCCGAGTGCAGGCGCTGGCGTGGACGCCATCGCGAACCGTCTGAACCTCCTGCTCGCCCTCCCCGTTTCCTTTGAAGGCAGCCAGTTGATCGTCAGCGGCTCGATCGGCATGGCGCGTTCCGATCAGGACGGGCATGACATTGCAACGCTGATGCGGCGGGCCGATATCGCCATGTACGCTGCCAAGCAGCATGGGCGGAACCAGCATCTCTGGTTCACCAAGGCGATGGAACAGGATCTGAACTATCGCAATTCCATCGAAGCGAACATGCGAAAGGCGATCCCCGCCGGGGAATTTGTGCCCTATTACGAACAGCAGGTCGATCTGGTGTCGGGCCGCCTGCTCGGCTTTGAAATGCTGGCTCGCTGGGACAGTCCGGAACTGGGCCAGGTGCCGCCCGATGTCTTCATCCCGGTGGCCGAGGAAACCGGCATGATCGGCGACCTTTCCTTCGCCGTGATGCGCAAGGCGTTTCTGGATGCAAAAGGATGGGATGCCTCGCTGACCCTCTCCGTCAATATTTCGCCAGCCCAGTTGCATGACCCGTGGCTCAGCCACAAAGTGCTCAAGCTGCTGACCGAAACCGGCTTCCCGCCCGAGCGACTGGAAATCGAGATTACCGAAACCGCGCTGTTCGACAATCTGCCGCTGGCGCAATCCATCGTCGCCAGCCTGAAAAATCAGGGCATTCGTATCGCGCTGGACGATTTTGGCACCGGATACAGTTCGCTGGCACACCTGCGCGCCCTGCCCTTCGACCGGTTGAAGATCGATCGCAGCTTTGTGGCATCTATGACCGACAACAGCGAAAGCGCCGCCATCGTGCAGGCGATCGCGCGGCTGGCCGAAAGCGCTTGGCCTGCCAGTTACGGCAGAAGGCGTGGAAAGCAGCGCCATCGAAACACAGCTGCGCGATCTTGGCCTTGCCAAGGCGCAGGGGTGGCACTTCGGAAAACCGATGTCGGTCGAGGAGGCTCGCGAACTGCTCTCGCGCCATGCCCTGCTGAACGATCAGGTCGACGAAGCGCCGGCCGTCGATCCGGTTACCGCGCCGTGGGCATTGGAAACGCGGCGCAGCAACATCGCCCGCTGACGCTGCGGATAGCGGCAAGCCTGCAAAACCGCTCTGAAAGCCATCGCTCGGCTGGACAGTATGCCGCGCCGCGCCTACATCGCGCGGCATGAACGGCCGTTTCGCCAAGATGCACGGATTGGGCAACGACTTCGTCGTGATCGACGCGCGGCAAGAGCCGGTGGCGATAAACTCAGCGCGCGCCAGCGCCATTGCCGATCGCCATAGCGGCATCGGCTGCGACCAGCTGATCCTGATCGAACCATCGCAGCAGGCGGACGTGCGCATGCGCATATTCAACGCCGACGGCAGCGAGGTGGAGGCATGCGGCAACGCGACACGCTGCGTTCCGCTGTTCATCGGGCACGATGTGCTGATCGAGACTAAGGCCGGCCTGCTGGATGCGCGACAGATCGATGGCGGCGCAAGCGTAGACATGGGCGCGCCGGTGCTGGAATGGGATGGCATCCCGCTTGGCTATGCGATGGATACGCTGACCATGCCGGTCAGTTGGGACGACCTGCCACCGCCCGTCGCCGTCAACATGGGCAACCCCCATGTCGTGTTCTTCTGCGACAATCTGGACGCGGTGGATATGGCGCGGCTTGGCCCGCTGATCGAAACCGACCCGTTGTTCCCGCAACGGGTAAATGTGAACTTCGCGCAGATACTCGGCCCGGATCATATCCGGCTGGTCGTGTGGGAACGCGGGGCGGGTTTTACACGGGCCTGTGGCACGGGTGCCTGCGCGACCGCGGTGGCGGCGATCCGCAGGAAGCTGTGCACAGGGCCGGTGCGCGTCGACCTGCCCGGTGGCACACTCACCATCGCATGGGTGCCCGGCGGCCATGTGACGATGACCGGCCCGGCAACGCATGTGTTCGACGGAGAGGCCGACTGGAACCGTTTCGGATGAGCGGCCCTGAACTGATTACCCTGGGCTGCCGCCTCAACATTGCCGAAAGCGAAGCGATGCGGACGCTGGCCGGCGGGCAGGACGATCTGGTGATCGTTAACAGCTGCGCCGTGACGGCGGAGGCCGTGCGCAACACGCGGCAGGCAATCCGCAAGGCGCGCCGCAGCCGCCCGGACGCACGCATCTGGGTAACCGGTTGCGCCGCCGAGATCGCGCCGCAGGATTTTCGCGCGATGCCGGAAGTCGACGCGGTGCTCGGCCAGCAGGAAAAGCTTGCTCCCGCCTCCTACATGGGCGACGGAGTGCCCGCGCCTGTCGAGCGCCCTGCCCCGTTCACCCGCCACGCCCGTGCCTTTGTCGAGGTGCAGAATGGCTGCGACCATCGCTGCACCTTCTGCATCATTCCCTTTGGCCGGGGCGAAAGCCGATCGGTCCCGCTCGATCTGGCCGTCGACCGCATCAGGGCGCTGGTCGATGCGGGCCATCGCGAAGTCGTGCTGACCGGCGTCGACGTCACCAGCTATGGCCATGACTTGCCCGGCGAGCCATCGCTGGGCGCGCTGGTCGGCGCCATATTGGACCGCGTGCCTGACCTGCCCCGTCTGCGCCTCTCCTCCCTCGACAGCGTAGAGATCGACCCACAGCTGGTGGAACTCATCACCGGGCATGAGCGGTTGATGCCGCATCTGCACCTCTCGCTACAGGCCGGGGACGACATGATCCTGAAGCGCATGAAGCGTCGCCACACCCTCGCACAGGCCGTTGAAATGGTCCGGTCGATCAAGGCAAAACGACCCGAAGTCGCAATCGGCGCAGACATCATTGCGGGCTTTCCCACCGAAACCGACGCGATGTTCGAAAACAGCCTGAATCTGGTCGAGGAATGTGACATCGTTCATGGCCACATCTTTCCCTATTCTCCGCGCGAAGGCACGCCTGCCGCGCGCATGCCGCAACTCGATCGCGCGATCATCTCTGACCGCGCCGCCCGGCTGCGCGCCGCGTGCGTCGCCCGGCGCGCGGCGTGGCTCGCGGCCCACGTCGGGACGCGGCAGCGCATCCTCGTGGAACTGAACGGACGGCAGGGTCATTCCCCATCCTTCGCCCCCGTGGCGATCCCGGCAGCATGGAACGCACGGGGCGGGCAAATATATGAGGTACAGGTGAACGCCGTCGAAAACGGCCTTCTGATCGCAGGAGAAGCGGCATGAGCAGCAGTTGGCGCGACCGCCTGTTCGGCGGGCTGAAGCGCACGTCCGAGAAGCTCGGCGACAATCTGAGCGGTATATTCAAGGCGCAGCTGGACGATGCCGTCCTCGACGAGATCGAGGAAGCGCTGATCATGTCGGACCTTGGCCCCGCGATGGCCGTGCGCATCCGCGACCGGCTGGCCGAGGGGCGCTTCAACCGCGAGCTGACCGAGGAATATCTGCGCCAGATCATCGCGGAGGAAGTGCGCAAGGTGCTGGAGCCGGTGGCAAAGCCGCTGGAGATCGAGGCGTTTCCCCGGCCACAGGTGATCCTGGTCATCGGCGTCAACGGATCGGGCAAGACAACCACCATCGCCAAGCTGGCGCACATGTTCCAGGAACAGGATTACAGCGTGATGCTGGCGGCAGGCGACACGTTCCGTGCCGCCGCCATCGGTCAGCTGAAAGTCTGGGCGGACCGGCTGGATGTTCCCATCGTCTCCGGCAAGGAAGGCGGAGACGCGGCAGGTGTGGTGTTCGAGGCAGTGAGCCAGGCAACGCAGAAGGGCACCGACATCCTGATCGTCGACACGGCGGGCCGTTTGCAGAACAAGACCGAACTGATGGACGAACTGGCAAAGATCCGCCGGGTGCTGGGGCGTATCAATCCCGCCTCCCCGCACGACGTGCTGCTGGTGCTGGACGCCACCACCGGTCAGAACGCGCTCAACCAGATCGAGATTTTCAAGGAAGTGGCAAAGGTCACCGGCCTGATCATGACCAAGCTGGACGGTACGGCGCGCGGCGGTGTTCTGGTCGCGGCAGCGGAGAAATATGGCCTGCCCATCCACGCCATCGGCATTGGTGAGGGCATGGGCGACCTGCGCCCGTTCGACCCCGCCGAAGTGGCGCAGGCGATCGCCGGCCTTGCCTACGCGCGGTAAGCGATCCTGTGGCCTGCCAAAACGAGAAGAATTTGAGAGGATGAGTGTCCATGGCTGATACCCAGCCCGCTCCGGCAAAGCCGGACAACCATAACGGCACGATCGCCATGGCGCTCGACTTCGGGCCGCTGCTGGTATTTTTCATTGCCTTCAAATTCCTGGGCGTCTTTGCCGGGACAGCCGTTTTCATGGTCGCCATCGCCATCGCATGTGCCGTGTCGTGGGTGGTGTTGAAGCGGGTGTCGCCGATGCTGTGGCTGTCGGCCGTCATGGTCATCTTCTTCGGCGGCCTCACCATCTACTTCCACGACCAGAGCTTCATTCAGAAGAAGCCGACATACATCTACACCTTCTTCTCCGTCCTGCTGTTCGGCGGATGGGTGATGGGAAAGCCGCTGCTGCGCTATCTGCTTCAGGCGGCCTATGACGGGCTTTCGGAAGCCGGCTGGCTGGCACTCTCGCGCAATTGGGCGATCTTCTTTGCCCTGATGGCTGTGCTGAACGAGGTTCTGCGCAATCTCTTCACCTTCGACACCTGGCTGACGTTCAAGGTGTGGGGCGTCACCGCCCTTTCCTTCGCTTTCGCGCTCGTCAACCTGCCGATGCTGATGCGCCACGGCCTGACGCTTGAAAACAAGGGCGCGGTCGAGGATGCGGGCGAAACCAGCCCGCCGCAGGGTTGAGCGGGATGTTGTCGCTGCTTCTTCCCCTGCTCGCCTCGGCTGCTCAGCCAGCCGCCAAGATCGTCGATTTCGGCCCACCCAATCGCGCGGAGCCGGTACGCCAGCTATGTTCCGGCACACCCAAATGGTGCCTGACGCTGCGTCAGGACGACGGAGACAACAAGACCTTTCTGGACATCGGCAGGGCCGTGGCGGACGAAACCGCCGCCCCCACTGCATCGATCGACATCACCGACCGGGACGGCGGCGCCCGGTTCGATTTCTGGACGAAGATCATCGAGTTGCCCGACGGCGGGCGCATCATCGGGATCGTGCGCATCGTCACCAGCATGTATTCGGGCGGTGGCGGGCTGGCGCGGCAATTGATGCTCTATCGCCTGAACGGTTCCGGCGCGCTCGTTCCGGCCCATGTGCTGACCGTGCCGGATCGCGCCGCCATCACGATCCGCGCCTGTTTCAACGGAACGGATTTCAAGAACCGGCGCGGCGCGTGCCACGATCAGTATGAGCTTTCCAGCGACCTGTCGATCGATCCGGTCAGGGCGGCCGGGCCTATGCCGGACCTGCTGCTGAAGGTGGAGGCGACGACCTTTCCCGCGGGCGTTTCACGCAACGCAGACTCACTGGAGCGCGGCCCGCTGAAAAAGAGCGATCTGGTGGAGAAGGCCGATCCGGCCTGCACCTATCGCCGCCAATTCCGCTTCGACACTGCGCTGGACGAATATGTTCCCGGCGAACCCTTGCCCGATTGCAGCCAGTATCTTGAGCCATAGGGCTCATATGAAAAAGGGCGACGCTCACCGCGCCGCCCTCTCGCATCATTTGGCAGGTTGCCGCGATCAGGCCGGCTGATCGGCGCGGCTGACGCCCTTGCCGTCCAGGTTCTGCGCGGCGAATTCCCAATTCAGCGCCTTCTTCAGCACCGCATCGGCATAGTTCGGACGCGCGTTGCGATAATCGATGTAATAAGCATGTTCCCACACGTCGATCAGCAGCAGCGGCGTCGCGCCATGCGCAACCGGCGTGTCGGCGTCGTGATAGCTGGTCACTTCCAGCTTGCCGTCCTTCAGGTTCAGCGCGGCCCAGCCGCTGGCGAAATGGCCGACGGCTTCCGCCTTCAGCTTTTCGATCAGCCCGTCGACCGAGCCGAAGCCTTCGTCGATCAGCTTGGCCAGTTCGCCGCTCGGCGCGCCCGGCGTGGGCGTCAGGCTGTGCCAGTAGAAGGTGTGGTTCCAGATCTGACCGACCTGATTGAACAGTCCCTTGGGGCCATCCTTTGCCGACAGATGGATCAGTTCCACCAGCGACTTGCCCTGCAGCTTGGGATCGGCGGCGACCAGTTCATTCGCCTTCACGACATAGGCGTTGTGGTGCTTGCCATGGTGATAGTCAAACGTCTCGGCGGAAATGACGGAGCCGAAGGCATCCTTGGCATAGGGAAGTTCGGGCAGGGCAAAAGCCATGGGGACTATTCCTTCTTCTCAAGATACGGGTGGTTCGCGCTTTGCAACGCTCCGCCCAGCCATTTGGTTCAGCCTGATCTTTTTCGCAAGCGTTACGAGCCGATCAATTTTTTCGATCAAAACCACGCCTACCAGCCATAAGACGCCAGAACGGTGCCTGCACCCCAGTCAACGGCCCGGACATGGGGCTAACCGCAGCGCTCCAGCCGAAGAAAACCCGCGAAGCCTCCACTCAGCCCGCGTCCGGCATCTGCGCGAGCAATCCATGCTTTTTCAGGCAATGGCGCAGTTGATCGTAACTGAGCGCCAGCCCCTTCGCCGTCGCACGCTGGTTGTAGCGATAGCGCTCCAGCGCGGCTTTCAGGATACGCTGTTCATGGGCGTCGATCGCCGCCTTGAAATCGGTGATGTCGTCCTCAATCCGCGTGGCGACCAGAGCGGGAGCGGCACACGGCCCCGCCGAAGGCGACTGTGCGGTGCGCTCCGACGGTGCCGACGAAGCGCTCGGGCTGCTCGCCATCGGCACCGGACGCCATGCGGAGGCAAAGGGATCGAACGTGAGCCGGTCGATCGGCCGCGCGGCGTCGTCCCAGCGATAGACCGCCCGTTCCACCACGTTGCGCAGTTCGCGCACATTGCCCGGCCAGCGATAGCCCTCCATCTCCGCCATCACCGCCTTCGCAAAGCCGGGCCAGGTCAGCCATTTCAGTTCCGCGGCCATCCGCCGCCCGAAAAAGTCGGCGAGCACCGGCACGTCACCGTCCCGCGCACGCAGCGGCGGCAACGTGATGACCTCGAAACTCAGCCGGTCGAGCAGGTCGGGCCGAAACCGCCCGGCATCCGCCGCACGCGGCAGATCTTCATTGGTCGCCGCCACGATCCGCACATCGACGTTGATCGGCCGCGACGCGCCGATCCGCGTCACCTCGCCATATTCGATGACGCGCAGCAGCCGCTCCTGCGCCGCCATCGACAGCGTGCCAAGCTCGTCCAGAAACAATGTACCGCCATCGGCCTCCTCGAACCGCCCGGCCCGCGCCTTCGTCGCGCCGGTGAAGGCGCCCGCCTCATGCCCGAACAGTTCCGCCTCGATCAGCGTTTCGGGCAGCGCGGCGCAGTTCATCACGACCAGCGGCTCCCCCCATCGCGGCGAAAGGTGATGCAAGCGCTCGGCGATCAGTTCCTTGCCGGTGCCTCGCTCACCGATGACCAGGACTGGCCGATTGAGCTCGGCCGCGCGCCCGGCAAGCTCCACCGCGTCCAGAAAAACGAGCGACTGACCGACGAACTGGGTGTTCTTTTCAACCATGCCGATACTTTGGTGAAATTTCCCAACTTTTGGCAAGTGAAATATGCCAATTCGAAGCCTGAGGCCCGCAAAAATCCCGGAAATTCGCGACTTTCGAAAATTGGCACGCCTTCTGCAAAGCTATGGGCAATCCGGCGAAAAGCACCGGACCTTTTCGAAGGCCAAGTTTCAGGGAGTTCAAAAATGTACAACGACAGCAACCTCGGCAAGAGCTTCACCGCCGCCATCTGTGCCGTCCTGTTCAGCGCCACCATGGTGCTGAGCGCGGTCGGCCCGGCTGAGGCGAAGGCTCGCGACGCCGCCACCGGCGCCACCAGCCGCCACCGATCGGTCGCCTGCAGCCTATCTGGCGTAACACGGTCTTAAACCCGGCCGGAGCCGGGGTGCCCCCCGCTCGATCCGCCCCGGCGCCCCCATTTTGCAACGCGTACAGAACAAGTCAGGACTGGAGTTGACACATGGGTATTTTCTCTCGAACCCGCGACATCATCGCCGCCAACGTCACCGACCTGCTCGACCGCGCGGAAGACCCGGCCAAGATGATCCGCATGATCATCCTGGAAATGGAAGAAACGCTGGTCGAAGTCCGCGCCTCCGCCGCGCGCACCATCGCCGACCAGAAGGAAATGCGTCGCCACATCGCGAAGCTGGAAAGCCTTCAGGAAAGCTGGACCGAAAAGGCCGAGCTGGCGCTGTCGAAGGACCGCGAGGACCTGGCCAAGGCCGCCCTCGTCGAAAAGCAGAAGGCCGCCGACATGGCCGACCAGCTGCGCAGGCCGAGATCGCCGTGCTCGACGACGCGCTGAAGGCGTCGGAAGAGGACATCACCAAGCTGCAGGGCAAGCTGCGCGAGGCGCGCGCCCGCCAGAACAGCATCGTTGCCCGCATGGAAAGCGCGCAGAACCGCCTGCGGGTCCGCGAAGCCTATGCCGGTGAGAAGGTGAACGAGGCCTTTTCCCGCTTCGACATGCTGGAACGCCGCGTGGACCTTGCCGAAGGGCGCGCCGACGCCATGGGCATGGGCACCGCACCCAAGACCCTTGAGGAAGAGATCGCCGAGTTGCAGAACAGCGACAAGGTCGACGCGGAACTCGCCGCGCTCAAGGCCAGCATGAACAAGGGAGTGTGATGCGATGGAGGATGTTCTCGTACCGATCTTCGTATGCGGCATCCTCTTCATCGGCCTGCCGTGGATGATCTTCCACTACATCACCAAGTGGAAGCACCGCCGCGGCGCTGACCAATGAGGATGAGGCGCTGCTCGACCAGATGCACGCCACCGCCCGCCGCCTCGAAGACCGCGTGATGACCGTCGAACGGATCATCGCCGCCGACAATCCCGACTGGAAGCCGGGCCTCGGCACAACGCAATCGCCGACCTGCACGGACGACTATGACTATCAGAGGAGGAACTGAGCCATGGCGTCCCCCCGCACCAAATTCTATCGCGACAAACAGAATGGCAAGGTCATGGGCGTGTGCGCCGGCATCGCCGACTATACCGGCATCGATGTCACCTGGATCCGTGTCGGCGTGCTGATTTCCTTCTTCGTCATCGGCTGGACCTTCTTCGTCTATCTCGCCATGGGCCTGATCGCCGAAAAGAAGCCTGCCGGCCTCTACCAGAGCGACGACGAGCAGAAATTCTGGCAGGGCGTCCGCGCCAATCCGACCCGCTCGACCCGCGACGTGCGCAGCAAGTTCCGCGACATCGACCGTCGCCTGGCGGAAATCGAACTCTACTACACCAGCCGCAACCAGCGCCTTTCCGACGAGATCGAAAGCCTGCGCTGAACCGCTGAAAAAAGAACAGGGAGACAGAACATGACATTCGGCGGCCCCACCTTCGTCATTGCCATCATCGCCATGTCGACGCTCGGCTGGATGTTCACCACCTGGGTTCGCGCTCGCCACGGCTATCCGGTCGAAAATGAATGGAGCGGAACGGCGCATCGCACCGACCCGGATGCCGATCGAAAGATCGCCCTGCTGACGCAGGAAAATGACAAATTGCATGGCCGCGTCGGACGGCTGGAGGAGCGGATCGCCGTGCTGGAACGCATCGCGACCGACCCCGCCGCCCGCACCGCCCGCGAAATCGACGCCTTGCGCTAAGAGCGCGGCAAGACAAGGGGAGTTGTCAAGATGAACGACAAGATCGCACTGATCCAGCAGATCGGACCATTCATCGCCGCCGTTGGCCTTGCCGGCATGGCGGGGTGGGTCATCACCACCTGGCTGCGCATCCGGCATGGCTATCCTCTCGATGGCGCATGGGGTCAGGCTGTCTATCCCCGCAAGAACGAAGAAGCGATGGAACGCATCAAGCTGTTGAGCCAGGAAAATGCCCAGCTGCGCGCCGAACTCGGCTCGATCAAGGATCGCCTTGCCAATGTCGAGCGGATCGTCACCGATAGCGCCCACAGCCTTTCGCGGGAAATCGACGCGCTGCGCGGCCCGGCCAACTGAACCTACTCAGGGATCGAAAGCCATGATCAGCCCCTTCATCATACCCATCCTCGCCATTTCGATCGGCCTGGTCGCCGTGATCGGCAAGGTGATCGTCCGCCCCTGGCTCCGCCTGCAGGAGCGTCGGCTGGAAATCGAAGCCAACATGACGGCGGAGAAGGCGGCGCAATATGCCGCCAGCATCGAGCGGCTGGAACAGCGGGTCCGCGTGCTGGAACGGATCGCAACGGACAAGGGCAGCGACCTTGCCGCCCAGATCGACGCGCTGCGCGACCGGGATGCACCGCCGCTCAACTGACAGAACTGCTATCGATTGGCCGGCAGGGATGCGACCCGACACCGCCGATTACCCGAGGGAGTTGCAAAAATGAATCCGTTTGAAATGGTGATCGGCATCGTCCTGATCGTTTCCATCGCCAGCGTCATCAAGGCTAAATATGGCGTCGTGCGAGGCGACAAGGGCGAATATCTCGCCCAGCGCGGCCCCGACCCGGAAACGCTGCGTCTGCGCGAGGAAGTGAAGGCGCTGAAGGATCGCGTCGCGGTGCTCGAACGCCTCGCGACCGACGGCAACAGCGCCAGCGCGCTGGAACGCGAATTCGAAAAACTGCGGAACGGCCAATAACGGCCGCGTCCCCTTCGTCTGGAAGGAACAGACACATGCAGGAACAAGGCTTCTATCTGGCGATAGCCGCCAGCAGCGTCGCCGCCATCGCGATCATCAGCGCCGCGGCGCTGCGCGGGTGGGCCGGTTGGCTGGAACTGAAAAAATCCGAACTGCTCCGCTTTGGCGAAGCCCGCACGGATGAAGGCATCCCTTCCATGGCGACCCGGATCGAGGTCGCCGATCTTAAGGAGCGCATCCGCAAGCTGGAGGCGATCGCGGCAGGCGTCGACCTGTAACGGCATCGGGCGCGATGCGCGAGCGGGCAGCACCTATCGCCTGCGGCCCCTTCCCCTCTGCGTCCAAGCCTCTATATCGCGGGGCATGACCAACCCCGCCACCCGCCTTTCCGATCTGGTCGAGGAATATGAATTTCTCGACGCCGACGACCGCTATCGCCTGTTGATCGATCTGGGCAAGGCGCTGGAGCCGATGCCCGATGCGCTGAAGACGGACGCGACGCTGGTGCGCGGCTGCTCGGCGGCGGTGTGGGTCTATCCGACGCTGCGGGATGATGGCGCACTGCATTTCATGGCGGACAGCAATGCCGCGATTACCAAGGGCATCATCGCGCTGGTGCTGCTGACGGTGCAGGACGGGCAGCCCGCCGACATAGCGAAGGCGGATATAGAGGGCGCGCTGGCCCCCTTCGACTTGAAAAACCAGCTGAGTTCCAACCGGACTCAGGGCATCCCGAACATGATCGCTCTGATCCGCGAAACCGCCGCCCGCTACGCCTGAACCGCCGGCCCCATGATCCCGGCCCAGGCATAGCCGCGCAGGGGCCGGTGAATGGCCAGGCTGCGTTGCGCGCCTTGCGCCAGATCGCTCATTACCACGCCGATCGATGCGCGCGGGACGACATGGAACTGCTCCAGCCAGCGGAACAGCAGCTTGCGCCATAACTGCGGCAGGCGATCCTGCTGGCCGAAATCCACCACATGCAGCCGCCCGTCCCGCATCAGCAGCCCCGTCGCCGAACGCAACGCGCCCTGCCAGTCGGGGATCATCGACAGCGTATAGCTTATGAATATCCGGTCGAACCCCGCCAGACCGAACAGGCCCGGTTCCAGTCGCGTGGCGTCGGCCTGCATCAGCGTGATACGGTCGGACAGGCCAGCGCGTGCCACCTGCACCCGTGCCGTCGCCAGCATCTCGCGCGAAATATCCACGCCGAAAAAACGTGCTTCGGGCCAGCGCCGCGCCGCCAGGATCAGGTTGCGCGCGGTGCCGCACCCGATTTCCAGCACCGTTCCGCCCGGCGGCGGCGCAAGCTCCCCGATCAACTGATCGCGTCCCAGCAGATAATATTTGCGGGTCGCATCATAGATGTGCCGCTGCATCCGATAGACCCCGTCCATCAGCCGCGCATGATCCTTGGGTGCGATGGGAAGGCTGCTCATCGCGTCAGTCCTTCAGGCAGTAGAGGTGCACGCCGCCGTAAATGGCCGACCGATCGCGCCGGGTGAAATCCAGCGACTCCTCCGCGCGATAGTCCCACCGGGCCAGAAGCGCATCAGGCACCCGACCGGGCAACAGGCTGGGCGCCGCAGCCGTGCGGAACAGCACCCGCGCACCCGGCCGCGCCGCACGCGTGATGGCGCTCCACAGCCGCGTCAGCTGCGCATCGGTCATCCAGTCCTGAGCGTCGAGCAGCACGAAACGATCCAGCGATCCGGCTGGCTCGCTTTCCAGAAAGTCGACGAAGTTGACATGGCGCACATTCACTCGGTCCACGCGAGCACGCACCGCATCGTGATTTTCCGGCTTCAGATAGGGCGGCAGCGGCGCAGTCACGCCCTTGCCATAGCCGCGCCCGAACGCCTGCCATGCGAAATAATTGTCCTTTAGCGGAAAGTCGCAGGACAGCTTTTCCAGCCGCGCACGCAGCACCGCCGCCATGCCGCCCGGCTCGTCGCCGGCCAGCGCCTCATATTGCGCGGGCGGAATGCCCAGCCCGAATAGCGAGGCGGGTTGATTGACGAGCCAGCGCACGAACCGGCGATCGAACACCGGCGCGAACTTCGCGTCGAAAAAGGCACGCTGTTCCTCCAGCGAGCGGGCAGCGAGTATCTGCCGCGGATCGACGCCATTGGCCCGCGCGACCAGATGCGCCAGCCCGATAAAACCGCCCAGCAGACCCCGGCGATAGAAGCCCTTGCGAAAACCGCCGATCCGCCGCCGCCCGATCAGGTCGCGCCCCTCCCAATATCGCCGGGTCGTCTCGTCCAGATGGGGGCGGACGTAATTACGATAGGCGTCGACATTCTCGCGCCGATCGGCCTCTCCGAAGAAGCGATGGAAGCTGCCATGATCGGGCAGCCGGCGCGCGGCGGCGAGTTTCAGGCGGTTGAGGGCGACATGCGCGGTATTGAGGTCCACCGCGATGATCTCCGCCGGATCGGCCGTCAGATAAGAAAGCACGTTGCAGCCGCCCGAAGCGATCGTCACCATGCGCGATTGCGGAGTCAGCGCCAACGCCTCCAGATCGACCACGGGATCTTCCCAGATCTGCGCATAGACAAGGCCGCGAAAGGCGAAGGTGAATGCGCGTTCCAGCAGGCCCTGTTTGCTGAACTGGTCGTACCGATGCACTGCGCCGGCCACCGCCTGACCGGTCTTGATCGCTTCTGCCGTCATTTTGCCACCCCTTCTCGCCCGTCCTCGGGTTACGCGCGATTAGGACATGGGCGGGACATCCCAGAGACGGTGCGGCGTCATTTGCATGACAAGCGGCAGGCGCGCCGCCCGAAGGCGCTGGCTACTCCAAGCCAAGCTCGCTGGCGACTTCTGCCGGATCGGCACCTTTCCTGACGATCATCCATTCGCCGGGTCGGCGGGTGTCGACCACCGTCACCGCGCCGCCTGGGCACACGCCAAGACACGGCACCTCGACGATGCCGAGCAGTGCCTTGCGCCCCTTTTTCAGCTTCGCTTCCTTGCGCAGCGCCTTGGCCAGGTGCTGCTTGCCGCCCTTTCCAAAGCCGCCGTCCAGCTTTTTCGAGCATTTGCGGCAGATCAGCACCGCGCCTTGCCAGTCGGAACGGACCGTCTTCAATCTTCGGCGCTCGCCCCGGCGGGCTTCCAGGTGCGACGTTCTTCTGCCGCCTTCAGCACATCATAGGCCGCCTGAATCGCCTGAAAGCGCTTGGCCGCTTCCGCGTCACCGGGGCGCACATCGGGGTGGCTTTCCTTTGCCAGCCGCCGCCAGCTGGCGCGGATCGCCGTGAAATCGGCATCGACCTCCAGCTCCAGCACTTCAAGCGCCCGCATCTCGTCACGCGAACGGCTGCCGTCGCCCGGCCCGCCCCAGCCATAATGCTGCGCCTCCTTGTACCCGCTATTGTCGCGACGTTCGGAACGCTCTCGCTCCGCCGCCTCTTCGGCGGACAGGCCAGCGAAATAATCCCAGTTGCGATTATATTCGGCGGCATGGTCGGGGCAGAAATACCAGCGCTCGCGACTGTTGGGCGATTTAGGCGCAGGATGCTTGCCCGGCTGATCGCAGCCATAGCGATCGCACAGCTTCACCGCCTCCGCCTCGCGGGTCGCGCCATAAGCGCGCCAGCGGGGAAAGCCCCAGTCATTGGATCGTGTTTGCCGCGCCATCGAACCAATGTAGCGGCAGCGCCCCGAGGATGAAAGGAAGCGCAGGCAAAAAAGCCGCTACTTTCGCTATCCTGCATGCAGCCATCCCTGCCGGAGGGCCTGTAAGCCGGGTTCTGTCCACCGCATCTGCGGATGGGCGACCATTCCTCTCGGGACGGGATCGCTCCCGTCCTCCAGCAACCAACCCGGGCGGTCTCGGCCGAAACATGCCTAGTGGAGTCGCCTCCACGCGCCGCCCCTATTCGGTCTTGCTCCCGGTGGGGTTTACCGTGCCGCCCGCCGTTGCCGGGGGCGCGGTGCGCTCTTACCGCACCCTTTCAATTTCGCGTGGCCGAAGCCCAATGTCCGAAGACAAACGCGACCTGCTTTCTGTTGCACTGTCCCTTGGATTGCTCCAGCCGGGCGTTACCCGGCACCGTTATTTCGTGGAGCCCGGACTTTCCTCGACATGTCACCATGACGCGGTCGCCCGGCCCTCCGGCAGGACGTGCGGTATAGAAGCGGTGCAGCGGAAAGTCACGCCCCGCTGGCGGTCAATCGTCACCTTCCGGCTTGGGCAGCAGCAGCGCGAGCAGGATGGCGCGGCATTCGCCATCGATGATGCCGTCGATCAGTTCTGGGCGGAAGCGCCGCTGGAATGCCGTCACAGCCGCCTCCGGCTCCCCGATGTCATAGCCGAAGCGCTCCAGCGCCAGCATGAAGCCGCTATCCGACCAATAGGGGTCCATCAGCTTCTTGGTCGGACGCGGCAGGGCAAGGCGCAGGCGCGCCAGCTTCCCCCAGGGAAACAACTCGCCCGGATCGTTCTTTCGGCCGGGCGCGACGTCGGAATGGCCCACCACATTGCCGCGCGTGATCCCATGGCGGGTCATCAGGTCGTGGATCAGCGGGATCAGCGCGCCCATCTGCGCATCGGGAAACGGGCGATAGCCCCATTCGTGGCCGGGATTGACGATCTCTATCCCGATGCTGGCGGAATTGACGTCACTCGTGCCCCGCCACCAGCTCTTGCCCGCGTGCCAGGCGCGCTTGTCCTCCGCCACCATGCGCACGATCTCACCCTCTTCGGTCACGACATAATGCGCCGAAACCTTGGACTCCGGATTGGCGAGCCAGCCGATGGCGGAGGCAGCGTCGGGCATCCCGGTATAATGCAGCACCAGCATCGATATCGGCAGCTTGCGCTCGTCGAAATTGGGCGACGGCGTCTCGATGAAATTCATATGCCCCTTCATCATACGGGGTCCTCGACCAATATGCCGCGCCGGGCCGTGCGGATCGTCACGATGGCGACGCCGCCCAGCACGATCATCCCCCCCAGCATCATCATCGGCGTTACCGGCGTTCCAAACATCACCGACGCCAGAATGACCGACACGACGGGGCTAAGCAAGGTATATGGCATCACCGCCCCCACCCCATGTTTTTGCACCATCCAGCTAAGGCTGCCATGCCCCAGCAGCGAGCAGCCGATCGCCGAGAAAGCGATCCACGCCCATATTTGCGGCGATGCGGCGGGCACGGCGGCAAGTGCCGACCGATCGAACAGCGCCGCGACCGCCCCCAGCACAAGGGTCCCCATCAAGCCCGACCAGGCGTAAAGCGTGCGAACCGGCACCCCTATAAGTTTCCGCGCAAACAACGCGCCCGAAGCCCAGATCAGGGTCGCAAAGGCATTGAGGGCGACAGCCGGCATATCCTGCACCACCCGCGGATCGAAGCTGAGCATCGCCACCCCGCCAAAGGACATGGCAAGGCCGATGATGCGCGGCGCATGGATCCGCTCCCCCAAAAACAGCACACCCAATATGACGGCAAACGGCACGCCAAGCTGGCCCGAAATCGCGATCGCGCTCATATTATGGGCCATGCCCACCGCGATGTTCATCGGCACGAAGTAAAGTGCCCCTGAAGCCAGAGCAAACGCGATCAACAGGGGCATGCGCCCCGGCACAACCTTCAGCCAGGGCAGGCAAATCAGGACGACCAACGCCTGACGCAGGAACGCCGCGACAATCGGGCTTATCCCGTCCACGGCGATCTTCGCCGCTACGATATTAAGCCCCCACATCAAGTTGACCATCAGCAGGACCGACCAGTCCAGCGCCCCAAAACCGCCTTGCCTGTCATCGGCAGGCGAAGGTGCAGGCAGGTGGGGTCGTTCAGCCATCGTCCCACATCCTTTAACGCTTCGCCATGGCATGTCGATGCGAAAGGATGGGATCAGGCGGAAACGCGCTTTCGCAGAGGGGACGTCTCGTTCTCGCGCCGTTCGTAACAACCGCGGAAAGTGGAACTGGCGACGAAATTGTCGGTCAGCCCCATGGCAGTCTCGCCGGCCCCCAGCAACAGGACGGACCCTTCCCGACTGTGTCGGGAAAGCAGGTCGAATGCCTTGCGCCGCATGTCGGGCGAAAAATACAGCAGCACGTTGCGGCACAGGATCAGGTCATAAGCGCCGGTCGGCATGCGCGCGTCGAACACATTATCGACGCGAAAGTCGATCATCGTGCGCAGTTCATCAGCGATCCGCCATTCATCGCCGACCGGATCGAACCACTTCATCAGGTCGCCGATCGCCAGCCCGCGCTGAACGTCGATCTGCGAAAACAGCCCCGACCGCGCCCGCTGGATAACATGGCCCGAAATGTCGGTCGCCAATATCTGGATGCGCCAATCCTTCCAAAGCGCCCATTCCCGCCGCAACAGTATCGCCAGCGAATAGGCTTCCTGTCCGGTCGAACATCCGGCGCACCAGATGCGCAGCTGGCGATTGGCCGCCGTCTCGCGCAGCCGGGGCAGCAGTTCGCCGCCCACGACGTTGAAAATCTGCAGATCGCGGAAAAAGCTGCTTTCGTTGTTCAGCAGCGCGTTGACGACCTGATCGATCAGATCGTGGCTGCCTTCGCCGGCAATTCTTCCGACCAGATCCTCAAGGCTGTCCAGCCCTTCGCTGCGCAGCAACGGCTTCAGCGCAGTTTCGATGCGCCAGATGCGGGCTTCGGACAATATCTGCCCGGTGCGCTGCTCAAGCAGCCCCGCCAACATCCGCATCGCTTCGGTGAAACGGGGCGATTCCGGTTCCGTCGGTCTGTCCAGCACGGTCATGCCGGCACTAGCAACTGCCGGTTGACCAGCGCGGCGATGCCGTCCGGGGGCAGCAGCGCGCTGGCAAGTCCCGCCCGCGCGACCGAACCGGGCATGCCCCAAACGACGCAGCTTTCGCGATCCTGGGCCAGTATCTGCCCGCCCTCTGCAATGATCCGGCGCGCGCCGGCTGTTCCATCGCGCCCCATTCCGGTCAGAATGATGCCCACAGAGCCAGCGCCATAGGTCGCGGCCATCGCCGAGAACATGGGATCGACGGCGGGAATGCCGGCATGCGCAGCCTTTTCACTGCTCAATTCCACGACGGCGCGGCCCGGCACGATCTGACGGCTGCCAAGATGCGCCTCTCCCGGCGCGATGTAGACCGTGTCGGCCAGCAGCGCCTCACCCTGTTCGGCGACCTTGACCCGCATCGGCGTCATCCGCGCCAGCTGTCCGGCGAAATAGGGAATGAAACTGCGGCGGCATGATGCTGGACGACCAGCACGATGGGGAGACCGGCGAGTGGCTCCACCGAGATCCGTGAGGACATTGCGCCGAGGGCCTGAGTGCCGCCGGTCCGGTGCCGACGACCAGAAGCGCGGCATCACCGAGACGAGCGGGCGCTGGTCGGCGCCCCTCCGCTGGGCGGGGCCAGTGTAGGGAGAACGTTGTCGGGGGCCGACATCATCCGTCGCATACGGTCGGGCCTGTCGGCGAGGCTGCCGAGCCCTTGCCGATCAGCTCGTTGCGGAAATCCATCGCCGAAAGTCCAGGCCGCTGCGGCTGTCGGGCTTGGGCAGGACGTCCGACGGCACCCAACGCTCAGCATCTGCAGCGCCAGCATGGCGTTGCGCTTCGGTGCAGTGTGGTCGTCAGCAGGACCGCGACTCGCGGACTCTCCGTAAAGACGAAGGATCGCGCGGCAGGGCCACCGAGGCCACTCTCGCACCGGCATGTCGAGGTCGAGCACCAAGATGTCGGGTCCATGGTGGCGTCCGGCATGAACTCGATGCAGCTTCGCCCGCATCACGGGCCGCGGCGCGCGACGACATGGAAGCGGCCGCTCTCGCCGAGCCAGCGCGCGAAGCAGAGCCCGACGCACCGACCACGCTGATCGTCGGCGATCACCATCGGTGACTCGGGCGCACTCGCTGGCCGTATCGGCGAAATCTGCGGCCGTCCGGCGAGTCATGGTCACGCGGTGGGAGAGCGGGACTAGTCGGATTGCAGCTCGATCTAGAGCAGGCCGACGCTGGTGGAAGCTTGCTGACGCGAGCGATCTCCTTGTCGAACGGCTTCATGATGTATTCGTCGGCGCCGGCATGCATGGCGCGGGCGATATGGGCGATGTCGTTCTCGGTGGTGCAGAACACGACCTTGGGCCGCTTGCCGCCGGGCATCTGCCGGAGGTTCCGCAGGAAATCGTATGCCGTCCATGATCGGCATGTTCCAGTCGAGCAGGATCGCGTCCGGCATCTCGCCCTTGCAGGCGTCGATGGCGCGCGCACCGTCCTCGGCCTCGGCGATGCGGAACTGCAGCCCTTCCAGGATGCGGCGGGCGACCTTGCGGATGACCGCGGAGTCGTCGACGACGAGACAATACTTCATGACATGGCTCCAGTCGGCGGATCGTCAGGCGGCGATCGGCAATTCGATATTGAGGACGGCGTCGACGTCGATGACGACCAGGAGGCGATCGTCGAGGCGGTGAACGCCCTTGGCGATGGCCGCCCAGGCGCGGTCGAGATGGATCGGCACAGGTTCGAAGGTCGTCCGGCTGAGGCGCATCACCTCGCCGACGGCGTCGACGATCAGGGCGAAGGCCATCCCGCCCTGGATCGAGGCCGACCGCGGTGAGCTCGTGTTCATCCGTACCGGTCGGCAAGCGGCCGGTGTCGGCATGGCGCATACGCCGGCGCATGCAGATCGCGGTGACGACGCGCCCGCGCAGGTTGATCAGGCCGACGATCTCGTAGGGGGCCAGAGGCACCGGCGTGATGCCGCCGCCATGGCGATGAACACATCCTGCACGCGCCCGATCAGCAGGGCCGAGCAATTGCCCCGCCCACCGTGACGGTGACGTAGGTACGAGCGAGAGGTCCTCGAAGGCCGAAAGGCCGGATGCGCTGTCCTCGTGCTGCTCGCTCATGCGGCTCGCCTCAGTCTGGGACCGGTCTCAGCCAGCTCGGCGATCAGCGCGCGCCGATCGAACTTGGCGACGACCTCGTCGAACTGCGCCTGGATCGCGTCGACGCAAGTCGTTTCGGGGTCATACTTATCGAAGCTTGGTCAGCCCGATATGCGCAACCCGGCATGGCGCGGGGTTCGGCCGCGCAACCGCGACCGGCGAGGCCCGCAAGACCTGCGCTCGGCGTCGCGGTCGAGGTCATCGACATGGCGATGAGGAATCGGTTCTGCGCTGCGAGGCCGGGCCGTCGGAAGGCCCAAAACGACCTGATGCCCGGCCTGGCGCAGCATCGGCAGCAGGATTTCCTGCATCCAGGGATCTTCGCCATCGGCCAGAATGCATCGAATCTCGCCGCCTTCCTCGATCTCGTCGCGGGGCGCGCGCGCGAACAGGCCGAACGGATCGATCACCTCCAGATGGACGCCATCGACGACGGTGACGCCCAGCAACTTGCCGGACGACAGCTTCATGTCGGGCTGCGCGGGCACATCGATGATGTCGACGACCCGCGCCACCGGATAACAGAATTCCTGATCCCCGTCCCGCAGACGCAGGCAGGTGACGCAATCCTGACCTGCGTCGACGGCATCGCCCAGGACCGTGATCAGGTGGCCGTCCAGCTGGACAAAGCCCTTGCCCTTCGACCAGCCGAAGGCGGACGTGGGAATATCCTCGACCCGCTCGACCAGTGACAGCCGCAGCAGCCGCTCCTCGCCGCTGCGTTCCTCAAAGCGCAGAGCGCTCATCATTTCGATCCGCTGATCCTCGGAGACAGCATGATCCGCCGGCCGTTCATCGAGGTCACCGGGGAGCTGCGCCGCATTGGCAAGACCGCCTGCATCGAGAAGCAGCATCGGACGACCATTGTCCGGCAGCGTCATGCCCGCATACATGCCCGACGACATGATCAGCGGAGAGGCCGGGCGGATAACCAGTTCCTCGTGATTCTCGACAGATTCCACGCCCAGCGCATAGGGAATGCCGTTTGCAGCGCGCACGACCATGATGGTGCGCGGCCCGACAGCCGCCGCCCGTGGCAGCCCCAGAACATCCTCAAGGTCGATCATCGAGTGGCGCACGCGCCGGATCGTCGCAATGCTGGCACCGCCGACCCGGTCGATCGACAGCATTTCGTTATTGTCGTGCAGAATTTCGATGACCGTAGCGCGCGGTATCGCAAAGTGCAGGCCGCCCGCCTTCACGATCAGGCCCGGAATGATGGTCAGCGTCAGCGGCACGCGCAAGGTGATCTTCAGACCCCGGCCGGGCTGGTTGTCCAGGCCGATGACGCCGCCGATCCGCTCGATATTGGCGCGAACCACGTCCATGCCGACCCCGCGCCCGGAGATCGAGGTGACACGCTCGGCGGTGGAAAGGCCGGGCATGAAGATGAGTTCCAAGCGCTCCGCCTCTGTCATCCGGGCGGCGCGATCCTTGTCGATCGTGCCGGCCATCAACGCCTTGTCCAGCAATCTGGCGCTGTCGATGCCGCGACCGTCATCGGCGATCTCGATCACGATCTGATTGCCCGACTGCCGCGCGGATATGCGCAGGCAGCCGGCCTCCGACTTGCCCAGCGCGAGGCGTTCGTGCGGCGCTTCGATGCCATGGTCGATACAGTTGCGCACGATATGGGTGAGCGGGTCGGCGACCATCTCCACCATCTCGCGGTCCATTTCCACGTCGCCGCCTTCCAGCGTCAGTTCGATGCGCTTGCCAAGGTCGCGGCCGATGTCGCGGACCATGCGGGGGATAGCCGCGAACAGGCGCTCGACGCGCTGCATGCGCGTCTTGCTGATCGCATCGCGCATGTCCGCGACACAGGTTGAAAGCCGTTCGAACGCGCTTTCCAGTTCCGGGTCGGACATGCGTTCGCGCAACTGACGCGACATTTCGTTGCGCGCCAGCACCATGTCGGACACGCCGTTCATCAGCTGGTCAATCAGGCTGAGTGGCAGGCGAATGGTGCGCAGCGCCGCGTTGCGACCATTGCTTTGCTGGACTTCGGCCGAAGGCTCGGCCGCTTCGGGCGCATTCTTGCTGCCGTCGAGCGCGCGTTGCAGCGCATTGATCAGCAGATCGTCATTTTCCATCGGCAAGGATGCGCCGGAGGACACGGCTTCGGCCAGTTCACCGATACGGTCCATGATCGCCAGCACGGCATTGACGGTCGCCGGGTCCGCCGAACGGTTGCCGGCGCGGATATCCGACAGCACGTCTTCTGCGGCGTGGGCCAGCTTTTCAAAACGCGGCAGGTTCAGGAAGCCGCAACTGCCCTTGACCGTATGGAAAAAGCGAAAGATCGCGTCGAGCCGGGGCTTGTCGTCGGGCTGCGCTTCCCATGCGACAACCTCGCCGGCAAGCGCCTCCAAAGTTTCCTGCGTTTCGGAAATGAATTCGGCGAGAAGTTCGTCCATTGCCCCGTCCGCTTGGGTAATACCCAGCTATTTTGACGGTGCGTGGTAAACACTGCGTTAAGAGGCGGTTAGCAATCTGGTCCAATGCGCCTATTGCGCGGGCAGGCTCGCCGCCATGACCAGCCCCGGCGTGTCTGCCGGCGACAGCATCAGCGAACCACCGGCGCCAACGGCCAGGTTGCGGACCATCCACGCCGCCGCAGACCGGGCGCTCGGCCCTTCCGCCGTGTTCCCTTCAAGCGTCGCCCGCAGTTCAGGGTCCAGCAGAACGCGGCCACCCTCGGCACGCACGGCGATCTCCACCAGCCCGTCGCGGGTTTCCCCACCGACATCCAGCGTGCCGCCACGGATCAGCGCATCGCCGGCGATCAGCGCCAGGTTCAGCAATATCTTGGCCGCGCGCTTGTCCAGCGTCTGTTCGCCCACCAGCCAGTTGATGGTCAGGCGGCTGTTTGCCGCGAACATGCCTTCCACGGCATCGCGCAGTTCGTTGACCGGCACGGCGTCGCCATAACCGCCCGCCGCCCCGAAGGCGAGGCGGAAGAATTTAAGCTTGTTGGCCGAAGTGCGCGCGCTTTTCGCCAAGCAGGTCAAGGCATTGTTCGCGCATGCGCGGATCGGTTTCATCCGCCAGCAATTCCAATCCGTTGTTCAGCGCGCCTACCGGGCTCAGCAGATCATGGCACAGACGCGAACACAGAAGGTTGGCGAAATCGATGGTGGCTTGGACGTCTGTGGTCATTTGCATATGGCTCGCTGGCAATCCTTCGCGGCGGCGCATTCGAACGTGCGCTGCTTGGGAGTTATTGTGCCTGTCCACAGGATGCAAGGAAAAGGCGCGGGAAAAGAAATGCGTACTGCCTCCATCCCCTTTTGCGATCGCCGGCAAAGCCGCGGGGTTGGCCGGCTTTAGCGCCCCTGCGGCCTTTTCATCTCTTGCGCCTTCAATTGTCGCGAAACGCCCGCGCCAGCTGATCGCGCAGCGGCTTGGTGATATAGGACATCATCGACCGGCGCCCCGTTTCGACGAACAGTTCGGCGGGCATGCCCGGCTTCATCACCAGATTGCGCGCAGCCTTCACATCCGCCGGGTCCAGCGCGATCCGCACCGGGTAATAGCTGTTGCGCCCGTCCGGATCGGTCACGCGGTTCGCCCCGACATACAGCAGCCGGCCGCGCACTTCGGGCGTATCGCTGCTGCTGACGGAGGAAAAGCGGACCCGCGCGGGCTGGCCGACCCGAACCTGATCGACATCGGCAGGACTGATCGAACCTTCGACAAGCATCTCGTCGCGGTCCGGCACGATTTCCATGATCTCTTCGGCGGGCCGGATAACGCCTCCGATGGTGGCGAAGGCCAGCTTGTCGACGACCCCGTCATAGGGGGCGCGGATCATGGTTCGGTCGCGCGCATCCATGGCCGACACCTGCCGGATTTGCTGCTGGTTCAGCTGCGCATTGATCTGGGCAAGCTGCGTGCCGGCTTCAGCGCGCCGGGTCTGGCCCAGCTGAATGATCTGCTCGCGCGTTTCGGAAATCTTGGCCTGCGCCTGCGCGATCTGGGCCGTCAGCGATCCGATGCTGCCGGACAGGTCGGCCGCCGTTCGTTCCAGCTGATTGAGGCGACCGATCGTCACCAGCTTCTTGGCGTAGAGATCCTGAAGCCCCTGCCGCTCGGGCGCGATAAGCACGCTTTGCTGGCGCAGCGACGCGATCTGCGCCTGTATCCCTGAAATCTGCTGGTGATATTGCGCGATGCGCTGCGTCAGCTGACTTGCGATGCCCGCCTGCTCGGCCTGGCGAATGGCGAACATGCGTCGCTCGTCCGCCATCGCCTTGATCGCGGACGGATCGGTTCGCTTGGCAAGATCGGCGGGAAAGCTGATGCTGGCCGCGCCGGACTGTTCCACCTCAAGCCGCGCCTTCTGCGCCACCATCTGATCGACTGACAAGGCGGACAGCGCCGCCTCCGAACCGGACACCTTGTCATCCAGGCGGATCAGCAACTGGCCCTTCTTCACATGCTGACCATTTTCGACCAGGATTTCTGCGATCGTGCCGCCGATCGGGTGGGCAATCTTCTTGATATGCGTGTCGACGCCAACCTGACCGGAACCGATCACCGCGCCGCCGATGGGCACGACCGCCGATGCAAGGCCAAGCCCGAATACCAGCACCGCCATCAGAGTGAGCGCCTGCTTCGTCTTGCCCTGGATCTGCGCGTCGGGGTCATAAGGCGCGATCTCGGCGACATGCTGCCGGATGACGGTTGGAAATGTCGTTGCCATCTCAGTGCGTCCCTACCGAAACCGAGCGTACAGTGCCTGACAGCCCGCCGCGCGTGACAAAGGGCGCCTGCCCACTCGCCGGCTGCGCCGGGGCGGCGGCTTGGCCGGCAGGTTGCGCTTGCGGATGCGGGGCGATCGCGGGCCGGTTGGTGATGCTCTGCAGCACCTCGTCACGCGGCCCGAACGCCTCCATCCGCCCGTTGCGCAGGAACAGGACATGGCTGACGCTCGACAGAGCCGAGGAACGATGCGAAATCACGATCACGATGCCGCCGCGCGCCCGGACCTGACCGATCGCCTGCTCCAGCGCCGCATCCCCTTCGGCATCGAGATTGGAATTGGGTTCGTCGAGCAGGACCATGAACGGGTCCTTGTACAATGCGCGAGCCAAAGCGATGCGCTGCTGCTGGCCGCCGGAGAGATTTGCGCCATCCGGCCCGACCGGCGTTTCATAGCCCATCGGCAGGTTGACGATCAGGTCATGGACGCCAGCCGCCATCGCCGCCTTGATGACGTTTTCGGACGTCGCCTCCGGATCGAAGCGGGCGATGTTGTCGGCGACGCTGCCTTCCAGCAGTTCCACCGTCTGCGGCAGATAGCCGATCATGCCGCCGCGCACATCACTCTGCCACTGATCCAGCGCCGCGCCGTCAAGGCGCACATGCCCGCGCAGCGGGTTCCAGATGCCGGCCAGCACGCGCGCCAGCGACGATTTGCCCGCCGCGCTCGGCCCGACGATGGCCAGCCCGTCCCCAGCACTCAGCCGAAAGTCGACCCCCTGCACGGTCACGCTCTGCGTCGCAGGCGGCCCGACGACCAGCTGCTGCACCGCCATTTCCCGCGTCGGAGCGGGCAGCACGGTGTGAATGTCCGGTTCGGGCGGAATACGCGTCAGCAACTCGCACAGCCGGTTCCATCCCAGCCGGGCGGCAGCGAAATTGCGCCAGGTCGCGATCGCCTGATCGACCGGCGCCAGTGCGCGCGCGCTCAGAATGGAGGAAGCAAAGATGACGCCGCCCGAAGCCTTGCCGTCAATCACCAGCAGCGCGCCGACGGTCAGGATCAGCGATTGCAGGAACATGCGGCCAGTGCGGCTCACCATGCCCAGCGTCGCGGTCGAATCGCCCAGGCTGCGTTGCGCCGCTAGATAATAGCGGTTCACCTGTTCCCAGCGGTCCAGCATGCGCGCCCGCATGCCCAGCGAACTGAGCGTTTCGATATGACGGAGGTTGGATTCGGCCATGCTGTTGCGATATGCGCCCATGGCGCTCAACCGGACGGTGGGCTTTGCCGTCACCTTGTTGGTGATGAAAGTCAGGCCGACCAACGCGGCCGCGCCGATCAGGGCGGTGAGGCCAAGCCAGTAATGCAGCATCGTCAGGATCGCGAGGAAGAAGACGATCCAGGGCATGTCGATCAGTGTCGCAGGCCCAGGTCCGGCAAGGTAACTGCGCACGCTTTCCAGATCGCGCATCGGCCCCATGCCGCCGCCGGGCGAGCGATAGCCCTGCAACGCCGCCGTCGCCATTGCCTTCTGCACGCGATGCGACAGCGCCTTGTCGAAGGAATTGGCCACATCGCTCAGTATCCGCGAGCGCATCACCTCAAACGTGCCCTGAAAGGCGTAAACCGCGACCAGCATGACGAGAAGGCCAACCAGCGTCGGGATGCTGTGGCTCGGCAGGACCGAGTCATACACCATCATCATGTAGATGGAGCCGCCCAGAACAAGGACGTTGAGCACCGCGCTCAGCAAGGCGACGGTGACAAAAGCGCCGCGATAGCGCCGCACGATGGCGCGTACCTCTTCAGGCGTCTGAACTTGGGCGAAACCGAGCACGAGAATTCCTTAACCCGCCCCCAGGGAGAGCGCTGCATCGGGCCTGCCAAGCCCCTGGATTTTTCGCTGTTCGGCCCCCTCCGATCCGTATCGCAGCGTTCGGCAAGGCGCAGCAATAGCAGCGGCGCGTTACCAAAGAGTGTTCGTCGCACCCCTGCGTCATCATGTCCGCGCTTGTGCAGAAAATGCCACGACCGGCAAAAAGGGATGGCGCGCGACCGGAGCAAATCGAGCCGCAGAGCGCCTTGTTTCGGAAGCGTCGCCAAAGCGAACGGCCCGCCGCGCAGGTGCGACGGGCCGGAAATTAGATCGGTTTCAGACCAAGTTCGCCGCGAACGGCTTCAGGACACCGGGGCGGGATTGGTCGCGCTCGCGGCCGAAGCCATCGTCGTGATCGCCGGCGGCCCGTCCATGCGCGTCCACAAAAGGGGTTCGCCGCCCACCTGACGACGCAGCCAGACATAATGCACCTGTCCCCAGCGGCGCAGATGCGGGGTCATGCTGTCGAGCACGTAATCACCATCGTCCAGCCGGGCGACCAGCACGGTGTGCAGGCCATAAATCGGGACATAGGCAACCGCATAGAACATGCGCTCGGCCGGAAACCCCGCCTCGCTCAGGCGTATTCTCTTTTCGATCGCGATATCCTCGCAATCGCCCATGCTTTCATCGCCAACCTGCGCCCGCCGCCAGAACTCGCCCTGATCGGCGACCCGGACCGTCGATCGGTTGACCTGCGAATTCACCTGCCGCACGATCTGCCGCAACGCTCCTTCATCCGCTTCCCGTGCGGGGGCGGCCTGAACCACGATCGCCGGTGTTGCCGAAGGCAGCGTCGCAAAGACCGGCGGCGGAACATAGGCCGCATTGGCGACAACGCCTGTCCCGCCCTTCAGCGCGGTCGGCATGGTGACGAACTGCGTTTCCACGTCGGCGGAAACAAGGGTGGCCTGCGGCGTCGCGCCGATCATGCAGAGCGCTCGGTCGCGTCCACACATATCGACAAAGCCCCATGGGGCGTCGGCGGCCTGCCCCATGGGCATGAACGGTTGAACCTGCTTGCGCGCACGCGCCTCGGCCTGTCCCGAAAGGACCAGGGCCAGCGCCGCAACCGCGGTCGCTTTCTTCAGCCCGGAAATGGTGATCATCAGCGTCTGCTCCACGCCCCCGACGAGAGGTTTGGCAGACGGATCGAAAAGCGAAGCTAATGGCTGTGGTAACGAAAATCTTCACCATCTTCGGCACTTGGCGCGATGGTGTCAAAAATGAGGGTGTGTCGGTCCAACCGTTATAGAAAGAACGCCGACCTAAGAAAAACGGCGGTTCAACTTTTCCGTGGCGGTATTTCTGCGACGGCCCAGCGGGCGCCCTCGCCAACGGCATCAGCATAATCCTTCCAGCCGCTCAAGAGCAACGGCACGGCGCTGGAAGGAAAACGGGCCTGCTGGTCGAACAGGCGCACCAGGCCCGGG
>JAXHOI010000006.1:0-45837 GCA_034519505.1 Sphingobium sp. | reverse complement strand
GTAGCTACGTATTCGCTGATGACCTGAAGCTGCTCGCCAGTTACACCCCGGACGATTCGATCATCACCAAAATTGACGCCGGGATCACTTATATCCAACAGACCAAATCCCGCAGCGAGTTTTCTTCAAGAAACCCAAGCCAATTCAGTAACGGAGGCTTTTATCTGACTGAGCGGGCGGGTGGCCGACATCTACAAGATCGATCGTCGCGGCTATCTGAAGCCCGGCTATTTCGCGGATGTCGCCGTGATCGATCCAGCAGCCTATGCGCCGCGCGCCGATTATGTGCATCCGCGTGAATTGAGCGTCGGGGTAGACAAGCTGTTCGTCAACGGCGTTCTGGCGCTGAACAGCAGCAAGGCGACGGGGGCGGTCGCCGGCCGCGCGCTGCTCCGCCCGAAGCCTGCGCAATGCCCCTGAAGCGCGCTATGCCCTCAGGCCGTTGAGACAAAAAGAGGGGCGGAAGGATCATCCTTCCGCCCCCATTATTTCTCCAGGGGGAGATTAGTTGGTCTTGAAACGGACCCCGACGCGGAACGAACGGCCCAGCAGGTCGCTGAAGGTCGAGTTCGCGGACAGCCCCGTTTCCGGCAGCAGGATGGGATTGCGATCGAACAGGTTCGTCACGTTGACGAAGAATTGTCCGCTCGCATCGCCGACCTTGATCTTGGCCGTGAAGTTGAGGTCGGTGTAGAAGGTGCCGTTGATGCTGTTGCTGTTGATCGTCGGCGCGGACGGTGTGCTGGTCGGACAACCCGATGTGCAAACGATATAGGTGTTGTTGTAATTGCCCGAACTGACGCCCCGGCCCACGGCCGTGATCGAGTAGTTGGGGGTATCGAGCGTGGCCGACAGGCGGAAGATCCAGTCGGGCGTCCCGCTGGTCTGGCCACTGTTCTGACCCACCGTGTCGACGGGCACGGACACGCCGTTGTCGACCAGATTTTCCAGATAGTTGGTCGCGGTCGCACGCAGGTTCAGGCTGCTGTTGCTGCTGGCAAAGATCCGGTCCAGCGGCATTGAGTAGCCCAGTTCGTAGTCGATCCCGCGCACCTTGATCTGGGCGAAATTAAACGGGCTGGCTGACACCACGAAATCCCGCACGCCCGACGTGTCGACGACGATGGCGTTGCAGAAATCCTGACGTCCCTCGTTGCAGCGCAGGGCGATGTCGTCCGCGAACAGCTGGCTGATCGCATCCTTTACCTTGATGTCGAAATAGTCGACCGAGAAGGAGAGGCCGGGGATGAAGCGCGGCTGCAGAACCGCGCCGAAGCTCAGCGAATCCGCCTTTTCGGGCCGCAGGTTGAGGTTGCCGGTCGTTACCTCACGATAATTCTTCGCCGCATATTGGCCCAGCGCCGTGCTGGTGCCGAAGGTGTTGGTGCGCGACGTGCCCGACTGATACAGCTCGTTCAGATTGGGCGCCCGAATATCGCGTGAGCGCACGACGCGCAGGCGGATATCGTCGATCGGCTGCCAGGTCAGGCCCGCCTTCCATGTCGTGACATAGCCGGAGGTCGAGTAATCGGTCGCACGCACGGCACCGTTGAATTCCGCGCCAAGGCCCAGCGGAACGACGGTTTCCAGATAGGCTTCCTTCACATTATAGCTGCCGAAGGTAGGCAGGAAGTTGCCCACCGACCAGCCGGTACGGAATTCGGTCGGGACGGCGCCGGAGACCTCTTCCTTGCGATATTCGCCACCGACCGCGACGCTGACGTCGCCCGCCCAGGTAGCGAACGGCGTGACCGACAGGTTGACGCCGCCGACAGTCTGCTTGAAGCGCTGTTCGCGGAACGGATCGCCCAGCACATACGCGACAGCAGCGGGATTGGCGACGCCGACGCCCAGACGGTTGAGCGGGATACAGCCATTGGTGGGGGCGGTAAGCGTCGAGCGGCAGACGATGGTCCCGGCCGGAATGCCCGCAGCATTGCCCGCCGGCGCGAACACCGCGTCGGTAGCCAGCGCCAGCCGCGAATTGTTCATGATGTCGCGCAACTGCTCGTGCGTATCGGTCTGGCCATATTGGACATAGGCATCCCAATGCGCCTTGTTTCCGAACGCCTGGAATTCGCCGCCCGCGCCGATGGTGTAGCGCTGAACCTGTCGCGAGCTGTTGTTCTTACGATAGGGCAAGTCGGCTGCGGAGGTGCCGAGCGTCACGGAAGTAACGCCGGTCAGCGCGGCCGCGCCCAGCGCCTGGCGCAGATAGGCGTTGTCGCTGGTCAGGGTGAAGGTCGCGGCCTGCGGCCCGGCGTTGAACAGCGTCTTGTTCCAGTTGAAGGACGCTTCGCCGAAGACTTCCAGCCAGTCCGCCAGCTGATAGCTCAGCCGTCCGAACACGCCGCGGCGGTCGTCGGTGGCGTCAAGGCCGATGCGGCGGCTGGTGTCGTTGATCTGCCAGTCGCCGCCCACGGTCTGCGAACTGTCGGTCAGCGAACCGAACTGATATTGCTTGGCAACGCCGCCCGCCGCGAAATAGGTGCCGCGCAGCGAAGCGCCGCCAACTTGCGAGCGGATGATGCTGCCCGGCGTGGAATTCCATGTGCCGGCGCCCCGGACGACCAGGTTGGCGGGCTGCCCGTTGGTTGCGGTATAGGCGGGGTTCGCGAGCGTGCGATAGCCGAGTTGGTTCCAGTCCCGATCGACCTGGAAAATGCCGTCGCGGTGCGCATATTCGCCTGCGATCAGGAAATGGCCACGGCCATCGCCAAAGGAAAGGCCGGCTGCACCGGAAAAGGAATAGTTGAACCCGTCGCCTTCGTCGGTGATGCCGATGTCGCCGTCGACCTTGAACCCTTCATAGGTCTTGTCGAGGACATAGTTGACGACGCCCGCGACAGCGTCCGAGCCATAGGCAGCCGAGGCGCCGCCCGTCACAATCTCGACATTCTTCACCAGCGCCTGCGGGAAGGTGTTGATGTCGACCAGGCCGGTGATGGTCGATCCGACCGAACGGCGACCGTCCAGCAGGACCAGCGTGCGCACTTCGCCCAGATTGCGCAGGTTCATCGTGTTGACGCCGGCCAGACCCGAACTGATCGCCAGACGCGAGTTGGATGGACGGGTGCTGCCAGCAAGGGCGGGAAGCTGGTTCACGAAGTCGGCGATGTTGTTCGTCGGCGACTGGTTCTGAATTTCTTCCCGCGACATCACGGTCAGTGGCGTGGGGGACTGGAAACCGTCACGGACGACGCGGGTGCCGGTGACGATGATCTGGTCGCTGGAGACGGTTTCATTGTCCTGCGGCGCGGCGGGTGCATCCTGCGCCAGTGTGGGGGCGCTATGGACCAGAGCCAGCGCCGTCATGGCGACGCCAAAGGCGTGGCGGCGACCGAAGGAACGACCCAATCCCGTATAACTGCGCATTTCGATACCCCTTCTTTACGGGGGCGGGTCAGGCGGTGGCGATCCCGATCGCCTGCGCTGATATGTCCGACCCCAATGCTCTTCACCCTGTGGCCTTGCGCGCGCTCTAATCTATCGCTTCGCTGCTGTGCGCCCTGCCGACATGGCACGCATCCTTGGGCCGTTTTGCAGCGTACCGGATGCCTGCCATCGGAGGGGAGGTTACAGGGTGGTTACAGCTGGTCAATAGATTTGGTATTAATTTGATTATAGACAGGTATAGCCTGCACGCATGGCAGCGGCAAAATCGTGCGAACGACAGCGGCTGACGGAGCGTCTATAGCCGACAGGCATTGTCCCAATGGCGCTTCGGCGTCGATCCATTCCATTGCCGGTCCAGCGGGGGAGGTTTTCTTGATCCAGCGGCGCGCATTTCTTCTGGCATCCGTGGCGGCTCTCGTCCTCCCTTCCGAGATTTTTGCATTGCCCAGGCGATCGTCCAGCCGGGTGAAATTGACCGGGGCAAAGGCGCCCATCGAGATCATCGAAGATGAACTGGGCGTGCCACACGTGCGCGCGCAATCCCTGCACGATGCCTATTTCGGGCAGGGCTATCTGGTCGCGCGCGACCGGTTGTTCCAGATCGACATGGAATATCGCCGCGACATGGGGCGCATGGCCGAAGCCTTCGGTCCTGCCTTCGCGGCAGCGGACAAGGCGGCGCGACTGTTCCTCTATCGCGGTGACATCGACGCGGAACTGGCGGCCATGCCCACCGACGTTGTTGAGTGCGCGAAGGGCTATGTCGCCGGGGTCAATGCCCGGTTGGCCGAATTGGCGCGCGATCCTGCGCAAATGCCGCTGGAATATGGCATTTTGGGGGTGACGCCGCTGCGCTGGGATGTGCGCGATCTGGTGCGCAATCGCGGCCTTGGCATGGGCGATGCGGACGATGAGGTCCGGCGCGCAATGTTGCAGGCACGTGGCCAGCTAGAGTTCGATCAGCTGATGGCGCCACTGCGCCCGGCATGGTCTTTCACTGTTCCCGATGGACTGGATTGCGCCGCCGTTACAGAGGCGGACCTTGGCATATTGGCGCCATCGGCCCGGCCGGTGCCGTTCAACGCGATCGAGGAGGCGGAGCTGGACCCGGCCCTGCGCCGTGCGGATCGTTTTGCGCAGGGCAGCAACGCCTGGACCATCGCGCCGTCGCGCAGCGCGACCGGTCGCCCCATCCTTGCCAACGATCCCCATCTGGGTATTGGCGGGGCGAGTCCCCGCCATATGGTGCACCTGACTGCGCCCGGTCTGGACGTGATCGGCGCGGGCGCGCCCGGCCTTCCCGGCATCATGCAGGGGCATACGGACCGCTTTGCCTTTGGCCGTACCAATTTTCACATCGACCAGACCGACCTGTTCATCCTGCGCACGCACAAGAATGATCCCGACCGATATTGGCACAAGGGCACCTGGAAGCGGTTCGAGATTGTCGAGGAGGAGGTGCCGGTGAAGGGCGGCGCTGCGGAGAAGGTCCGCCTGCGCTATGCCCAGGGCCGGCCCGTCGTGTCGCAGGACACCGCGCATCAACCGGGCCGTCGCCTTCGCCACGGTCAGCATGCTGCCGGGCGCGAACATGCGTTTCGCGATCATCGCCATCAACCTGTCGAAGGATTGGGATTCGCTGCAAAAGGCGTTCTCGATCCACGTGTCGCCCACCAATTTCCATTATGCCGACATCGACGGAAATACCGGCTGGCAGACGATCGGCTTCACGCCCCGGCGCCCAAGGCACGATGGCCTGTTTCCGGCACCGGGGGATGGCACATATGACTGGACCGGCATTCTGCCTGTTTCGGAAATGCCGTATGTCTTCAATCCGAAAGAAGGATGGTTCGCGTCGGCCAATCAGATGAACCTGCCGGCCGATTATCCCTATCGCCAGAAGATCATCAGCTTCGAATGGAGCGATCCGTACCGGTACAACCGGATTGCGGAAGTGCTGAGCGCGCAACCGAAGCATCGGCTGGAAGACAGCATCGCGCTGCAGCATGACGTGCAGTCGCTGCCGGCGCGCAATCTGCTGAAGCTGCTGCCGCAAAACCCCTCCGCCGGGGCGCAGGCGGCCGTTGCGCTGCTGCGCCGATGGGACTGCGGTATCGCCGCCGACAGCGCGGCGGCGCTGCTGTATGAAATGGTGATGCCCGAATTGTCGAAGGCGGTGCATGCCGCCGTCGTGCCGGCCGCTGCCCGCGATCTGGTGCCAAGCGTCAACACGTTTGAAATGCTGCGGCTGCTGACCGACGCTGATCCCCGGCTTGGCCCGGATCCGCGCGCCGCGCGTGACGCTATGGTCGATCAGGCGCTGGTGGCTGGATGGAAGAAAGCGAGCGAGGTCGCGGGGAGCGATCCGGCGCAGTGGCGCTGGGGCGACCTGCACCGCGTTACGATCAAGCACCCGCTCAGCACTCTGCCGAGCATCGCCGCTGCATTCCCGCCGATCGACGGCGGGCGTTCGGGCGGCGACGGCTACACGCCCATGGCGCGCGGTTTCAATGCCAAGCGCGGATATGACGTAACCCACGGTGCCAGCTATCTGGTCGTCGCGGATGTGGGGGCGTGGGACAACAGCCGCTTCCTGCTGCTGCCGGGGCAATCCGCCGATCCGCGCTCACCGCGCTATCGCGATTTTTATCCCCGCTGGCTGGCAGGGCAGATGCAGCCGCTGTGGTTCAGCCGAAAGGCGGTGGATCGCCATGTAGTTTCGCGACTGGAAGTGGTTCCTGGCTGATCGGACGTGACCGGGATTGGTCAGAGGGCTTCGGCCAGCGCCACCAGCGCTCGGTCAACCGCCGCCGACGCTTGCCCATCGGTCCCGTCGGGCATGTCGTTCGCCAAGGCTGAAAAGATCAATGTGCGGCCGCTTCTCGTAACGAAATAGCCGGACAGCGCGCGCGCGGCATTCAGCGATCCGGTCTTGGCGAACAACTTGCCCTGAAGCAGCGTGCCTTTGAACCGGTTGCGCAGCGTGCCGTCCTCGCCCGCGATGGGCAGCGTGTCGCGCCACGCTGCGCCCCATGGCTGCTTTGCGATCCAGCCGAGCAGGGTCACTGCGGCACGCGGCGTGATCCGGTTGTAGGAAGACATGCCGGAGCCATCGGCGAAGTAATAGCCGCCCTCCGGCACACCCGCCTGCGTCATCAGTGTGTGCAGGGCAACCTGCCCGTCGGCGATCGATCCGCTGCCCGACTGGCGCGATACCTGCCGCAGCAGCAGGTCGGCATGCAGGTTCTGGCTGACCTTGTTGATGATCCGCACGTCTTCCGCGAGGGGGAGGGCAGGCAAGCGGGCGAGCATCTCCGGCGCGGGCGGTTGCGCGGCGGGCGTGCCTTTGCGAACTGCCGGATCGTCGACTAGGGCTGAGCGGGCGGTGGCGTACCGCGGCTTCGCCCGCCACATCGACGCCCCGCGCGCGCAGCAGTTTGGCCATCCGCCAGGCGGCATAATGGGCCGGATCGTCCACGCTGAAATAGAGCGTTGCGGGCGTCGCCTCTGCCCCGATGGTGCCGGTCAGGCGGATCAGCCGTTCGTTCGGTGCGCGTTCCATCACGATCGATTGGCCCTTGCCCGGAACCACGGTCAGGCGATTGTCGATGCGGTAATAGTCGGGGGCATCCACGGTGGGAACCTTGCCCAGTGCCGCCGGGCGAACCGTCGCCACCATTTCATTATCGTCCAGCGTCAGCGCCGAAATGCCGGTGCCATAGCGCGACTGGATATTGTTCCAGCTCATGCCCGGCCCCCAGCGCTCGTCGGGAAACCAGCTGTCGTCGCCGATCACGTCGCGCACCCGGCGCACGCCCGAAGCGGCCACGGCGTCGGCCAGCGTCTGAAGGCAGTCGATCTTGCAATCATCGGCGCTGGACAGGCGCGCGTCGCCGACACCGTGCAGCACCATGTCCACCTTTCCGCCCGGCGCACGCTCGATCCGCACGCCCGTGCCAAGCGCTGCCGCGTCGAGAGCGGCAATCTGGGCGTAAGCGGTCGCGGTCGTGAACATCTTGGTATTGGATGCGGGAATGAAGCGCTGGTCGGCATCGATGCTGAGCAACGGTGCGCCATCCATGTCAGCCACCATGATCCCGTAGCGCGTGCCCGCCGGTCCCTTGGCGAGTTCGCTCTCAACAATCTGTTGCAGGGTGAGGCTGGTCGTCTCGCTCTGGGCCACTGCCCGGCTCGCCAAGGCCGGATTGGACAGGGCCAGCAGGATCGTGGCGGCGCGCAGAGCAGCGTGTCGACGGTGCCTGTCAATCATCATCGTTCCCCCGAATGGGCAGTGTCTCTGGCGGCTTCCCGGTCAACCTGCGATCAAAAAAATCCTCTGCCGCGCGATAGGCCGCCAGCCAGTTGGCGTATCGGAAAAAGTCGTGTCGTTCGTTGGGCACGCTCATTTCTTCAAACGGCACCTCGCGGGCGGTGAGTTCACGGGCCAGTAGCAGGGACTGGCCATAGTCGACATTCTTGTCGTCGTCGCCATGGATGATGAGCACCGGCGAGCGCCAGCGGTCGATGGACCCCAGGGGGGATGAGTCCCATTGCAACTGGCGCGCCTTCCTGTCTTCCTCCGGCGACAGGCCCGCTCCAGTCGGGCGGAGCATGTTGTGGACGCCGTGCAGGTCAACTCCGGCGGCGAACAGATCGCTGTCGCGTGCCAGCGCCAGCGCGGTCAGATAGCCGCCCCAGCTGCCGCCCCAGATGCCGATACGTGTCGGATCGACATCCCTGCGCGCGGCCAGCCATCGTCCCGCCGCCAATACATCGCGATATTCGCTGGCACCCTGCCGCGCGATGTCCGGGGCCTGGCGAAAAGCCTGACCGTAATTGGTGCCACTGCGATAATTGACCGACAGCACGGTGTAGCCGCGCGCCGCGAAAAGCTGGTTCCGCACATAGGCGTTCGAGTAATAATATGAGGGGTGAAAGCCCGGCAGTATCTGGCGACGCGGGCCGCCATGCACGAAGACGAGGGCAGGGCGTTGCCCGCTGCCCTTCCCCGGGAACAGCTGGGCGTGGACGGTGACGCCGTCTTCGGCCTGAAACGTCACCACTTGCGGAGGCATGAAGTTGCTGGCGACCGGCACCGGCGAAAGGGGCTTCATGCCGTCGACCAGCACCATATGTGCGGGACGCCGGGCATCGGTGCTGGTCGCTGCCAGCCGGTCGCCGCCGAAGACCGGGAAGAAGGTGAAACGGTCGTCCTTGGTCAGACGCTCGGCTGCCCCGCCGACAAGCGATTGTCGCCAAAGCTGCCGCGTGTCGAGGTTTCCGGCATTGGCGGAATAGATGACCGATTTGCCATCGGGGGAGGGCGTGAAGTTCTCCACTTCATTGGCGTCGGGCGTCAGGTCGCGGGGACCGTCGTTGCCTTCCGCGCGCATAGCCTGAATGTGCAGCCAGCCGCTCCGCTCCCATGGGAACAGCAGCTCACCCGTGCGGGTCCAGAACAGGTTGCGTCCGCGCGTCCCGTAATAGCGGCCTCCGGTCCCGGCCGGCGCGCGCCAGCGCACGCGCGCATCGCCGCTATCCCGGTCGATGATATGGATCGACCAGAAGGAGGCCTGGCTGTCGGGCTGGCTCGCCGGAGGATCGCGCAGCTGGATGAAAGCGATCGACCTGCCGTCCGGAGAAAATATGGGGTCCGCCACATCGCCCAGCGTCGCGCCGGGATAGCGTAGCAGGCCTGCTGCGATGTCGAACAGGCCGATCAGGCTGTGGTCGCCACGGTCCTCGCGGAACAGCAGCACCTTGCCATCGGGCGACCATTGCAGGCGTCCGACATCGCCCGCCAGCTTCGCCAGCGTCCGTGAAGATTTTCCGTCCCACAGCATCAGGTCATTCTTGCGACTGAACGCGATCTGGCTGCCGTCCGGGCTGAACGCCGCACCATGGCCAGCGCCGATGACCATCGGCTCACCGGCTCCATCGACAGTAGCCAACAGGATCTGTTGGTCGGGCGTCTGGGCTAGATGATCGGTGTTGGGCAGACTGCTATCCGGGAACTCCGCGTCGCCGCCCCGCACGAAGGCAAGGGTTCGTCCGTCGGGCGACAGCATGACTTCCGACAGCTCGATGCCGTCATCCTGCGTGTATCGCGTCAGTTGCCGCGCGGGTGTGTCCGGGCCGCCCACCCAGATGTTCCGAACGCCCGCCGCATTCACCACCCAGCCAAACGTCGCCGCATTGCGCGCGCCCGCCAGGCCGGAGGCGATTGGCAAGGCCAGATGTTCGGCCAGCGCATCGATCGAATGTTTCTGCTGCGCGACCGCAGGCGATGGCGCGAGCGGCAGGGCAGCCAGCGAAAGGGCGGGCAGCGGCAGGATAAGAAGAAGGCGGAAAACGGTGCAGGCGCGAAAGGTCATGGGTAAAGACTGAGCCAGACCGCCATCGGGTGCAAGGCCCGGATCACTGGCCCATGCCATGGGGTTATGGCCTTTCCCGCCACAGGCATAGGGATGTTCATATGCTTCGACTGTCCCACGCCTCCATCAGGGCGTCGCCCGTCTCAGGGCGCAGGGCGAAGATTCCGCTATCGGAATGGCGGGTCGGATGAACACGGTTGGTGAGAAGGGTCCAGGCCAATCCCCGCTCAAAGTCGATCCACAGGCCCGTGCCGGTAAAGCCGGTATGGCCAATGGTTTCCGCCGAGCATCGTGCCCCGCCCGACCATCCGGGAAAGGCGCGTTCCCAACCGCAGGTGCGGTGCCCCATTTGCGCGGTGCGGATCTGCGCCATCATCTCCGGGCCAAGCAGCTTGTCCTGCATCAGGTCGCGGGCGAAGCCGAGGACACCGTCCACCGTCCCGAACAATCCGGCATGGCCGGTGTCGCCCCCCATGGCGTAGCAATTTTCGTCATGCACCTCGCCCTTCATCACGCGGCCGCGCCAGCTGCACGCCTCCGTCGCGACGGCCGGACCGGGAGTGGGGGCGAAGGACAGCCCCTCGCCAAGCGGCCAGGCAGCGGGCGACGCGCCGGTGATCCGCTCGATCGCGATGCCCAGCAGGATGAAGTTGATGTCGGAATAGACCGGCGGCCCGTGGCGCCACTCCCGTTGCAGGACGAAGGCGCGCAGTCGCGCCGGATCGTCGCCATAGGTGTAGATCGGTTCGACCGCGGGCAGGAAGCTACGATGGGCAAGGCAATCGCGAAAGGTCAGCTTGCGCTCGGCGGCGCTCGCTACGTCATATTGGCGCAGGTCCGGAATGGCGTCGGTCAGCGGCCGGTCCAGGTCCAGCCTGCCTTGTTCCGCTAATTTCAGCACGATGGTAGTAGTCGCGATGACTTTCGACACCGATGCCAGGTCGAACCAGTGATCGCGGGTGAGCGCTTCGGGTTCCGGGGTGATGGCGGCATGGCCCATCAGGCGCACGGCGCTGCGCCCTTCGCGGTCGACGATCCCCAGCGTCGCACCGGGAATCCGCTTCGCCGTCACCGAAGCCTCGGCCGGTTCGAAAGCGCGCGCGCAGATGGCTTCCAGCATCACGCGCTCCGTGGCCGCACGCGCATGACGACCGGGAGAAACAGCACGGCCGCCAGGCTGAGCGCGCCCGACATGATGAAGAACCCGTCATAGCCGATCTGCTTCTGGATCGCGCCCGCAGCGCCGCCGATCAGCCGTGGCAGCAGGAAGGCGAAGCCGGAAAGGAAGGCATATTGCGCGCCGGGATAACGCGGGCTGACCAGCAGCGAGAGATAGACGACGAACACCGCCCCCTCCAGCCCATGGCCGAACTGGTCGATGCCGGCCGCGACGTAGAGCGCGAAGGATGAAGGCTCTGCGTACCACAGCCACACGAAGATCCAGTTTCCGATTGCCGAGGCGATCGCACCAATCGTCAGCGCCAGAACCATCGGCGCTTTTGCGGTAAGCCAGCCGCCGATCGCCACGCCCGCCATGCTGCACGACAGCGCAACGATGCCGTCTGCCATGCTGATCTGTTCGAGGCTGTATCCCGCCGCATTCCAGAGTGGGTGGGACAGGGTAAGCGTCAGCACGTCGCCCATGCGGTAGAAGGAGACGAAGGCCAGCACCGGCAGGACAGAGTAGCCAAAGCGCCAGAAAATCTCGACATAAGGCGCGACGAAGGCCGGCATGTGCGCGGGCGCATCGGCGGGCATGCGACGAATGCGGGGCAGCGCGATGGCAAGCGCGGCGAAGGGCAGCAGCGCGATCGCCAGCACGATGGGCGTGACATTGGTCTTCGCCGAGAAGCCCGCGCCCTGAACTACGCTCAGCAGACCCCAGCCGATCAAGGCCGTCGCAACGCCTGTCGCCAGCAAAATGGCAATCGCGATCAGCGTGCCGCCGACCAGTGCGCCAACGCGACCCGAGCGCGCGTCGTCGTCCGGGCGCATGGCCGCGAGAATGGGGAAGGGCAGGAACGCCGCGACGGCGATGGCCAGATAAGCCCACGTCCAGTCGGCCCAGGCCGCGACCAGCACCGCGCCGCTTCCCGCCGCCACCATCGCGCTGCGATAACCCCACAGGTTGGCGGCGACAATCGGCCCCTGTTCCGCCTGCGTCGGCGCCAGTTCGATGCGCCACCCGTCCGCCGCGACCTCCAGCGTGGTGGTCCAGAAAGCGAGCAGGATCGCAAACAGCGCCGTCAGCGGCAGGCTCTGATCGTTCGAGGTGAACGCCATCGCCACCATCGAGAAGAAGATGCCCAATTGCGAGAGCATGATCCAGCCGCGTCGTCGACCCCAGAACGCTGAAAAGCCCGGCACGCTGTATCGGTCGAGAAGGGGTGCCCAGGCGAATTTGAACGTGGGAAGCAGGGCAATCCAAGCGAAAAAGCCGATGATGACGATATCGATGCCATGCCGGGCGAGGCGCAGCGTCAGCACCGCATTGAACATGTAGAATGGCAGGCCCGCTGAAAATCCGAGCAGCAGGTAGAGGCCCAGCGTGCGCGGCGCGGGGCGCTTTGGTGCTACCGCTGCCGCATTCATGGTCACAGCTTCGGTTGTTGTGGTCGCCATGTCTTTCCCCATGACCCGATCAGGGTTCAATCGATCTGCTTGAGTTCGGTGACGAAATCGTATCGATCGCCGCGATAGACGGACCGGGTGAACTCCACAGCCTTTCCGTTCGCCATGCGCGTCAGCCGCTCGATCCGCAGCACTTCGCTGTTCTGGCGCACGCACAGCATTCCGGCTTCGGTCGGTGTGGCCCGGGACGCGCGCACCCGCTGCGTGCCGGCGGTCGGGCGGAAACCGTTGCGGCCAAGCGCTTCGTAAAGTGAATCGCCAAGGTCGCTCAGATCGGGCAAATATTCGGCCGGAATGACGGCATGCTCTATGGCAAGCGGCTCTCCGCTCGAAAGCCGCACCCGGCCCAGCCGGGCGACCTTTGCCGCCGGGCTGATCGACAGCGCCGTCGCCTCTTCCTCGGTCGGCTGGGCATAGCTTCGGACCATCCAGATGACGCCGGTATCCTCGCCGCGTGAACGCGCGTCGCTGGTGAAGCTGGACAGGGTGGAGGCAGGTGCCTCGATCCGCCGCGCGACGAAGGTGCCCGATCCCTGCCTGCGGAACAGCACGCCTTCATCGATCAGTTGTTCGATGCTTGCGCACCGTGACGCGGGAAATCCCGGCCATCTCGCTGATGTCGCGTTCGGATGGAAGGGCGTTGCCGGGACTGATGCCGCCATTTTCGATATGGTCGCGCAGATTGCGGGCGAGCTGGAGATAGAGCGGCGTGCCATCGTCCTGGCGTGGCGCGAAAATGTCACGCATCGGTTGCCTCCTGCGCGCGCATCGCCGCCGAGAGAATCCCGTCATGCTGCGCAAGACTGGCCGCAGCATGAGCCGGATCGGTGCCTCGCGCGATCAGCACCGCCGTTTTGATGTCATTGCCTGCCCGATGCAGGGCATCGCGCGCTGCGGCTTCGTCGACGCCCGCAATGTCGCGCACCATGGCCGCACCGCGCATCAGCAGCTTTTCGTTGGAGATGCGCATGTTAACCATCATGCCGCGATGCACGCGGCCCAGCCGCAGCATGATTGCGGTCGACAGGATGTTCAGCACCGCCTTTTGCGCGGTGCCTGCCTTCATCCGCGTCGATCCCGCCACGATTTCCGGTCCGGTAACCGCAGCAATCGCATGCTCTGCCGCGCCCGTCAGTGGGCTATCGGCGTTGTTCGCGATGCCGATGGTCAGCGCGCCAGCCTCTCGCGCTGCCTCGGTGGCGGCAAGTGTGTAGGGCGTTCGGCCGCTGGCCGCGACACCGATCAGAACATCCTGCGCCGCGACATGGCCCGCAGCAATTTCGCGGCGTGCAGCATCGGCATCGTCCTCCGCTCCCTCCGCCGCTTCGGTCAGTGCGGCCAAGCCGCCAGCCATCAGGAACAGCATGCGATCGGGCGGCCAGTTGAAGGTCGGGTACAGCTCAACCCCGTCCTGTACGGCGATCCGCCCCGACGTGCCCGCGCCCGCGAAGATCAAGCGTCCGCCCAAACGCAGCCTGCCGGCAGCCGCGTCGGCGGCGGCGGCGATGCGGCCCGTTTGCGATCCGATCGCGGCGACCGCCGCCAGCTGGCTTTCGTACATCGCGGCAACGGCCTGCTCGGTCGGCCACTGGTCGACATCGACATAACGTGGATCGATGCTTTCGGTGCTCATGAACCCTCCGGCGACCAGTCGGCGCTGGGCATTTCCTGCCCTTCACCATCTGGTATTATTGCACTGCGGTTATGATGCAACCAAATTAATTCCAATTGCCGTTGGACGGCGGTTTGGTATGGTTGGCGCCATGATGGAAGACGTGACGGAAACGCATGGCGGCATAAGCCTGATGGCGCAGGAAGCAGCGCAGGCGCCGACACTGTGCGCGGAGCAGATTCTGGCCAATGCCGAAAGGATGCGCGATGCGGCGAAGGCTCTCTGTGCTCTTGACGCGCCCTTCGCAGCGACGCTGGCGCGCGGCAGCTCCGACCAGGCCGCCGCGTTCGCCAAGATATTGCTGGAACGTCATGCCGGCGTTCCCGCGCTGAGCCACGCGCCCTCCATCGGTTCACTTTATCACCGCACTTCACCCAAGTTCGATGGCGTGCCGGTGCTGGCCGTATCGCAATCCGGCCGCAGCCCGGACCTGATCGCGGCGGCCGAGGATGCACGGCGGCAGGGCGCTGTCATCGTCGCGATCGTAAACGATGACAGTTCCCCACTTGCGCAGATGGCCGACATCTGCCTGCCGGTGCTGATGGGGCGCGAACGGAGCGTCGCTGCGACCAAGAGCTTTATCGGGACGCTGGTCGCGTTGACTCATCTGGTAGCGGAATGGAGCGGCGACGCGACGCTGATGGAGGCTCTGCCGCTACTGGGCGATGCTCTGGATCAGGCGCGGGAGGCCGACTGGCGGGCGGCGTTGCCGTTGCTGCACGACACGCGCTCCATGTTCGTGCTGGGGCGCGGCCTGACGCTGCCGATAGCGGGGGAAGCCGCTCTTAAGCTCAAGGAGACTTGCGGCCTGCATGCCGAAGCGATCAGCATTGCAGAGGTTGCGCATGGTCCCATGACTCTGATCGGCGCGGGTGACCCGGTGCTGGTTTTCGGACCCATGGATGAAGCGCGGGCAGGGTTGCGCGACAGGCTACAGGATTTTCGGGAAAGGGGTGCGCATATCATCGCGGTCGGTCATGCCGATGATATGGCACTTGCAGACTGCGCGCTGCCGTTCCGGTCGATCGGGAACGCGGTGGTCGATGCAATCGGCCATATCCAGAGCTTCTATGGCCTCGCCAACGCATTGTCGCTGGCGCGGGGGCATGATCCCGATCGGCCGCCGCATCTGGCAAAGGTGACGCGCACTTTATGACCAAGCGGGTACTCGTCGGCGCGAAAATCGTCCTGCCTGAAAGGATCTTGGAGGATCACGCCCTTGTCGTCGACGGCGCGCGGATTGCATCGTTCCTGCCGATGGCAGAGGTTCCCGCATCGGTTGATGTGATGCAACTGGAGGGCGGCTGGCTGCTGCCCGGCTTCATCGATACGCAGGTGAATGGCGGCGGCGACATTTTGCTGAACGACCGGCCCGATGTGCAGGGGATTGCGGCCATCGCCGCTGCGCATCGCCGCTTCGGCACCACCGGCATGATGCCTACCCTGATCAGCGACGACGCTGCCGTCGTGTATACGGCCATCGCTGCGGTCGAAGATGCGATTGAGCAGAAAGTGCCCGGCATTCTGGGCCTGCATATTGAAGGGCCGCACCTCAATCCCGCCAAAAAAGGTATCCATGACGCGGGCAAGTTCACGCCCATCGACGCAGCCGTGATTGCGCGGCTGACGCAACCCACGATCGGACGGCGCCTGGTGACGCTGGCCCCCGAACTGGCGCCGCGCGGCGCTATTGCCGCGCTGGTCGATGCGGGCGTGATCGTTGCGGCTGGGCACAGCCTGGCCGATTTCGAGCAAGTGCAGGCGGCGTTGGCGGAGGGGCTGAGCGGCTTCACGCATCTGTTCAACGCCATGACCCAGCTTGGCAGCCGCGAACCTGGCATGGTGGGCGCGGCGCTGATGGATCGCAGCAGCCATTTCGGCTTGATCGTGGATGGGGCGCATGTCCATCCCGCGACCTTGAAAGTCGCCTTGGCGGCGCGGGGGATCGAAGCGGCCATGCTGGTGACGGACGCCATGCCGCAGGTGGGTGGAGAGGCCGATCACTTCACGCTGATGGGTCAACTTATCCGCGTGGTCGATGGCATCTGCCGCGGACCGGACGGGACATTGGCGGGCTCCGCGCTCAGCATGGCCGCCGCCTTTCGTAACGCCATTGCGCTGCTCGATTGCACGATCATCGAAGCCTCGCGGATGGCCAGCGGCAATCCCGCCCGCTTCCTGCGCCTTCACCACGAAACGGGCGCGATCCGACCCGGCCTGCGCGCCGATCTGGTTCATCTGGATGACGCATTGCGCGTTCAGTCTAGCTGGATCGCGGGCGACCACTGTGCATGGGGCGAAGGATCGGTGTAGGAACGGCGCATGACATTCTTCCTGGGCATCGATGCGGGGGGCAGCAATTGCCGGTCGCGCCTGATTGCGCGATGGCACCGTGATCGGAACGGGCGTAGCCGGAACCGCAAACGCACGCATCGGGCTGGAGCCTTTGCATGCGATCTTGAGCGACGTGGCGGAGCAGGCCATCGGGCAAGCGGGCCTTTCCGCCGAGCAGGTGGCCAGCATTAAGGCGGGCATGGGCATAGCCGGCATTTCGCGCCCCGGCCTTCGCGAAGCGCTGGGGCAAATGCATTTTCCATACGCCCAGGTCCGATATGAAACCGATGCCTTTATCGCGAACATGGGCGCCCATGGCGGTGGTGACGGAGCGATCCTGATCATCGGCACGGGCAGCGTGGCGCAGGTCCGCGCGGGCGGCCACGACTTTACGATCGGGGGTTATGGCTTTCCGATCTCCGATGAAGGCAGTGGCGCTGCCCTTGGCCTCAGCGCCATGCGCCATGCGCTGCGCGCGCTCGACGGGCGGACGCAGGTGACGCCGCTCAGCCAGGCGGTGACGGAGCGCTTTGGCCATGACACCGCGCAGGCCATCGCCTGGATGGATCAGGCGACGCCCCGCGATTATGGCAGCTTTGCCCCGCTGGTGATGGATTATGCCGAAGCGAATGACAGCATTGCCCGATCCATCGTGGAGGATGCGGTGCTGCATATCGAGCGGTTCATCGAGACGATCTTCGCGCGCGGCGCGCATCGTTGTTCGTTGATGGGTGGGCTGGCGCCGCGCATGCGGGGCTGGCTGAAGGTGCGCACGGTCGAGAGGCTGAGCGAACCGATGGGCGATGCGCTGGATGGGGCGTTGCTGTTGGCGGGGTTTGACCGAGAGGCTGGAACCTAGTCGCAGCCGGGCAGCGCGATGGGCCAAGCGCCTTTCGACACATGTCATTTGTCGAAAAGGCGCAACTTTATTTCGCCATCTTGCATGAAAGTCATTTGACCCCTGTGCTGCGGCGCGCAATGATCCGGCCATTGCGGTGGGGGCGGCGGTGCCGTGCGCATCGTTCACATCGTCCCGCCAGCGAGCGGGCATTGCAGGTGGAGGCAAGCCTTGCATCGTCGTGATTTTCTGGCCCTGACTTCTCTGGGCGTGGGCGGGTTCGTCCTGCCATCCGTATTCGGTCGGGCGATTGCCGCCGAAGAGCTTAATTCGGCCCTCGATGTCGCCTTAAAAAAGAGCCTCGCGGACGCGGCGATGAACGCGGCGAAGAGCGCGGGTGCAACCTATTGCGACGTGCGCGTCGGGCGTTACCTGCGCCAGTTCGTGATCACGCGCGAGCGTAACGTGGAAAACATCGTCAACACGGAATCGACCGGCGTCGGCATCCGCGTGGTGGCGGGCGGTGCATGGGGCTTTGCGGCGACCAACGTGCTGACGAAGGAAGCCGTAGCGCAGGCCGCGGGGCAGGCGGTCGCCATCGCCAAGGCGAATGCCGCCAAGCAGACCGCGCCGGTGCAGCTTGCTCCGGTAAAGGGTGTGGGCGAAGTCTCCTGGCGGACGCCCATCGTGAAGAATTCGATGGAAGTGCCGATCAAGGACAAGGTCGACTTGCTGATGGGGGTCAACGCCGCCGCGCTCGATGCGGGAGCGGACTTCATCCGGTCCATCCTTTTCCTGGTCAACGAGCAGAAATATTTCGCCAGCACCGACGGCAGCTATATCGATCAGGACGTGCATCGCATCTGGGCGCCGATGGACATCACCGCGGTCGACAAGACGAGCGGCAAGTTCCGCAGCCGGGACGGGCTGTCCGCGCCGATGGGCATGGGCTTTGAATATCTGGACGGAGCGGCGTCGGGCAAGACGGTGCTGCCAAACGGCGTCACCGTCTATGGCAAGTCCTATGACATGAAGGAGGATGCGATCGCCGGGGCCAAGCAGGCGCGTGCGAAGATCACCGCCCCCTCGGTCACGCCGGGCAAATATGATCTGGTGCTCGACCCGTCGCACACCTGGCTGACCATCCATGAATCCGTTGGCCACCCGCTCGAACTGGACCGCGTGCTGGGGTATGAAGCCAATTACGCGGGCACCAGCTTTGCCACGATGGACAAGCTGCAAAGCCATTTCCAATATGGCAGCGACAAGGTGAACATCGTCGCGGACAAGGTTCAGCCGGGAAGTCTGGGCGCGGTCGCCTATGACGACGAAGGCGTCAAAACCAAGAAATGGGACCTGATCCGCGACGGCAAGCTGGTCGGCTATCAGGCGATCCGCGATCAGGCGCATATCGCTGGGCAAGACCGAATCCGACGGCTGCTGTTATGCGGACAGCTGGTCGAACGTTCAGTTCCAGCGCATGGCGAATGTCAGCCTAGAGCCGGGCAAGCAGAAGATGAGCGTCGCCGATATGATAGGCGGCGTCGAAAACGGCATCTACATCATCGGCGACGGCAGCTTTTCGATCGACCAGCAGCGTTACAATGCGCAGTTCGGCGGCCAGCTGTTCTACGAGATCAAGAACGGCAAGATCACGCGCCAGATCGAGGACGTGGCCTATCAGATCCGCACGCCGGAATTCTGGAACGCCTGCGCCGGTGTATGCGATGAAAGCGACTATCGCCTTGGCGGTTCGTTTTTCGACGGCAAGGGGCAACCTTCGCAGGTGTCGGCCGTGTCGCACGGATCGGCCACGGCGCGCTTCAACGGCATCAACGTCATCAATACCGCCCGTTCGCTCGGCTGATCGGCGCTTTTAGGTAAGGAAACAGATTATGGGTATCCTGACGGAAGCGCAGGCAAAGGAAATCCTGACGAAGGTCGTTGGCCTTTCGAAGGCGGACGAATGCACGGCGCAGTTGAACGGCACGACGCGCGGCAACGTCCGCTTCGCGCTGAACAATGTGTCGACCAGCGGCATTGTCGACAATATCGAGCTGGCGGTTCAGGTCGCCTTCGGCAAGCGGGTCGGCACGGCGACGATCAACCAGTTCGACGACGCTTCGCTGGAGCGGGTGGTTCGCCGGGCGGAGGATCTGGCGCGGCTGGCCCCGGAAAATCCGGAATTCATGCCTGCGGTCGACAAGCAGAGCTTTACGCCGACCTCGACCTTCAGCGCCAGCACGGCGGGCATCACGCCCGACTATCGCGCCAAGGTCGCCTCCGACTCCATCGATCCATGCAAGGCGTCGAACCTGATCGCGGCCGGCTATCTGGAGGATCAGGCGGGTTTCGTCGCGTTCCTCAACAGCAAGGGTAACTACGGTTATCAGACCGGCACCAGTTCCGATTACACCTGCACCGTGCGGACCGCAGACGGTCGCGGATCGGGCTGGGTCGGCCATAATGTGCAGGACGTGGCCCAGTTCAACGCGGCCGAGGATATTCGCATCGGCATGCGCAAGGCGAGCGCGTCGGCCGATGCCAAGGCGCTGGAACCGGGCAAATACACCGTCATCCTTGAACCGGCGGCGGCGGCTGGCCTGATCTCCTTCATGATGTTCTTCTTCGACGCGCGTTCGGCCGACGAAGGGCGCAGCTTCCTTTCGAAGAAGGGGGGCGGCAACAAGCTGGGCGAGCAGGTCTATGGCCCGCAGGTGAACATGTTCAGCGATCCGGCTTATCCGGGCGCGGCGGTATCCCTGGGACGATGACGGCCTGCCGCGCGGGAAGCTGCCGATCATCCAGAACGGCAAGGTCATGAACATGAACTACAGCCGTTACTGGGCGCAAAAGCAGGGCAGGCCCGCGCAGGCCCAGCCCGGCAACATCATCATGGGCGGCGGCACGAAGTCGACGGCGGACCTTATCAAGACGACAGAGCGTGGCATATTGGTGTCCCGCACCTGGTATATCCGGATGGTCGATCCGCAGACGGTATTGCTGACCGGGCTGACGCGCGATGGCACCTTCTACATCGAGAACGGGCAGATCAAATATCCGATCAAGAATTTCCGCTTCAACGAAAGCCCGGTCATCATGCTCAACAATGTCGAGGAATTCGGCAAGCCGGTGCGGGTGAAGAGCGACGAAGGCGATCTGGTGATGGTCATTCCGCCGATGAAGCTTCGCGATTTCACTTTCACGTCGCTTTCGGATGCGGTCTGAGGAGGCGGACAATGCGGGCGGCGGCATCGACCGTGCGCAGTTTCTTCGCCTGATTGCGGGCGGGCTGGCCGGCATGGCGCTGGCCGGCCCGCTCCGCGCCAAGGGCAGTTACGATTTCTGGTTCACGCGCCTGCGCTATGATTCGGGCGACTGGGACGTGGACCAGCGGATGCCCTCGAACCTTATCACCTCGCTGATCGATTACACGACGCTGCGGGTCGATCCGGTCGAACATGTCGTGCCGCTGGCCGACCCGAAGATGCTGACCGCGCCCTTCTGCTACATGGCGGGACACAAGCTGGTCGAGTTCTCTGCGGCGGAGCGGCGCAATTTCGAACGCTATGTGCGCAATGGCGGCTTCGTTTTGGTCGACGATTGCAATCATGACATCGACGGCCTGTTTGCCCGATCCTTCGAAGCGCAGATGGCCAAGATTTTCGGGCCGAAAGCGCTCAGACAATTGCCCAAGAACCATGGCGTCTATCGCAGCTTCTTCAAGTTCGACGGGCCGCCCAATACCGCGCTCGAGCTGAATGGCTGGGGCGATGATCTGGTCCACGAATATCTGAAGGGGATAGAGATCAACGGCCGGCTCGGCGTCCTCTACAGCAACAAGGATTATGGCTGCGAATGGGATTATGACTGGCGAAACAAGCGCTTCCTGGCCGAAGATAACACCAAGTTCGCGGTCAATATCGTGATGTACGCCCTGTCGTCCTGAAGCGGCTGCGCACCTTCCCGAAGGATATGGAATGAACCAGATCACCGAAACCGACATTGCCGCGCAGATGGAGCGATTGGCCGATTTGCGCGCGGCCATCGGTCAGGCGATCGTGGGGCAGCAGGACGTCGTCGAGCAGTTGCTGATCGGCCTCCTGGCGGGCGGCCATTGCCTGCTGGAAGGGGTCCCGGGCCTTGGCAAGACATTGCTGGTCCGATCGCTTGGCGAAGCGCTGAAGCTCGATTTCCGCCGCGTGCAGTTCACGCCCGACCTGATGCCAAGCGACATATTGGGCACCGAACTGCTGGAGGAGGATCACGGCACCGGCCATCGCAGCTTCCGCTTTCAGCAGGGGCCGGTGTTCACCAACCTGCTGCTTGCCGACGAACTGAACCGCACCCCACCCAAGACGCAGGCGGCGCTGCTGGAAGCGATGCAGGAAAAGACGGTCAGCTATGGCGGCACGACATACACGCTGCCGTCGCCCTTCTTCGTGCTGGCGACGCAGAATCCGCTGGAGCAGGCCGGGACCTATCCATTGCCGGAGGCGCAGCTTGATCGTTTCCTGCTGCATATCCGCGTCGATTATCCGACCGAGCAGGAAGAATATGACATTCTTGCGCAGACGACGGGCACGAAGCCGGCGGCCGTTCCTGCCGTCATGGAGGGAAGCGCTGTGCTGGCGCTTCAGCAATGGGTGCGCGACGTGCATTTCGGCGAAGACCTGCTGCGGTGGGTGACGCAGATCGTGCGGACCAGCCGCCCGCATGATGGATCGCCGGAGGATGTGCGGAAATATGTGAAATGGGGTGCCGGGCCACGCGCGGGGCAAGCGCTGGTGCTGACGGCAAAGGCGCGCGCGCTGCTGCACGGACGGCTGGCCGCCACGCGTGAGGATATCGTGGCGCTGGCAGCGCCGGTGATGCGTCACCGCTTGCTGCTGTCCTTCGCCGCGGAAGCCGAAGGGCGCAGCGCCGACGATGTCGTTGCGGCATTGGTGCGTGCCGTGCCGTTTTCAGCGGCCTGATCGCGGCAACCGGCGCTATAATGATCGACCTTATCCCCCCCGATGTGCGAAGCCGGCTGAAAGGCCTGCGCATCGTCACACGTCGGGCAGTGGGATCGCATGGCCTGGGGCTGCATCGCAGTCATTCGCGCGGCGCGGGTTTGGAGTTCGCGCAATATCGCGCCTACGAACCGGGCGATGAATTGCGCCAGATTGATTGGAAGCTCTACGCGCGCTCCGACAAGTTCTTTGTGCGTGAGGCGGAGCGGGAAAGCCCGGTCGCCATCTGGGTGCTGATGGATGCCAGCGCATCGATGATGCAGGCAGACATGGGCCGGCCCGACTGGCGCCGTTTCGACGCAGCGAAGGGGTTGACGGCCTGCATAGCCGAACTGGCCTTGCAGCAGGGGGACCGGATGGGCTGGATGGCCCTGAACGATGCGGGGCTGCGCCTGCTGCCACCGGGCAGCGGACTGCGCCAGCGGGATCGGCTGCTGATCGACATGATGGCGCTGGAAGTTGGCGGTGGTTTCATCCTGACCGATCAACTTGCGCCGCTATGGGAGCGGATCGGGGCGCAGGATCTGGTCATCCTGCTCAGCGACTGCTTCGATGAGGGCGCGGTCGGCCTGGCGGTGAAGCTGGCCTCTGCCGGGCGCGAGATGCTGGTCATCGAAATGCTGACGGCGGACGAGCGCGATTTTCCTTTCGACGGCGGCCATCGGTTTCGCGACCCCGAAACTGGGCGGGAGTTGCTGGGTGACGGCGCGGCTCTTCGGTCGGACTTCCTGCGCCGGTTCGGCGAAGCGCGCGCCGCCGTTCATGCGCGGTTTGATGCCGTGGGCGTGCGACATGTCGACTATGTGATCGACCAGCCGATGGACTTGCCGTTGCGCCGGCTGTTCACCGCGCAGGACGCGGCGGAATATTCATGACGCCCGCACTTCTATTGCCGGGCGCGTTGGCCGCACTCGCCGCGCTGATCCTGCCCATCATCATCCACATCGCGCGGCGTAGCGAGCAGCACCCGACCGACTTTGCCGCGCTGCGCTGGTTGAGCGAGCGGCCCCGGCCCCGATCGCGCCTGCGGCTGGACGAATGGCCGCTGCTGGTCCTGCGCCTGCTGCTGCTGGCTTTGCTTGCGCTGTTTCTGGCGCAGCCGATCCTATCAGGGGCGAATGGCCGGCAGAACTATGTCGCGGTCGTTCCCGGCGCTGACCTGCGGCAGGCGCGATTGAGCGCGGAGGAACGGGGGCGGGCGCACTGGCTGGCACCGGGTTTCCCTTTGATGCGGGATGGCGCGGTAGCGGCGTTTCAGCCAATCGGTAGCCTGATGCGGGAACTGGACGCGCAACTGCCGCCTGAAGCGATGCTGACGATCGTGACGCCGAGCATCGTGCAGGGAGCGGACGGCGATCGGCCCCATCTGTCCCGTCCGGTGCGCTGGACCATTGTGCCCGGCGCCATGGCGGAGCGACCGGCCGCTGTGGCGCCTCCTGCGTCCATAGCTGTGCGCTACGATGACGCCCATGCGGGGGAGGTGCGCTATATCCGCGCGGCGCTCACTGCCCTTCTGCCGCCGGATCGCAGGAAGCTGATCGATGTCGCTCCTGTTGGGGCGTCATTGCCCGGGCCGCCGGCACGGCTCATCTGGCTATCGGGCGGAAGTCTACCCCCTCGGGTAAGCACATACGTGCAGGATGGGGGAACGGCGCTGGTCGCGGTGGATGCGCTGGTGCCCGAAGCTGGCAACACTATCTTCACGCTGTGGCGGGACCAGTCGTCAGCGCCGCTGGTGACGGAGCAGGCGTTTGGTAAGGGCCGCCTGCTGCGGTTTACGAAAGCGCTCCGACCTGCCGCCATGCCGACCCTGCTTGAGGCGGATTTCCCTGATCGGCTGAAAAGCCTGCTGGATCCTCCAGCCGTCCTGCCTGCACGCGCGACGGCGCGCGATTATGCACCGTTGCCGGGCGGTTCGCGCATGCACGTGGCCCGGCATCTGGATCTCCAGCCATGGCTCGCCCTCGCGATCGCTCTGCTCTTCCTTGCCGAGCGCTGGCTGGCGACGCGCCGGACGCGGGCGGTGGCTCCATGAGCGCGCCCATCCATCTGGAGCACTGGATTGCACCGGCACGACGTCGGCAGCAGGCGAACGATGCGTTGCTTTCAGCGCCGATGGCGCTTGCCATTGCCGCTCTGGCCTGGCGGGTCGGCGGTTGGATGACCGGCGCGGCGGTGCTGATCGCTGGCGTGAGCCTTGCCCTGTTAGTCATCCGACATCGGTCGCGCCGCTTCGACCGCCGTTGGCTGACCCGGCGGCTGGACGCGATACGTGCCGATATGGAGGATAGCGCCGCGCTGCTTTTTGCGGAGCCGCACCGGCTTGGTCCCATCCAGCAGTTGCAGCAGGACCGTATCCTCGTTCGCCTGGACGCAGGTGCCCCCGATGCGCTGGCCGGGGATTGGCGCACGAAGCCGATCGCGAGCGCATGGGCGGCGGGGATATTGATGGTTGCTCTCGCGCTGGTCTGGCCGGCGTCCGGTCGCCGCCCGGTGGTCCTGTCTCCCAGCGCGGAGAATATCTCCGCGCCGCCGGGCGTGTCGCGGCTGATCGCGCAGAATATGCGGATCATTCCACCCGCCTATACCGGCCTGCCCATGCGGGACGAGGCGAAGCTCGACGCGCGCGTTCCCGCTGGATCGCGTATCGAATGGACGTTGCGCTTCGCCCCACAGGCCAGTGATCCCCGCCTCGCCATCGTGTCGGGCAGCCCGATCGCTTTGCATCGGCAGGATGGCGAGTGGGTCGCGACGCAGGCGGCGGGTGCCTCATTTCTCTATCGCGTGGACACGGGCGATGCACGCGCGCCTGTCTCCCCATTGCACAGGATCGACGTGACGTCCGACGCCCCGCCGCAGGTGCGGGTGGTCAGTCCCTCCGCCAGCCTGACGCTGGTTCGCGCCGGCCAAAGAAGCTGGTCGCCATCGTTTGAGGCGACCGACGATTACGGGGTTGCGACCTCCGCCCGCCTACGCATTACCCTGGCCATCGGTGAGGGTGAGAATGTCACCTTCAGCGAGCGCGAAATCGCGATTGCAGGAAGCGGGCCGGCGCGGCAGCGGCGCTTTACGCCTGTGCTGGATTTCAGTCGGCTCGGCTTTTCGGCGGGCGGTGATATGGTGGTCCAGCTGATCGTGCGGGACAATCGCTCGCCAGGTCCGCAGGAAATGCGCGGGCCGAGCATCGTGTTGCGCTGGCCCGCGCCAAAGGCTCCCGAAAGCGGCGGCTTGCAGGGCATGGTGAACACCACCTTGCCGGCCTATTTTCGCAGCCAGCGCCAGATCATCATCGATACCGAAGCCTTGCTGAAGCAGAAACGGGCGCTCGGCGCCGAACGCTATCTCTCAAAGTCCAACGCCATCGGCCATGATCAGGAAATATTGCGCGGTACGCTACAGTCAGTTTCTGGGTGGCGAGCAGGAGGGGCAACCCGAACTCCCCACAGCCGACGATCATCATGATGGGGATGGGCACGACCATGGCACGGGCCTGCCGCAGCCTGCCCAGCAGGGCTTCGGCGCGCCGGAGGATGTGCTTGCCGAATTCGGTCACCCGCATGACGATGCGGCGGCGACCAGCCTGGACCCGGAAACGCGCGGCATACTGAAAAACGCGGTGGACGAGATGTGGCAATCGGAACTGCAGCTGAAGCAGGGCCGGCCCGACCTGGCGCTGCCCTTCGCCTATCGGGCGCTGCGTTTCATCAAGCAGGTGCAGCAGGCGACGCGGATATTCCTTTCCCGCGTCGGGCCGGAACTCCCTCCCATCGATCCGACGCGCCGCATGACCGGCAAGCGCGAAGGCCTGGGCAGCCGCGAGCTGCCGGTCGCACCTGTTGAGGGGACCGATGGTGTGGTGGCCGCGACCTGGCGTGCGCTGGGTGAAGGCGACGGCGCGATCCGCGGGCCGATCGACCTAAGTGGAATGGAGCGCTGGATTTCGGCAAATCGCGACCAGCTGGCCGACCCGCTGTCGCTGGCCGCTGCCATCGATGCGGTACGATCGGAGCCTGGCTGTCGACAATGCCGCGCACGCTTGCGCGGGCAATTGTGGCTGGCGATGGAACGCCCCGCGGCCGGCAATGCGCCACGTCCACGACCTGACGCGGCCGGTCAACGCTATTTGCGCCTGCTGGGCGGGGGCGCGCCATGACACCGAAGCTCATCACGGTGGCGGTGTTGACGCTGGCTGTCCTGCTCGCATGGGCGCGGCTGTTTGTCTGGCAGGCCAAGGCAGGGGCAGCACGATCGACGGGGTGGCGGCTGGCAATCCTTGTCCTCTTGCAGCCGGCTATAGCCGCTTTCCTCTTTCTGGCGCTCCATCCCCCTGCAATCGCAGTTGGTGAGGACACGCTGGTCGTTGCCACGGCCGATACCCCGTCGTCGCGCGCACAACGGCCGGAGGGGCGGCTGATCGCTTTGCCGGAGGCGCGGGGGATCGAAGGGGCGCAAGCGTTTCCCGACCTCGGTTCGGCCCTTCGGCGCTATCCCACCGCGCGCCGGATCGTCGTGCTTGGCCGGGGGCTCGGTCCCCGTGATGTCGATGCTGCGCGCGGCCTTTCCGTTAAGTACGCACCGCCGCCAGATCGCGCGGGGTTTATCAGCACCACTCTTCCCCCGACGGTCGCGCCGGGAAGCAGCTTTCCGATCACCGGCACCGCGAAGGCCCAGCAAGGAGCAGAGGTTGAACTGGTCGATCCCGCTGGTCGCGTGACCGACCGGCAGCCGGTCGGACCGGATGGTCGTTTTACGCTTTCGGGCACGGCGCGGGCGGCCGGGAAGGTTGAATTTGGCCTGCGTCTCCGTGGTGCGCGTGGGACACTGATCGAAGAGGGCGTGGTTCCGCTCGCGATCGCTGACCCGGTCAAATCGCGCTTGTTGATTCTCGCTGGAGCGCCGGGGGCAGAGGTCAAATATCTTCGTCGGTGGGCCAGCGATGCTGGCTTTGCCGTCAACGCCCAGATCAGCGTCGGGGGCGGGGTCGCACTTGGCGATCCGCCGATCGCGCTTTCGGCCGATACATTGCGAAAATTCGATGTGGCCATCGTGGACCCGCGCGCTTGGGCGTCGCTGGGAGGCGGGCGCGGCGTGTTGGTCAATGCGGTGAAGGAAGGCAGGGGTCTGCTTCTTCGTGCGGACGGGGATGAGGAAAGCAGGGCGCTTTGGCGGAGCCTGGGTTTGCAGCTGCAGGGCGGCGGCGGTCTGAAGCCTGTGACTTTGCCCGACGACGCTGCAAGGTCGACGGAGGCGTCGGCCATGATGCGCACACGGGTCGGGATCGGCAGCCGCGATGTCCCGGCTGAACTCAATGTCGAAGACGCCTATTTGCCAGAGGTAAGCCAGGTCGCCGGGACCTGGGGCGGCGCCGAAGTCGTGCCCTTTCTGAACGATGCGGCGGGGCGTCCCCTCGCAGCCTGGCGCCCGCTTGGTTTGGGACGGGTAGCCGCTTTTTCGGCAGTCGACAGCTATGCACTGGCGCTGGCGGGAAAGGCCGACTTGTTTGCTTCATGGTGGAGCAGCGCCCTGTCGACGATTTCACGTCCGGCCGATCGACCCGCACCGTTCGAGGGTATGTTCTGGGCCGGTGAACGGGCCGTGCTGTGCGCGCCAGTGTCGCCTGCGCGCGTCGAGCAGCCGGATGGAAGGACGGTCGACCTTGTCAGGGACGCGGGTAGCGGGGGGTGCTCGGCATTCTGGCCTGTCCAGCCGGGCTGGCATCGGGGCGTTTGGGGGGCAGGGCAATCCCAAGGCGCGCGCAGTTTTTACGTGTACGCTGCCGAAGCCTATCCGATCATGCGAGCGATGCGGGACCGCGATGCCACGCTTCGCCTGACGACCTCCGGCCCCGCTGCTCCCTTGAAAGCGGGCGAGATGACCGAGCAGAGTGGATCGCCTTGGCCATGGTTCGCACTCCTGCTGGTTGCTGGCACGGTCCTGTGGGCGTTCGAGCGACAAACCATCGGTCGCCAGAGCTCACGGAAGGCCGATGGCAAGGTTGAGGCTCTGTGATTGCAGTTGCCTGGCGGTGATGGCGGGGCACAGATTTCGGAACTGCTTCGATGAGCCGCCGCTGTTAAAGATTCTGCTCTCCCTCATGCCTGGAACAAGGTGCCGTTGGGCAGCATTGCTTATATGTTCACTGCGATGCGGCGCGTTGATGGCGACGGATCCTGGAGCAGGAACCCGAACACCGACATTATATCAATCGGGGGCGGGGGTATCGATTAAGCGCGCTCCGCAGTCGATGTTCATTTGCTGAGTTAGTCTCGATCCGCGCGCGCCGAACTCCATAAGAGCAAGTTTACGCTTTCCTTATGCCTATGTCGCGGGAGGCCCGCTACGGACCCCCCGCCCCAATCCCCTGAGAGTCTGGTCGTGGTATTAAAGCTTATATTTCAGGGGGGTGTGTGGTGGATGCGTTACAACTCGAACCTCGGACTAGCTGATTAAGAGCAGCTTATTGCCCGCATGAGTCTGCAATGATCCGGGCATATCCGGCTTCGCCCTTACATGCGATCATTCAACAATACTCGCCTGTACCGGAAAGTGATCATTATCGAAGATATGGTCCAGCCACGCAATATGAGACGCTGGCGAAGCGACCGTTCAGCGTAGTGCCCTTCGCGTCGCGTCGCTCCTTAACACCAAAATTTACGCCCGCTTTACGGCCCACGCCTGCAATTCCTCGCGCGGCTTAACTGCCTGCCCAGCTATCTTCCTGCGCAACAGGAGGTGACTGTATGTCGTTTGATTTGTGGGCCGGCGCAATCGTTGCGGGCATTGTCCTTGTCTACCTGATAGCCGTACTTGCGCGGCCCGAGCGGTATTGAGGAGGCCGGCATGACTCTCGCTGGCTGGACGCTTATCGCGCTCTTTACCGTCCTAATCATTGCTCTTGCCCGACCGGCGGGTCTGACGATGCATCGGCTTTACGATACGCCGCTGCTGCCAGGCGAGGCGGTGTGGCGGCGTTGGATCGGAATTGGAGCCACACAGGAACAGAGCTGGATCGGCTATGCGGTGGCGCTGATGCTGTTCAACATCCTGGGGGTTGCATCGCTGTTCGCGATCCTCAAACTGCAGGGCGTATTACCGTTCAATCCCCAGCACTTCGGCGGAGTGGAAAGCTGGCTTGCATTTAACACGGCGGTCAGCTTCGTCACCAACACCAACTGGCAGAATTACGGTGGGGAGACCACGCTTTCACATTTCAGCCAGATGGCCGGACTTACCGTTCACAACTTCCTTTCGGCCGCCACCGGGATCGCCGTCGCATTTGCGCTGATCCGCGGTTTCGCTCGGGCCAGCGTGCAGACGATCGGCAACTTCTGGGTCGATGTGACGCGGGTGACCGTCTATCTGTTGCTGCCAGCCTGCGTGGTGCTGACACTATTCTACGTCGCCAGCGGCGTTCCGCAGACGCTCGCGGCATCGGTCCAGGCGACGACGCTCGAAGGCGCGCGGCAGACCATTGCGCTCGGCCCGGTCGCTTCGCAACTCGCCATCAAGATGCTTGGCACCAACGGCGGCGGGTTCTTCAACGTCAATTCTGCCCATCCCTTCGAAAACCCGACCGCGCTCGCAAACTTCGTGCAGATGCTGTCAATCTTCGTGCTGGGCGCGGGGCTGACGCTGACCTTCGGAAAGGCCGTGGGGCGGGAACGCCAGGGCTGGGCCTTGCTCGCGGCGATGATGGCGTTGTTCCTCTTCGGCGTCACGATCGCCTACTGGGCGGAATCGGCCGGCAATCCCATCCACCATGTGATTGGCTTGGCCGGCGGCAACATGGAAGGCAAGGAAGTGCGCTTCGGTGTGGCGGCTACCGCGCTGTTCGCGGTTGTGACCACGGCGGCATCGTGCGGCGCGGTAATCGGGATGCATGACAGCTTCATGCCGCTCGGTGGCCTGGTCACGCTGTTCAACATGCAACTCGGCGAGATCATTGTCGGGGGCGTCGGCGCCGGGCTCTACGGCATGTTGATCTACGCTATTCTATCCGTGTTCATTGCCGGTCTGATGGTGGGGCGCACCCCGGAATATATCGGTAAGAAGATCGAAGCGCGCGAGATGAAGCTCGCGGTGATCGCCATTGCGATCCTGCCGCTAGCCATTCTTGGCCTGACAGCGCTCGCCTGCATGACAGGTGCGGGTCTGGCCGGGCCGCTCGCCAAGGGCGCGCACGGCTATTCTGAAGTGCTCTACGCCTTCACCAGTGCGGTTGCGAACAACGGATCGGCTTTTGGGGGGCTTACCGGCAACACCCCGTTCTACAACCTGACGCTGGCGATCGGTATGTTCGTCGGACGTTTCGGAGCGATCCTGCCCGCACTTGCGATTGCCGGCGGTCTTGCCGCCAAGAAGCGGCTGACCGAAGGGCCAGGCTCATTCCCGACGACCGGGCTGTTGTGGATCGGCCTGCTGGTCTCGATCATCCTGATCGTCGGCGGCCTCACCTTTCTTCCCAGCATCGCTCTCGGGCCGATCGCCGACCAGTTCCAGGTCGCCAGCGGCGCGCTGAACTGAGGAGCCTCTACATGGCACAAGCACAATCCATCTTTGCAGGACCGCTGGTGGTCGAAGCAATCGGGCAGTCCTTCGTCAAGCTCGATCCCCGGACGCTGATGCGCAACCCGGTGATGTTCGTCACGGCCATCGTCGCTTCGCTTTCGACCGCGCTGTTCGCGCGCAGCCTCATGGGCCTGGGCGGCGACCCGTTTTTCGAAGGCCAGCTCGTATTCTGGCTGTGGCTGACGGTCCTGTTTGGTAATTTCGCTGAAGCCCTGGCCGAGGGCCGCGGTAAGGCGCAGGCCGCATCGCTGCGCGCGACCAAGTCGGACCTCAAGGCCAAGCGTCTGGTCAATAACGACGAAGCTGCCTGGCGCATTGTTGGAGCCAGCGAGCTTGAGATCGATGATATCGTGCTGGTCGAAGCCGGCAATCTGATCCCATCGGATGGCGAAGTGACCGAGGGCGTTGCCAGCGTCAACGAAGCGGCGATCACGGGTGAAAGCGCGCCGGTGATCCGCGAGGCCGGAGGGGATCGTTCGGCGGTCACCGCCGGCACCCGCGTCATGGAAGGCACGATCAAGGTACGGGTCACGGTCGAGCCCGGACACGGCTTTCTTGATCGCATGATCGCACTGGTCGAGGGGGCGCAGCGGCAAAAGACGCCCAACGAGATCGCGCTGACCATTCTGCTTGCCGGCCTGACGCTGATCTTCCTGATCGCGGTCGGCACGCTGCCAGCCTTCGCGGCCTATGCCCAAGGCAACATCGCGGTGCCCGTGCTGGTGGCCTTGTTCGTCACGCTGATTCCGACAACGATTTCGGCGTTGCTCTCCGCCATCGGTATCGCCGGGATGGACCGGCTGGTGCGCTTCAACGTGCTGGCGAAGTCGGGTCGCGCGGTGGAGGCGGCGGGTGACATCGACACGCTGCTGCTCGACAAGACCGGGACGATCACCATCGGCGACCGCCAGGCGACCGAGTTCAGGCCGCTGCCCGGTGTGACCGTGACCGAACTGGTCGCCGCGGCCCGGCTCGCCAGCCTGGCGGACGAGACCCCGGAGGGGCGTTCCATCGTGGTGCTCGCTGGAGAGGGCGAATCCGTGCCCGAGGGCGCCGTACCCATCGCCTTCACCGCGCAGACCCGTGTCTCAGGCGTGGCTATCGGTGAGCGGTCCATCGTCAAGGGTGCGGTCGATGCGGTGCTAAAGCGCAGCCCCCAGGCCGCGCATGTCGACCAGCTTAAGCTGATCGCCGACGAGATCGCGCGTTCAGGCGGGACACCCCTCGCGGTTGCGGACGGTGAACGGCTGCTTGGCGTCATCCACCTCAAGGACATCGTGAAGGCCGGTATCCGCGAGCGCTTTGCCGAATTGCGTCGGATGGGCATCCGGACGGTCATGATCACCGGCGACAACCCGCTCACTGCCGCCTCGATCGCAGCCGAAAGTGGGGTCGACGATTTCCTCGCCGAGGCGACGCCCGAAGACAAGCTGGCGCTGATCCGCAAGGAGCAGGAAGGCGGAAAGCTCGTAACGATGTGCGGGGACGGCACCAACGACGCGCCTGCGCTGGCTCAGTCCGATGTCGGGGTGGCAATGAACACCGGGACCCAGGCGGCGCGCGAAGCGGGCAACATGGTCGACCTCGACAGTGATCCGACCAAGCTGATCGAGATCGTCGGTCTGGGCAAGCAACTGCTGATGACGCGCGGCGCGCTGACCACTTTTTCGATCGCCAACGACGTCGCCAAATATTTCGCAATCCTTCCTGCGATCTTCATCGTGCTCTATCCGCAGCTCGGCGCGCTCAACGTCATGGGGCTGGGCAGCCCCAAAAGCGCGATCCTCTCGGCGATCATCTTCAACGCGCTGATTATCCCTCTGCTGGTTCCGCTGGCACTGAAGGGCGTGAAATATCGTCCTGCAAGCGCTGGTACGCTGCTTGCCCGCAACCTTGCGGTCTATGGCGCAGGCGGGATCATCGCGCCGTTCATCGGCATCAAACTGGTCGACCTTGCGGTCAATGGCCTGCAACTCGCCTAAGGAGTGACATTCCATGTTCGCTGAACTTCGCACTTCGCTCCGCCCGGCCCTGGTTGTCCTGATGGCTTTGACCTTCATTACCGGGATCGCCTATCCGCTGGCCATGACCGGCGTGGCCCAGATCGTGCTGCCCTATCAAGCCAATGGCAGCCTCATCCGCGAGCGTGACCGGCTGGTCGGTTCCGACCTTATCGGTCAGGGCTTTGCCAGCGCCGGATATTTTCATGGTCGTCCCTCGGCGGCTGGCAAGGATGGCTATGACGCCGGGGCTTCGGCAGCGACCAACCTTGCCCCGGGCTCGAAGGATCTGCGCGACGCCGTCGCCGGCCGCGTTGAAGCTTTGCGCAAGGATGGACTGACAGGCGCGGTCCCACCCGACCTTGTCACGACTTCCGCTTCGGGGCTCGATCCCCATATCAGCCCCGAGGCGGCGCTTTCCCAGGTTGGGCGGGTGGCTCTCGCGCGCAAGCTCGATGCTGGAGCGCTGCGCCGGTTGGTCGCCCATAACACGCAAAGTCCGCTACTTGGGTTTCTCGGCGAACCCCGCGTCAATGTGCTAGAACTCAATCGACAACTCGATCGAATGGGAGCAGCGCCAATCAAGTGAATGACGGTCATCGCCCCGATCCCGATGAATTGCTGAAGGCGGCCCGGCGCGAAGCGCGGGGCCGCCTGAAGATCATTCTCGGGGCCGCGCCTGGAGCCGGCAAGACCTTCGAGATGCTGAGCGAGGGCACCGCGCTGTTGCGCCAGGGTCGCGACGTGGTCGTCGGCATTGTCGAAACGCACGGACGCGCTGAAACGCAGGCGCTTGTCGATCCGTTCGAGCTGTTACCACGCAAACAGATCAAGCATGGCGTCCACAAGCTGAGCGAGTTCGACATCGATGCGATGCTCGCCCGCAAGCCCCAGATCGCGCTGATCGATGAGTATGCCCACACCAACGCTACAGGCAGCCGACATCTCAAGCGCTGGCAGGATGTCGAGGAACTGCGCGACGCTGGGATCGACGTCATCACCACCCTCAATATCCAGCACATCGAAAGTCTCAACGACGTCGTCGCCGGCTTCACGCGGGTGCGGGTGCGCGAAACCGTGCCGGACGTCTGCCTCGAAGATGCCGAGATCGAACTGGTCGATATCCCGCCCGACGAGCTGATCGAGCGGCTCAAGGAGGGAAAGGTCTACGTCCCCAGCGAGGCGGCGCGCGCGCTGAACCACTTCTTTTCGAAAGCCAACCTCTCGGCGCTGCGCGAACTGGCGCTGCGCAGTGCGGCGCAGGCGGTCGACCGCCAGATGCTCGAACACGTGCGCCTTGCGGGCGAGCCGGGAAAATGGGCGGCGGGAGAACGGATCGTGGTCGCGATCGGCGATTCCGGCGGCGGCGAGACGCTGGTGCGAGCGGCCAAACGCTTGGCCGACGCGCTTGGCGCTAGCTGGACTGCCGTTTCCATCGAAACCCCGCGCAGCATGACTTTGCCCATCGAGGCCCAGGAGCGGATCGGCGGAGCGCTGCAACTGGCGGCAAGCCTCGGCGCGACGCTGGTCACCGTGCCAGCCACTAGCGTTCTTGCCGGGCTCAAGTCCTTCATTGCGGAAAACCGCGCGACCGCGCTGATCATCGGTAAATCACGGCGCAACTGGTGGTTTGAGTTGCGGCACCGTTCGATCGTCGATCAACTTGTTCGCGATCTTGAGGGTGTGGCCATCCATGTGTTGCCCATACTTGGGGAGAATGCCGCGCGGGAGCGAAGCGGGGCGACCGAAACGCAATTGCGCGACTATGCATTTGTGCTGGCGATGGTTGCGCTGACCACGTTGTTCAACATCTGGCTGGCGCAAGTGATCGGCCCGTACACAATCAGCCTTATCTACCTGCTGCCGGTCGTGGCGAGTTCGACCATATTTGGCCTTCGACCTTCGCTGCTTGCCTCGGTCGCCGCTGCATTGGCCTATAACTTCTTTTTTCTGCCCCCACTCTACACCTTCACGATCGCCGATCCCCAGAATGCCGTGACCTTCCTGGTACTGATCGGGATCGGCGTCGCCACCAGCCAGCTTGCCGGACGCCTGCGCCGCGAGGCCAATGTCGGTGCACGCACCGCACACGAAAATGCCGCGATAGCAGCATTCGGCCAAAAGCTCGCGCTGGTCGGCGACCAGGACTCGACCGCCGAAACAACCTGCCGGGAGATCGGAATCCTGCTCGATTGCAGGACCATCCTGCTGCTGCGCAAGGATGGGCGCAACGTGACCGCCGGCTCGTTCCCGGATCACGTCGAGTTGGGGCCGATCGATATCGCGGCAGCCGACTGGACCTTCGACAAGGCCGAGCCGACCGGCCGGGCTACCGGCACGCTCAGCGCCAGCGACTGGCAGTTCCACCCGCTCGAGACATCGCTTGGCGTCCTTGCCGTCCTTGGCCTTGAAGTCTCGTCTCGCCGGGATCCCGTTCCCGCCGACAAGCAAACGCTGTTCGCGACGCTGATCGGCCAGGCTGCGCTGGCGCATGAGCGTCTGAACCTTGAGGAAGAGGCGCGTCATGTTGCCGGCCTGCGCCAGCGGGACAATCTGCGAGCGACGCTGCTGGCATCAATCGGGCACGACCTCAAGACGCCGCTGACAGGTGTAGTGGCGGCGGCAGATGCGCTTGGGCAGGAACGCGCTGGTTCGCCGGTCGCTGCCACTCTTCAGATCGAGGCCCGCAAACTGCGCCGCGTCTTCGATGACCTGGTCGAAATGGCACGGATCGAAGAAGGGGTACTCGCGGTCAAATGGCAGGCCATCGACCTTATCGATGCGGTTGCAGCGGCGGTTCATGACCTGCGTTCCGAACTGATGCAGCATCCTATCGATCTCGCAGTGCCTCCGACGCTCCCCCTAGTCGAAGCCGATCCACGTATGCTGCACCGGATACTGGTCAATCTGCTGTCGAATTCTGCGCGATTCGCGCCTGCAGGATCGCCGATCCGCATCGAGGGCGCACACAAGGGTGACAGGCTGACGCTCGCGGTTCAGGATTCCGGCCCCGGCATCCCCGCTGGGCAGGAGCGCGCGATCTTCAAACGGTTCGTCAGAATGGAAGGCTCGGATCAATCCGGTGGGACTGGCCTCGGCTTGGCCATCGTGCGCGGATTCGCGGACGCCATGGGCCTGACAGTTACCGCATTTAATCGCGAAAGCGGAGGCGCGGCGTTCGAACTGGCCTGGCCGGCGGACATGATCCGCAAGGAGCAGGCGCTGGAGGACTTTGAATGACTTCCGCTATTTTGGTCGTGGACGATGAACCGGCGATCCGCAGGCTTGTGCGCGCCGCCATCGAACGCAGCGGGCAGCACGTCGATGAAGCCACCAGCGGAACCGAAGCCGTCTCTGAGGCTGGCCAGCTAGGCCGCGAACTCGTGCTGCTCGATCTCGGCCTGCCCGACCGCGACGGACTCGAACTGATACCTTTGCTCAAGGCGAAGGGCCTTGCCGTCATTGTGTTGACCGCTCGCGACGCCACCGAGGAAAAGATTGCCGCACTTGATCTTGGCGCCGACGACTACGTCACGAAGCCCTTTGACACCGACGAACTTCTCGCGCGCATCCGTGTCGCGCTGCGCCACCGCGCGGGAATTGGCAGCGGCCCTGTCAAAACGATCGGTCCGATCACGATAGACGCGGCGGCCCGCGAGGTGCGGCGCAACGGAGAGGTGGTGCCGCTCACTCGGAAGGAATACGCCCTCTTCGCAGAACTGGCACGTTTTCCCAGCCGTGTGCTGACCCACGAAGCCTTGCTCGCCGCTGTCTGGGGCGATGCGCACCGGAACGATGTCGAATATCTTCGCGTCGCGGTGCGAAGCCTGCGTCGGAAGCTTGAGGAAGACCCGGCGGTTCCAAGGCTCATCGTGAACGATCCGGGCGTTGGTTACCGTCTGACGGTGTCGGGCTGATAAGCGCCTGGACTGCCCGCGATGACTGGTCCGATTGCGTAGTTAGTTGATGTGTGCCTCTGGACTTGTGCCCTGCGTTGATGATCGACGCGTCCTGAACGGCATCTTCTGAGTGTTCCGGTGCGCCGTGGCGCGACCTGCCAGAGCGCTATGGCCCCCGCACGACCTGCTACAACCGCTTCGAGCGATGGCGGAAAGCAGGTGTCTGGGATCAGATGATGGACGCCATCACTGCTGCCCACGATGGCGACATCCAGATGATCGACAGCACCTCTGCTCGCGCCCACCAGCAGGCCGTGACTGCAAAAAAGGGGATCGAGATCATTGGACTTGTAACGGTTTTGCGCCGGTCACCTGAGCGATTAGAGCTCGCAACAGGAGACCGACGAGATGATCAAGCATACCGAAGAGTTCAAGCAGGAGGTTGGAAGGGCGCAGCCATGCCGGGGGCATGGCGAGCACTGACAAGCGCATTGCGCTGACCAGCGGGTTGCCCCGTGATCGGGTCGCATCGGACTTGGGGATAGGGAAGTCGACGCTGGGCAAGTGGGTGTCGCAGTATCGGCCCAGTGATTTGGGTTCAGCGCCGCAGGCAGATCTGGCGCGTGAGAATGAACGCCTTCGCCTTGAGAACCGTGTGCTGCGGGAGGAGAGGGAAGTGCTAAAAAAGGCCACGCAGAACCATATCTGCGTGGCACGGACGACTACATCTTCCGCAACACCTTTCGCGACATCGAGTATATTCTAAAGACGCTCGGCGAGGAGCATGGCACCCGCTTCGAGTTCGAATGCTATGATGTCGGACACCTATACACGCTCGCGCATTTTCTGGATCGGGGCCTGATCAAGCCGCCGTTCTTCGTGCAGACGATCTTTGGTGTTCTGGGCGGTATCGGTGCCGAACCGCAAAACCTGCAATTCATGCGTGACACGGCTAACCGCCTCTTCGGAAACGATTATCACTGGTCGGTCCTCGCGGCGGGCCGTCACCAGACATCATTCACGACAATCGCTGCTGCCATGGGCGGCAACGTCCGGGTCGGTCTGGAGGACAGTCTGTACCTGGGCCGTGGCAAGAGAGCACCCTCCAACGCCGCTCAGGTCACCAAAACAAGACGGATTCTGGAAGAGTTGTCGCTCGAGATAGCGACCCCGGCCGAAGCGCGCGAGATGCTCGGTTTGAAGGGGGCCGCCGCCACAAATTTCTAAACGCCCAGCGAAATTTCGCGGGTGCAGTCGCCGATCAGGCAATCATGGGGAGGTTTGATATGACCAAGTTTCTTTTCTCGACAGCGCTATCTTTGACGTTGGTGCCAGGCGTGTCCGCCTGGGCGCAGACGACGGACTCACCCGACACCAATCAGGCGGTCACAACGACGGAGACGGCATCGGCCGACCAGACGATCGGGGACATCGTGGTAACGGCGCAAAGGCGCTCGGGACGCCTGCAGGATGTCCCCATTGCCGTGAGTGCCCTTGGCGGAGATGCATTGGCCCGTGCGCCCGTCTCCAACCTTGCCGATATTCAGACGGCCATTCCGAACGTCAATATCTCTCCTCGCAACAGCTCGGGGGTCGTCGCGATTCGCGGCATCGGTTTCGATATCGTCACCGCAGGTGCCGAGGGCAGCGTCGCGATCCACACCGATGGCGTTTACCAGTCGCGGCCGGTATCCGCACTTGCCGGGCTTTATGACGTGGAGCGTATCGAGGTCGCGCGGGGCCCGCAGGGTACGCTTTACGGAAGAAACGCCACCGGCGGCGCTATCAACATCGTCTCTCACCGGCCGACTACCGAGCTATCCGGTTACGATGAACGCATTTGTCGGCGGCAACGTCAGCTATCGCACCGCTACAACCAGCGCATTTGGACGGGATGCGCCCACCACGCTGTACCCTTATTCCCTGGTGGAAATCGACAATTATGCTCTGGTCGATGCGCAGGCCGGGCTGGCGGCACCTGACGGCAAATGGCGCGCGACGTTCTGGATCAAGAACCTAACGAACACCTATTACTGGACCGATGCATTCCGCCAGATCGACAATACCTCCCGCCATGTCGGCGAACCGCGCACCTATGGCGTCAGGCTGAATTATCGTTTCTGATCGAAAATAGGATGTTTAATTGAAGCCCGCAGGGGGCCATGGCTGAGGCACCGCAATGCTTCAGTCAGCGGTCCTCTGCGGGAATTTTTACGATTGCAAAATGACGCGATCGATGCGGATCGCGTCAAGCCCTTGGCCCGTCGTCGCATCGATGCAGAGCAAGAATTGTCTTTCAGAGCGGCTCCATCGCACAAGTCGTCGCCCTGCGCCGATGCCCTTATCCCGGCAACGCAGCCATTATCTTTTCGCTGCATCATAACGCGGGCCGGCTCGCATCTAAGCGCGAAAACGCCTTACGCACCCGCGTCCCCTCGATACTCTGCCCCGGAATTTCAATCCAGCGAAGGGGTAAGCCATGTCGGATGCGCAAAGCGTGATAGAAGTTTTTGAATATTCCGGCGGCATCGTGGGACCGGGAGTCCCGGCGGCCGGCTGGGTGAAGGATGGCGGCACGATCCGCACCGGAACCCCGCCGGGCTGCTGGGGGCCGATGATCACGCCCAAGTTTCAGGGCGGGCACGAAGTCACCCGGCCGGTGATGGTCGAAGGCGCGGAGATTGGCGACGCGATCGCCATCAAGCTGAAGCAGGTGAAGGTCACTTCGCTTGCCACATCGTCGGGGGTCATGGAGTTCGTGGAGGGCCGCTATCTGGGCGATCCCTTCGTCGCCAAGCAATGTTCCGCCTGCGGCGAGCTCAGCCCGCCCAGCCATATCGAGGGGATCGGGGACGAGGCGGTTCGCTGCGACAAATGCGGCGCGGAGGTGAGCGCCTTCCGCTTTTCCAACGGATATGTGATCGTGCTGGATCGCGAAGCCGGCGTCTCGCTCACCGTGGGGCAGGAAGCGGCCAATAACATTGCGGGGGATGCCGACATCATGTCCGCGCTGCCCGGCCACTCCGCGCAGCATTCCATCCTCTCGCTGGCCCGTGCCGACATATCCGGCCTGATGGCCCGCATGCGCCCGTTTCTCGGCAATATCGGCACAAGCCCGTCGAAGGATTTGCCCGATTCCCACAATGCGGGCGATTTCGGCTCCTTTCTGGTCGGCGCGCCGCATGGATGCGCTGACGGCACGCAGGACGATCCCGAATGCGCACAAGACCGACGGCCACATGGACACCAACTCCGTCCGGGAAGGCGCGATACTGATCTGTCCGGTGAAGATTCCCGGCGGCGGCATCTACATGGGAGACATGCATGCGCAGCAGGGCAATGGCGAAATCGCGGGGCATGCCACCGACGTTTCGGGGGAAGTGGAACTTGAGGTCGAACTGATCAAGGGGTTGGCGCTGGACGGCCCGATCCTGTTGCAGCGGCCCGACGATCTGCCCCCGCTGGCTCAGCCGTTCACGGCGGCGGAACGTGCTGCGGTCGATGTGCTGGCCAAGCGTTATGGCCAGGGCGAGATAGAGGTGAACGGGCCGGTGACACTTACTCGGGAGGTGGGCGTCACGCTGAACGACGCGACGAAGAATGGTCTGGACCGCGCCGCGAAGATCACCGGGCTTCCCTATGACGAAATTCTCAATCGGGCGACGATCGCCGGATCGATCGAAATCAGCCGCCTGCCCGGCGTCGTCCGCGTGACGTTTATGTGCCCCAAGCCGATCCTGGAGCGGCTGGGCATCGCCCATCTTGTCGAGCAGCAATATGGTGCGATGATCGGATAGTCTCGCCATCGCAGAGACAAAGCAGGAAAGAGCCCCGAATGCGGGGCCTTTTTTCATATGCGCGCGGTTCCTTACGCCGATCGTCGCCGGGTCAGCAGCTTGGCGGGCAGCCCGGCGAACTGCCGCGCGTCCACCGCCTTTACCCATTGCAGCAGGCGCACATGGACTGGCAGCGTCAGGCGCACATCGCGCAGCAATTCGTCGATATGATGCAGGGAGAAGGGGACGATGTTCGTGCCCTTGCAATGCTTGCCGCCGGTCCGCGCCGTCATCCACGCCAGACGCTGATCGATCGAGGCATTCTGGACAGCCTCAGCGGGCGGCACGATCCGGCCCGCCATATATTCCGCGATCCAGAACGATCCGACTTCCGCGCTCAGCTGACTGAAGAACGAACTGTTATAGCCGTTGAACAGCAGGCGCGGCACGCCGACCGGCAGGGTCGATCGATACAGGCGAAAATTCCCCTCCCGGTCCGTCACCCTGGCCAATGCCGCTTCGGGCAGGAAGTCGGCCCGCTGATCCCAACCCGTTCCGCAGATCACGATGTCCGCTGGCATGCTGCGGCCTGATTTCAGGTGGATCACACCGGGTTCCATCCGAACGATCTCATCGGCCAGCACGGCCATGCGCCCGGCCTCTATCCGCTCATAGAACCCGTCGCTGACCAGGCTGACAGTGCTGCGGGCGATCGATTCCAGCGGTCGGTCGGGTTCCAACCCGATCCGGCCGAGCTTGAGCTGGCGGGAGATGATCCCTTGCACCAGGTTCAGCATCCCGTTGCGGATGAACTTGCCCGGCCCGTGCAGGAAACGCTCGAAACCGCGCAACTCCATATAGGGGAACAGCCCTTCGCCCATGCGGGTCAGGAACAGATGCTTGAAGTTGACGAGGTTGCCGATGCGCTTGGGTATCTTCCAAATCAGTTGCCGCGCGAGCAACGTCGTGTCGGCAGCGATCCCCACCGTCGCATTGGCGACGTCGCACGATGACTTGCCATAGCCCACGACCACCACATGCTTGCCACGTGCATGGTCCAGCTGGGTGAATTCGCTGGTGTGCAGCAATTGCCCGCCGGACGCACGAAACGTCTCGGCACCCGGATAGCTGGGCACGGCGGGGATGGAAAAAATACCGTTGCACACGATCAGCCAGTCGAACGATGCGGTGCTTTCGGGTGCGTCGGGCTGATCGGCGGGGGCCGTGTGCAGCGTCCATCCCGATCCGTCCGCATGCGGCTCGGCCCGCAGGATGCGGGTACTGAGCTTTATCCGTTTCGTGACGCCGAAATGGTCGGCATAGGATTGCAGATAGGCCTGCATCTGGCTGCCGCTCGGCCATTCGGGATAATCGGACGGCATGGGAAAATCGGAAAAGGCATAGGTGTCGCGCGGATTTTGCGTGGCCAGTCCCGGATAACGCCGCGACGCCGCCCAAACCCCGCCGATCTGGGCGTCCTGATCGAATATCTCGACCTCATATCCCAGCGCGATCATAAGCTTTGCCGTGCAAAGGCCGGCGATACCGGCCCCGATGATTCCCACCCGCTCTACCATGTCCCTGTTCCGTTCTGTTGACATGGCCTTGGGTTAGTGAGGGATGGCGCGTGCGGCCTATGCGGCTACCGCCGATGCTGTTCAGTGATCGCATGTTTTTGCGCGGCCTTTGGCTGCGAGCCGCAGGATTGCCGCCGTTTTCGCGCCGATCGCCGTCAAAAAATCGCAATATGGGCACAATTGGTGCGCTGCCTGCATATCGGTGCGGCAGCCGAGCATGGACATTCGGAATGCTTCCCCAGCCCGACAAACAGGCGGGGACGATTTTGCAGCACCGGGGGATTTATCATGCACAGCTTTCGCTCCATCGGCCGCACGGGTATCGCGATGCCGGCGCTTGCCGCCGCGCTGTTCGCTGCCGCGCCCGCCTGCGCTCAGGATACACCATCGGATGAGCCGGGATCGCGCGCCGCGGAAATGGGCGGCGATATCGTCGTGACGGCGCGCAAGCGGGCCGAGCGCGCTCAGGATATCCCGATCGCCATCTCCGCCTTCAGCGGCGACGCCATTGCGGCACGCGGCATCGACAAGGTGGATGGCGTGGCGACGTTCACCCCCAACATGACGTTTCAAAACAACCCCAGCTTCGGCGGGGCGGGTTCGTCGGCGGCGATCTACATTCGCGGCATCGGCCAGAAAGAGTTTCTGCCCACGACGGAGCCGGGCGTTGGCGTCTATGTCGATGGTGTGTACGTCGCACGCTCGGTCGGGGCGCTGCTGGACCTGGTCGATGTCGAGCGGGTCGAAATCCTGCGCGGACCGCAAGGGACGCTGTTTGGTCGCAACACCATCGGCGGCGCGCTCAGCATCACGACGCGCAAGCCGGACGCCAATCTGGGCATGAACGGACAATTCACGGTCGGCCGCTATAATCGGATGGATGCGAAGGTGTCCGCGAACCTGCCGCTGACGGATAATCTGTTCGCCAAGATTTCCGGCGCCAGTTTCAATCGCGACGGCTATGTCACGCATCTGGCGGACGGCCGCAAGCTCGGCAACATCAACACGCTGACCGGCCGGATCGATCTGCGCTGGGTGCCGACCGACGCGCTGGAGATCAACCTGGCCGCCGAAGGCACGCGGGACCGGTCGAACGGGCCGCCGCTGGTGCTGACGGGCGTTACCTATCAATCCGCGATCTTCAATCCCGGCAATCTGCCGATCCTGCCGCCGGGCAGCCCGGCCACACCGAGGAATTATGTCCTGAACCCACCCTTCGACGCGCCGGTCGACAATTTCACGCTGCTCGCCAATTATTTCTCGGCCTTTCTGGGCGGCCAGCCCTGTATCGGGTTCAGTCCCTATAATCCGCAGGCCAGCAATTCGGCGGCATGCTTTTCCAACCGCTTCCTGGTCGGTAATCGCGCCGATGCAGGCACCGCGCCCCAATATTCGCGCAACGACACCTGGGGCACCCAAGGGACCATCGACTGGAATCTGGGCGCGGTCCAGCTGAAATCCATTACCGCCTATCGCAAGATCGACGGCGATTATGCGCGCGATGGCGACCACAGTTCGCTCACCATCCTGCACCTGCAGGACATATTGAAGCAAAGCCAGTTCAGTCAGGAATTTCAGCTGCTGGGCAATGCCCTTGACGACAGGCTGAAATATGTCGCTGGCCTCTATTACTTCAATGAGAAGGGTAATAATATCAACACGCTGGACTTCACGCCGGTGACATTCCGGTCCGGCGGGCGGTTCCAGACGAAAAGCTATGCCGCCTTTGCGCAGGCGACGTGGACGTTCATCCCCAGCTTCGACCTGACGCTGGGCCTGCGATACACCGATGACAAGAAATCCTTCCTGCCCGATCAGGTCATTCTGGTGGACAAGACGGGTGGCGCGTTGATCGCCGGCAGCCCCAACACGCCGCCCGAGCGCGTGCTTCCATTCGTCACCGTGCGCCAGAGCGAGGATGCGTTCACGCCGATGGCGAACCTGTCCTGGCACGTCACGCCTGACGTGATGTTCTATGGCTCTTATTCCAAGGGGTTCAAAAGTGGCGGCTTCGCCAGCGCGTATTCCCGCCGCTGGCGCAGACCCCGCGCTTTTCTTCGGAAGAGGCGACGGCCTATGAACTGGGCTTCAAATCCAGCCTGTTCGACCGCAAGCTGACGCTGAACGGCGCGATTTTCTACACCAAATACGACAATCTTCAGGTGCAGGTGTTCACCGGCATCGCACCGGTTACCAAGAATGCGGCAGCCGCCGAGATCAGGGGGGCCGAGCTGGAAGCCCGCCTGTCGCCCGGTGGCGGCTGGTTCCTGGAGGGAAGCCTTGGCTATCTCGACCCAAAATTCACCCGCATCGATCCGGCGGCAACGGAAATTACGCTCAACTCGCGCTTTGAACGCATCGCCAAATGGACGCTGAGCGGATCGGTGTCGAAAAGCGTCGTCCTCGCAAATCATGGCGAAGTCACGCTGCGTGGTGATTGGTCCTACCGGTCTGGCATGTACATGGACGCGCTGAACTCGCCGCAGCTTTATCAACCGGCCTACAGCCTGTTCAATGCCAATCTGACCTATGATTTCCCCGGCAAGCAGTTCAGCCTGACGGCGGCGGTCAACAACATCGCCAACAAGAAATACAGCCTGACCGGCGTCTATGGCAATTCCTTCGGCCTTTATGAGCAGATGTTCGCGCGGGCACGGGAATGGAGCGTGTCGGCACGGTGGAAGATCTGACGATGGCGGGCCACGACTTTACCGGGCGGACCGCGCTGCTCGCGGGTGGCGCGACCCTGATCGGGCGCGCCACCGCAGCCGCCTTCGTGGCAGCAGGGGCCAATGTCGTCATCGCCGATATTGATGTGGACGGGGGTGAGAAGGCGGCGGCTCGACTGGGCGACCGTTGCCGCTTCTTTCGCACCGACGTCACCCAGGACGAGGATATCGACGCCTGCATTGTGGGAGCGGTGTCGAATTTCGGCGGCATCGATTTCCTGATCAATGTGACCACGTCTTATATCGATCAAGGCATCGAAACGACGCGGCCCGATTGGCTGCGCGCGCTCGACATCTCGCTGGTCGGCGGTGCGATGTTCGTTCAGAAAGCGGTGCCGCACCTGATTGCGCGGAAGGGGGCGGTGGTCAATTTTTCCAGCATCAGCGCTCATCGCGCGCAGCCGGGCCGGTTCGTCTACCCCGCTGCCAAGGCCGCCGTAGCGCAATTGACGCGGGCGCAGGCGATGGAGCTGGCGCCTCATGGCGTGCGGGTCAATTCCGTTGCGCCGGGATGGACCTGGTCCAACGTGATGGACAGCCTGAGCGGCGGCGACCGGGCAAAGACGGATGCCGTGGGCGGTGCGTTCCACCTTGCAGGCCGCATCGGCGATGCCGAAGAGGTGGCAAGGGCCGTCCTGTTCCTGTGTTCGCCCGACTCGTCGTTCGTCATCGGAACGGAGCTGGCCGTCGATGGCGGCTATCTTGCGCTGGGGCCGGAGCGCGCGGAAAACGCCATCGCTGCCCTGATGCGCTGAAGCCTCTGACATTCCAGCGCAGTTTCTGGCCCGCTGGCGAAGCATAAGGTCGGGGCGCTGACAGGGCCGTGACATTTCCTTGACTCCCGTCCGACCCTCGGTGAGGCTAGGGGAAGGCGCGGTGCGATATTCTCGATCAAGAGGAGGCGGGGCATCATCATGGGCGGCATAGACCATGCAGCCGCTTTCACCGACTGGGCCTCAGGCGGCAGGCTCCTCATCAGCAATCACAATGTCTTCGAATCCGACGACCTTGACCAGACGCGCGATCAT
>JAXHOI010000005.1:0-45155 GCA_034519505.1 Sphingobium sp. | reverse complement strand
CGCTTTTCTACGTATTGCTGAATTGCCTGCACGTGCGCATGACCAACCACTCGCATTAGCCGCTGATCCCTGGGCTCGAAGCCTGTCCTCCTTCAATCAACCCGTGAAGGGTCCGCTACGCCAGGGTCAGGACTCACTGATCAGAGCCGTATAGAGATGACGGCATCCTTCTATGCGCGATGGCGGTCGAGAAGAAGGCGGTTGGGCAACCGGTCATATCGGGTGGCCACACGCCTCCAGTCCTTGAGCCTTCCGAACATGATCTCGATGCGATTGCGCCGCTTGTATCGGCGTTTGTCGTATTTGACCGGCTCCTTGCGTTTCTTTCGGCCCGGGATGCAGGCGCGTATCCCCTTGTCCTGCAACGCTTCTCTGAACCAGTCGGCGTCATAGCCACGATCCCCGAGCAGCCATTTGACGTTTGGTAGGCCGCTGAGCAATGCGCGCGCGCCGATGTAATCGCTGACCTGTCCGGCGGTGACGAACAAGTCGATCGGTCGCCCCTGACTGTCGCAGATGGCGTGCAGCTTGGTGTTCATGCCGCCTTTGGTTCGACCGATCAGACGACCACGCCCCCCTTTTTGGCGGCCATGCTGGTCGCCGTTCGATGGGCCTTGAGATATGTCGCGTCGATCATCACGGTCTTCTCTTCGCCGTGCTCAGCGGCCAGACCTGCCATCATCCGCGCGAAGATGCCTTTCTCGCTCCACCGCTTCCACCGGCTGTAAAGCGTCTTGTGCGGACCATACTCCTTCGGCGCATCGCGCCAACGCAAGCCATTGCGATTGATGAAGATAATCCCGCTCAAAACCCGCTTGTCATCGACCCGGGGCTTACCATGAGGCTTGGGGAAGAAAGGGGCCAAGCGTGCCATCTGCGCGTCGGTCAGCCAGAAGAGGTCGCTCATATCCAGTCCCTTGGCAGGAGCCTGAATCATACCAACCCCGGCAAATCAATGGGTCCTGACCCTAGGTGTTTGATCCCACGGTTTGATGGTGCGATCCTTTCTCAGGAATGGAAGGAAGCACTTTGGGACAAGTTCGTCATGGCAGCGCCACGACCACGCACGCCGTCAGAGCAGCAATACAGCGATCGCAAGCTTCGCTCTCGCAGCTGAGCCGGGAGTTGGGCATCAACCCCAAGACCGTCGCGAAGTGGCGCAAGCGCGCGACTGTCGAGGATATGAAGACTGGGCCGACGGAACCGCGCTCGACGGTTCTGTCCGAGTCCGAGGAGGCGATGGTCTTGGCATTCCGGCGGCACACACTCCTGCCGCTGGATGACTGTCTCTATGCTCTGCAACCCTCGATCCCGCACCTGACTCGATCAGCGCTTCATCGGTGCCTGCAGCGAAATGGCATCTCACGTCTGCCGGATGTGGAAGGAGACAAGCCCAGGCGGCAGAAGTTCAAGCGCTACCCCATTGGCTTCTTCCACATCGACATTGCCGAGGTGCAGACCGCCGAGGGCAAGCTCTTTCTCTTTGTGGGAATCGACCGGACGTCCAAGTTCGCCGTCGCTCAACTCGTTGCCACCGCTGATAGAAAGACTGCCTGGGAGTTCCTTCAGCACATGCTCGAAGCCGTGCCCTACCAGGTCCACACCATCTTGACAGACAACGGCATTCAGTTCGCAGAGCAGCCCCGGAACCGGAATACCATCTACTCGCGGCCGATGCGCTTCGACATGATCTGCGAGGCGAACGGCATCGAGCACAGGCTCACGAAACCCAACCATCCCTGGACCAACGGGCAGGTCGAGCGGATGAACCGAACCATCAAGGACGCGACCGTTAAGCGTTTCCACTACGACAGCCACGACCAACTGCGCACGCACCTCGCCGACTTCTTGGCAGCCTACAACTTCGCCCGACGTTTGAAGACCCTCAACGGTCTCACGCCCTACGAATACATCTGCAAAACCTGGACATCAGAGCCAGATCGATTCATCCTCGACCCGATCCACCAGATGCCGGGACTGAACAACTAGAAGGTGTCCAGAAATCTAGGGGCTACTCAGGGTACGCCCCCGGTTGTCCGATGATCAGGACGGGATAAAGACAACGGGATTCCACTCAACTTAGCCGCAAACCCGTTCAGATTGGCGAGGCCACCTCAAAACCAGGTACAATTTTTGGACAAGGTCACCGGGTGGCTGCGCTCAATTTCCGGTTCATCCGCGCGTGCCATCAGTCAGCAAACATGCTGCAACATTCGTCGCACCGCATACTCTGGATTCAGGGCGACGAGCCTCCTGTATCGGAGTGGGCGGCAACGACTGGCGCACGCCTTCACCGATGAGCAGCAGCGTCGGGCTTTCATCGCTGATGGTGGCGACGAGGAAAGCGAGTGCCGACAGTTTCCCGCGGATCAGCCGTTCATTGGGCAGCGAGACGTTGACTGCCACCATGACGGGCGTTTCGGGATCACGACCGGCGGCAATCAGCGATCGGCTAATCTCTCCTGCGGCGGCACGGCCCATATAGATGCCGAGCGTACTGTCGGGACTGGCCAGCCCCTCCCAGTCCAGCTTGAGCGCTTCACCGGCCTTCAGATGGGCGGTCACCAATGTCAGCCCTCGCGCGACGCCACGCAGGGTCAGGGACATCTGCCCGCTCGCCGCTGCCGCGCTGGCCGTGGTGATGCCGGGGCAGATGTGAACGCGAATACCGGCGCTGGCCAGATGATGCATTTCCTCTGCCGAGCGTCCAAAAATCGACGGATCGCCGCCCTTAAGGCGGACGACGCGCTTGCCCGCGTTTGCGGCCGCCAGAAGCAGGTCGTTGATGCTGCCCTGCGCCTTGCTATGACGACCAGAGCGTTTGCCGACACTGACCCGCTCCACGCCATCGGGAATAAGATCCAATATCCCCGGCCCAACCAGCGCATCGAAGAAAATAATCTCAGCCGCCGCGATCAGGCGCTCCGCCTTGCGCGTCAACAGGTCCGGGTCGCCCGGCCCCGCACCCACCAGCCAGACTTCGCCCGGCGCGATCAGTTCATTCGGCTGCATGAAGCGTCTCCTGATGCATTTCACCCAGTATCCTGGCCAGCGCGGGCCGGCACGATCCGCAATTGGTCCCGGCCCCCAGCGCCGCACCGACGGCGGCCACGTCCGTCAGTTGCTGGTCGCGGATGGCGGCGACGATCTGGTTCAGGCCGATGTCGAAACATACGCAGATGGTCGCGCCCTTGTCCGGCGCGCTGCCCGGCCCGCGCGCGGCGAGGACCGACCCGCCGACGCCAGACAGCTGAAGCTGCGCGATCAGCCAGTCGCGCGATGGCAGCAGCCCGGTGCGCGTCACGAACAGAACGCCGCCCAGACGCCCTTCGCTGATCGTCGCCACCCGCATCGTCCCGCGGGACGCATCCATTGCCTCCGCCCGGTCGCCTTTGGGGAGGAGAGAAGCGAGCACGGCCGGATCGCCGGTGCCGGCAATTTCATAAAGGACGCCGCCGGGCACGGTGATGCGGGTCGACCACAGACAGGGCAGTTGCGCCGGGGCAGCCGCCCCCTCGTCGCGCAGGATCATGAAGCCCCGCCACTCGACCGCCGCCTTCTCCACACGGGCGGGCGTGGATTTGAAGCCCGGCTGCCCGGAATGCGGATCGACCAGCGGGCGGGGCAATAGGCCGGTGCGCCCGCCTGATGAAATCCGGTCGGTCCAGTGAATGGGTGTGAAGATTTCGCCGGGCCGCTGCCCGTCGTTCAGCGCCACGCGAAACAGGCTCTTGCCTTGCGCGGTGCCGACCCAGGCGATGTCGCCATCGACAACGCCCAGCGCAGAAGCGTCTTGCGGATGCACCTCAACCAGCGGCTCTTCGCGATGGCGCGCGAGCTTTGGGGCCAGTCCGGTTCGCGTCATCGTGTGCCACTGGTCGCGATAACGCCCGGTGTTGAGTGTCATCGGCCAGTTTTCGAGCAGCGGCTGCAAATCGATCTGCCGGGTCAATACCAGCCGCGCTTTGCCATCGGGCGTGGAAAACTTCCCGTCCGCGAATGGCGTATCGCCCCAGCGGAACGGCTCTATCGCGTCATAGGCTTCGTTGCCGATCATCGCATGGGCGCGCAGGTTGAGGACGCGCTGCCCATCGTTCTGATAGGCGGTCAGGCGCGCATGTTCGCGCCAGATGTCGGCGGGCGTGTCATAGGCAAAGGCATTGCCCCAGCCCATGCGCTGTCCGACCTGGCTGATGATCCACCAGTCCGGCTTGGCTTCACCAGGCAGCGTCATGAAGGGGCGTTGGCGGCTGATGGTCCGTTCCGAATTGGTGACGGTGCCATCCTTTTCGCCCCAGCCTGCCGCAGGCAGGCGGACATGCGCGAACGCTCCGCTGTCGGTATCGGCGATGATATCGGACATCACGACGAACGGGCACGAACGCAGCGCTTCACGCACTGCCCCGGCATCAGGCAGCGAGACAGCCGGGTTGGTCGCCATGATCCACAGCGCTTTCACCCGCCCTTCGCCAACGGCACGGAAAAGGTCGACAGCCTTCAGCCCCGGCTTCGTCGCCATGCGCGGCGCAGCCCAGAACCGGCCGACCCGGTCGACATTTTCGGGCGCGAAGTCCATGTGCGCCGCCAGGGTGGAGGCAAGGCCGCCGACTTCCCGTCCGCCCATGGCATTGGGCTGGCCGGTGATGGAGAATGGCGCAGCGCCGGGCTTTCCAATGCGCCCGGTGGCAAGATGCAGGTTCAGGATCGCATTCACCTGATCGGTGCCGCGGATCGACTGGTTCACGCCCTGGCTGAACAGGGTGACGGTGCGCGGGGTGTCGGCGAACCACTGGAAGAACTGCTTCAACAGCGCTGGTTCTACATCGCAGGTCGCCGCCGTGGTCCACAGGTCATGGCCGCTGCGGATATGCTCCCAAAACCCTTCGGGCGCCGTGACGTGATCGTTCAGGAAAGCACGGTCGATCTTCCATACGGAATGACACCACGCCAGCAGACCGTTCATCAGCGCCACGTCGGAGCCGGGCCGGATGGCCAGATGCAGGTCGGCCCCTTCGCAGGTTTCGGTGCGGCGCGGATCGATCACCACCAGCTTCGCGCCGCGTTGTTCGCGTGCCGCCTGAATACGCTGATAGACAATCGGATGGCACCACGCCGTGTTGGACCCCACCAGAACGATCAGGTCGGCTTCCTCCAGATCCGAATAGGACGCGGGGACCACATCCTCCCCAAAGGCGCGGTTGTGGCCAGCCACCGCGCTCGACATGCACAGCCGCGAGTTGGTGTCGATGTTCGCCGATCCGATGAAGCCCTTCATCAGCTTGTTGGCGACATAATAATCTTCGGTCAGCAACTGGCCCGAAACGTAGAATGCCACGCTGTCCGGCCCATATCGTTCGATCGTCTCGGCAAAGCGCCGCGCCACGAGGTCCAGCGATTTGTCCCAGCTTGCCCGCTTGTTGCCGATCATCGGATGCAGCAAACGACCATTCAGCCCCACCGTCTCGCCCAGATGCGTGCCCTTCGAGCACAGGCGGCCGGCATTGGCGGGATGTGCGGCATCCCCCGCGATCTCGACCGAGCGCGGTCCGGTCGGCGTTGCGGATATGCCGCAGCCGACACCGCAATAAGCGCAGGTGGTGCGGACCGCCTTGCTCATCAGGCCGCCGCCTTGTCCGCCGCCGGACGCGCGATCAAGATGCGGCCATCCTCCTGCCTGACGGCGATGGTCGGGGTGCAGCCCTTGTCCTCACCCTGCGCCTCGCCGGTTTTCAGGGCGATGTTCCAGTTGTGCAGGGGGCATGCAACGCTATGCCCATGCACGATACCCTGGCTGAGCGGCCCTTTCTTGTGCGGGCATTCGTTGACCAGTGCGAACACATGGTCGTCCCCGGTGCGGAAAATCGCGATCTCCTTTTCACCGGGCAGCTGCACCGTGCGCGCGCCACGCTGGGGAATATCGTTCAGCGTTCCGATGTCGATCCAGTCGGTCATGTCTTTACTCCGCAGCGATGGCGCAAGAAGGCGTGGCGGGAACCAGCGGATGGTGCAGCTCGGCATGGGCGCCGGCGGCGCGTTCGGCCCAGGGGTCATCCTGGCTGAAGCTCTGCGAATAGAGGAAGCGCGCGCGCAATTGCTCGCGCCCGGCTTCGTCCTCGACGATGCGGCTCTTGATATAATCGACGCCGACCCGTTCGATCCACGGCGCGGTCCGCTCCAGATAGCGGGCCTCTTCGCGGTAGAGTTGGATGAAGGCGGCGCAGTAATCCAGCGCCTCCTGCTCGGTCGCAACCTTGCAGAGCAGGTCGGTTGCGCGGACATGGATGCCGCCATTGCCCCCGACATGCAGTTCATAGCCTGAATCGACGCATACCACGCCGAAATCCTTGATCGTCGCCTCCGCGCAATTGCGCGGGCAGCCGGATGCCGCGATCTTGAACTTGTGGGGCATCCACGAGCCCCAGGTCATCCGTTCGATCTTGACGCCAAGGCCGGTGGAATCCTGCGTGCCGAAGCGGCACCATTCGGAACCGACACAGGTCTTCACCGTGCGCAGCGACTTGCCATAGGCGTGGCCCGACACCATCCCAGCGGCATTCAGATCGGCCCAGACGGCGGGCAGATCCTCGCCCTTGATCCCAAAGATGTCGAGCCGCTGCCCGCCGGTGACCTTCACCATCGGCGCGTTGTACTTCTCGACCACATCGGCAATGGCGCGCAGTTCGCGCGGGTTGGTGAGGCCACCCCACATGCGCGGGACCACCGAATAGGTGCCGTCCTTCTGAATATTCGCGTGCATGCGTTCGTTGACGAAGCGGCTCTGCTGATCGTCCTGATACTCGCCCGGCAGTGCGCAGAGCAGGTAATAATTGAGCGCGGGGCGGCAGGACGAGCAACCATCGGGCGTCGACCAGTGCAGGCGCTGCATGACTTCGGGGATGGATCGCATATCCTGCGCCACGATCTCCCGGCGCACGTCGTCATGGGTGAAGCTGGTGCATTTGCACATGGTTTTCGGACCGGACTGCACCTCTTCGCCCAGCACGACGCTCAACAGATTTTCGACGAGGCCGGTGCACGATCCACAGCTGGCCGACGCCTTGCAGGTGGCGCGCACAGCGTCCAGGCTGCATGCGCCCTTTTCGATGCAGGCGACAACCTGGCCCTTGCTGACGCCGTTGCAGCCGCAGATCTCGGCATCGTCCGAGAGCGCCGCAACGGCCGCCTTAGGGTCCAGTGCGCCCCCTCCCTGGGCGTAGGATTGGCCGAAGATCAGCAGGTCGCGAATGTCCGCGACATTCTCCTCCCGCTTCAGAAGGTCGAAATACCACCCGCCATCGGCGGTATCGCCATAAAGCACGGCACCCACGATGCGGTCGTCGCGCACCACGACGCGCTTGTATACGCCCCGCGCCGCATCGCGCAGCACGATGTCCTCACACCCTTCGCCGCCGGAAAAGTCCCCGGCCGAAAACACGTCCAGCCCGGCCACTTTAAGCTTGGTGGAGGTCACCGATCCCTTATAGCCGCTATGCTGGTCGGTCAGGCCATCGGCCAGGCTGCGGCACATGTCCCACAGCGGCGCGACAAGGCCATAGACATTGCCGTCATGCTCCACGCATTCGCCGACGGCCAGCACGTCCGCATCGCTGGTCACCATATGATCGTCGACAACGATACCGCGGTTGACGGTCAGCCCGGCTTCACGCGCCAGCGCGGTCGACGGACGGATGCCCACGGCCATGACGACCAGGCTGGCGGGAATTTCGCGCCCGTCCTTCAGGCGCACACCCTCCACCTTGCCCTCGCCATAAATCGCTTCGGTGTTGGCACCGGTCAGGATCGTCTGGCCCCGTGCTTCCAGTGCGCTCTTGAGCAACCATCCGGCGGCCTCGTCCAGCTGGCGCTCCATCAGCGTGTCCATCAGGTGAATGACGGTCACCTTCATACCGCGCAGCGACAGGCCATGGGCCGCCTCCAGCCCCAGCAGGCCGCCGCCGATCACGACCGCGTCGCCGCCCTTGCCTGCGGCCTCCAGCATCGCGTCCACATCCTTCATGTCGCGGAAGGAAATGACGCCGGGCAGATCCTTGCCCGGAACGGGGATGATGAAGGGATCGGACCCCGTGGCGATCAACAGCTTGTCATAGGCGACCGTGCGCCCCGACTGACCCGTCACGGTCTTCGCCGCCCGGTCGATCGCTGTTACCGGGTCGCCGGCGATCAGTTCGATGCCGTTGTCCGCGTACCAGGCGGCATCGTTGATGACGATCTGTTCGAACGTCTTTTCCCCCGCCAGCACGGGCGAGAGCATGATCCGGTTATAGTTCACATGCGGCTCTGCGCCGAAAATGGTCACCCGATAGCGGCCCGCGTCGCGCGCCAGCAATTCTTCGACCGCGCGGCAACCGGCCATGCCGTTGCCCACCACGACCAGATGTTCGCGCACATCGTCCGAGGGCACGAGGATGTCGTCCTCACGCTCCGTCACCGGCGATGCGCCGATCTGGGTTCCGTCCTGAAACTCCATCCCCGTAACTCCAAGGCAAAGGAAAAAGAAAAAGGCCACCATCCGGACCCCGGTCTTGCAACCGAAGTCTGGATGGCGGCCTTGCCATCATCTGCGCTTTACCGGCCCATCATCGAACCGACTCAGCTATGAAAGTTCGGACAACCTTGCCCGTTGCGTTGCACAATAATGGAACCCAGTGGAGTTCCTCAACCGGATTCCACATCGACTTTCGTCAAATCATCCAGTCGAGCTGCAGCCACAGCTTATCCGTGTCCGTGGCGAAACTTTTCGCGTCATAATGGGCATAACGGACGGAAATCGCCGTCTTGCGCCACTTTGCCGACGCCAACAGGTCGATTTCATTGCCATAATGCTGTGACAACCGGTCGCTTTCGAACCGGTGCCAGGCGGCCTGAAACGACACGGCCTTGAGCGGCCCCAGTTCCTTCAGGCCATAGCCACCGCCGACATACAGATCGCGCACACCATTGGGCGGCGTCACCAGAAACTTGTCGGCCCAGCCCTGAAACTTGAAATTGGTGCCAAGCGGTGTTTCGAAGCTGGTGAGCGCAACGCCACTGGACGCGCCCAGCACTTCATAACCACCGTTCAGCTTCCAGCCCTTCACCTCCAGCGTGGCGTCGGCCAGCCAATAATCGGCGCTGTAGTCGTTGGGATTGCGATGATAATCGGACTGGCGGGCATAGCTCAGCTGCCAGGACGCCTTCACTGCTTTCGACAACGGCTTGGCCCCGGCCAGACGCACGCCGTAAGTCTGGCTGGACATGCGATAATTCTGGACCGCCGCTTCGTCCTGATCGACGAGATAGGCAAAGCCCGTGAGCGTGCCGGCCGGCGTCACATAGGAAAGGTTGGCCAACACATTGTCGCCGGCAATCGCCTGCTGGCGTGCGCCATGTCCATCGATGCCCCAGATGCTGCGCACGCTCCAGGCATAGGCGACATCCAGCTTCAGCTTGGGCAGCGGGGACAGTTCGGCGCGCACGGCGTCGAAAGTCTGGGCATTGTCGCGAAAGCCGACATTGCCGACGAACCGCTCATCGTCCAGCACCAGCTTCTGGCGACCGGCGGTCAGCGTCAGCGCTTTCGTCTTGTACTGAAGCTGCGCGATATAGAGCGCGATGTTTTCCGGGTCGGCCACGATGGGGCGGTTGGCCACGCCGTTCAGGCCATCATAATAATCGTCGATCGCCGCCAGCGTACCCTGTGCCACCACCGTGGCCGACAATGGGCCGCTATTCGCCTGCACCCCGCCGCGCACGCGGATCGTCAGTGCGTCCGCTTCCTTCGCGATCCCGTCCTGATCCACATTTTCATAACGAACCCGCGCTTCGGCTACGGGCTTGAGCGTAATCGTCTGGGCGCAAGCCGGCCCGGCGACGGCCATGCAGGCCGCCGTTGCAATCCAGTATCTCATGTCGGTGAACCCCTTGGGGTAAGAAAAGAGGGTTTCGGCAGCGGCGCCCCCCGACGACCGCTGCCGACCCGTGCGCTTGAGTTCAGATGCGGGCGCCGGTGCTCCAGGTAGCGCGCCACTTGCCCTTGACCAGAGCCACGCCGGCCAGTGCGACAACTGCCAGCCCGGCAAAGATCAGGAAGCCGGGGGCAAAGCTGCCCGTCAGCTGCTTGGCAAGGCCGAGAGAGGACGCAAGGTAGAAACCACCGATGCCACCGGCCATGCCGACCAGACCGGTCATCACGCCGATTTCCGCCTGGAACCGCTGCGGCACCAGCTGGAACACCGAACCGTTACCGGTTCCCAGCGCCAGCATGGCGACCACGAACAGACCCAGCGCAGCGGGCAGCGTCGTCGCCTGGCTAACACCGGCCAGCGCCAGGGCCGCGATGACATAGACGATCATCAGCGCCTTCGAGCCACCGATCTTGTCGGCCAGCGCACCGCCCATCGGGCGAACCAGCGAACCGGCAAAGACGCAGGCCGCGGTGCAGTAACCGGCCATCACCGGCGTCAGGCCGAACTGGTCGGTGAAGTAGATCGGCAGCGAGGCGGCCAGACCGACGAAACCGCCGAACGTCACGGCATAGAAGGCCATCAGCCACCAGGCATCGGCGCTCTTGAGAGGGTGGAAATAGTCGACCAGCTTCTTGGCCGGCGGCGCGTTCGGCGCATCCTTCGCCATCACCATATAGGCGATGAACACGATGGTCAGCGGAATGCAGGCAAGGCCCAGCACCGCGTTCCAGCCGAACAGCTTGGCAAGGCCCGGCGCGAAGAGCGAGGCGAGCACGGTGCCCGAATTGCCCATGCCGGCCAGACCCATCGCCTTGCCCTGATGCTCGGCGGGATACCAGCGGCTGGCGAGCGGCAGCGCGATCGCGAAGCTCGCACCTGCAAAGCCCAGGATGACACCCAAGGCCAGCGTGCCGGCAAAGCTGTTCACACCGGCGAGGAATGCGGTCATCAGACCGGCGATCACGATGATCTGGCTGATCGCGCCCGACCGCTTGGGGCCGATGCGGTCGACCAGCAGGCCGTTGACGACGCGCAGGAGAGCGCCGGCCAGCGTCGGGGTCGCGACCATCAGCCCCTTTTCCGCAGGCGTCAGCGCCAGCGTCTTGGAAATCATCGGGGCCAGCGGCCCGAGCAGAACCCATACCATGAAGGCAAGGTCGAAATACAGAAAGGCTGCGATCAAGGTCGGCGTGTGGCCGGCCTTCCAGAAGCTTGTGGCGGGCGCGGCCGATGCTGCGTCCTTCTCACCATTCCAATAGGCAGTTGCCATGTTAGGTCCCCCAACGTGCAATGAATGGACACGAAAAAAGCCGCAGGCCGGACGTCACACTGGGTGAGCCCGGTCAGCGGCTTTGCTGCAAAATTTATTGAGGATGCTGTCCCATCCTTGGGACGACGCATCCGGAATTTTCACGCTTCTGCGCGTGATGCCATAATCATCTCGTGATTCGCGATTTGTTGCAAGGCACAAAATGCGCCCTCATACTATTTTCCATCCGTAAACCCGGAAATGAAGCTATCCATTTGATCTGGATCGAAAATCTTACCGTCAAAGAACCTGTCAGGACCGAGCGTCAGGTCACCGCTATGTGACCCGACCGCCAACGGGGCACCGACCGCTCCTTCGACCTTCATGCTGGCGCCGGGCATTGCGACTCCGCTTGCCGCCAGTGCGCGCCGGAACACATCGGGTCGAAAAACCCGCCCAGCCTTGGCCATGTTTTCGGGGCTGTGCGCGACCATGTTCCAGCGTACCAGCTGCGAATAGATCCAGAGCGCCTGACTGCGCCAGGGGAAGGCAGTCGCTTCCCGTGCGAAGAGCATGAAGTCGGAGTCGACAACGGCTGTCTCGCCGCGCCGTGCCACCACGCGCCCGGTCAGCCCGCGGGCGATCAGGTCAGCTGGCTGGTCGACATAATGCGGACCAGACAGAATATCCGCCAGCGCGCCGTGATTGGTCGGGTCGTCACACCATGCAGCCGACCGGGCGAGCACGCGCAGCAATCGATCGACCAGATCGGGATTATCGTCCAGCCACCCTTCGCGAAACGCCAGAACCTTTTCCACGCCGCGCTGCCAGATGCGTTCGCCGAGCGCGACGGCCTCCGCCAGTCCGGCTTCCACTGCGGCACTGCCCCAAGGTTCCCCTGCGATGAAGCCATCGATTTCGCCCGCATGCATGGCCTCCACCGTCAGCGACGGCGGCAGCACGCGCAGGACAACGTCTTTGTCCGGGTCGATACCCGCGCTTGCCAGCCAGTAACGCAGCATGATCGCATGGCTGGAAAAACGATGAACGACGCCGATCACCGGCTTGCGTCGCCAAAGGCCGATGGCGCTTGCAAAATCATGCGCGGTGCCCAGCGGGTCCGCCAGGCGACGGTCGACGTCCGGCTCCAGCGCGGCAGCAAATTCGCTCGCCATCACCAGCATGTTGCCGTTGACGTTAAGCTTATATGGCGTCGCCAAGGCCGCCGGCTGCTGGCTTAGGCCCAGCGTCACCGCAACGGCCAGCGGCGCGAGCATATGCGCGGCGTGCACCTGACCGAACACCAGCCGGTCGCGCAGCGTCGCCCAGCTTGTCGTCCGGACGAGATCGAGGGCAATGCCCTCTTCCTCCGCGAAGCCACGCTCTCGCGCGGCCACCAGCACCGCCGCATCCGTGAGCGGCAGGAAGGCGATGCGCAACTGCGTATTCATATGCCCCCTCCCAGAAGGTCGCTGGCGGTAATCAGCGCCTGTGCAACATCCACTATCTTCTTTCCCTGATTCATCGCGCTTGTCCGCAGGAGCGTATAAGCATCCTGCTCATTGAGCCCGCGCTGGTTCATCAGGATGGATTTCGCCCGGTCGATGATCTTGCGATCACTCAACGCCGTGCGTGCCTCCTCAAGCTCGGACTGCATCTTCGCAAATGCGTTGAAACGGCGGACCGCCAGTTCCAGCACCGGCTTCACCCGTTCCTTGCGCAGGCCGTCGACGACATAAGCCGACACGCCGGCGTCGATTGCCGCACCGATCATCGTCTCGTCTGACTGATCGACGAACATCGCGATGGGGCGCGCAAGCGCGCGACTGACCGTCAGCATTTCCTCAAGCGTATCGCGGCTGGGATTGCCCAGGTCCATCAGCACGACGTCCGGCGCCATACGCTCCAGCCGCGCGACGAACGCGCCGCGCGGTGGAACGACATGGATGTCGTCATAGCCTGCCTCTCGCAGCCCTTCCTCCAGGACGGTCGCGCGCAGGCCGCTGTCGTCGATGATGACGATTCTCATGCGTTATGCTGCTCCCCGGCCATACAAATTGCTGAGGAAGGCGCGGAGGTCAACAGGACCGAACGGGGTGGCGGCACTTGCCATATGCGCATTGCCCCATCCTTGGTCGGCGCGAAAACGCTGACAGCAGCGAAGCGTGCGGCCCGCACTGATCTCGGCGCGGTGCCGCAGTCCGTTACATGCCGAAGCTGCGCTTGATCCCGTCGATGACGAATTGCGCCGCGAGCGCCGCGAGCAGGACACCCAACAGACGCGTGATGACAGCCTCACTTTTGGCACCGATGAATTTCATAATTGGCCCGGCGGCGAGCAGGCTGAGGATCATCAGCACCATGTTGCTGGCCAGCGCGCCCAACACGATCAGCCGCTGCGCAATGCCGTCGGCGTGGGCCATCAGCAGCATCACCGTGGCTATCGATCCGGGGCCGGCGATCATCGGCATCGCCATCGGGAATACGGAGACGTCCTCCACCTCCGGCGTCTCGATGATTTTCTGTGCTCGGTCCTCGCGCCGCTGGGTGCGCTTCTCGAACACCATATCCATGGCGATCACGAACAGCATGATCCCGCCCGCGATGCGAAAACTGTCGAGGTCAATGCCGAGGGCGCGCAGCATCTGCTTCCCGAACAGGCCGAACAGCAGCAGGATCGCGGTGGCGATGATGACGGCACGCAGGGCCATGGCCCGGCGGTGGGCCATGCTGGCGCCCTTGGTCAGGCTGGCATAGATCGGTGCGCATCCCGGCGGGTCGATGACGACGAACAGGGTGACGAATGCGGAAACGAAAAGCTCGAGCATGCCAGCAGGGATAGGGGCAAGCGAAGCATTGCGCCACCCCCGCTGCGCCTTCCGTCATACCCGGCCAGTCGACAGCAGCCGACGAAAGGGGAGTTACAGTCCGGCGGGCGGCGCCATGCCTTCACGCAAATGCGCCGCGAGAAGGGTATTGCGCAGCAGGACAGCGATCGTCATTGGGCCGACGCCGCCGGGGACAGGCGTTATCGCGCGGACATGGCTGAGCGCTTCGGACGTGGCGACGTCACCGACAATCCGGGTTTTCCCATCTTCCTCCGCCGGGATGCGGTTGATCCCGACATCGATCACGGTTGCACCCGGCTTGATCCATTCGCCCTTCACCATTTCCGGGCGGCCGACCGCAGCAACGACGATGTCGGCGCGATAGACGACGCTGGCTAGGTCACGCGTGCGGCTGTGCGCCACCGTTACGGTGCAGCTTTCGGCGAGGAGCAATTGCGCCATCGGCTTGCCCACGATGTTCGATCGGCCGAGCACGACGGCTTCCATGCCGGAAAGATCGCCCAGCTCATCCTTCAGCAGCATCAGGCAGCCGAGCGGGGTGCAGGGCACCATGGCGCTCTTGTCGCCAACGGCCAGCTTGCCGGAATTGACGATGTGGAAGCCATCGACATCCTTTGACGGGTCGATGGCAGCGATCACCGCCTGCTCGTCGATATGGTCGGGGAGCGGCAGCTGGACCAGAATGCCGTCGACGCGCGGATCGCCGTTCAGCTCTTCGATCAGTTCGAGCAAATCGTCAGCTTCGATGGAGGCTGGGCGCCGAAATTCGAAGCTTTCCATGCCGGCTTCGATCGTCGCCTTGCCCTTGGAGCGCACATAGACGGCGCTCGCCGCGTCGTCCCCCACCAGTACGACGGCCAGGCCCGGCTTGCGGCCGCTGGCGGCGGTGAAGGCGGCTGCGGCATCACCAATCTCGATGCGCAGTCCTGCAGCAAAAGCCTTTCCATCGATCAACTTGCCGACCATCATCTGTGCTCCATCAAATCTTCGATCCCGGCGGCGGCCTTGCCTTCGCCATCCCTGATTTCCAGCCGCTTTAGACGCGAAGTCTCTCCGGCGACCAGTGAAATCGATGATGGGGCCAGCCCCAGGTGGCGCGCCATGAGCTGGATCAAAGCCTTGTTCGCCTTGCCCTTGTCGGGCGGTGCGGTGACGCTGACCGATAGCCATTGCTGGCCATCGGCGTCGCGCCACCATCCGCCCAGCGCATCCTTTCCAGCGCGCGGCGTCAGCCGCACGGGCAGGATGACGGGCTTGCTCAGCCGACGATCAGCGGCCGGAAGATGGCCGGCAACACTGCCTGCTGCAGGATCGTGATAAGGATCAGCACGATGGCCGGCGAAAAATCGAGCATGCCAAGATCGGGCATCACGCGGCGGATCGGCCGGAACAGCGGCTCGGTAATCTTGTCCAGCGCATAGAGCAGCTGGCGGACGAAGTCGTTATGAGTGTTGATCACATTGAAGGCGATCAACAGCGACAGGATGAACTGCGCGATGATGATCCACCACAGCAGGTTCAGCAGGATGTTCAAAATCTGATAGACAGCCAGGGCCATGATCGCTCCGAAAATTGATGTGTCGGTCCTAGCGTAGGCAGGTGGGGCGGGGCAAGCGCGCCCTGTTCGACCAGCACGCGTCAGGCGTGGACCAGCGTGCCCGCACCGCGCTTCGTAAAGATTTCCAGCAGCATCGCGTGGGGTACCCGGCCATCCAGGATGACCGCCGCGTCCACGCCGCCTTCCACCGCCCGGACGCAGGTTTCCAGCTTCGGGATCATGCCGCCGGTAATCGTACCGTCGCCTTGCAGCGTCTCGATCGCCGCGGGGTCGAGGTCGGTCAGCAGTTGCTTGTCCTTGTTGAGCACGCCCGGCACATCCGTCAGCAGGAAGAAGCGGGATGCCTTTACTTCCGCGGCGATGGCACCGGCCATGGTGTCGGCGTTGACGTTATAGGTGTGGCCGTCCGCCCCGATACCCACTGGCGCGACGACCGGGATGATGCCATCTTTGGTCAGGCTGTCGAGGATGCGGCGGTCGACCGAGACGGGATCGCCGACGAACCCCAGATCGACATTGCGCTCAATCCCCGAATTGGGGTCGGCCTCCCGCTTGCCGCCGACCTTTTCGCAGAGGACCAGCCCGCCATCCTTACCCGAAATGCCGACCGCCCGGCCGCCTGCTCCCGCGATCCAGCCGACGATTTCCTTGTTGATGGACCCAGCCAGCACCATTTCGGCAATCTGCGCCGTTTCGGCATCGGTCACGCGCAGGCCGCCGACAAATTGCGATTCGACGCCAAGGCGCTTCAGCATCGCGCCGATCTGCGGCCCCCCGCCATGGACGACGATCACATTGATGCCGACCGCCTTCATCAGCACGACGTCCTCGGCGAAGTCGCGCGCGGCCTCCGGATCGCCCATGGCGTGGCCGCCATATTTCACGACGAAGGTCTTGCCTGCGTAGCGCTGCATATAGGGCAGCGCTTCGACAAGGACTTCGGCCTTGGCCAGAAGGGCGGCATCGGGGGCGTAGCTGTTGGTCATGCGCGCGCGCATAAGGCCAATGGCCCTGCTATGCAATCGAAGGCGCGGGATCGGGCAGCTTTCAGCCGCCCTTTTCCCGCTGCACTTCGCGCCAGCCGATGTCGCGGCGACAAAAGCCGGTCGGAAAGTCGATGGCGTCGACGGCAGCATATGCGGCCTTTTGCGCTTCCGCCACGCTCGCCCCGCGCGCCGTCACATTGAGGACGCGACCACCATTTGCGACCAGCCCGCCATTGGCCGCCCGCGCCGTACCTGCATGAAAAACGGTCGCGCCGCCGCGTTCAGCCGCCTCTATGTTGGCAATGGCTCCGCCCTTGTCCGGGGTGCCGGGGTAGCCATTGGCCGCCATCACGACGGTCAGCGCCACGTCGTCGGACATGGCGACGCCGGTGCGGGTGTCCAGCCGCCCTTCCGCGACATCCAGCAGCAGAGCAGGCAGATCATCCTCCAGCCGCATCATCAGCACCTGACATTCCGGGTCGCCGAAGCGGGCATTATATTCGATCAGGCTGGGGCCCTCCGCCGTCAGCATGAGGCCGGCATAGAGCACCCCGACATAGGGCGTGCCCTCTGCCGCCAGGGTGCGCACGGTCGGCTCCACGATTTCGCGCATCGCGCGCGCGGCAAGGTCGGCCGTCAATACGCGTGCCGGGCTGTATGCGCCCATGCCTCCGGTATTGGGGCCGGTGTCGCCATCGCCCACGCGCTTGTGATCCTGCGCCGACCCCAGGGGCAGGCAGTGGACGCCGTCGGTTAGCACGAAGAAGCTGGCTTCCTCCCCCGTCAGGAACTGTTCGATGACGACTTCGGCCCCGGCCGCGCCGAAACCGCCGCCGAACATATCCTCGATGGCGTCCGTCGCCTGCGCATCGGTTTCCGCGATGATGACGCCCTTGCCCGCGGCCAGGCCGTCGGCCTTGATCACCACCGGAAGGCCGAAGGAGAGGAGCGCGGCCAAGGCCTGCGCCTTGCTCCTCGCGCGGACATAGCGGGCGGTCGGGATGTTGGCGCGGGTGCACAGGTCCTTGGTGAAGCCCTTCGACCCCTCCAACTGGGCCGCCGCCTTTCCCGGACCGAATACGGGCACGCCCGCCGCGCGCAGGCTGTCGGCCAGGCCATCGACCAGCGGTGCTTCGGGGCCGATCGCGACCAGCCCGATGTCCTTTTCACGGCAGAAATGCGCGACGGCGGCATGATCGGTCGCATCCAGGTCGACCAGCGCTGCATGGGCCGCTATGCCCGGATTGCCCGGCGCGGCATAGAGCGTGCCCAGCCGGGCCGACTGCGCCAGCTTCCACGCCAGCGCATGTTCGCGCCCGCCGCTGCCCAGAAGAAGGATGTTCATGACCGGAGATTCTGCCTCGTTCGATGCTGGTGGCCGGCTGTTAGCGCAGCAGCCGCCCGGCGACAACGCGCCGGCCATGTCGATTTCCGAATTGTCGGGCGCGTTGAAGCGCACGGTGGAGGACCGGTTCGGCTTCGTGCGGGTACGCGGTGAAATCTCGGGCTTCAAACGGGCGGCGTCCGGCCACCTCTATCTGGCGCTGAAAGACGAAAATGCCGTGATCGACGGCGTGATGTGGAAGGGCGGCGCGCAAAAACTCGCCTTTCGCCCGGAGGACGGGATCGAGGTGATCGCGACCGGGCGCATCACCACTTATCCGGCGCGCTCCAGATATCAGATCGTGATCGAAAGCATGGAGATCGCGGGTGAAGGCGCGCTGATGCAGCTGTTCGAGCGGCTGAAGCAGAAGTTGAATGCCGAAGGGTTGTTCGACCGCGCGCGCAAGCGGCCCTTGCCCTTCATGCCGCGCACCATCGGCATCGTGACATCGCCGACAGGCGCGGTCATTCGCGACATATTGCACCGGCTGGCCGACCGCTGCCCGACCCGCGTCATCGTCTGGCCGGTGTTGGTGCAGGGAGAGGGGGCCGCAGCGCAGGTGGCGCAGGCGGTGCGCGGCTTTGACGCGATCCAACCGGGCGGCCCTATCCCCCGGCCCGATCTGGTGATCGTGGCGCGGGGTGGCGGATCGATTGAGGATCTGTGGTCCTTCAACGAGGAAATCGTCGTCCGCGCGGTCGCCGGTTGTTCCATCCCGACGATCTCTGCGGTCGGGCATGAAACCGATACGACGCTGTGCGACTACGCCGCCGATCTGCGCGCGCCCACGCCCACCGCGGCGGCGGAGATTGCCGTGCCGGTGCGCGCCGAATTGCTTGCGATGCTGGGCGAACATGGCGCGCGGATGCAGCGCTGCGTGTCGCGCGGTATGGAACGGTGCCGCGAGCGACTGGACGCGCAGGCACGTCTGCTGCCCGCGCCGGATCGCCTGCTGACACCGCAGATGCAGCGTGTGGACGATCTGTCCGATCGGCTCCGACGCGGATTGTCGCACCGGCTGAGCGACGCGCGCGGGGAACTTGCGAAAGCGACCGGGGCGCTGCGTCCGGCAGTCCTGCGCCAGCGGCTGAACCGGGAGCAGGAGCGGTTGGCCCGAACGCGCCTTCGCCCCGCACTCATCGAGCGGCGCGCAGCGGACCTGCGCGATCGGTTCGACCGTTTGTCGCGCCTGCTGGTGTCGCTCGATCCCGACCGGCCGCTGGCGCGTGGCTTTGCGCGGGTGATGGCGAACGGCCATCTGGTCCGCGATGTGGCCGCGGCACGCGCGGCGGGTGCCGTGACCTTGAAGTTTGCGGACGGCGAAGTGGGCGCGCGGATCGATGGCGGATATGCGGCGGCGCTTGAGAAAGACGGTGTTTCCCCTATATCTTCCCCACCGCGCACCAAACGACAATCGCGCGAACAGGAAGCGCCAGCCGGGCAGCAGGATCTGTTTTCCTGAACCGGTGAATGGGACGGAACAGACGGAACGATGCTTTTTTCAGGACGCGACCGCCTCGCGAAGCTGCACTATATGGCCTATCGCTTTCGCGTGCTTTCGCCGGGCGATCACGTCGTCTGCGCGGTAAGCGGCTTGCGCATTCCGCTCGACGAACTGCGTTACTGGAGCATTGCGCGGCAGGAAGCCTATGCCAGCGCAGAATTGTCGGTCCGGGCGGAGTTGCGGGCGCGGGGATGAAAGCCTGAGCATGCGGAGCTTTCTGGCGGCGCTTTGCGGCCTTATGCTGGCGGCCGGTCCGGCCACTGTTTTTGCTCAGGCGGCGCAGATGGCGGGAAACGTAGACTTTCAGCTTGATCGCGCGCCTGAACAGGGTGCGGTCGTGCGTGGTGTGGCTCCAGCGGGCGTGTCCACGCTCACGCTTGACGGTCAGCCCGTCGCGCTGACGCCGGAGGGTCGTTTCCTGATCGGGTTCGATCGCGATGCCGGCCCCCAGGCTCAGTTGGTGGCGAGGTTTCCCGATGGCCGCAATATGACCCGCTCGCTGGTTGTGACACCTCATGTCTGGGCGTTGCAGCATGTCGCGACGGCGCTGCGCCCCGGCGGACAGAGCAGCGAAGCGTTCCTTGCCCGTCGCATGCCCGAACTGGCGCAGATCGCGCAGGCGCGGACCACTGACACCGGTGCGCAGGGCTGGCGGCAACGCTTCGCATGGCCGCGCCTGGGCCGCGTTTCAGGCCTTTTCGGTGCCCAGCGCATCTATAATGGAACGCCCGGCGCCTATCATAGCGGCGTCGACATCGCCGGGGCGACCGGCGAGCCGGTGCGCGCGCCGGCCGACGGCGTCGTTATCCTGGCTGCCGATCATCCCTTCACGCTGGAGGGCAATCTGCTGATGATCGATCACGGGCAGGGGTTGAACAGCGCGTTCCTGCACCTCTCGCGCATCGACGTGAAAAACGGGGAGGCCGTGCGCCAAGGGCAGGTGATCGGCGCGATTGGCGCGACCGGCCGCGCGACCGGTCCCCATCTCCACTGGGGCATGAAGTGGCGTGATGCGCGCATCGACCCGATGGCGCTTGCCGGACCCATGCCTGCCGCGACGCCGCGTTAGTCCCGCGCCTCAACCGACGCGTTTCATGCGCACTCCGGTCCAGCCGTTCACGCGGCCCATGAAGCTGCCGATGGCGGCGCGCTTGATAACGATTTCCTGTCCGGATTTGGGGGAGCGGTTCGGGATCGCCTCTGTCGTTTGCCAGGTGGACCCGTCATCCAGCTTGAGCTCCCACTTGCCGTAACCAAGGCTTGTGGCCCGTTCGATCTTGGCGGTGATTTCTTCGACCTGCGCTGCCTTGGCGCCTTTGTCATCGTCGTCATCGCCCCCGCCAAGGAACGGCAGGCGCGGAAAGGCGAAGCCGAACAGCGAGCGGCGGGTCTTTTTCAGCTCTTCCTTGTCCAGCACAACCACTTCGTCATTTGCCGAAGCGGTCGCCATGGCGTTCACCTGATTGTCATAGCAGGACAGGCGCGCCTGATTGTCCGTGATTTCGCGGCAATTGAGCAATTTCGTGAAGATTTCCGGCTTTGGCTGCTGCTTGTCGCGTGCATGTCCGGGCGTTGCACCGGTAGCGATCAGTGCCGCTGGAACGACGAGCGCAATGCTCCGACCGACCAGATTTCGAAATTCCAGGGACGCCATTTTCTCTATCTCCGCGACACATGCCGGTGTGTAACCATAACCATGCGCGAACCGAACCTGCGTATCAAGCGGTGAGCATCTGCCGCAATGCCACTGGCCGTTCCGGCACCATTTGGATCGAATGTTACGCCAAGCCTTCGCTAGTTAATTAAAAATTCTCTGCCCTAAGTGCCTCTCGGCAACATTCTTCCTTGCACTCATCGGGCCTTGGCAGCGCTCTGTTGCATATTGGCTACAGTTTGGGTCAAAAGCGGCAATCTGCCCCCGTGCGGCGCTTTACAGCCCTTTGTGCATATGCGCAGAAACAGCGCCAGACCGTGTTGCGCGGCGGCCACGCCGTCGCCTGCATGGCAAAACAAGATCGTGGCGGGGCTTTCAACAGGGGTTGCCGCCGTTACTCCAGAGCAAGGGACTGGACAGTGAAGACTCTCTCCAAAACAGCATTGCTGCGCGCAAGCGCTGCGCCGATGATCCTCGGCGCCGCCTTGGTCAGCAACACCGCTTTCGCGCAGCAAGCCGAAGATGCGGCCTCCGGCGACGCCATCATCGTCACCGGCTCGCTGATCAAGAACCCGAACCTGTCGCAGGCGACTCCGGTCAACACCACGACGGCGGATCAGGTCGAACTGAAGCAGTCGAACACCGCCGAAGAAATTCTGCGTGAAATTCCCGGCGTCGTTCCGTCCATCGGTTCCGCCGTCAACAACGGTAACGGCGGCGCATCGTTCGTCGACCTTCGCGGCCTCGGTTCGAACCGCAACATCGTCCTGCTGGACGGCGTTCGCCTGGTTCCCTCGGGCCTCGTCGGCCGCGTCGACCTTAACAACATTCCGCTCGCCCTCGTCGATCGCGTCGACGTCCTGACCGGCGGCGCTTCCACCACCTATGGTGCGGACGCCATCTCGGGCGTTGTCAACTTCGTGACGAAGCAGGACTTCGCCGGCATCGAAGCGCTGGTTTCCGAACAGATCACCGAACAGGGTGACGGCAACTATCTGCGCGCCGACGTGACCATGGGCGCCAATTTCGACGATGGTCGCGGCAATGCGGTCTTCTCGATCGGCTACCAGGAATCGGACCCGGTTTATCAGGGTGACCGCAGCTTCTCGTTCAACAACATCAGCTCCTTCACGGGCGGCGCTTCGGGTTCGGGCACTTCGGTTCCCTCGCGCTTCAGCAACATCAACATCACCGGTCAGGATCACATCGCACAGGGTTGCGGCGGGACCACCGGTGTCACCTGCGTGACGCGCAACGCAACGCGTCAGGTCAATCCGGCCGCCGGCGCGTTCTCCACGACGACGCAGCTGTTCAATTTCAACCCGTACAACATCTTCCAGACGCCGTTCCAGCGTTTCAACATGTACGGTTCGGCCAAGTATGACGTCAGCGACGCGCTGACCGTTTATACCCGTGGTCTTTTCTCGAAGAACACCGTCAACACGATCATCGCTCCGTCGGGCGCGTTCAACATTTCGGTCGTCGTTCCGCTCAGCAACCCGTATCTGACGACGGCGCTGCGCAACGGCTTCTGCCAGTTCGACACCACGCCGGGCGTTGGCTACACCCCGCTCTACTCGCCGGCGGTTTGCGCCGCGGCTGCGACGGCGACCAGCCCGACTGATCCGAACTATCGCACCGTGACGACCAACCTGTCGCTGCGTGCGGTTGACGTGGGTCCGCGTATCTCCGAATTCCAGACGACGATCTTCGACTATCGCCTGGGCTTCAAGGGGGGCATCACCGACACCATCGATTGGGATGTCTTCGGTGCCTATGGCGAATCGGAAAACACCCAGACTCAGCAGAACTACACGCTGAACAGCCGCTTCCGTCAGGCGCTGCTGGCAACGAATACCACGACCTGTCTGACCGACACCGGTGGTTGCGTTCCCGTCAACGTGTTCGGCGGAACCGGATCGATCACCCCGGCCCAGGCTGCGTTCCTGACCGCCGACAGCGTCGTTTCGGTCAAGACCACACTGGCGCAGGCTCGCGGCACGATCAGCGGCGACATCGGCGTTGCCAGCCCGTGGGCCAGCGATGCGATCAGCTTCGCCGTTGCCGGCGAATATCGCAAGTACACCGCCGCGCAGCGTTCGGACCTGCTGTCGCAGTCGGGCGATCTGGGCGGTTCCGGCGGTGCCTCGCCGAACGTCTCCGGTGGCTATGACGTGTACGAAGCCATTGGCGAAGTCGCGGTTCCGCTGATCCAGGACAAGCCGTTCTTCGAGGAACTGTCGGTCAATGCCGGCATCCGTTACTCGCATTATGGCGTTGACTCGCCCAACAGCCCGACCTTCAACGCCACCACCTACAAGGTGGAAGGCAACTGGTCGCCGGTTCCGGGCCTGAAGCTGCGCGGCAACTATGCCCATGCCGTCCGCGCGCCCAACATCAGCGAACTGTTCTCGCCGGTGAACACGGGCCTGACCAGCCTGCAGATCGATCCGTGCGCCGGCGCTGCGCCGACCACGAATGCCAATCTGCGCGCAGTCTGCCTTGCGCAGGGCGCACCGGCCGGCACGATCGGTTCGATCGCGAACCCGACCGCACAGCAGGCAAACGCTACGGGTGGTGGTAACCTCAACCTGAAGCCGGAAACCTCGAACAGCTACGGCTTCGGCGCGACCTTCCAGCCGGAATTCCTGCCTGGTTTCTCGGCATCGGTCGATTACTACAACATCAAGGTGAAGGGTGCGATCACGACCCCGTCTCCGACGGACGCGATCAACGCCTGCTTCGGCAACCTGACGGCCGCCAGCGCATCGAACCCGGCTTGCACCATCATTCGTCGTAACCCGGCGACTGGCGGTCTGGACGGCGATCCGTCGACCACGCCGGGTCTGTTCCTGAACCTGTCGAACCTGGGTTACCTGAAGACCGACGGTATCGACGTGTACCTGAACTACAATCACGATCTGGGTTGGGGTAACCTTGCTCTGGCGGTGACCGGCAACTGGACCAACAGCTCGGTGTTCCAGGCTTCGCCGACCTCGCCGGCTCGCGATTGCGTCGGTCTGTTCAGCGTGAACTGCGCCTCGATCCAGCCGAAGTTCCAGTGGTCGGTCCGTCCGACGCTGACCGTGCATGACGTCGACCTGTCGGTTCTGTGGCGTCATATCGACGGCGTGGAATATGAGTTCGCGAACGATCCCGATCCGGCGAACCGTCTCTACAGCGGTCCGGTTGCAGCTCTGGGTGGCAAGACCTACGACTTCAACAAGATCAGCTCGTACGACTATTTCGACCTGACGCTGCGCTTCCATGCGACGGAAAATGTGACGATCACCACGACCGTCCAGAACCTGTTCGACAAGAAGCCGCCGATCGTCGGTTCGGGTGCAGGCACCACCGCTTTCAACAGCGGCAACACCTACCCGTCGACCTACGACTCGCTGGGCCGCCGTTACGCGGTCAGCGCGAAGCTGAAGTTCTGATCTCCAGCGTTCGGCAACGAAGCAAGGGGAAGGGGCGGATCGCAGGATCCGCCCCTTTTTCCTTGGCGATTACCTAGGAATATGAGCCACGCTGCCGTCCGTTTGGCGAACGAGCGCGAAGAGTGGAGGCGATCCCTCCCACCCCTGGCGGACGCGTCGCGCGTGTCTGTTGAAGGCAGGCGTCAGCGCAGGAGCGGATGGGGTAAGCTCATCGGAATTGCGTTGGCGTCCGCCACGCGGCGCGCCCAACCCTCAACCCACTCCAATTCCTTGGCATGGGTTATCAGCGCCGCCTCGCGTTCGGCGTCTCGTTCCCGCGTGCCATAGCGCTCGCCGGACTTGCTGTTTTCGGCAAAGGCCGGACCCGCCACCACAGCCCTTAGTTCGGCCTCATTCATCCCGGTCTCAAATAATCCGTCGAGTGCGCGCATCGACGCCAGTGGATCGCTCAGCAATGCCTCGCTATCCAGCGTCCGTATGCGGGCGGGGCCGAACTGCTGCGCGTATCGATGGAATTCGGCATGCTGGGCCAGCCAGCCGATGGCCGCGCACTGAAGGTCGGTATGCTCCAGATACTGTTCCTGCTTGAAGCCCAGATCGATCCGGTTCTCCTTGACCAAATTCAGCAGGATGATCCGGACCCACAGACGCCCCTCGATCCCCTTCTTCGCGATCGAAGCGAGATAGGTCTTGAGCGGCGCATGCAGAAAAAGCGCTTTTGCTCCCGGTTGCAGGCCCATGATCGCGCCGATGAAGCCGTTGGCGATGTTGGACGGCTTTACCACGACCGCTTCTCCCGGGGCGAAAGGCCGCGATAACAGGCGCAGGCTGTTGTCCAGAACCGCCACCAGCTGGCGGCGGTCCGCGCCCCGGAGGTTCCATCCCACCATGTCGTTCAGGATCAGCGGTTCCTTCAAACCCATGGCGTGACCCGGTGCATCGAATGCGCGTGCCAGCAGGGTCGAACAGCAATAGGCCGAATGAAAGATGAAATGCATCGGCGCCTGGCCATCGAGTGCCTCCATTGATTCGGCGCGGCCAAGCGGCAGCGGATCTTTGGAAGAGGGGATGAACTCATCGCGCAGAAATGGTGCTGCTCGATGGTCCTCGCGGCTCATCTTCAGGAATTGGACCGCGTCGTTGGGCGCATCGTAGCGATGTGCGAACCATTGGGGGTCGCGCACGATCATCGCGACATCTTCTTGTCTGGACATGAACGACCCTTCGCATGGGGTGATAGGCGAAACAAGCGGCCCGAATGCGACCAAAGTTCGGCAATGCCGCATTGTCGAGCCTTGCTCCGCGCCACCTGATGTTTAGATTGTCCGCGTGGGGTGCAAAATGACGGGTCAAGACCAATGAGCGGCGGGCGCGATATCGCGCCGCCTTTACGTGACATGATCTTGCGTGCGGGGGAGGCGCGCCGTCGGGGCGACCGCGCGGGCGAGCTGACGGCACTCGATGCGGCGCTGGCCCTCGACCCGGATCATCCGCAGCCGCTGAACGCGCGCGGGATGCGGGCGCTCGCCGATCAGGACTATACGCTGGCCGCAGACCTGTTTCGCCGAGCCGTGGCCGCAGATCCGCGGGAGCCGGCCCTGCTGATCAATCTGGCCACCGCATGCCGTAATCTCGGCGATGATCAGGGGGAGGCGGCGGCGCTGGATGCCGTTTTATCGCTCGATCGGACGCACTTCATGGCATTGCTGCGCAAGGCGGAACTGCTGGAGCGCACGGATCGGCCGATTCCGGCGGCCGAGATATGGAACGGTATATTTGTCCTGGCCGAAGCGATCAACCCGATGCCGCCGGCCCTTGCGGCGCGAATCGAGGAGGCACGCAGCTTCGTGGCGACGCAACTGGCCGACTTTTCTGCGAAGATCGACCGTGGACTGGCGCGCGCACGCTCCGGGCATTCGCGGCAGGCGCTTCGCCGTTTCGACGCCTGTGTCGAGGCAGCCACGGGGCGCCGGCGTATCTTCGTGAATGAGTGCAGCGGTCTTCATTTTCCGTTCCTGCCCGCCGACGAATTCTTCGACCGGGATCTCTTCCCCTGGTTTCCGGAACTGGAAGCAAAAACGCCGCAGATCCGCGCCGAACTTCAGGCATTGCTTCAGACGAGTAGCGACGCGATCCGTCCCTATGTCCGGCAGGAGGAGGGAACGCCCGTCAACAAGTGGACGCCGCTCGACCGGTCGATGGACTGGGGTGCCTGTTTTCTGTGGGAGCATGGTCGGCGCAACGAGCCTATATGTAAACTTTGCCCGGAAACCACCGCGATCCTGGACGCGCTGCCGCTTGCAGATATTCCCGGCCGTGGCCCCTCTGCGTTCTTCTCATTACTACGTCCGCACAGCCATATTCCGCCGCATACCGGCGTCACAAACAGCCGGGCCATCGTGCATCTGCCGCTTATCGTTCCTGACGGCTGCTGGTTTCGGGTCGGTGCAGAGAGGCGGCCGTGGAAGGAAGGAGAAGCCTTCGCCTTCGATGACACGATCGAACATGAGGCCATGAACGAAAGCGGAGAATTACGCGCGGTCTTGATCATCGATGCGTGGAATCCGCATCTGACCAACGACGAACGCGCTCTTCTGCGGCAGTTCTTTAAGCTGTCCGACGAACTGGCACAGCCCCATGAAATGGGCAATGCGATGAACTAGGTTTATGTACCGGTATCAAAACGCATAATTGTGCGATGCCGCATTCCATATTATCATTGCCGGCATCGATCGGAGTATGTCCGAATGAAACGTAGCGTTGGTAGTTCGCCGGTGATTGCCCGCCCTGATTGCAAGCCTGGATTCTTTTCGGATGCAGGCATGTTGGGCGGTATTACCGCTGGATCGCCTGTTCCGCCGCTCTTGAAACGCTTTGGTGCGGCCGCCGTCCAGCATCGCTGGTCAGGGGCGCGTAACCGAAGTGTTTCTGGCGGAGAATTGTATGATATGATCGATATTCGCCGTACCGGACCGGCCTTATCCGGTGTCTGACCTCACAAGCACAAGGTTGTTCTCATGCGTATGATGCCACGGATTTTTGCCCTGCCGCTACTGCTGCTGCCCGCGACGGCCATCGCGCAAACGGATACGGCTGCGCCCGCCGTCAGTCCCAATGCGCCCGAAGCCGTCAAGTGCCGGCGGATCGATATTACCGGATCGTTGGTTCGCAAGACCCGCGTTTGCAAAACCAACGCAGAATGGAAGCGTATCCGTGAAGGCAATGACAGCGAACTCGACAAGATGCAGGACACGTTCCGCACCGGTTCGCTTCAGCACACCAGCGGCTAACTTATCCTTCAAAACAAAGGGGTGCGGTCCTCCATGGTTCGCACCCCTTTTCAATCATCGTTGCGAGCGGACGCCGTTCACGCCACCGTCAGCTTCAGCGCGCCATCGCCATCCTCTACCGTCACCGTCGATCCATCCGGCACTTCGCCGCGCAGGATCAGGTCCGCCAGCGGATCCTGAAGATAGCGCTGCACCGCGCGCTTGAGCGGCCGGGCGCCATAGACCGGGTCGTAACCCACCCGGCCCAGCCACGCGCGGGCACCATCGGTCAGATCCAGCTTGACCTTGCGATCTTTCAGCAGCTTGCCCACGCGCGCCACCTGAATGTCGACGATCGGCCCCATATGCTCCGCGGCCAGGCGATGGAACAGGATGATCTCGTCCAGGCGGTTCAGGAATTCCGGACGGAAATGCGCCCGCACCACTTCCATAACCTGCGGCTCGACATCCTCCACCTTCTGACCGTCGGCCATGTTTGAAAGATACTGGCTGCCAAGGTTCGACGTCAGCACGATGATGGTGTTGGTGAAATCTACCGTGCGGCCCTGACCATCGGTCAGGCGCCCGTCGTCCAGTACCTGAAGCAGCACGTTGAACACGTCGCCATGCGCCTTCTCCACCTCGTCGAACAACACGACCTGATAGGGGCGGCGCCGCACCGCTTCGGTCAGCACGCCGCCCTCCTCATAACCGACATAGCCGGGAGGTGCGCCGATCAGCCGGGCGACCGAATGCTTCTCCATGAACTCGCTCATGTCGATGCGCACCATGGCGTTGCCATCGTCGAACAGGAATTCGGCCAGCGCCTTGGTAAGCTCGGTCTTGCCCACGCCCGTAGGACCCAGGAACAGGAAGCTGCCGAGCGGCCGGTTGGGGTCCTGAAGGCCCGCACGGCTGCGGCGCACCGCAGTCGAGACGGCCTTGACCGCGTCGGCCTGTCCGATGACGCGCTTGCCCAGTTCCGCTTCCATGGCGAGCAGCTTTTCGCGCTCACCCTCCATCATCCGATCGACGGGTATGCCGGTCCAGCGGGACACGACGGACGCGATGTCCTCGCTGGTCACTTCCTCGCGCAGCATCGCGCCCTTGGACGCGGACTGTGCCTCTTCCAGCTGCTTCTCCAGCGTCGGAATGGTGCCATATTGCAGTTCGCCCGCCTTGGCATATTCACCGCTGCGCTGCGCCTGCTCCAGCTGGATACGCGCAGTGTCCAGCTGCTCCTTCAGCTTCGCTTCGCCGGCGATCTTGTCCTTCTCCGCCTGCCAGCGCTGGGTGAGTTCGGCAGATTGCTGCTCCAGATTGGCCAGGTCTTCCTCCAGCGTCGCCAGCCGGTCCTTCGACGCCTGGTCGCTTTCCTTCTTCAGCGCCTCCCGTTCGATCTGCAGCTGCATGATGCGACGGTCGAGATTTTCGATTTCTTCCGGCTTGCTTTCCACTTCCATGCGGATGCGGCTTGCCGCCTCATCCATCAAATCGATGGCCTTGTCGGGCAGGAAGCGGTCGGTGATGTAGCGGTTGGACAGGGTCGCGGCCGACACGATGGCGCCGTCGGCAATCCGCACGCCGTGGTGCGTTTCATATTTGTCCTTGATGCCGCGCAGGATGGAAATGGTGTCCTCCACCGTCGGCTCGCCTACGAACACGGGCTGGAACCGGCGCTGCAGGGCAGGGTCCTTCTCGACATATTTGCGATATTCGTCGAGCGTGGTGGCGCCGATGCAGTGCAGTTCGCCACGCGCCAGCGCGGGCTTCAGCAGATTGCCGGCGTCCATCGCGCCTTCGGATTTGCCCGCGCCGATCAGCGTGTGCATCTCGTCGATGAACAGGATGATGTGGCCTTCCGCGCCCTTCACCTCGTCAAGGACGCCCTTCAGCCGCTCCTCGAACTCACCGCGATATTTCGCGCCCGCGATCAGGCTGCCCATGTCCAGCGCCATCAGCGTGCGATCCTTCAGAGTGTCGGGCACGTCACCATTGGCGATGCGCAGCGCCAGCCCCTCGGCGATCGCGGTCTTGCCGACGCCGGGTTCGCCGATCAGGACGGGATTGTTCTTCGTGCGGCGGGCCAGGATCTGGATCGTGCGGCGGATTTCCTCGTCCCGGCCGATCACGGGGTCGAGCTTGCCGGCTCGCGCCGCTTCGGTCAGGTCGCGGGCGAATTTCTTGAGCGCGTCGTAGCGATCCTCTGCCGACGCGGTGTCGGCCGTCTTGCCTTTGCGCAACTCGTTGATCGCGCCGTTCAGCGCTTCGGCGCGGACACCCGCGGCGGCCAGCGCCTTGCCCGCGGCGGTCGTTGTCGCCAGCACAAGCGCGAGCAGCAGCCGTTCGACCGTCACATAGCTGTCACCCGCCTTCTGCGCGACCTGTTCGGCGGAATCGAGCATGCGCACGGCATCATTGTCCAGCCCCGGCGTCTGTTGCGCGCCCGAGCCTGATACCGCCGGCACCTTCGCCAGCGCGGCATCCGTTTCGCGCAGCGCGGTGGCGGCGTCGCCACCGCCTTGCGCGGATCAGGCCGGACGCCATGCCCTGCTCGTCTTCCAGCAGGGCTTTCAATATGTGCTCCGGGCTGATCCGCTGATGATTCATGCGGATCGCGACGGTTTGCGCCGACTGCAGAAAGCCCTTGGCGCGATCGGTGAACTTTTCGAGATTCATGGAACCCTCTCTTGGAACTCACCCGGATATAATGTTGCAAAAATACCACACAAGGGATGGACGGCGATTTTTCCATCTAGCCGACAGCAATATCCGCATTGGCCAGTGAAGGTAGGCGGCCCTGCGCGCTCGGGCACTAGGGGAGGTTACTATGGCGCGGCAGCCGGCGGGAGAGCGCAGGAGCTGGCTCCCGCTCTCCCACTGTCACCTATTTCCCCTTGTCCGCCTTTTGTGCCTTGGGCGCGAAGGTGTCGCCGAAGAAGTCGCCGCGATACCAGAGCGGCGGGGCGTCCGCGTCGGCCATCGCCCGCATGATGCGATAGTTCGCCTCGGCAAAGCGCGCGCCCGCCACCCAGTCGATAGGCTGGTTCATGTCATCGCCGGGATGGTGGTAATTGCCCGAAAGGAAAGCCTCCCACGCCTTTTCCCCGCCATTGGCGTAGCCCGTGGCCAGGAAGACGGCTGGAACGCCTTGCTTGACGAACATATAATGATCCGAACGGGTAAAAATGCCCTCCGCCGGCATCGGATCGGGCGACAGCGCCAGTCCCATCGGCGCGACCGCCTGTCGCACGATAGGGCCAAGGGTCGAATGATCGGCACCAAAGGCGGTCACATCGGTGAAGCGATAGAGCAGCAACGGCATGTCGAGATCGACATTGCCCACGATGCTGCTGATCGGCACGCTAGGATGGCGGGCGTAATAATCCGCGCCGAGCAACCCCTTTTCCTCACCTGTCGACGCAAGAAAAATGAGCGAGCGGCGCGGCTTCACCGGCGCTTCGGCGGCTGCACGTGCGACCTCCAGCATGGTGGCGATGCCGGCTGCGTTATCGAGCGCGCCATTGTTGATGCGGTCCGTGCCGGGCTTGTCGTCGGGGCGCGCCGGCGTCACCCCGATATGGTCGAGATGGGCGGACAGGACGACATATTGTGCGGCCAGCGCCGGGTCGGAACCGGGCAGGATGGCGACGATGTTGCGGCTCTGCACCCGCTTCGACACGCTCGGGCTCTGTAATTGCACGCTGGTCTTAAGCGGGAAGCCCTTGGGCCGTCCGCCCGCCTTGTCGGCCTCCTGCCGGATCGCGTCGAGCGAACGCGGCGCGCCGGCGAAGGCGGCACGCGCGACCGGATCGTTGAGGGAAGCGGTGCCGCGGATTGCAGGCGCTTCGTCAAACGCCTTTCCGTCGGTGTCGACCCACGCGAAGCTCGGTGCATCGGCGAAATGGACGCGGCGTTCCCATGGGCGGGTCTTTGCCGACAACAGCGTGTCGACGCTGACCATGCCGATCGCGCCATGCGCCTGCGCCGCCTGCGCCTTGGTCGCCGACACATGGGCGCCTTCCTCGCTGGCCATGCCCTTGGGGAAGCCGCGCAGCGTGACGACGATCTTCCCTTTCACGTCCAGCCCGGCATAATCGTTGATGCCAAGCTTCGCATCCTCGATACCATAGCCGACGAAGACCAGCGGCGCGGCAAGGTCCAGGTCGGGTTCATTGCCGCTCACCGACAGCAGCACGTCCGTACCCTGATTCCAGCTCTGGCTCGCGCCTTTGGGTCCGGTAATCGTCAGCGTGCCGGGCGTCTGGCCATGATCGGTCTGCTGGAATGTGATTTCCTGATACCAGCCGCCATTGTCGCCGCCGGGCTTCAGGCCAAGCGCGGCGAACCGGCTGGCAACATAGCGGGATGCGATGTCATAGCCTTCGCTGCCGGTGTCCCGCCCCTTCAGCAGGTCGTCGGAGAGGAAGGCGACCGTCGCGCGTACGCTGTCCGGGGTGAAGGTCGGCATGGCGGGCGCGGCGGCTTGCTGTGCTGGCAGAGCGGAGGCCAGGCCCGCGGCCATCAGGCTGGCGGCGGACAGGGCAGCCAGCGTCGAACGGAATGTCATGGAAAGCCTTTCGCGGCAAAATGATGCTGAAGAGGGAAACTATCGTGCGCGCCTGCCCTGTCCAGCCATATTGCGCCGCCGCGTCCGCACGTTATGGTCCGGTTCATGTCCGATCCGCGCATGAAGGTTCGCGATGCGCTATCCGCCAAATACCCCCCGTCCGTTTTTCGAAGGATATATGATGATCCGCAAGATTGCCCTGGCCCTGGCGGTGTCGCCGCTGGCGCTGTCCGTTGCTCTGGCACCTGTCGCTGCGCCGCTGCATGCGCAAACGGCGCCGGCCGCCACGTCCAGCCGCGACCTGGTGGCGCAGGTGAACATTCCCTATCAGCAGTTCACCCTGCCCAACGGCCTGCGGGTGATCGTGCACACCGATCGCAAGGCGCCCATCGTCGCCGTATCCGTCTGGTACAATGTGGGTTCGAAGCATGAGCCGCAGGGCAAGACCGGCTTTGCCCACCTGTTCGAACATCTGATGTTCAACGGGTCGGAGCACGCGCCGGGCGATTTCTTCGAACCGTTGCAGCAGGTGGGCGCCACCGATTTCAACGGCACCACCTGGTTTGATCGCACCAATTATTTCGAAACGGTGCCGACCGGCGCGCTGGACGTCGCGCTGTTCCTCGAAAGCGACCGCATGGGCCATCTGCTGGGCGCGGTGACTCAGGACAAGTTGGATAACCAGCGCGGCGTCGTGCAAAATGAAAAGCGGCAGGGCGATAACCAGCCTTATGGCCTGGTCGAATATGCGCAGCTGGCCGGGCTGCTGCCGTCCACGCATCCTTATGGTCACTCGACGATCGGTTCGATGGCCGATCTGGATGCTGCCAGCCTGCAGACCGTGAAGGACTGGTTCACCGATCATTACGGCCCCAACAATGCCGTACTGGTGCTGGCCGGTGACATCGATCTGGCGACCGCGCGGGCCAAGGTGACCAAATGGTTCGGCGAAATCCCAGCGGGCAAGCTGGTGCAGCCGGTCACTGTCACGATCCCGAGCCTGCCCGCACGCAAGGATGAAGTGATGAAGGACCGTGTGGCGACCACGCGCCTCTATCGCTACTGGACCACGCCGGGGCTGACCGACCCGGATTCCGTGCCGCTGGATGTCGGCGCATCGGTGCTGGGCGGCCTTGCCAGCTCGCGGCTCGACAAGATTCTAGTGCGGCAGGAGCAGCTGGCCGTGCGCGTGTCGGCCGATATGCAGCAGTTCGCGCAGCTGGGCTTTTTCGAAATCAACGTGGACGTGAAGCCGGGCGTGGACCCCGCCAAGGTTTCGGCGCGGCTGGACGAGATCGTCGCCGACTACCTGGCCAAGGGGCCGAGTGCCGATGAAGTGCAGCGGGTCGTCACCAGCGAACTGTCACGCAGCATAGGCGGGCTGGAGCAAGTGGGCGGCTTCAGCGGCAAGGCCGTGACGTTGGCGGAAGGCGCGCTCTATGCCGGTGATCCGGACATCTACAAGAAGCAGATGGAACAGCTTGCCGCGACTACCCCGGATCAGGTGCGAGCCGCGATGCAGAAGTGGATCGGTCGGCCCGTCTATGCGCTGAAAGTCGAGCCCGGTGCGCGCGCGGCTTATGACGAGGCAGGTGCTGCCGCGCAGGAAGCCGCTGATGCCGCCGCCAAGGCCGAAGCCGCGCCATCCGCCTCCGCTCCGCCGCAAAGCGCCAGTGCGGGCGATACGGACCGCGCCAAACTGCCGGAAGTGGGTCAGGTTCCCGACATCGACTTCCCCAAGGTCGAAGTCTTTACGCTATCCAACGGCGTCAAGGTGCATCTGGCGCGGCGCACCACGGTGCCCATCGTCCGCATGACCGTCGCCTTCAACGCCGGCAATGCGTCGGACCCGCGCGACAAGCTGGGCCTGCAATCGCTGATGGTCGCGATGATGGACGAAGGCACGCGGACGCGCAGTGCCAATCAGATTGCCGAGGAGCAGGAGCGGCTGGGTGCCAGCATCGGCTTTTCGCAGAGCATGGATCGCACCAGCGTGTCGCTCTACGCGCTCAAGACCAACCTTGCGCCCTCGCTCGACCTGATGTCGGACATGATCCAGCATCCGGCTTTCGACGCCAAGGAGCTGGAACGGGTGCGCGCACAGCAGCTGGCGCGGATCGCGTCGGAACAGACCCAGCCGCAGACGATTGCCCTGCGCGCCCTGCCGCCGATCCTGTATGGCAAGGACCATCCCTATGGTGTGCCGTTCACCGGCACGGGAGATCCGGCGGTGGTCGCGAAGATCACCACGCAGGACTTGGCCAGCTATCACAACAAGTGGATTCGCGCCGACACGGCGGAAATCTTCGTGGTGGGTGACGCGACTGCCGAAGAACTGAAACCGTTGCTGGAAAAGCGGTTCGGCGCGTGGCGCATGACCCGCGACATGCCGGGGCGGAAGGATTTCTCGGTCCCCGTGCCCGCGGCAAAGCCTGGCATCGTCCTGATCGACCGGCCGGATTCGCCGCAATCGGTTATTTTGGGCGGCGAGCTGCTGGCCGCCAAGGGGACCGACGATCTGCTCAATCTGATCTCCGCCAACGAAGTGGTCGGCGGCAGCTTCCTTTCGCGCATGAACATGGATCTGCGTGAGACGAAGGGGTGGTCCTATGGCGTCTTTTCCAGCGTCAACCGGGTGGAAAATCAGGTGCCGTGGATCATCGTCGCGCCGGTGCAGGCCGATCAGACCGGCCCGTCCATCGCGGCGCTGAAGGGGCAGTTGACGGATTTCCTCGCCGGCAAGGGCGTGACGGCGGCAGAGCTGGAGCGCACGGTGAACGGCAATGTGCGTGAACTTTCCGGCAGCTTCGAAACGTCGGCCAATGTGCTGGGCCAGATCCAGCGCGATGCGGAGCTTGGCCGCCCCGCCGACTATGTGACCACGCTCGCTGCGCGTTACCGCGCGCTGACGCCGGCGCAGCTTGACGATGCGGCGCGCAAGGCGATCGATCCGGCCAAGCTGACCTGGGTCGTGGTCGGCGACAAGGCGAAGATCATGGGCCAGCTTGAGAAGCTGGGCATGCCGATCACCGTGGTGGAGGGAGAGGCGATGGCCCCCGAAGCCCCCGCCGGAGAATAGCCAAGGCACGCGCCTATCAAGCCGACATGAAGAAGGGGACGGAAAGCCGATGCTTCCCGTCCCCTTGCTTTTCCGAACCGATATGCGCGGATCAGTACTGCACGGTCACCGTGACGGCGCGGCGGTTCTGGGCATAAGCCGCTTCGTCCGATCCGAGCGCGGCCGGGCGTTCCTTGCCATAGCTGATCGTGCTGATGCGCGATGGATCGACGCCAAGCGACGCCAGATAGTTCTTCGCCGAATTGGCCCGGCGTTCGCCAAGCGCGATATTATAGTCGCGCGTGCCACGTTCGTCGCAATGTCCCTCGATCGTTACGCGGACATTGGGATTTTGCGCCAGCCATGCCGCCTGACTACGCAGCGTCGACTGGCTTTCGGCATCGATGTCATATTTGTCGAGGCCGAAGAACACGCGATCCGACGACACGGACGCGATGAAATCTTCCTGGCTGCCCTTGACCGGACCGGATGACTGGCCGGCATTGGGATCGGTTTCGGCAGTCTGCGGCGGTGGCGGCAGCTCCGCCTGTTTGACCTTGGGAGAACATGCTGCAAGGGCAGCAATTGCGCCTGCCAGGACAATGGCCCTGCTGTCGATCTTCATGGGTTTTCCTCCTTCATGATGATGTACCTTGCCGACCCGCTCCAATTCGTGAAACCTTGACCGACGATCCGTTGATGTCGTGACGGACGCAACCTTGCCGGCACATGAATATCGTTACGTTTGCAAGATGATCCGGTTCCCGCAACCCTGATTCTTTTCCAATTTTCAGCTTCAGGGAAGCAGCGGCCCCCAGCTCGGGTCAGAGCCATCGACGGGCGTGGGCAAGCGCCGTTCGTTGACACCGGTCAGATCGACCTGCCAGATTTCGCTTTTGCCCTGCCGCCCCTGACTGGTGCGGAAGAACTGGATGACGCGGCCATTGGGCGACCATGTCGGTGCTTCGTCTTGCCAGCTGTTGGTCAGCAACCGTTCGCCATCGCCGCTGGGGCTCATCACACCGATGCGGAAGTTACCGGCCATCTTGGTAAAGGCGATCAGGTCTCCGCGGGGGCTCCATTCGGGCGTTGCGTAACGCCCGCCGCCATGGCTGATCCGCTGCTGACCCGAACCGTCGGCGTTCATCACATAGATCTGCTGGCTGCCCGACCGGTCGCTTTCGAACACGATCTTGGTCCCGTCGGGCGAATAGCTGCCGCCCACGTCGATGCCCGGCGTATTGGTCAGGCGCTGCGGGCGTCCGCCGGCACTCGACACGCGATAGATGTCGGTATTGCCCGCAACCGCCATCGAGAACAGGATGAAGCGGCCATCGGGCGACCAGCGCGGCGCGAAGGTCGCATTGGTGCTTTCGGTCACCAGCCGCTGCTTGCCGCTGCCCACGTCATAAACGAAGATCCGTACCTTGTCTGCGAGGTAGCTGACATAGACGATCGACTGATAGTCGGGCGAGAAGCGCGGGGTGAGTGCGATCGATTGCCCGTTGGTGATGAAGCGGTGGTTGGCGCCGTCCGAATCCATGATCGCCAGCCGCTTGACGCGATGATCCTTCGGCCCGCTTTCCGCGATATAGGCGATACGGCTGTCGAAGAACGGGCTTTCGCCGGTCAGCCGGGCGTAAATGGCATCGGCGCATTTGTGGGCGGCGCGTCGCCAGTCGCGCGGTGCCACGACATAGCCCTGCCGTGTCATTTCTTGCTTCAACGACACATCGTAGAGGTAGCAGCCGACGGTGATGTCGCCTTCGCCCCCGGCCGTGCGCACGAAGCCCTGGACCAGCCCCTGAAAGGCACTCCACTTGTCGAATTGCGGGAAGGTGACTTCCGGCACGGTAATGGCGGGCAGCCCTGCCGGTCCCTGTGGATCGAACAGGCCGGAACCTTTGAGGTCGGACGCGATGACTTCGGCGATACGCCGCCCCAGTTCGCTCGCGGTGCCCGCCGGGGTCGCGACATCCTGCTGCGCGGGCATGGGCGGAACGGCGACCTTCAAATTGCTGTCGATCTCTCCGGTCACGTCGACCGAAAGCTGCGCCATTGCCGGGGAGGCAAGGCAGGTCAGGGCCGCGATGGCGACCCCCATCATGTGCCGCATGGTCAAACCTCTCATCGTGTCAGTCTCGCGTCGAAGCGGAGCGGCTTCAGCCATTTCCACTGTTCATAATATTCGGGCGGAAGATTCTGGAAGGGCGACGCCAGCTTGACGGCCTGAATGGCGCGCTCGGCGTGCAGCGCAGCCTGCGGCCGGTTGCTGGCGGTGACCCCCTGTTGCCCGATGACTTCCGGCGTTCCGATGACGCGGCCGGTCTTGTCCAGCTTCACGTCGAGCAGGGTGACCAGCTGATCGGCCTCCGCGCCGGAGGGCGGACGCCAGTGCGCGCGCAGCTGTCGCCGGATCTCCGCGTCCAGCGCAGCCTTCTGCTGCGGACCCATTGCCGCTGCCTGCGGCGCGGTGCTGGTCTGGCGCGGAGTACGTTCGCCCGCCGCGCCCTTTTCGATGTCGTCCGACAGCGCGAGGGCGCGTGGGCGCGCCGCCTGTCCCTTGCCCGCCGGGGCAGCAGGTTTCGGAGCGGCTGGGCTCGGCCGGTCGGGGCGGCGGCGGTCGCGCTGGTCGTCGGACGGGCTGGCCGCCGCAGTACGGGTCGGCTTCGATGGCGCAGGCTTGGCTGGCGCAGCCTTGGCCGGTGCCGGCTTTGCCGGGGCAGGTTTTGCGGGATTGGGTTTTGGCCTGACAGCTTCACGCGGAGCCGGAGCCGGTTTTGCCGGGGCAGGCTTTGCAGGCGTGGGCTTTGCAGGCGCAGGCTTTGCAGGCGCGGGTTTGGCGGGCGCCGGTCGGGGCGGCGGCGGCGCAGGCTTGGGCGCGGGCGGCGTGGGTTCCGGCTCAGGCGCCGGGCGCGCCTCCTCTGGCGGTCCCTTCTCCGGCGCCTTGGCCGGGGGCGGGGGCAGGGTGTTGATCTTGGGTGCGGTGGTGCTCAGCGCCACATCCTTGACCATGTCGATCTCGATCGGGACCGGATCGAGCTTCATGGCGTTGCGCGTTGCCAGGATCGACGTGGACAGCGCGACGAACAGCAGGACATGGCCCGCCGCCGCTACGCCTACACCGATCTTTTCCGCCTTCTCCATCTCCGCCCGGCCTTATTCGCCGGGGTCTGAACGCGCGCTGACCTCGCTCGCGCTGCTCGACACCAATGCGACCTTGTTGAGGCCGGCGCGGTTCAATTCACCCAGTACGAAGCTGACCCGGCCATAATCGATCGCGGTGTCGGCGCGGAGGTAGATTTGCGGCGGCTCCTCCGCACCCACTGAATTGCGCAGTTCATCCAATCGTTGCGGCAGGTCGGCCTGTGTCGTTTCGATGTCGTCGATGTAGATGCGGCCGTCCGCATCGATCGAAATGGTCTTGGGCTTTTGGTCCTGGTCCAGCGCCTTGGCCCGGTTTTCCGGCAGCTTCACCGAAACGCCGCTGGTCAGCAGCGGCGCCGTCACCATGAAGATGATCAGCAGCACCAGCATGACGTCGACCAGCGGCGTCACGTTGATCTCGGCCATGGGGGTGCGCCGGCCGCGTCGTCGGCCGCCACCACCTGATTGCGAAGGTCCGCTCATCCCCATGGCGCTTAACCCTGCGCCTCCAACTCGCGGCTGAGAGTGGAATGGAACCCGTCGGCAAAGCGGCCCAGGCGGCTTTCCAGCTTGTTCACACCATGGCTGAAGCGGTTATAGGCGATCACTGCCGGAATGGCGGCGAACAGGCCGATGGCGGTTGCGAACAATGCTTCGGCAATGCCGGGCGCGACGACCGCAAGGCTGCTGTTTTGTTCCGCTGCAATGCTGGTGAAGCTGCGCATGATGCCCCACACCGTGCCGAACAGGCCGACAAAGGGCGCGACCGAACCGATTGTGGCAAGGATGTTCAGCCGGTCCGCCAGCTTGTCCACTTCATTGGTGATGGCGCTGTTCATTGCGCTGTGCAGACGATCGCGCGTGCCTTCGCGGTCGATGCGCGATTGCCCCGTGGAGCGCCGCCATTCGGCAACGCCCGCAGCTAGCACCTTCGCGCTCGGCAATTCCTCACGCCCGCGAGCCTCGTAGAAGCGGTCGATGTCTTCTGCCCGCCAGAATTCGCGTTCGAACTTTTCGCACCCCTTGCGCACGCCGCCCATCTTCAGGGCAAAGGAAAGGATGATGCCCCAGGTCCAGATGCTGGCGAACAACAGGCCCGCCATCACGATCTTCACGACTATGTCGGCCTGCATGAACAGTGCGACCGGCGACAGGCTTGCCGCGTCGGTGGACAGCTGAATGGCGGAAAGGCTGAAATTCATGAGCTGCTCTGGTCCCCCTTGGACAGGCTGTTGAATATGGCGATCCATTCCTTTGGCTGACGGCGGGGCCGGCCATCGGCGGTCAGAAATGCGGCGGTCACACGGGCGTCGGTGAGTATGTCCGGACCGCGCATGACCGTTTGATGAATGGAGCAGGTTGCCGCGCCCACTTCTTCCACCCGGCTGATAACGATGATGTCGTCATCCAGTTTCGCGGGGCGGCGATAACGGATCGAAAGATCGGCGACGGCATAGACGCCAAGTCCCTGCTCTTGCGCGGCGCGCTGGTCGATACCGGCCTGGCGCAGCATGTCGGAACGGGCGCGCTCCATATAGCGCAGATAGTTGGCGTGATAGACGAGGCCGGAAAGGTCGGTATCCTCGAAATAGATGCGCGCCGGGAAATAATGCACGCCATCGCGAAAACGCCCGCCGGGGATCGGCAGGTCGGGGGGCAGGGCGTCTGGCGCGGATTGCGCTGTCTGGTCCCGCGCGCCGGCCGGCGCGTGCAGGTGGGTTTCGGCGGCCATTGGCGCAGCGTTAACCCAGTTTGCGTCCGAAAGGCAAAGATTTCGGGCCGGGGTCGTAACCTTTTTGTCCCGCCAAAAGGCTCGGTTCGTCCGATGCCGAGATGGCGTCTAGTCGAACAGGCCGTCCTGCGCCGTTGGTGGCGGGTTGAGGCCCAGATGCTTCCAGCCGAGCGCATTGAGGCAGCGCCCGCGCGCTGTGCGGGCGACAAGGCCAAGCTGGATCAGATACGGCTCGATCACTTCCTCGATGGTGTCGCGCGGTTCCGACAGGCCCGCCGCCAGCGTCTCCACGCCCACCGGCCCGCCGCGATAGATGTCGGCGATCATCGTCAGATAGCGGCGGTCCTGAAGGTCGAGGCCAAGGCCGTCGACCTCCAGCCGGGTCAGCGCGTTGTCCGCGATCTGCCGGGTGATGATGTTGCTGCCCGCCACTTGCGCAAAGTCGCGCACGCGGCGCAGCAGGCGACCGGCGACGCGCGGCGTGCCGCGCGCCCGTCGTGCGATCTCGCTCGCGCCATCCGGGTCAATGCTCACCCCCATCAGGTTCGCGCCTCGCGTCACCACGCGTTCCAGTTCGGCGACGGTATAGAATTGCAGGCGGACCGGGATGCCGAAGCGGTCGCGCAACGGCGTTTGCAGCAGACCTTGCCGCGTGGTCGCGCCGATCAGGGTAAAGGGGGGCAGGTCGATCCGCACCGACCGGGCCGACGGCCCTTCGCCGATCATCAGATCGAGCGCGCGGTCCTCCATCGCGGGGTAGAGCACTTCCTCCACCACCGGGTTGAGGCGGTGAATCTCGTCGATGAAGAGGACGTCGCCTTCCTCGAGATTGGTAAGCAGCGCGGCGAGATCGCCCGACTTGGCGATCACCGGGCCGGACGTGGCGCGGAAATTGACGCCCAGTTCGCGCGCGATGATCTGCGCCAATGTCGTCTTGCCAAGGCCGGGCGGGCCGAAAAAGAGCACATGGTCCATCGCTTCGCGCCGCTGCTTGGCGCTCTCGATAAAGACCGTCAGATTGTCCTTGGCCGCAGCCTGCCCGACGAACTCGGCAAGGGTTTTCGGCCGTAGCGCAGCGTCCTGGTCTTCGACCTGCCGGGTGGAGGCGAGGAGGGGGTTGTCGGTCATTGCGCCTTACCCCGCCGCTTTCTTCAGTGCCACGCGCACGATGTCGTTGAGGCCCCCGTCATCGCCCAGTTCCTTGATCGCGAAGGCGACGGCGTTGCTGGCGACGATAGGTTTGAACCCAAGGTTCTGAAGCGCGGAGATGGCGTCTGCGCTGATCGATCCCGGCGGCAGGGGGGCTTCGCCACTGCCGGGAGCGGCGCCCGCCGTTCCGGCAAAGCCGATCAACCCGCCTGCCTTGTCCTTCAACTCGTTGACGATACGGCTCGCCAGTTTCGGGCCGACGCCGTTGGCCCGCGCCACCATCGCGCTGTCGCCATGCGCGCAGGCGCGCTGCAATTCCTCGATCGACAAGGCCGACAGGATAGCGAGCGCGACCTTGCTGCCCACCCCCTGAATGGCGGTGAGCAGGCGAAACCAGACCCGCTCACCCGCGCTGGCAAAGCCGATCAGGCGCTGGTCGGTCTCGCTGACCTGCATTTCGGTGTGGACCACGACCTTGTCGCCGCGAATGCCCAGATGCGTGAGGGTCTTGGCCGAACAATGGACCAGATAGCCGACGCCGTTCACGTCGATGATGGCCCAGTCAGGCCCGCTGTCGTCCAATATGCCGGTAAGCTTCGCGATCATGCTTTGTTCCTATGACAGGGAAGCATGGGCCGCGCTAGTCCTGCCGTGCGGCACGCGTGATTTCGCCCTTTCTTGGCGAAGGGCGCGGCGTCAGCGATGGCTGCCCAGCATATTGGCGTGGGTGATGGCGACGGCGAGCGCGTCCGACGCATCCTCGCCCGCCAGCTTGACGCCGGGCAGCAGGATTTTCAGCATGTGCTGGATCTGCTGCTTTTCCGCGCCCCCGGTGCCGACCAGTGCCTTTTTGATGACCTTGGTCGGATATTCGGCGACCGGCATGCCCGACCGCGCCAGGCTGAGCATCGCGACACCGCGCGCCTGACCCAGTTTCAGCGTCGATTGCGGATTGACGTTGACGAACACTTCCTCGACCGCGCCACTGTCTGGCCGGTGGCGCAGGATCACGTCGGTCAGGGCGGCGTCCAGTTCGACCAGACGCTGCGCCATCGACGCCTTCGCATCGGTGCGGATCTGGCCGTTGGCGATATGGGAAAGGCGGCTGCCCGCCTTTGCCACCACGCCCCAGCCGGTGCAGGTAAGGCCGGGGTCGACGCCCAGAATGATCATCGTTCGCGGATCACGTCATGCACCCTTGCCGTAAGCCGCACCGGACGACATTGTCCCGATGCGGTCGGCATGGGCGGGAAGCGGGCATGTTAACCCAGCTTCTCCATCACCTCGTCGGAGACTTCGTAATTGCCCCAGACGGTCTGGACGTCATCATCGTCCTCCAGCGTGTCCACCAGCTTCAACAGCGTGGCAGCATTGGCCTCGTCGACTTCGACGGTGGTCTGCGGCTTCCACGCGAGCTTGGCACCATCGGCCGGGCCAAGGCTGGCCTCCAGCGCCTTGGCGACTTCGTGCAGGCCGTCCATCGCCGTCCAGATTTCGTGCTCGTCTTCGTTCGACGAGACATCCTCCGCCCCGGCTTCCAGCGCCGCCTCGAAAATCGCGTCGGCATCGCCCACGCTGGCCGGATAGGTGATGAGGCCCAGCCGGTCGAAGCCATGGCTGACCGCGCCGGAGGCACCCAGATTGCCGCCATTCTTGGAAAAGGCCGTGCGAACGTTGGTCGCGGTGCGGTTGCGGTTGTCGGTCAGCGCCTCGACGATGATCGCGACGCCGCCGGGACCATAGCCCTCATAGCGCACTTCCTCGTAATTCTCGCCGTCGCCCTTGCTCGCCTTGTCGATGGCACGCTGAATATTGTCCTTGGGCATCGACTGCGCCTTGGCGGCGTTGACGGCCAGGCGCAGGCGCGGGTTCATGTCGGGATCGGGCATGCCCATCTTCGCCGCCACGGTGATTTCGCGGCTGAGCTTGGAAAACATGGCGGAGCGCTTTTTGTCCTGCGCGCCCTTGCGGTGCATGATGTTCTTGAATTTGGAATGGCCTGCCATGGCTGCGTCTTCTCGATGGATGCACTGGAAAAAGGATGCGCGCCCTTACACCAGCCCCGGCCGATTGGGCAACCCGCGCATGGCCCGGCGCTTGCGGGCAGGATCAGAGGATACGCTGCCACCAGCTGACGTCGCGCCAGCCGCCCAGCTTCCACCCGACCTGATGATAGGTGCCCACAGGCGTGAAGCCGACCGCCTGGTGCAGCGCGATGCTGGCGTCGTTGGGCAGGGCGATGCCGGCAAAGGCCGCATGATAGCCGCGCTCGGCCAGCGCAGGCAGCAGGGCTTCATAGAGCGCGCGACCGATTCCCCGACGGGCGAAGGCCGGAGCGACATAGACCGTCACGTCGCAACTCGTTGAATAGGCGGCACGGCTGCGGTGCGGGCTGCCATAGGCATAGCCTGCAACCGCCCCGTCCGCTTCGGCGACCAGCCAGCCATGGCTGGTGCCATATGCCGCGATGCGGTCCGCCATATCGCCCGCGTCCGGTGGGTCAGTCTCGAAACTGACCCAGCCTTCGGTCACGAACGGCGCGTAGATGGCGGCACAGGCCGCGCCGTCGCCCGCATGGGCAGGGCGAAGGACGATGTCGGTCAGACTGACCTCTGCGATAGGACAAGGGGGCCGATCATCGCATTCCTCCCAAAGATCAGGACGAAAAAGCGCGATCGACCCGCCATCGCCCGCGCATCAATGGCGGGCACGATCATCATTCCATGCCGAGGGCAGAGAGATAGGTTTCCAGAATGGCCTCCATCTCCTGCCGGTCATGCGGCTCCATTTTGCGCAGGCGGATGATCTGGCGCATGATCTTGGGGTCGTACCCGGTTGCCTTGGCTTCCAGATAGACGTCCTTGATGTCGTCGCCGATGCCCTTCTTCTCTTCTTCCAGACGCTCGATGCGCTCGATCAGAAGCCGCAGCTGATCGGCGGCGACATTGCCCTCGGACATGAATAACTCCCTGAATTGAAACCTCTCGCGTTCATGCTGCGGCCGCGTTCGTTCGGCCCAGCACTCAGCGGATGGATATGGTGAATCGATGGAAAAGCGCTCTTAGTGACCCGGCGCGTTTTTCGCCACGCTTTCCTTCATGCGGGCGAGCTGTTGCTCGGACGCTTCGCCCTGAAAGCGCTCCTTCCACTCGGAAAAGGGCATGCCGTAGATGATCTCGCGCGCTTCATCGCGGCTGAGGGCGTGCTGGTTGACGTCCTGCTCAGCCTGCGCCACCCAGTCGGCCAGGCAATTGCGGCAAAAACCCGCCAAACCCATCAGGTCGATATTCTCCGCATCGCTGCGATGGCGCAAATGCGTGACCAACCGACGGAAGGCGGTTGCAGCGACGGCATCGTCCAGATTATTGATGTCCACGTCATTCTCCTGTCGTGCAGCGGGATAAAACAAAAGGGCCGCCTTCGCCAAGCCGGACGGCGCACAGACTTGCAGGAGCATATTTCGTCCCCATGAGCATCAAATTCCAGCCCCGCAGCCGCAAGGTCCGCATTTTGGCGACCCTTGGCCCGGCCAGCAATTCACCGGAAATGATCCGCAAGCTGTTCTTGGCGGGCGCGGACGCATTCCGCATGAACATGAGCCATGGCAGCCATGAGGATCATGCCGCGCGCATCGCGTCCAT
>JAXHOI010000036.1:0-16738 GCA_034519505.1 Sphingobium sp. | reverse complement strand
GACCGCCTTGTGCCGGCACCCGTCCTCCATCCACGACGATGACCGCTGATTTTCCAATAAACTATCTCGCCGAGGGAGAGGCATGATGACAGAAGATTTCGTTCAGACGGCGCCCGTTCAGTCCCTGCTCGACCGCGTGAGCGGCCGCGATGCGGAGGGCGGCGACGCCCGGTTGAAGGCGATTACCCGCGACCTGGTCGAGGCGGTGATGAAGACCATCGTCAAATATGACGTGACCGAGAGCGAATTTTGGGGCGCGATCAAATATTTTCAGGATGGCGCGGGCGAATTCGGCCTGATCGTTCCGGGCGTCGGGCTGGAGCATTTCATGGACCTGGTCATGGACGCCCGCGATGCGGAAGCCGGCCTGTCGGGCGGCACCCCGCGCACGATCGAAGGGCCGCTTTATGTCGCGGGCGCGCCGCTGGTCGAAAGTGGCGCCAATCTGTCCGACGATCCCGATGACACCGACACGCTGTACATGAACGGCCAGATCAAGGGGCAGGACGGCCAGCCGGTGCCCGACGCGATCCTGCATGTATGGCACGCCAATTCCAAGGGCTTCTATTCCCACTTCGACCCGACCGGCGCGCAGAGCAGCTTCAACAATCGCCGCCGCCTGAAACTGGGCGCGGATGGCCGCTATGCGTTCCAGTCGAAAATGCCCAACGGATATTCGGTGCCGCCCGGCGGCGCGACCGAGACGCTGATGTTCGCGCTTGGCCGGCATGGCAACCGCCCGGCGCATGTCCACTTCTTTGTCGAGGCGCCGGGTTATCGCACGCTGACGACGCAGATCAATTTCGGCGACGATCCGTTCGCGGCGGACGATTTCGCCTTCGCCACGCGCGAAGGGTTGCTGCCGGTTCCCAACCGTCAGGGCGACAGCGCCTATATCGCGTTCGATTTCGAGTTGCAGCAGGCGGACAAGAAGGACGACGAAGCCTTTTCGACCCGCAAACGCGCGGAAGCCTGAACCGCCGGAGACAGCATGCAGAGCAAGATTTTCGAAAGCCCACGGGTCGCACTGGACGGCTTGCTGTTCGACGGGATGACGATCATGTCCGGCGGCTTTGGCCTGTCGGGCAATCCCGAAAGCCTGATCCCTGAAATCAAGGCATCGGGCGTTCGCGACCTGACCGTCATTTCCAACAATGCCGGGGCGGACGGATTTGGCCTCTGGATGCTGCTGGAAAGCCGGCAGGTGGGGAAGATGATCGCCTCCTATGTCGGGGAGAACAAGCTGTTCGAGCAGCAATATCTGTCCGGCGAACTGGAACTGGAACTGAACCCGCAGGGGACGCTGGCCGAACGCATCCGCGCAGGCGGTGCGGGCATCCCCGCCTTCTACACCAAGACAGGCGTTGGCACCGTGGTGGCGGAGGGCAAGCCCGTCGAGACGTTCGAGGGTGAGGACTATGTTCGCGAAACCTGGCTGCGCGCGGACCTCTCCATCGTGAAGGCCTGGCGCGCGGACCCGGCGGGCAACCTGATGTTCCGCAAGACCGCCCGCAATTTCAACCCCAATATGGCGACCGCCGGCAAGGTGACCGTGGTGGAAGTGGAAGAGATCGTGCCGGAGGGGACGTTCGATCCCGACTGCATCCACACGCCGGGCATCTATGTCGACCGCATCGTGTTGTCGACGATCAACGAAAAGCGGATCGAGAAGCTGACGGTACGCGAAAGGGAAAGCGCATAATGCCCTGGAACCGCGATGAAATGGCGGCGCGCGCTGCCGCAGAGCTGCGCGACGGATATTATGTGAACCTGGGGATCGGCATCCCGACGCTGGTCGCCAACCATGTACCCGCCGGCGTCAATGTGACCTTGCAGAGCGAAAACGGGATGCTGGGCATCGGCCCCTTTCCCTTTCGCGACGACGTGGACCCGGACCTGATCAACGCGGGCAAGCAGACGATCACCGCTCTGCCCACCTCCAGCTTCTTTTCGAGCGCGGACAGCTTTGCGATGATCCGGGGCGGTCATATCGACATGGCGGTGCTGGGCGCGATGGAAGTGTCGGCGCAGGGCGATCTTGCCAACTGGACCATCCCCGGCAAGATGGTGAAGGGCATGGGCGGCGCGATGGACCTGGTCGCCGGGGTGAAGCGCGTGGTCGTCGTCATGGACCATTGCAACAAGGCGGGTGAGCCCAAGATACTGCCGCAATGCACCTTGCCGCTTACCGGCAAGCGCTGCGTCGACATGATCATCACCGACCTTGCCGTCATCGCGGTCGATCGCAAGGCGGGCGGATTGACACTGATCGAAACCGCGCCGGGGGTCACTACCGAAACCGTGGTGGCCCGCACCGGCGCGCCGCTGCGCATCGAGCGGGCGTCGGCAGCGTGACGCAGGCGTTCATCTGCGACGCGGTGCGCACCCCCATCGGCCGTTATGGCGGCGCGTTGTCGGCGGTGCGCGCCGATGATCTGGCCGCCCTACCCATTCGCCCCCTGGTCGCACGTGGCAACTTCGATCCCGACGCCATCGACGACGTGATCCTGGGCAGCGCCAATCAGGCGGGTGAGGACAATCGGAACGTCGCGCGCATGGCCGCGCTGCTCGCCGGACTGCCTGACAGCGTGGGCGGCTCTACGGTCAACCGGCTCTGCGCTTCCGGGCTGGACGCGGTCGGGACGGCGGCGCGCGCGATCCGTGCGGGCGACGCCGACCTGATGATCGCGGGCGGCGTTGAAAGCATGAGCCGCGCGCCATTCGTGATGCCCAAGGCCGAAAGCGCCTTTTCCCGCAGCAATGCGATTTACGACACCACCATCGGCTGGCGTTTCGTCAATCCGGCGATGAAGGCGCTGTACGGCGTCGATTCCATGCCGGAGACGGGCGAGAATGTCGCCAGCGACTTCGGCATTTCACGCGCCGATCAGGATGGGTTTGCCCTCTGCAGCCAGCGCCGGGCCGCCGCTGCACAAGCCGCAGGCTATTTCGCGGAGGAAATCGTGCCGGTGACGATCACCGACCGAAAGGGTCGTGAGACGATCGTCGATGCCGACGAGCATCCGCGCGCCGACACGACGCTGGAGATGCTCTCGCGCCTGAAACCCATCGTCCGGCCCGACGGCACGGTCACGGCGGGCAACGCATCGGGCGTGAACGATGGCGCGGCGGCGATGATCGTCGCCAGCGAGGCGGCGGTGCGCACGCACGGCCTTACCCCCCGCGCCCGGATCGTCGGGATGGCGAGCGCGGGCGTGGCGCCCCGCATCATGGGCATCGGCCCGGTTCCCGCGACGGAAAAGCTGATGGCGCGGCATGGCCTTACCATCGATCAATTCGACGCCATCGAACTGAACGAGGCGTTCGCCAGCCAGGGCATCGCGGTGCTGCGCGGGCTTGGCCTTCGCGAGGATGACGTGCGGGTGAACCCCAATGGCGGCGCAATCGCTCTGGGGCATCCGCTGGGCATGTCGGGCGCGCGCATCCTGATGACGCTGGTGCATCAACTGGAAAAGTCCGGCGGCAGGCTGGGTCTTGCCACGCTCTGCATCGGCGTGGGGCAAGGGCTGGCCGTCGCGGTGGAGCGGGTATGAGCGACGCGGGCGTCATCACGACCGGCGATGGATGCGCGATCGCGTGGCGGATGGATGGGCCAGCCGACGCGCCCGTGCTGATGCTGTCGAACTCGCTAGGCACCGACATGCACATGTGGGACGCCCAGATCGCGGCATGGAGCGCGCGGTTTCGCGTTCTGCGCTACGACCAGCGGGGGCATGGCCGATCGGGCGCACCGTCAGGCAGCTATTCCATCGACCGGCTGGGCCGCGATGCCATCGAACTGCTCGACGCGCTGGGAATCGACAAGGTGGATTTCTGCGGCCTGTCGCTGGGCGGCATGATAGGTCAATGGCTGGGCGTTCGCGCGACGGATCGCTTGCGGCGGCTGGTCCTTGCCAACACATCCAGCTTCATGGGGCCGCCATCGGCCTGGGACGCACGGATCGAACTGGTTCGCCAGCAGGGGATGGAGCCACTGACGCAGGCGTCGGTCGCGCGATGGTTCACGCCGGAATTTGCGCAGACCGGCCGCGCGGCCATCGCCCCTGTCGAAGCGATGCTGCTGGCGACCTCGCCCGATGGCTATGCGGGGAGCTGCGCGGCGATCCGCGACATGGACATGCGGCGCATGATCGCGCTGATCGAAACGCCTGCGCTCATCATCGGCGGCACGCTGGACCCGGCGACGCCCCCGCCCCATAGCGAGGCGCTGGCCGCGGGCATTGCCGGTGCGCAATTGCTGATGCTGGATGCCGCGCACCTTTCCAATGTGGAGTTGCCCGAAGCATTTGCACAGGCGGTGCTGGATTTCGTGCGCCGCTGAAGCGCCGGGACATCGACGGACGCAATCGCCGATGTCCCGCATTCCCGCTACAGGCTGTCGCCGCCATGATCGGGCACGAAACGGCGCGCGTCGAAGCTGAAGGGCACCTCCGCACTGCCGCCGTACAGCTCGTGATGCGGCGCCGCCTCACCATAGGCGCAGGCGAGCATCAGCGCGTTGCGATCCGCCGGTTCCGTCGGCGTCGGCGGCACGTCCGTCAGATATGCGAGGAGCGCCGGCAGACGTGGCCCCATCGCCTGGCAGAACGCCGCGAAATCGGCGGCGCTGGCGGCAAGGCGCAAGGCGTTGCGTTCATTTTCCGTGCCCCGCGCCCAGCGGGTAACGAGCGGCGCAAGGTCTTCGAAACCGGCGGGCATCGCGGGGTGTTCGTTCATGGTCATTGCTTGGTCCCGGTCAGATAGTCGTCCAGCGTCAGCGCGGCGTGGCGGATCAGAAATTCCTGATCCATCAACTGCATCTCGTCTATCGCGCCCGACATAATGCCGGTGAAGGTGTCCTCCATGGTCGCGGTATCCTCCAGCCAGGCGTTGCGATGGAGGGCGTTGACGTGCATCTGCGCCGCGCGCTCGGCCGCATTGGTGGCGGGCCGGAAATAGTTGATCCCCTCCCACAGCGTCGTGCCATGTTCGAGCGGCCAGAACTGATGCGTGAAGAAGGACATGCCGGGATAGCCGCAGCCCGACGCCAGATGGATCAGCAGATTGGGGAAGATGTTGGGAATTTCGAACTGAAAGTCTGCGCGCCGCTGCGGATTGATGTCGGGCGGAAGCAGGTCCGGGCGCGGCGCGTGCGTGCCGCTGCCATGCAGCAGCCCGGCGAAGGTCTGGGTCGATGGCGCGGCATCCATCCCTGCGCCATAGATGGTGGAGGAAGCATGCGGCCCCATCAGCTTGAAATCGGTATGTTCGATGCCCCGGAAGCCGGGCAGCGACCCGGCGTGGATGGTCGGGACATGATAGCCCTCCGAAAAGGCGTAGAGCGCCACTTTCCAGTTGCACTTCAGCACTGTGGAGTAGCGGAAGGCCGTGGTCGATTCATGATAGGGATAGCCGCCGAATAGCCGGCCGAAGTCGCCCAGATATTCGGCGAGCGACTGTGCGGGCTGCGGATCGAAGTTGATGAAGACGAAGCCTTCCCATTCGTCGCAGGCGATGGCGCGCAGGCCAAGGCACGCCTTGTCCAGCTGGCCAAAGCCATCCTCCATCGGCACCGATTTCAACGCGCCATCGGTGCCGAATACCCAGCCATGGAAGCGGCAGGTGACGACATTGGCGCGGGCGCGGCCGAATGTTTCGAAGCCCGCGTTCGGCACCACCTTATTCCCGCGATGGGTGCATACGTTGTGATAGGCACGGATGCGCCCGTCCTTGCCGCGTACCACCAGGATGGAGGTGTCGGCGACCGGCAGTTCCTTTACTTTGTAATCGCCCGGATTGGGCAATTCCCAGGCGGTCGCGACCTTCAGCCAGACCTTCTTGAATATCCGCTCCTTCTCCAGCGCATAGATTGCCGGGTCGCGGATCGGCCGGACCGAAACAGGGCTGATACCCAACTCCTGCCGGATTTGCGGGATGGTGCGCCGGATATGGTCCAGCGCGGGTACAGTCTGCTGCATGGCATCGCCTCCTCTTTGTTCGGGGCCGATCGGATCTCAGGCCTGGTCGAGCGCCTGCGGCTTGTCGCGCCATCCGTCGGGATAATGGGAAATCAGATCGGCATTGAGTTTCAGATGCGCAAAGCGCCAGCGCCCGCCATCGACTATGGCGCGTGCGTCGTAACTGCCCCCGATCCAGTAGGCGCGGCCGCTGGACGCGGTCGCCGCTTCCCACAGCATGAAGGACAAGGTCGCTTCCCGGCCCGTGTCGGCCAGGTCGATGCGCGGCGACACAAGATAGTGCAGGGTCCAGCGAAAGCCGCGCCCGGCGTTGCCGGCAACGCCCTGCGCAATGGCGTCCGCCCCGGCAAGATCGCCATAGCGGTCGATGCTGAACAGCGCATCGTCCGTGAACAGCGGGCGCAACGCCTGCGCCGAGGGGCCAGAGTCGAAGGCGTGGCCGAGATCGGCGATCAGCCGCTCGATGTCCCGCTGCGCCTCCAGTCGGGCGATCCGCGTTTCCAGGCTGTTGCCCATGGGCGCGTCCTTTCCGGTTGGCGGGGCGGGCCATTGGGCGGCCCGCCCCCTTCGTCGCTCAGAACTTGTACCCGGCGCTCAGATACCATTCGCGCGGGCGGCCATAGACGCCTTCGGTGATGCCGCCGAAGCTGTCGGCATAGCCCGATCCCAGATAGACTTCCTTGGTCAGGTTCTTGACGCCCAGGTTGACCGACCAGCGCTCGGTGGGATCGGTGTAGTTCACCGCCGCGTTCACCAGATGATAGCCATCCTGCACCAGCAGCGGCGTGTTGACCGCATCGTTGTACACCCGTGAGCGGTAGGACCAGTCGACGCGCGGCGTCAGCTTGCCCGCGCTGCCCAGTGCGAAGCTGTAGGCGGCGCTGGCACTCAAAGTCCATTTGGGTGCGTTCTGCAGATGCGTCGCCTTCGTCACGCCGGCATTGAGCGCGCGGATGTCGACCTGACGATATTTCGCGTCGAGATAGCCCAGCCCCGCCTCGATCCGCAGTGCTTCGGTCGGTCGAAGCTGCATTTCCAGCTCGATCCCCCGAATGCGCGCCTTGGCTGCGTTCTGGATGATCGGCGCAAAGCCCAGTGTCGGGTCGTTCACCGTGATCTGAAGATTGTCGTAATTGTTGATGAAGGCCGCCGCGTTCAGCCGCAATTTCCGGTCGAACAGGTCGGTCTTGATGCCCGCTTCATATGTCTCGCTGGTTTCCGGCTTGAACGAGGGGATGAAGGCGAAGGGCGGGAACACGCGCTGCGTAAAGCCGCCGCCCTTGAACCCCTTGGAATAGGAGAGATAGGTCAGCACTTCCGGGCTCCAGCGATAGGACAGGCTGGCCATCGGCGTCCATGCCCGGTCCCTGACCGTGGAGGTCTGGCCGAGCGGTCCCATCAGCGGATCGCCGTCCTGCAATCCCGAACCGTCTGGATTGAAGGGCGCGCCGGTCAGGAACCCGGCCTCCACCACATATTGATTGGCGTTGCTGAAGGTTTTTTCATCCTGTGTCCAGCGGATGCCGCCGGTCAGATTGAGTCCGTCGGTAATCTCATAGGTCGCCTGACCGAACAGGGCGTAGCTCTTGCCGTCCAGCACCGCGCCGCTCAGGAATACGGCGTCGATGATGTTGACCAGGTCCTTGTGATTGCCGCTTTCGCTGGAATAATAGCCGCCGATCAGCCAGTTCAGCCGCTTGTCGAACGCTTCGCCGCCCAGCTGCAATTCCTGACTGAACTGATCCTGTCGCCAGTCGCTGTTGGTCTGGATGATGTCGGCGGGGCTATGATCGGAATCGCGGGTCCAGAAGCCGGTGACCTTGCGATAGGCGGTGATCGACTTGAACGTGACCGCTTCGCTCAGCTTCCATTCCAGAACACCCGACGCGCCCCAGATGTTGAGGTCCGACGCCGACTGATAGGGCCGCCGGCTGCTATTGTTGAACACGCTGGAGATGGTGGTGAACGTGCCGCCATGGCGATAGGGTGCCAGCGCCCACTGGCTGTTGAAACAGCGCTGATCGGTAAAGCGCGCGGCGTTGGCGGGATTGGCGCAGATCGACGCCGCGCCGGAATAGGCGGCGTTCCAGGTCGCGGCGGCGGGCGCATTTTCATCCTGCGCTATCAGCACATTGGGCGCGGACTGTTCGCGCGCACGGCTGCCGTCGATGGCAAGGTCGATCGTCACGTCGCTCGACGGTTCCAGCCGCAGTGCGAAACGGCCCGCGAGCTGGTTGGTGTCGCCAAGGTCGGGTGCGCCAGGGATCACGCCTTTCACATAGCCGTCGCGGTTGTGATAGAAGGCGGAGAAGCTGGTATAGACGCCTTCCGCCAACGGAATATCGACCGACGCCTTCAACTGAAAGCGGTTGTAGCTGCCGGTGGTGGCATCCATGCTGCCGGCGAACCGGTCACCCGGCTTTTTCGTGACCACGCTGACCGCGCCGCCGATGGTGTTGCGGCCGAACAGCGTACCCTGCGGCCCGCGCAGCACCTCGATCCGTTCGACATTGAGCACGTCGAGCACGTTGCCGACGCCACGCGAGATATAGACCCCGTCCAGATACAGCCCGACACCCGGATCGGCCGACAGCTGATAATCATTCTGGCCGATGCCGCGAATGAAGATGGCGGCGGTAGCGTTGCTGGCGGACACCGGAACCGAGCTGTTGAACTTCACGTTCGGGGTGAAGTCACCGATCTGCGTCACATTGTCGAGGCCGCGGGCCGCAATCCCCTCACCCGACACGGCCGAAATGGCGATCGGCGTATCCTGAAGCGATTCCACGCGGCGGCGCGCGGTCACGGTGATGTCTTCCACGCCTTCGGTCGCGGCTGGCGTCGTCACGTCGGCGCTTTGCGCACGGGCAAGCGGTGCCATCAGCATCAGTGCGACGCCGGACACACCGACCATCAATCCCGCGCGGGCGATCCCTCGTGCGCACCGCGCTTCAATGCGATTGTCATTCTGCATCATGTTGTCCCTTCCCCGATATGGCCGGGCCTGCCGGACGCCGCTTTGCGCAGCTGCCGGCCCCGTCCATTCCTCCACTCCGGCCAGGTCATCGATTTGCCCCACCGTTGCATCAAACGTGACGCGAGACACGCCATCTCGGCTAGCCTTATCCCGCTGCCGCCATCCCCCTGCTGCTGAAGACTGTGCAAAAATTGCTGCGCGGAAATTGGCAGGTGCAGCGGGCCGACATGTTTGATGCGCACGCAGGCTATCGCGGTCAGGGGCGGGCTAGCCGTTTGCGCGCACTCTTTTCATCATGCGCCCCGTCACGTTGCCGAAGGACGGTGCGCCGCTTGGGGGCAAGCCGACATGTTTGAAAAGGGAGTGGACCCATGTCCGACATCAACCATCGCTGGATGGAGAAATATCCGGAGCTTGGCTCCGGCCCGATATCGACCGAACCCTATATCTCGCCGGAATGGTATGATCGGGAAAAGGACAAGATTTTCCGCAAGGTATGGCTGTGCGTGGGCCGCGCGAGCGAGATTCCCAAGGCCGGCGATTACAAGGTCAAGCGGCTCGCCGCCGCCGATACCTCGATCATCCTGATCCGGGGCAAGGACCAGAAAGTGCGCGCGTTTCACAATGCCTGCGCGCATCGCGGCAATACCGTCGTTACCGAAACCGGCGAGGAAACCTTCGGCAGTTCGAAGGCAGCGATCGTCACCTGTCGCTTCCACGGCTGGGTCTATGACGCGGAAGGCACGCTGAAGCAGGTGCCGAGCGAACAGCGCTTCTACGACTGTTTCTCAAAGGACAAGAACGGCCTGACCCCCGTGCATTTCGACATGTGGGAAGGCTTCATGTTCGTGAACGTCGCGGCGGAACCGGAAAGCAGCCTGACCGAGTATCTGGGCGAATATGCGACCCACTTCGCCGGCTATCCGTTCGACGATCTGGATTACGGCTTCACCTACTCCACCTATCTCGACTGCAACTGGAAAGTCGCGCACGACGCCTTTGCCGAGGCCTATCATGTCGACACCATCCATGCCGGTTCCTTCCCCAACGTATTCTCGACGGGGCTGCAGAACGTAAAGCTGATGGGGCCGCACCGTACCTGCGCGGTCTGCCTGACGCTGAATGCCAAGCCGACGCCGGTGGCGGGGATCGCCAACGCGCTGGCGGGGGCTTCGCTGGTGTCGGTACGCGGCGAATCCATGCTGCCTGCCACCATCAATCCCGACAAGCGGGACGATTTCGCGTTCGAGCTGAGCGTGCTGTTCCCCAACACGCTGCTGCACGTTGCCGAAGGGATCTGGTTCACCCACCAGTTCTGGCCGATCGGCCACAACAAGACGCTGTGGGAAGGCCGCTATTATGTGAAGGCGCCGGAAACATACGGCCAGCGCTGGGCGACCGAACATGCGATGACGCTGCAACGCAACGCCTGGCTGGAAGACACCGCCACGATGGAGGACACCCAGCGCGCCATGCAGTCCCGCGCGAAGCTGGAACAGCATTTGCAGGACGATGAAATCCTGATCCGCCACGGCGCCGTCGTCGTCGACCAGTTCGTCAACGCATGAAGGATGACGTCATAATGACCAGCATAACCCTACCCGCGGGCTTTTCGGACCTGGAGCCGTTCATCGATTGGGCACTGCCCAGCGCCGACGAGCGGCAGACCAAGCGCCGGACGGCCACGCGCGCGCAGCTGAAGGCTTTCTACGACGCCATGCTGCCCCGGCTGGAAGCGGTACTGGCCGCAGCGGACGCCTATCCGCTCGGCAAGCTGCCGGCCGAACTGCACCCGCTCTACCACATGGCCTTGTCCATGGCGGAAGTCGCGCCGCACATCGAACTCTATGGCGGCGCGCCGGGTGTCCCCTATGCCTTCGAGGAAACCCGTTTCATCGCCGCGCATGGGGCGCAGGACACGGCCCTGGGCCTTCCTCCCACGGTCATGGCCTGACCCCATGGCCATGGCGGCAAGCCTGGAACAGAGGCTGGCGGTCATCGAGGCGCGGGCGGAGATCACCGATCTGGTGGCGCGCTACGCCCTTGGGGCCGACCGGCTCAACGACCCGGCGATCATGGGGCCATTGTTCGCAGAAGACGCCACATGGTCGGCCGAAGGCTTTGCCGCGTTGAAAGGACGCGCCGCCATCGCCTCCGGTCTTGCCGCCATCGCCGCGCAGAAGGTGTTGTGGTCGATCCATTTCATGGTCGCGCCGCTCGTCACCGTCGCGCCGGATGGAGCGCACGGGACGTGCCAATGGTATCTGTGGGAGCTGTGCACGATGCAGACGGACGATGGCCCGCGCGATCAATGGCTGGGCGGCTGGTACGACAGCACGGTCGCCCTCACCGACGAAGGTTGGAAGTTCAAGGACGTGACGCTGGACATCCGCGTGCAGGGGCAAATCGCACCGGATCTGGCGTTCAAGAAGGTGTGTCATTGCGTGATGGAAAGACTATGTGCCGCAACCGATGTTGCGGAGGGTGAAGTGTTTCAGGTCGATCTGGGCGATGGCCGCGTTCTGGCGGTGTATCGCATGGACGGAGAAGTCTTCGCGACCGACGACCTGTGTTCCCATGGCGACGCGTCGCTGGCCGACGGAGAGATCGAGGACGGGAAGATCATCTGCCCCTATCATATGGGATCGTTCGACATCCGCACCGGCGAACCTATGGCGGCCCCTTGCTCGATCGCGATCCGCACGTACAAGGTCGTGGAACAGGACGGCGAAATAATGCTGACGGCCTGACCGCTCGTCATTCCGGAAAGTATCAACTCCCCCTTGGCCGCCGGCATTGCTGGCGGCTTTTTTTTACATCGCGCGCAGGGTGTCCGACGGACGCTCGCCATAGCGATCGAAATAATCCCGTGCGAACTTGCTGAGATGCGTAAAGCCGCAGGCCAGCGCGACCGTGGTCACAGACATGCCGCTGCCCGCCCCCTCGCGCAGCGCAGCACGCGCCAGTCCCAGGCGATAGTTCTTCAGATAGCCCATCGGCGTCGTGTCGCGGAAACGTCGGAACCCGGCATGCAGCGAGCGAGCGGAGACCCCCGACACTTCGATCAGTTCGACCAGGCTGATCGGCCCATCAGCATGGGCGCGGATATATTCCTCCACCCGGCGGACGTAGAATGGCGCCGGTCCCGATACTGCGCCGTTGAAAAGGTCGCTGTGGTTATGCGGCACGGCGGCCAGCAACAGGCGCTTCAGGCTATCCTCGATCGCGCCGCTGGTGCGCGGATGGCTGTATCCCGGCAGCCCCAGATCGATGTCGTCGCAGATCGTGCGGATCATGTGGGCGAAGGACGCGGCGGCCCCCTCCAGCCGGACCGGGAGGGGCGAGAAATGCAGGTCACCGGGACGATAGCCCAGTTCCTGCATCAGGACATTTTCCAGGTCCAGGCGCGGGATCTTCACCGTGAAATGCTTGTATCCTTCATCGAGGGCCTGACGGATGCGGGCATTGGAGCCGATCACGCACATTTCGCCGGGATTGAGGATGAAGCTGTCGGCCCCCTGCGTTATCTGCGCGCGACCCGACAGCGAAAACTGAACGAGATACAGCTGCTCCATCGGCGGGATGGTCACGACCACGCGGCCATAGGGATTGCCATAGTCCGTCGCGTTGAAGGTCAGCGAACGCAACGACGCCTGATTATGGCGGAACGTGATCGGCGGCAGCCCGCCCTCGATATGCAATTCATGCTGGCAGAACATCGCGCTCATATGCGCATGGACCGCATCGATGTCCGTGCTTTGCAGCTTGTTACAGCGACCCAGCGGCATGGCGCGCCCGTTCCATGCGTCCAAATTCGGCACGGGGAATGCACTATGATCCATCATAACAAAGCCTCCTCCTCGTCCGCAGTCTGGCGATCACCGCCCGTCACGAAAATCCCGTCATTGAAGGACCGGGGCGAATGGTAGGCGCGCTTGCTGTGGCTCAGGCCCAGGTCCAGCAGTATTTCGCACGCCTTGAATGCAATCAAGCCCGGATTGAGCACCGGCACGTCCAGACGCTCCTGAAGATAGGCGTGCGATTGGTGCATGGTCGTCGACCCCAGCACCAGCACGTCCGCCCCGTCCTCCTCCACCGCCCTGCGCGCCGCGTCGAGCAGCAGGGGGAACACGCTGTCCTCCTTGCCCGCCAGCAGTTCGGCGGTGTCCGGCGGGACGCCGATGTCGCGGATCGATACCAGCTTTCCGGAGAGGCCCGTTTCGCCCAGCACCTTGTCATAGAGCCAGCGCCAGCGGTCCCACATGCTGATGATCGAGAAGCGACGCCCCAGCTGCGCCGCCATATGGTATGTCGGGGCGGCGGTTCCCAGCACCGGGATGGACAGGCGCGAACGCAGCGCGGCGACGCCGGAATCGCTCATCGAGTTGACGCAGACCGCAGCGAAGCCCTCCACTTCGGCCGAAAGGCCGGCTTCGAGGCAAAAGGCATCCGCCATCACGCCCTCATAAATCGAATCGAGTGCGCCGCCGCCGCGTCGCGCGCAGCAGAATTCGACGGATATGTCGGCGCGCAGGAGATGCGCGGGGAATTGCGCGGCAAAGGCGTCAAGTGCCTCTGCCGGAACGGGAACGGGCACGATCATCTTGATCCGTTTGCGCACGATGATACTCCGCAAGCATGAAAGTGACGGTCGGTCCGCGCCCCGAAATCGCGCTGGAATGTCGTTCGCCAATCCCGAAAGACTGTTCCCTTCGCCAGAGACGAGTCAAATACCCATTGATGCGGGATTTCATATCCACGGGGTATAATCCAGCCCGAACGCCCCCGGTTCGCTGTCACGCTTCGCTATGTCGCCATTTTTGCACAATGGCTGCATTCACGGGATAGCCGCCGCGCCGCGTAGTGCGGGACATTTCCCCTCCAAGCCGTGGGAGGGATTATGCCGTCGTCGTTGCCAGAGGGCTTTGCGGACCTGGAGCCGTGGATCGATTGGGCGCAGCCGACCGAGTTACTGCGCAACCACAAGCGATGGTCCGCCACCATGGCTGAGAGCCAGGGTTTCTACGACATCATGCAGCAACGGGCCGCCGATGCCCTGAGCTACCTCAACCAATATCCGCTGACCGGGCTGGATGCGACGCAGACCCGCTTGCTCCACCTATGTCTGGCGCTGGCCGAAGTGGCGGTGACGGTCGAAATGTATGGCGAACCGCAGCCCAAATATGTGTTCCCCATCGACCGCTTCGTCCCCGTGCACGACGGCTGGCCATTGGGAACCACCGGCCCCGCCATGGGAGGCGCACGATGAGCATGACACAGGCCACAGGCCGCTTCACGGCGCGATATCCCAATGAGGGCACGGCCCCCATCCCGGTGGAACGGTACACGAGTCAGGACTATTTCGAGCAGGAAAAGAGCGCGGTCTTCAAGCGCAAATGGCTGAACGTCGGCCATATGATGCAACTGGCGCGGCCGGGCGATTATTTCGTGCATCAACTGCACGTCGCGGACACGGGCATCCTGGTCGTACGGGGCAAGGATGGCCTGGTCCGGGCGTTCCACAATATGTGTTCGCATCGCGGCGTGCCGATCGCATGGGACCAGCAGGGGCATTGCCGCGGTTTCCTGACCTGCCGTTTCCACGGCTGGGTCTATGACACGACCGGGAAGCTGGTCCATGTGAGCGACGCGGAGAATTTTCCCAGTGTGGACGCCAGCCAGAACGGCCTGTCATCCATTCATTGCGGCGTGTGGAACGGGTTCATCTTCGTCAATCTGGCTCCGGAACCCGAAGAGACGCTGGAGGAATATCTTGAGCCGGTGTCCGACCATATCGGCCGTTATGATTTCAGCGGTTTCGTCCCCGCCTTTTCCTATCGCATCGACGAGAATGTGAACTGGAAGACGCTGCAGGAAGCGCAGCTGGAGGGGTGGCATCTGCCCTATCTCCACGAAAAGACGCTGGCCCGCGCGGTGAAGGTGGACGGACGCCAATATCGCCACAGCGCGATCGAGCTTTATGGGCTGCACGGCGTTCTGGGATCGCCGCCGCCCGACAGCTTCACGCCGCCGCCCACCGCCATGCTGGCCAGCCAGTTCGGCACCGGCACGGTGCAGGCCTTCGGCGCGAAGGCGGACAAGGGCGCGGATGGCTATCAGTTTCGTGGCTCGTTCGACTTCTGGCATATCTTTCCCAACTTCTTCGTCGGGTTGCTCGACGGCCTGTTCTTCACGTTCAACATCTGGCCGGTTGCCGTCGACCGCAGCATTTGGGAGATCAAGGGCTATTACCCGCCCGTCACCAATGCGGGGCAGCTCTTCGCGCAGGAATATAGCAAAGTGGGGCTGCGCGATCCAATGATGGAGGATTGCTACACCCACGAGTTGATGGCCGCGCAGCTGAAATCCGGCGCGAAGACATCGCTGCATTTTCAGGACGAGGAAATGCTGGTGCGCCACCTGGGCAATGGCGTCGACCTTTGTGTGCGCGGGCTTGCCTGAACCAGCGACCTTTCAGGGGATATGATCGTGGAACATTATGACGTCGCCATCGTGGGGGGCGGCCATGCCGGCGCTCATGCCGCAACGACGCTGCGCGAACGGGGATTTGCCGGCTCCATCCTGCTGGTGGGGGACGAAGCCTGCCTTCCCTATGACCGCCCTTCCCTGTCGAAGGCCTATATGCTGGGTTCGATCACCATCGAGCGGATGTTGCTGCGCGATGCAAGCTATTGGGACGAGCGCGGGATAGAGATGGCGCTGGGGGTGACCGCGATTGCGCTGGATGCACGCGGGCGCACCCTGTCCCTCAGCGACGGCCGGGCCATTGGCTTTACCAACGCCATCCTGGCGACCGGCGGCGCAGTGCGCCGATTGACCTGCCCCGGTGCCCAACTGCCCGGCATTCACACGGTCCGCGCGCTGTGCGATGTCGACGCGATCCGGGCCGCGTTACGGCCGGGCATGCAGGTTGTCATCATCGGCGCGGGGTATGTCGGGCTGGAGGCCGCAGCGGTGCTGGCCGAATTGGGCCATCGCATCACGGTGGTGGAGGCGCAGGACCGTGTGCTGGCGCGTGTGACCGGCCCCACGCTTTCGGAATATGTCGCGGCCAAGCACCGCGCGCATGGCGTCGACATTCGGCTGAACGCCCAGGTCAACGCGATCGAGGGCGAAGACCATGTGGAGGCGGTTTTGCTGCAATCGGGCGAGCGGCTGCCCGCAGACATGGTGATCGCCGGCATCGGCATTACGCCGCGCATGGAACTGGCGATGGACGCCGGCCTTGCCTGCGATGGAGGCATCATCGTCGACGAATGCGGTCGGGCATCGGGTTCAGCGGTGTTCGCGATCGGCGATTGCGCGCGCCATCCCAATGCCTATGCCGGGGGGCTGTGGCGACTGGAATCCGTCCAGCATGCGCTGGCGTCGGCGGAGCTGGTGGCGGACGCCATCATGGACCGTCCCCGCGCCTATGACGCATTGCCGACATTCTGGTCGGACCAGTATGACATGCGCATTCAGTCCGCCGGTCTGCTGACGGGCGAAGCCGATCCGGTGGTGCGTGGCGATCCGGCGAGCGGCAGTTTTTCCATCTTCTACCTTCAGAACGGCGAGGTCATCGCGATGGACGCCGTCAATTGCCCCAAGGATTTCATGGGTGGCCGCGCGCTCGTTCAGGCACGGGCGCAACCCGACCCGGCCCGGCTGGCCGACAGCGCCGTACCGGTCAAGCAGATTGCCAGGGAAATGGCGACCGGCGCTCCGGCCCCGGTCAACTAAGCGAGATCGCCCGATCCGCTTGCGCGTCCTGATAGATTTC
>JAXHOI010000008.1:0-48247 GCA_034519505.1 Sphingobium sp. | reverse complement strand
GTTACGTATTGCTCCTGAAATAACGCTTGGCCCCATCGGGATAGGTCACCTTGAACGAATACAGCGTGGTCAGGTCATTGGCCGCCGTCCGCAGCAGCGTCTGCCCCGCATCCGCTTCGTCATGCGCCAGGCTGGGCTGCAGCGAGCCATAGTCGACCGAGCCCTTGAACTTCTTCTTCGGGCCTTTGAGCGGGGTGAACTCGACCTTCGCGAAGCTGGCGCCGATTGCGCCGATCTTCTCGACATTGCCGATTTCGGTGTAGGTCAGCGCGCCATAGCCCGCCGCGTCGAACGTGGCTGGCGTAGCAGCCGAAATGGCGAGCGCCGTGCCCGCCGCAGTCGTGGAACCCATGTTTTAATCCTTTTCGATGGGCGAGCCGGCGCGTCCCGGCATGGCCGGGGCCGGCGGGTAGCAACCGCCATGCGGCTGCGATCAGGCGGCCTTGGGGGCCACCTTGTCTTCTGCGGTCGGCACACGCACCAGGCCGGCGGCCTGATAGTTGCCGAATACGCCTTCAGGCAGGTCGATGATCACGCCTGCCGTGAAGTTCTGGCCGGTGCCGGCGTCATTGAAAGCGTTCACCACGAACGCCTTCACTTTCTTTTCGTCACTCATGCTCACGCTCCTTCCAAAACCGTCTCATATGAGACGCGAAAATCATGCGACCGCTCGTAGCTGTTGCCCGGTCCATCCACTTCCGGCCCGGACCCTGCGTTGACGATGGCGACCCGCGCACCGCCGCCGACCTCTCCGGTCCGTCCGGCAAGGCACGCCACCACAGCCGCGCCCAGCGTCTTGCGATCGCGGTGGCTGCCCGCGCGCACGGTCACTGAAACCCGATCGACCACGCGCACCGCGCCGACCCGGCGCAGCTTCGTGCGCTCGACCGTGCTGATGATGCGCACCAGCAGCGCGGGCAGCGGGCAATCGTCCGGCAAGCGCCCAGCCTTGATCTGGGCCGCAGGAACCATATTGGTCATCGCCGGCACGCCGGTCAGGACGGCGCCGACAATATCGCTGCCGTCGATCATCCCTGCTCTTCCGATCCTGTAATGCCGCGCGGCCCGACCCGCGCGTTGACGTAACTCTGCGCCGCTGCGACGGCTTCGGAGTGCTTGGCGTCGAGCGCGGGGCGCATAAAGGGATGCGGTCGCGCGCCGGGGTGCAGCACCGTTGCACCCACGAACCGGCCACTGATGACCAGCGAAGCGCTACCTGCCTCACGGACTTTCTGATTGACCCGCCGGACGCTCATGCCAAGGCGCTGGCTGTCGGCCACCGATATGAAATGTTCGGAGGTGCCGTATTCCAGAAACTTGCCTTTGAACGCGCCCTTGCCTTTCAGCAGGACGGTCGCCTTAACCCGGCGATCATCACGCTGGACATCGACCTTAATCGCGGCACGAACCTCGTCAGATGATACTTTCGCGCGCGCCTCTTCCGCAATGACGTTGGCCGCTGTCCGCGCCGCGCCGGTCAGCACCTTCCTGATGATCTTTTCAGGCAGCTGATTTAGGAAGGCGTGGAATTGCGCCTGCCCCTTGACGCTGGCCATCAGGCGGGATTGCCCGCCGGTCGATAATCCTCGACCATGAATTCCAGCAACTCGCGCCGTCCGATTTCCGCCGGCATGCTGACGATCTGCATGATGCGCGGACCGCGCACCAACCGCATAGCGGGCGTCACGTCCTCACGATAGCGGATGCGGACGCGGGCGGGGCGACTTGCCGCGCTGAACCCGCCTTCAAGACGCTCGCCCCGGCTTGGCAGGATATCCATGATCTGCGCCCATATTTCCTCGACCAGCTGCCAGCTGCCCGACCCCGCGCCATCGAATTGCGCATCGGCCTGCGGCTGTTCCAGCCGCACCAGGCTATCCAGTCGAGACGCGGCAAGGCTGCGCTTCATCAGGCGAAACTCGGCTTGCAATATTCGCCGACCAGCCCGCGCAGCAAATCGTCGCTGATGGCCGATCCGCGATCGTCATACAGCGCCGCGACAACGACCTTCACCGCGTGGCGGACGATCAAAGGAATTTCATCGTCCGGCCAGCTGCCTTCACCTTCGCGTGGCCGTTCCATGAAGGCGAACAGCTTTTCGGTGGCAGCGCCGATCAGCGCCGTCAGCAATTCGTCGCTCGCCTCGTTCGCGCCGACGCGCAGCCACGCGCGGGCGGCAGCAGGATCGATGATATCTGCCATGGCCTGTCTGCCGCCCGCTTGCGCTTATTTCTTGTCCGGGTTTGGCGCACCTTCGGCGGGCGCATCGCTTTTGGGCGCTTCGTAACGCTCCGCGACACCGGCCTTGACCAATTCCGCTTCGGTCTTCTTGTCGAAACCGGCGATATCGCCCGGATTGTAGAGCGCGCCGACCTGCGTCGACACTTTGAATTTCACTGCCATGCTGGCTCTCCCGATAGGAAAACGGGCGCACGAATGCGCCCGTCGAAGGTTTTAGGGTGATTGGCGGCTTTACGGTGCCCAGGTGACGCCGGTCAGCACGGCCGCTGCGCGATCGTAACGGATCTGCGTATCGTGCTCTTCGATCAGGCGAATGACCGTTTCGTCGTTCGAGAAAGCGGCGCGCATCGTGCCCCCGTCGTCATAGGCCGCCTCGGTCGATGCGGCCAGGGCGATCTGATAGGTGTCACCGATCAGGAACTGGCTCCAATCGCCGAAATACAGTTCGCTCTCATTGGCGCCGACGCCCAGATTGTCGGGAACCGACGTGGTTTCCGCAATCGGATATCCCTTGAGCGTGCCGTTGGCCTCGATCGATGGATAGACGATGTTGCCATTGCCGTCCCGCAGGCTCGCAAGGAATTCCTTGACGCGCGGCGACATGATCCAGCCGCAGCTGATCATCGGTACATTCGCGTTCTTGACCGCCAGCACCAGGCGGCCAAGGTCGGACGTGACCTTCACCAGGTCGGGCGCGGCCGTCATCGTCAGCACGTTTCCGGCATTGATCAGGTAACGAACGCCGGTCGGCGCAAGGGCGCTCACCGCGCCGCGCAGGAACTGCTGATCTTCCTTGACGGCCGCACTGGCCAGCAAGTCGTCACGCACCATCGAATCCACGCCAAAGGATGCGCGGCGGATCAGCTGGTTGGTGATCGGCACCAGCGCCATCAGCTTCTTGGCCGACATGCTCAGCTGCCCGACCTGCATGTCGGTCGTCGGCGCCGGGACGCGCTCACCGACATAGCCGGCCTGCGTTCCCGCCGTCTTCTTGCGCATGGTGAGGTTGCCGTCAGGCATCGGCACGGACATCGCGCCAAGGCGACGGATGACGACGCGCGGACGCAACAGGTCGATAAAGTCGCGGCTATAGTCGGTATTGACCAGATAGCCGCCCTTCGCGGATGTCGACTGCTCCATGTTCGCGACGATCTGGCCGGTTTCATCGCCCCATACCTGTTGCGCATGATTGGCCATTGCGCGCTGGTCGTTGCCGCCGGTCGCCGCGATGGCCACGGCGATACGGCCCACCATGGCGCCCGGTTCCATCTTTTCCTTCACCGTTGCCGGCACCGTCGATGGCGTGGTGACACCAGGCACGACGATCGGCGTTGCCGCCGATGCCTTCAGCGCCAGCACCTGCTCTTCGCGGGCGATGGACGCCTGAAGGGCCTCGGCTTCCTTCTGTTTGGCATCGAACGTCGCCTGTTCCTCGGCGGTCAGGTCGCGATTGTCTTCATTGGCTGCCAGTTCCAGCATGCCGTCCATCGTGGCGATGACGGCCGCCAGACTCGCTTTGAGCGCGGTAATGCGCATAGCGCTTCTTCCTTTCTTGGGTTTACAGGCCAGAACGCAGCCGCGTCATGGCCAGTTGGTTCGCCGCGGCCGTCCGCCGGGGCGCAGCCGGAGGGGCGCTGCGGGCAAGCCGGCGAATGGCTCCGTCCAGGCCATCGGCCTCGACGCGATCCACCATGCCGGCTGCCTTGGCATCCTTCCCGGTCATCGTGCCGCCCGCTCCGAATTCGGAACGGACAGTAGCTTCTGAAACACCGCGACCCTTGGCCACGGCGCTGATGAACACCGCTTCTATCCCGTCCAGCGTCGCCCGAATGGCCGCGCGGCCTTCGTCGGTCGACAGGTCGGGGCGCTTGTTCGGCGCATGGCTGCTTGTGATGTCCAGCGAACGGCGGCCCGAACTGTCCGGCCCTTCCTGATAGGATGTCGACATGCACACGCCGATCGAACCGACGATGCTGGTCGGGTCGACGCTGATCCCGCCAGGAGCCTGGGAAGCGATCCAGTAGGCCGCCGAACAGCATTGCCCGGCGACATGCACCGCCAGCGGTTTGCGCACCTGACCGAACATCCGGGCAAAATCATGGACACCCGACACCGCGCCGCCGGGACTATCGAATACGGCCAGGATCGAACGAACCTCAGGCGAGGCGTCCAGAGCGCGAAGATCCGCCGCCACCGCGTCCAGCGTTGTCGCGCCCGATGTGGCAAGGCCGCCCGCACGGGGAAACACCGGGCCAAAGATCGGCAGCGATCCGACGCCGTCGCGCAGGGCCGCCGTGCGGGTGCCCGGTGCGCGCTCGCCCATGCGCGCGCTCATTTCGGCAAATCGGGCTTCATGGCCGTCGCGCTCGACTTCGATCAGCGCCGGATGCTCCATCGCGCGCAGTGCAATCGCCTCGATCGCTTCCAGATAAGCGGGCACGATGGCCCAGGGCTGCGAGCGTATCGCCGCCAGAATATGCGCGTTCATGGTTCCTCCGTTGGCGCGGGTTCGGGCGCGGGCGAGCGATGATCGACGGGGCGCGATGGCTGCCCTTCGATCTGGGAGCCGGACCCGATGCGATATTCGTCGCCACCGGGCCGGTCGTTCATGTTTTCCTTCCGGCGGACCGTATTGGCATTCAGGATGCCCTTGTCGATCGCGATGCCGTAAGCCTCATAGCGGCTCTTGATGTCCCCCTTCAGCAGCGCTTCGGGCAGGAATTCATAGAAATGGCCGGGGGCTGCGAACTGGTGCGTCATGTGCGCCGCCGCCCGCTCGAAATGCGCCAGCATGCAGTATAGCAACAGTTCCAGACTCTGCTGTTCGATGTTCGAAAATGTCGCCCGTGTCAGTTCGAACAGGACATGGGGCGGCACGCCAAAGGCGCGCGCGACTTCCAGCACGTTGAACCCGCGCGTCTCTATGAACTGCGACGCCTTGTTGTCGTGCGACAGGAACTTGGCGTCCATTTCCTGATCCAGCACCGCGACCTGCGCCGCGTTGCGGGTGCCGGAAAAGCGGTTCTGCCAGTCTGTCCGGATGCGCTGCTTTTCAGCTACCTCGACCTTTGCCTTCGTGGTCAGGATCGTGGACGGCTGCGCGTTGTTCTCCCAGAAGCGCCGCGCGAATTCGCTGGTCGATGCGGTCGCTTCGAACATATCCGCCAGCAGTTTCAGCCGATCGACGCCCACCAGCCCATCGCGGCTGAAACCGGGGACGAACCACATGTCATTTCGGGTCAAGCGTTCGCGCGACCCGTCGGGCAGGTTCGCGTCGTAAAACATTTCCAGCCCATCGCTGCGGTCCCAGTGCTGCACCGGGGCGATCCCATCGGGCACCAGGCGCGAAAGCCGATGCGGCCGATACAGCGCATCCCGGTGGATATACGCTCCGAACCGACCCCGCATCAGCAGGTCGCCCAGCATCAGTTCCTTCAGCAGATAGGCGGGCTGAACCGCGTTCGCGCTGGTCGAAAACATGATCGCCTGCGGCGCGTCCTCGACCCGCTCCTTGCCGTCGACCGTCGACTGAAAATAATGAACGGGCGTCATTGCGAACAGGCCGCACAGCACTTCCAGCGCGCGCAGCACCGCCGGCACGGACATCGCCCGCGCCTCGCCCATCGGCGCACCCCCGGTTCCGCTACCCAGCAGGTTCAGCACCGTCAGGCCGCCGGCGTCGTTCAGGCCGTCCGTCGCCGCCATGGGCGCGGCGTCGGGCGCGGCACTGGCAGGCACAGGCGCGGACGCGCGAAATGCCTGCGCCAGACTCGCGCGCCCGCTCCATCAAGCCCATGCCTATATCCCCGTATATTCGAACGCGCCGACAGCCGTCGGATTGCGTTCCATCAGTTTCGTCGCGACGAACGATGCGATCAGCGGATCGATCTTCGCCTTTCCGGCCGAAGCCTTCGTGATGTGGACGGCATTGCCGCGCAGTTCCGCTTTCGCGTTCCCCACGCACCAGGCCATCAGGCGCGTGCCGCCATGGGCGGCCGTTCCCGCTTCCAGCTTCCGTTCCATCGTGTTGATGGCCGAAAACATGTTCGTCGTGCTTTGCGAAACGCCGGTCACCATGCCCTTGGTGCCATCCGACACCGAAAAGCCATCATCGACCAGCGCATCGATCAGCGACCCGATTGCCGCCGGATCGACCCCGATTCCATGCGCCTCCGGCAGTAATCCCGATTCCCGCACCTTCGCGCAGATCGCGACGATCGCGCGAATATCCTCATCGAACTCGGTGCGATCGGTCGCCGCTTCGGGACTACCCTCATCCAGCAGCGTGGCGACATCGGCCTGGGCCTCCGCGTCACCCCAGAATATCAGGTCGCCATCCTGTTCGAAGCCCAGCAGCGTCGTCGCGATGTCATGCCGCAGCTTCAACACCTTGCGGTGCGCGAACGCACAGTTCCAATACAGCCAGGCCTTGGTGCGCTTGTGGCGCCCCAGCACGCACACCCCGGTCAAATCGTCCAGGCCGCCGCCATCGATGCCGACCACCGCCACTTCGACCAGCGACAGGAATTCGTCCAGGTCGCGCAGTCGCTTCAGACCGACCTTTTCCCAGAAATCGGCCCCGCGCCACCGGTCCCGCCGCAAACGCAGCCCGATTTCCACATTCAGATGCTTGGCCAGGAACACCTGCAGGGCGCCCCCACCGTCCCGCTGCGCCTCGATCAGCTTTTCCTGCAACCACTGCGGATCGACCGACCGCCCCATATTGGGGTTCGTCACATAGAAATTCTCCGGCACAAGATAGGCTTCCGCCTCAATCATGGGCTCGGGAAACTCATAGAGCATCCCGAACTTGCGCGGATCGACCACCTCGCCATCCCGGATTTCCCGGAACAGCTGCAATTTCGACTTGAACACACCTTGCGGCGGCTCATCGCTATGCGTCGACAGATAGACGACGAAGCCTTCGGGCCGCGAAATCAGCCCGCCGGTCGCCTCCATCAGCATGGCGTCCGCCGCCGCATTCTTGCCGTGCAGCCACAGTTCCTCGACCAGGACGAACGCGGCCTTCTTGCCCGACACGATATCGGTGTCAGCCGCGACAACCTTCAGTTCCGCCGAGGTGACGCGGTGCTTGATGATGCGCTGATGCTCGACGACGTGCAGCAGCTGCGCCAACTCGGGGTCATGGCGAACCATCCCCATCGCGGGCGTAAAAACGTTGTTCGCGACTTCCTTGGTCGGCGCCAGCACCAGCAATTCGGCGCTATGGCGCCAATTGCGGATCAGCGCCGTGACCATGATCCCGGCGGCAATGGTCGACTTCGAATTCTTCTTGCTGATCAGCAGCAGGAATTCGTTGATGTGCCGCCGCGCGCTAACCGGGTCGTAAGCGCCGAAAATGGCGCTCACAAAGTCGAAGACGAACGGCTCGCTTACCTCGCCGAACGTCGGGAAACGGCCCCTGTCCGCATCATAGGGCAGGTCCGTGATCTGCAGCGACTTGAAGACTTCAAGCGCCGCCGCCGCTTCATCGGGGAACAGCGGGTCGAATGGGACGAGCGATCGGCGCTCGACAATCCGTTCGCGCCAGTCCGGACAGGCAGTCGACCAGCGAAGGTCCAGTTGCCCCGCGACAAGCGCCATGGCTTAGTTGATCAGCCGGGGTGCCGGCGGCGGGGCGAACTTGCCGCCCACCTGCGCCGCCGCTTCCTTGGCGGCAGCTTTTTTCCCCAACCCTCCCGCAGAAGAGCCAGCCTCCCGCCTTTGTCCCCGATCCGCGACATGGCTGGCCAGCTGCGCCAGCTTTTCCTTCTCGATCTTGCGGTCGACAAACGCGGCGGCCGCGGGCTTGCCGGCATTCGCCTGCTCGACCATCGCGCCCAGCACCTTCATTTCCAGCTTTAACCGAGCGGCAGCGCGCCCCGCAAGCTCATGAAAATAATGGCGGTTCAGCGTCCGTTCCGTGATGCCCAACCCCGCCGCGATCTCCGCTTCGGACTTGTCGAACACCAAGCACAATTGCACGAAACGGCGGTTTTCTGCGGTTGGTATATGGGGCGGCCTGCCCCGCTTACCCCGTGATGCAGGGACCGGGTCGCCATACAGGTCAACCACCCCCTCCAGAAAAACGTCGCCCACAATAAAAAATCCCTGCATGAGAGCGGGGACGGTATAGGGCCGGCGCCCGTCCCAGCGATTGACCCCCCCATCTGCCCTAGCGGCGGCTTCCGCCGCACGCCCAGGCCGCGCGCCTCGGCCGTCTTCGCCTGGTGCTCGCTGAACGTCAGCCATTGCGTGTTGCGCGGATCAAGGTCCGCGCCGCCGTCGCGACGCTCGCGGATGTGATCAAGGATCAGCCGTTCGCCAGCCTTGGCCCGCGCCTTCGCATCGGCATAGTCGGCATCACGCTTGCGCCGTGCGACCAGCTGCCGCCACTCGGGCGAAGTGTAGAACCCATCCGTTGCCTTGGGCGCGGCCATGACCTTGGGCCCGAGCGAACCGATCCGCCCGCCCATCGTCGCCAGCCTGCCCATCACGCACCCTTCAAAACGCCATCGCCCCGCCGGGCACTGGGCCGAGCGGGGCGATGCAGGAAGGCCGAGCGGCCTTAGGAGAGGATGACTGGGGCGAGCGTCCAAGGGATCGCCCCAATCGTAGCGAGCTATAGCCTGTTTTCGCCCTCTAAGTGGACATTGATTATTTCATCGGATGCACTTTTACCGTTTGACAGGCCGCAACCCTCGGACTTCCGCGCGTTTGCGGCATTGCATATCTTGGCCAGCCCACGCGTATAGCGCTTGCGGATGCCATCGCGGCCCCGCTTCCGGCCCAGCCGGGCCAGCAGCTGCGCCCACGGCACCCGCTTTCGGCCCGCCGCCAGTGCGCCCAGCGCCATGCCGATGATGCGCCGGTCCTCCGCATCAAGGTCGACGCCGACCAGCCAGCCGAAGGCTTCCTCCATCGCCAGCACTTCGGCCCGCGTCAGGCTGGCCGGGCGCAGCGGCACGTCGCTGCTGTTGCCGAGATAGCCGCGCGCATCATAGTCGCCAAGGCAATGCTCGCGCACGATGTCGGGCCAGGCCGACTTGACGTGCAGCCATCCCGCTTCCCGGTCCGGCTGCCGCCATGCGACCCGAACGGCCTCAATAAGGCGGCCCTCGACCTCATCGAAGGTCAATATTCCTTCTATCCTCCCATCCTCCCTATTATGGGAGGGAGAAATGGGAGGATAAAAGGGAGAATTATCATAGGGATAGCTGTCATTAGGGAGCATGGGAGTTAATCCTGAATAGAGCGCGCACGCGCGCGCATGTGTGGACGCGCCCGCGCGCACGTGCGGGGAGTTATGCGGTTTTGCCTCCCAACCTCCCCGACACTCCCAACGTCGCGGAAATCTGCGGATTATGAGGATCAACGATCCTCCCGCAGATGGGAGGCAGGGAGGTTTCAGGGCGGCAGATCATCGTCATCGTCGAAGCTCGACGGCGGCAATGCGGAGGGGGGAACGGGGGGAGCGCCCTCTTGCGGCGGCCCATTGGCGGGCGCACCCGCCGGCAGACCGGCCGACGGCTTGTCGGCATGGCGCGGTGGCGGCAGGTCGCGCTCGACGATTTTACCGTCGACCACGAAGTCCATGGCATCGAAACGCAGCACGATGTCATACCACTTCATCGTGCTGGACTTGTCGATCTTGAAGCCCTTGCGCTCCATCTCCTGCCGCAGCTTCTTTTCGCCCCATGGCTTGCCACTGACGGGCAGCAGCCCCGCCCAGGTCTGCCACGCGGCAAATACCCCGTGATAGACCCGTGAGCCCAGCCGCTCGCCCGGCGCGCGGGAGACACAGAGGGCAAGGAACTGGCCCAGAAGGTCGTTGTCGTCATGATAGGACTTGGTGGCCTCGACCATCGCCTCCGGCATGGTCAGCCCGTCATTGAGATAAGCGAGCGCACCGGCGATCATTTCATTGAGGATGCCGCTCATTTCCTCGCGCAGCTTGTCCTTCAGGCGCTTGTCCTGCTGATCCTTGGGGATGATGACGTCCCATGGCACCACCTGCATGCGCCGCCGGATGCCGAAATCGGTGCCGATGCGCGGCAGGTTGTTCGCCATCACGGTGTTGGTGAAGGTAATCAGCAATTCGAATGCCGGGCCGAACAGCTCGCGCACGCCGCCGATCGGTTCGTCGGACGTCAGCGACTTGACCAGGCCGTCGCTGAATTTCGAATTATCCTCCGGCTCGTTGGCATAGACCATACGTCGGCCCGCAAGCGCGGCCAGGTGCGGCGACGGGCCGCCCCCGTTGCGCTTGAACCCGCTGTCCATGAACGTCTCGATCCCGGTGGCCCAGGCATAATCGCCAAGGATATGGGCATGGGTCTGCACCCAAACGCCCTTGCCGTTGGACCCTTCGCCATAGAACAGCGCCATCACCTGCGCATCGGCAAGGCCAAGCGCATTGTATCCCGACCATCGGCGCAGGAATTCGCGCATGTCTTCGGCCGGCTGCACCTTGGTCAGGAACGCCTGATATTGCGGGCATTGCGCGCCGGGGACGTAGAGCGCCCGCGCGACCTTGGTAATGCGATCCTCGCGCCGATGCTCGCGAAGTTCGAACGATGCGGGCTTGCCGTCGCTGGGGCGGGCAAAGACGATCGTGCCGTTCTGGACGTTCAGCGCCAGCGGATCGGCGTCGAAATCCTCGGGCCGCGCCGACAGGCGGGCGGGCGCATGCTTGCGGATGGCGTCGATATGGCCGCTGCTTTCCGACGTGCGGCCCCATGCCGCCAGCTTGTCGGAATACAGCACGATGTCGCCATTGCTCTTGACCTGCACGATATAGTCGTGGCGCGGCCCGTCATGCCGGGTTTGCCGGGCCAGACTGCGCTGCAGATACCACATCTCGCTGCGGCGCCGCGCGCGCTTGGCCTCGGCTTTCAGATGCTGTTGCTCGGCCCAGCTGGGGTCCGCTTGCTCTTCCTCGGTCGGCTCCGCCTCATCCTCATCGGTGTCGGGCAGGTCGCCTTCCTCGGGCGGGAACGGCACCCCGCTCGCGCGGATGAAGGCGGCCTCCTCTTGGATGAGGCGCAGCGTTTCCTGCGCCGCGCGGCCGAACAGCGCGTCGGCCTGGTTGCGGTTCCAGCGGATCCGGTCCCACGCGATATAGCCATTCCATGCCGGGACATGCAGGAAATCGGCCCCGAACCGGGCAACGAAGCGTTCCAGATTGCCGATGTCCGTCATCGCGAACTGCGCGCATGTCAGCGTCAGGGCCGCGTCCCAGACCCGCCCTGCCCCCGCCTCGCCCACACTCTCGGCTATTCCTCCCGCCTGGGAGCTTGGTTCGCTTTTCCTGTCGGAGGGAGGGGGTGAAGGGGCGGCGGACCCGGAGGGGGATCGATGCGGCCGCCTGCGCCGCCTTGCGGCGGCTTCGGCGACGTCGGTCAGGTCGCGCGGCTGCGCCGCACCGGCGTTCCAGCCGCTGTCTATCGTGGCGATTAGTTGCGCGTCGTCGTCGCGGCCGGGATTGTCGCGAGCGGCCGATTCCAGCATCGATCGCGCCTCGCCCGCGTCCAGCGCGGGGAACGGCACCGAGTCGACCAGCGTGGCGATGTTGAATGCGCTTTCGTTCAGCTGGCCGTTGCGCGATCCGCTGCCGGCGGTGCGCACCTTGCGGCATTCGTCCAGCAGGGCGCGGTCGCCATATTTCCGGATCGCCTCGATCGCGGCCGTCTCCGCGTCGTCGCGGCCGCGCGGCGGCGGTGACGACGGGCGAGGCGATGGCCGGGGCGCGGCGCCGTGGGAGGATGCCGGCGCACGGTCGCCGCCTGCTTTGACCTTGGGCGCGCGCAGGATGGCAACCAGTTCGGCGGGTGCAGGCGCAAAGCTGGCGTCGTCGCGCCAGTCGCCCCGCTCGCGCAGCCAGCCATAATGGCCCTGCGCCGCCCCGCTGCCGCCGTCTTCGGGTGCCAGACCGCCTTCGCAGTAACTGGGCGGCAACACGACATAGCCGCCATCGCCGCGCACGTCGACATGCTCGGGCAGGACACCGCGATTGCGGATGCGCGGGCCGCCGTCGTCGGGCTGACGAAACCACACATGCACCCCGCCCGATGGCGTTCGCGACGTGACGGACTGCGGCAACGGCACGCCCATCTGCGCTTCCAGATCGGCCTTCAGCTGTTCCAGCGTCCATGTGTGGACGGTGACTTCGCCGGTCTCTTCGTCGACCAGCTCGTCGGTGCGGGGATCGAAATCGACGATGAAGAAGCCGGTCTTTTCGACGTTCACGCCGACCATCGCATTGGGGTTGCGGCGCCACCATCCGCCGATGACCGTTTCGTCGGTCGTCGCATCCTTCCAACCCGCGCCGGTATAGGGCGCCTTGGCCTTCAGCAGCTGCCTCGATCCGTCGCGCTTCGTGACGATCAGGTCGTTTTCGCGGCATGGGAAAACGGGCCAGCCCCGGCGCGCGATCTGCAGCGCGGCCTGGTGCATCGTGGGAAGGGGCGGCGGCGGTGTCGTCACGGTCAGAAAGTCCCCCCGTGGGCACCATCGGCGCCCCGGTCAAAATCAGTGCATGGTGCGGTCGGCGCTGCGCCTTAGAAGGGCACTTCGTCGTTCAGATCGCTGTCGAAATTCGGCGCGGGCTGGCGGCGCTCGCCTCCGCCCGATCCATCACGCCTGCCCCCGCTGCCCCACCCGTCCGACTGGCCCCCATTGCCCGGTGCGCCGTCCAGCATGGTCAGCACCGCGCCCGGCCCCTGCAGCACGACTTCCGTCGTGTATCGGTCATTGCCCTGCTGATCCTGCCATTTGCGGGTCTGCAGCTTGCCTTCGATATAAACCTTGCTGCCCTTGCGCAGATAGCGTTCGGCAACGCCCACGAGGCCGCCCGACCCGTCGCCGCTATAGATCGCGATGCTGTGCCATTCGGTGCGCTCCTTGCGCTCGCCCGACTGGCGGTCGTTCCAATGCTCGCTGGTCGCGATGCGGATGTTGCACACCCGCGACCCGTTCTGGAACGATCGCACTTCGGGATCCGCGCCCAGATTGCCGACCAATATGACTTTGTTGACGCTGCCGGCCATTAGATCAGGCTCCCCTCGATTGTCGCGCTTGCGTAGTTTGGATAGTCGCCGGCCTTTTCCAGGCGGCGCATGCACGGTTCGATCCAGCGCAGCCGTGTGTCGCGCTCTTGCCCGTCGGTCAGCCAGACGAACCAGCAATAGCTGGTCGCGGTCGACGCCTTCGTGCCGGGCTTGTCGGCAAAGGGATCGACGGCCCCCTTCCGGATCAGGCGGCCTTCCAGCATCACGACGCGTTCGGCGAACTGCAGGACGAAGCTGGGCGGGCTGTCCCTGAACAGCTGCTGATAGCGCTTCTCGCCTTCCAGGAACGCGCCCCGCAGCAGCATGGCGACACCGCATTCCGCGATGTCGAGCGCCACCCGGATAAAGTCTTCCGCCAGGTTGAAGGGCGGATTGGAAATCAACCAGTCGCAACGCGGCCCAAGCCGCCCCATCAGCGGGAAATCGATCAGTTCATGATCGCCATAGGCATGCACGTCGCTGGCCCGGACGGATGCGAAATATTCGCCCAGCGACCGCGCCATGTGCATTTCACCGCAGGCCGGTTCCCACACCCGGCATTGCTCGATCTGCTGCCCGATGCTGCGCAGGAATTCGCACAGCGCCCGCGTCGCGAACGGCGGCGTAGGGAAATAGTCAAGCGCGCCGGGGGCGACGCGCCGACGCTGCATCACGGCCGTGGAACGGTTCGGGCCGGCCATCACCACACCTTGCCATAGTCAACGACGACCGATCGAACGACACTCTCCGACCCCACAAAAACGGGGAAAAGCACATCGCCCGAGAAACTGGACAGGAAGACACGGCGCGAGCGCACAATCTCGCCAATCTCTTCGTCCGACAACTCCCAAGCCGAAACGATGCACCTGCCATTGACGAAAACATGAAGATCATGAACATCATCGCGCCCTTCCGGCGCTCGATAGACCTTGTTCGATCCTTTGAAGTCGACACCTTGCGCCATTACAGCAATTTCCCCTGACCCGATCCGGCGACCTGTTTCCCGATCCATTCCTGAATGCGCTTTGCCACGGACAGGTAGGCGGCCGACGGCCGCATGTCCCTTTCCTGCCCCGGTCGATAGGTGCGCCAGACTTCATCGCGCAGATGCTTGGGCAGCATCCGCCAGTGCTTCAGGCATCCCCATTTGGCGGGTGGCACCTGCGCTTCGCATCCGGGCCAATGGCAGTGATGCTTGCGGTCCTGTCCCGCCGCGCGCACATGGGCGACTTTCTCGCCGATCGTCGTCATGTCGGCATCCCGTCATGGGTGACGCCGTCCAGCAGGCGGCCCGTCAGCGATTTGATCGCCCGCAAACTGCTGCCGCATGCAGGGTTCCAAAGGCGGCCGTTCGCATCCACCTGACCGGCGGGCAGATAGCTGCCCCACTGTTTGAAGAAGAACGCGACGCCGCCCTGTGCGCACTGGTCACGTACACTCCGCGCCCAATCGGGATGCATGGGCCGGGGGCCGTTTTCGCCGCCGCAGATGATCCAGTCGACCCGATGCTTGGGATAGTGATAGGGATAATTGTTGGCCCACATGTTGGCCCACTGGCGAACGGGCAGCACGAACGGTTCGACATCGATCGCGTCCAAAGCCGGTTCATAGCTGATGAAACGGACGGCGGCGGGCGTTTCGACCAGGTGCGGGGCACGGTCCATCAACCAGTGCTGATTTTCCGCCGACACGCCAAGCCAGACATTGGGAAGCGGCCATGGAACCCAAGAGGGATAATCCCGATCCGGCTCTTGACGCGCAAACATTTTGGCGGCGCCGCCGCCTTCACGCGTCCACGCCGTAAGCTGCGCTGATTGCCGCATCAGCTTCTGAAATGCCCTCGGACGCCTATCTGGGTCAGGCGTGCACGCATAGCGAAACAATGCCGCCAAGTTGCAGATGCGGCGAACCACCTTGGGATCGGATAGATACTGCCGCATCCGCCACGCGCGCTTGGTCAGCACCTGAAACTGATGCTGCGGCGCCAGCGCCATAATGGCGAACACGTGGTCGATCCATGCGTCGGGCACGCTGTCATGGAAAAGGTCGCCATGCGCGCACACGAAGATGCGGCGCGGGCGCTTCCAACGGATCGGGTCCAGCAGCACCTTGTCGTTGAAGCGCGTCGTGCCGTTCCACACCGGCCCGGCCTTGGTATCGACGGTCAGCCCTTCACGGCTTTCCACATTGCGCAGCCGCGTGCCGGCGAGCCGCATCGCATAGCAATGCTTGCACCCCGGCGACACGACGGAACAGCCGTTGATGACGTTCCACGTCGCGTCGGTCCACTCGATCTTGGTGCCGTCAGCCATTGCGCTGCCCCCGCATCCGCTCGGCATGGAACTGCACCCAGGTGGAATCGCCCACGCGGCCGACGGCGATTTCCATCCGCTTGAAATCGGGCATCGCCCTGCCCTGCTGCATCAGCGACACGCGCAGCTGGTGGCGCAGGTCCTGCGTCAGGAACTCCGCCGCATCGAACGCGGCGACATGGTCCCGGCACACCCGCAACGCCACCACGATTTGCAGCGCGTCGCGCATCAGCCCGAACTGCGGCGGCACCTTGATGACCGGATAGAATTCGCCCTTGTTCGGGCACCCTTCACTGCTGCAGGTTTCAGCCATTGCTGATCCTTTCCGCCGTGCAGCGAGCCGGCGTGCCCGCGTGGAATGTGATGCGCCAGCCGTCTTCGCTGCGGCCACAGGCGATATATTCGATGTCTTCGCAGTCGATGTCGTCGCTGACCAACATCCTGATCAGCGCGCCTTTGAGCGTTTCAAGATCGCGCCAGCCATCGCTGGTCGGTTCGCCATCGGGCTGCACGATATGCTCGGAAGAATAGCCTAGCCCTCTTCCGAAGCGAATGGCGAGGAACTGCCCGTCCTGCGGGTCGCGACTGAAGCTCCAACGGCCGTTCGTCCGCGTGGCGACGATATCTTCTTCCCACGCGATGGCCGATGCTGTGAAGGTCTCTCCATCACGGGCGGCGCGCCGCCTGCCCCAATCGCGGGCTGGCTTGGACAGCCAGCCAGCCCAGCCGGTCAGGGTGGCATCGCAGGGCATGACTTCATCGGAAAAGGCATCGATGTAGAAACTGCGGTCAGCCATTGTTCGCCCCGATCGCCGCACGCACCGCAATGCGGATCGCGCGCATGTCGACCGCCGGCACATGCAGGCCGGTGGCGATGTCGTCGGCGAACAGGCTGATCGCGCGCTTGCGCTCGCTGCCCTGTTCCTCGGTCAGGTGGCCGCGAATGACCATCTTGTCGATGGCCTCGCCCCGCGCCCGCGCAAAGGCCAGCACCGCCGCCCGCTCGCTGGCGATCGTCGCCAGCCTGGTCTGATCCTGCGTCATGCGCATGCGATTGTCCCCTGGTGCGCGACGGCATCCGGCCCCACGGGTTGCGACCCGCCGGATGCCGTCGCGGCTGCCCGTGCCCCCACGACACGGGAAACGATGATGATGGCGCTCATTCGGACAGCATCCACGGCTTGGGCGCGGTGCTTGCCGGCTCGGGGGCCAGCGCCTGCGCCGCCGCCGCGCACCAGTCGCGGTGCAGCTTGTGATGGCCGAATGCCTTGGTGTTGATGATGGCGTCGCGGATGCGCCGCCCTTCCGCCTTGCGGCCCAGCCTGCCGTAACAGCTGGGGCAAAGCCGCTGGCGACCCTTGCGGCTGTTGGTGCAGCCGGGCACGTCGCATTGCGGGGAACGGCGCTGCGCCATGGTCAGGCCTGCACCCCGGCGGCGATCCAGCTGGACCGCGCGGCCAGGAACTGGACCAGCCCGCGCTCGCGCAATTCGTCCAGCACCTTGCGCGCCCGCGCCGTGCTGCCGCCGAAGACTTCCGCGCCGATCGCTTCCGCCGTGGCGATGCGGCCAAGGCGCGGGTCGGCGTCCTGCACGATGGACAGCACGTCCGCCTGCGCCGGATCGATGCGGCGCGGCGGCGCGGCCTTCCGGTCCCGCGCGCGCAGCGGCACCGCCGTGCGGAACGCGCGGTGGGCGAAGATGCTGGAACGGCCCATGCGCCGCTGCGTCAGTTCGACCAGCCCCTGTTCCTGATATTGCCGCATCAAAAGGCCGACTGCGCCGCCGCGTGCCAAATGCTCGCACCGGGCATAGATCAGCACGTCGCGATGCTGCGCGCTGGCGATCCATTCCGCGACGATGCCCGGTTTGATGACGCCCCGCGCGCTTTCGCCCAGGCCACTCGTCAGCCCGCCCTGTTGCCCCCCGATCTGGATCATGCCGCCAGCGCCCCCGCGCCCTTTGCGTCCCCGCGCAGCGAGCGCAGGCGGGCGCGGCCCAGCGCGACCGCATCGATCAGCGCCGCCGCCGTCGCATCGTTCAGCGACAGCGCCAGGCCGCAGCCGGTCACGACGAACGCGTCAATGCGATCGGCAATGGAATAGGCTTCGAACACGGCGCCGGAGGGAAGGTCGCCGCCCAGCTGGCCGCGCGGCACCTGAAATTCTGTGTCTTTGCTGCTGCAGGCACAAGGCGAAGGCGCGCGGGGAATATAGCCCGGCCCTTCCTGCGACAGACACATTTCCCAATGCTGCGGCCGCACCGCATCCTGCGTCATGCGCTGGATGTCCGCCGCCATCTTGTCGTCGGGCACGATTTCCCCGGCCAGCAGCCGTTCGGCCAGATCGCCGTCATAGAGCAGGGACGCGCGCAGATCGGCGAAATTGCCGTTGGCGATCGTCATGCGCCGGTCCGCCAGCCAGCGGGCAAGGCCCAGCTGCCCTTCGCTGACCGGCAAATCGGTGTCGATGCCCCGCATCGCGCGGCACCCGTCGACCAGGTCGGACGCGACCAGTCGCGCGCCGCTGGCCGGATATCGGCTTATGTCGAAATGATGACCCATGATCAGCCCTCCTTGCTCACTCGGCGCGGATCAGCGCGCGCAGGCGCACCGCCGCTTCGATCGTGTCCGTCAGTTCCTTGTCGACGTCCTCGCGCTCACGCGGCGTCAGCTGCTTGTCGGCCATCGCCGTCAGCAGCGTGGCCAGCGCGTCGCCATGTTCGCGCGACAGCACCGCGATGGCGCCGTTGATGTCTTCGGCCGATGCTTCGCCGGTCGGCACGCACACCAGCACGCACCCGCGCCGACGGGCCAGCCAGCCGGTGACATGCGGCCAGCCCGGATAGCCCACCGTGCGCTCTTCCAGCGCGTCGATCAGGTTCAGCGTCGGGAACTCCGCGACATTGGGCAGGCCCATGTCGCTGACCTTCTGCTGGCGCACGCCGAATTCGGCTTCGACCGCTTCCTGACCGCCGAACGCCTTGGCCAGCGCCTTGAACGCCGCCTTGCCCGCCTGTTCGTCGGGCGTCAGGGTGACCGTGCGCGCCATCAGGCGGGCCCTCCGCTTTTACCGGGTGACGCCGCGCAGGGCGTTGCTATCGTGCCGGCGTTCGATGCTACGGAACAGGAAAGGACCGGCCATTCATGATCGAGAATCCCGGCGCAGGCATAACCGTCCGCCACGATTGCGGTCATGAGACCGAGATACCTGTCAGTTGGTATGAGCCGACATATCCCTGCGCCTGCGGTGTCGAAGTCGACCTCACAACGGAAGATGTCGCGGCCCTCCAAGAGCTCGCCGAAAAACTGCGCATGATGCTCGCAGCCCTCAAGGTCGCGCGCGAGCAGCGCAAGAAGCGACCCGGTTGAAGCCGACATGGCGGAAAAGCTGGGCCGATCGGTCGCCAGCTTGATGGTCACAATGTCAATCATCGTTCCAACTCCCAGCGGAGCCAGCGCACGCGATCCGGCCATCCCTCCGACAGCTTGGGCGCACGGTTGACGAAGCGCTCGGCATTGCCGAGCGATGCCCATTCGATGGCTTTCATTTTTCCCATCACGCCTGCCCCCCGCTTTTACCGGGTGACGCCGCGCCGGGCATTGCTATCGTGCAACCCTCTGATTCTACACCCTGGGGAGATGAATTTTGGCGGAAATCGTCATTGCACCGCTCGGCATTGATGCCGTGGAGATGGGCACGATCTTCGACGACAGCGGCCAACGTTTTTGCGCGATGTGTTTTCGGATGCCAGGTCACGATGACGTCATCGTCACCATGCCGATCCCGCTTTTCGCGCAATTTGCCAAGCAGGCCATGAAGACTGCAAAACTTGCGTCGACGCGTGACCACTGGAAAAATCACGCCCATCGACCGAGGTAGCGGGTTGCGCGCCACCGAAATCGTGCAGATCGGTATCATGCCCATGATACCGGACCGACGGACGGCCGCTGCGGATTGGTTATTCACGCCGTCCATCACGCCGCCTCGCTCTGCTGCGCTGCGGTAAGACCGCCGGATTTACCGGCTGAAGCTGGGGACAAAACTGGCGATGATTCTGCCATGTCCTCATCGATCCCCACGAAATCATTTGGTGTCACTTGGCCGTCGGTCAGGCGGTTGATGGCTCGCATCAGTTCGCGTGACGGCATCATGTCGCCTCGCGCAGCCCGCGTGATGGTCGACACAGCAACGCCTGCTTCGGCGGCTAGCCCGGTGGCGGTTCGCCCCGGCTGCGCAAGATAGTCTGACAGCTTCATGAGCGCCTTATTGCGCATTACGCAAACTAGCGTCAACAGCAATTTTGCGTATCACGCTATGGCACAGCTTTCGGCGCTGTGTCAGCCCTGCGCAATGCGCATAAGACTGAAGGATTTTCGCGAAAAACAGGACCTGACGCTGGAAGCCATGGCGGAGCGCTCGGGCTTTTCGGTGTCTCAGCTTTCCCGTTGGGAGAGCGGCAACAACAACATACCGTCGGAGCGACTGCCTGCGCTTGCCGCCGCTTATAACTGCCGTATTGCCGACATCTTCGACGAAGACGACACGCCCTATGCTGCGCTCGGTCCCACCCTCTACGTGAAGGGTGAAGTGCAAGCCGGCGTTTGGCGTGAGGCTTGGGAAGTGCCTGACGACGAATGGGAAAGATATACCGGGCGGGCAGATGTGACCGCCCCGCTACGGGAGCGGTTCGGGCTTCGTGTCGTGGGCGACAGCATGAACGCGGTATATCCCCCAGGCACAATTCTCGACTGCGCGGCCTATCATGGCGATTTTCAAATCCCGAATGGGAAGCGCGTAATCGTCCAGCGCGTGCGGGATTATGATGGCATTGAAACCACGGTGAAGGAGTATATGCGCGACGCCGATGGCGTGGAATGGCTCGTGCCGCGCTCTCACAATCCTCAATTTCAGCGCAGTTTCCGCGCGGACGAAGCCGAACCCGGCGTCAGCGAGGCAAGGATAATCGCAATCGTAGTGGCTGCCGTTATCCCGGAGTAGTCATACTCTTTGCGCAAAACGCAAATTTTGTATTGCGATGAATTTGCGTATTATGCAATACGTCTCCCGTCACCACACGGGAGGCTCCCATGTCCGCACATATCGATATCGCCCTCGCCCCTGACGGCGGCCAGTCTATTCCGCTGGTCGGTCAGATCCACTATCGCGCCATCCGCACCAGCAATCGAACCAAGCCGGCGGTGCTTGCCCTGCGCTTTCAGGATGCCGATGGCCTGACCGTCGGTCGCGCCATCGTGACGCCCGATATTCTGGAACAGCTGGGCCGCGATTGCCTGTCCATCGCCCATGCTGCGGCCGCAGCCAGCGAAAACGTCATCCCCCTGATCCCCGCCCCACACGGCCACACCGCCCTGATGCCCGGCCTGACCGAGGGAGGCGCGGCGTGACGATGTCAGCCCCCCCTGCCGATCAGGTCACGCTTTATGCCTGGGCTTCCGGCATGCTGGAATTCTGCGCTGGCAACGCGGAGCCTGACGGCGCGCTGCGCGTCTGCACGGTGCACGGCTATGGCTGGATCAGCGAGATATTCGATGCCGTGCGGGATACCAGCGTCCTGCATGATTTCGGCGGCGGCACGGTGCATCTGGGCATTCCCGACATCGTAAAAACGGTGGGGGAAGATCCCGTTGCCGATGTCGACGCTCTGATCGAATGGGCGGACTATCTGCGCGAGGACTTCGAGGGCATCGAAGAAATAGAGTGGGAGCGCATGGCATGAAGCCCCGCCACCCCAGCCGCATCCAGCCCATGCAGCCTTCGCGGCCCAGCGGCGCCCTGCGCTTCATCATCGGCTCTTCGCTGCTGCTGACCATCCTTCTGGCGCTCGCGGCCCTGCAGCTGTGGGGGCACTGGGGATGACAGCCGTCGATAACCTGTTCGCTCGCGGCGTCCGCATGGTGCACGAAGAGATGGTCGAACTGACGCTGCAGTCTCTTCGGGCATACTGGCCAAACCATCAGCACGTCGCGGTGGCATGGTCAGGCGGCAAGGACAGCACCGCCATGCTGACCCTGCTAATTCACTTGGTCGACGCGGGGGAAATTCCCCAGCCTGATCGCCTGCACGTCTTTTACGCCGACACCAGGCAGGAACTGCCCCCGATCCAACGATCGGCCGACGCGATCATTGCAAAGCTGCGCCAACGCAATTGGATCGACGTGCACATCGTTCGGGCATCGCTCGACAAGCGCTTCATGGTTTACATCCTCGGGCGCGGTGTGCCCCCGCCCAACAACAATACGCTGCGCTGGTGCACTCGGCAGATCAAGGTGGAGCCGATGGCGGAAGCTTTGCTGACCGTGATCGCCAACCTTCCGGGCACAGCGCTGATGCTGACCGGCGTCCGCGAGGGGGAAAGCGCGGTGCGAGACGGCCGCATCGCAATGTCCTGTTCCAAGGACGGCGCAGAATGTGGACAGGGCTGGTATCAACAGGTTTTACCGGACGCAAAAGGCATTCGGGGACGCATCGCTACTTTGGCCCCGCTCCTGCATTGGCGGGTCTGCACGGTCTGGGACTGGCTCAAAGTTTTTGCGCCGCAGCCCGAATTTGGAAATTGGCCAACCACCATTCTGGCCGATGCCTATGGCGGCGACGACGCAGAAGAAATCAATGCACGCACCGGCTGCATTGGCTGCCCATTGGCGCAGAAGGACACTGCGCTGGAAACGATCATTGCCATGCCGGCATGGGCGCATCTGTCGCCGCTGATGGAACTGAAGCCGCTTTACCGATGGATGCGGGAACCAGCACAGCGCCACCGCAAGGTCGGGCTAGAGCGTTTGAAGGACGGCTCCATCGCCAAAAATCCGCAACGGATGGGACCGCTCACCCTTGAAGCCCGTGAGCATGCTCTGACACGCATCCTGGACATCCAGCGTCGCGCATCTGTCGACCTGATCAACGAGGAAGAGGAAGCGCGAATCCGCGAACTGATTGCGGCGCGCACCTTCCCGGAAAAATGGGCAGGGGACGAACCCACCGCCGATCGATGGCTTGACCGGGTAAATTCTGACGGCTCGGTCGAGCCGATCCTTTTTCGTGAACTGGTCGGACAATGACCGAAGACGCCCCCCGCTTCGCGTTCGATGGCCAGCGCCTGCGCGCCGAAACCATCGCGGCCGTCGCCCGCCGCACGGTCGCGTTCGGTCCGCTGATCCGGGCGGGCAAGCTGGACGAAGGCGACGCGAACCGCGAACTGAACGCATGGCTTACGCTCCGCGACGAATGGTGCCGTGCGGCCAGCGCCATGCCCGATGCGCCGATGATTGCGCCGGCCAGTCCCGCGCAATGCCTTGCCGCGCTGCAGGTTGCCCTGACCCGCGCCGATCGCCAGCTGAACAAGCTGATCGCGGCACTGCCGGCGGAGGCTTACCGCGCCGCCCGCAACGGCGCGCTGCTGTCGCAGCTGGCTGACCAGTTCGGCGACGTCGTCGCCCCTATGCTGGCCGCCCACGACACCCGCGACGCCATCGAAGCGCTGCTGTGGTGGCAACAGCGCGGCGGACCGCTAGCCCTTCCCCAGCCGCAACGGGCGGCTGCATGAACGCGCTGTCGCACGGTTTCACCGCACCGGCCCGGCCGGAACTGGTGGAATTCGTGCGCGCTCTTGCGCGCGCGGCCGAAGCGCGCGATTTTGCCGCGCTGGCCGCCGCCCGTTCCGATACGCCCGATTCCCCTGTTTCGCGAAAGCCCAACCATGCGGACGCTGATTTACGCTCGATACAGCACCGATCTTCAGAATAGCCGTTCGATCGAAGGGCAGCTGGCCGATTGCCGCGCCCGTGCCGATCGTGAAGGCTGGACCATCCTTGGCGAGTATTGCGATGCTGCCATCAGCGGAGGCAAGGGGATCGATGCCGCCGCGCGGCCCGGCCTTGCCGCCATGCTGGAACGGGTGCAATCGGGCGGCATCGATCAGGTCTTGACCGACACCACCAGCCGCATCGCGCGCAACGAGCGCGACGGCCTGGACATTCGCGATATCCTACGCTTCGCCGACTGCCGCCTGTTCACGCTGGCCGATGGCGTGGTGGAAGGATTGACCGCATCGATCAAGGCGGCCGTCGACGCGCAGCAACGGCGCGACATCGCCCACAACATCCGGCGCGGGCAGCGCACCAGCGTGGAACAGGGGCGCGCACCCGCCGGCATCGCCTATGGCTATCGTCAGGCGAACCGCCTGTCCGATCGCGGCGACGTCATCCGTGGCCTTCGCGAAATCGATGCGGACCAGGCCGACATCGTGCGCCGCATCTTTCGCGAAATCGCCTCCGGCCGATCCGCGCTGCAGGTCGCCCAATCCCTGAATGCAGAGGGGATCAAGGGGCCGCGCGGCGGCACGTGGAGTTCCACGACAATCACCGGCGATCTGAAGCGCAAGAACGGCCTCATTCGCAACCGGCTTTATATCGGCGAACTGATCGTCGGGCGCACGGCGAAGGTCGAAAACCCCACCACGCGCAAAGCCGTGATCCGCGCGATCGATCAGGCGGAATGGCGCATGCAGCCGGTGCCGCATCTGGCCATCGTCGATCGCGATGTCTGGGACCGCGCGCATGCCGAACTGGCCGGGCGAAGCGGCGGCAGTTTCCAGCGCCAGGTGCGGCCGAAACACATGCTGTCCGGGCTTGGCTATTGCGGAGAATGCGGCGAAGGCTGGATCAAGGTGAACCGGGAAAGCTGGGCATGCGGTGGCCGGCGGCGCGGCAATGGCTGCACCAACAGGCGACAGATCGAAACCGGACTTTACATGGCGGCGGTGCAGCACGCGCTGATCCATGACCTGCTGCACCCCGATCTGGCCGAAGCCTATGAGCGGGAATATCGCACGGCCCGCGAACAGCGACTGGCGGACGAACGCAACCAGCGGCAGCGGCTGGAACGCAAGCTGGGGGAAAGCAATCGAAAGATTGAACGGCTCGCGCTGGCGATCGCCAACGGGGGCGGCGATGTGCCGGAAATCGTCGCGCTGGCCGCCGCTGAACGCACGGTCCGCGAAGCATTGAACATGGAACTGGCGCAGCTGGACGCGCTCAATATCGTGGCGATGGTCCCCGGCATCTTCGATCAGTATCGCCGCGAAATTGCAAACCTGCATGATGCGCTCGCAGATCCTGCGGCCACGCTGGAAGCGGTCCCCCGCTTCCGCGCCCTTATCCACCGCGTCACGTTCACGCCAAAGGCACAGGGGCGCGGTGTCGACGTGAAGGTCGAAGGACGGCTGGACGAAGCGCTGCGCCTCGCCACCGGCGAAAGCATCGAAAGTCTGGCCGAAATGCGCGCAAAACGCACAGCATAGGAATCGAACCCGCGCATACATGATGCAGCACACTTCCCTCTACCCGCTCCAATTCTCGATCTCAGGACATCCCCGACAGCTTTACAAGCCGCTGAATTCTACGGTATTTTTCGGGTCATCCGGCTCGTGAAGTCTCGTCTCATGCCATGGAAGCCCAGGCAAAAGTGGGGCCTTTTTCGAAAATAGCCGGCCAAAAAATGCACGAGGCCCCCAAGGCTGGGGGCCTCGCCATGAATGGCCTGACCTATGTCATTGACGGATATAGCAATTCGCCGAGCCAAGACGCGCGATAAGCCCTATAAGCTTTATGATGAGCTGGGCCTCTTTCTAGTGATCTCCCCGTCTGGCTCGCGACTCTGGCGGATGAAGTTTGGACTTGTAACGGTTTTGTGCCGGTCACCTATCTCATTATGCCACCTTGGCTTCGAACGCGAGCGGGCTGATGCCGCCCAGATATGAATGTCGGCGACGGGTGTTGTAGAACCCGTTGATGTACTGAAAGATGGCGGCTTCTGCCTGACGCCGTGTCGGCCAGCTCTGCCGCCAGATGAGTTCGGCCTTCAGGGATTTGAAGAACGTCTCGACGGAGGCGTTGTCGTAGCAATTACCCTTGCCGCTCATCGATGGACGCAGGCCATAGGCCTGCAGCTTTTTCTGATAGTCATATGAGCAATATTGGCTGCCGCGATCCGAATGGAAAAGGCAGCCCTCAGGGGGCTGGCGCAAGCGTACCGCCATATCCAACGCCCTGATCGCCAGGTCCTTCTTCATCCTGTCACTGACAGCCCAACCAACGACACGTCGGCTATGCAGGTCGAGAATGACTGCAAGGTAGAGCCAGCCTTCTGAGGTCCAGATATAGGTGATGTCGCCCGCCCATTTACGGTTGGGCGCATCGGCGGTGAAGTCGCCGTCCAGCCAGTTCGCTGCGACCCCCAGACGATGGTGGCTATCGGTCGTGACCTTGTGCTTGCGCGTGCGGACTGGTTTGATCCCGTTGATCTTCATCAGCCGCCCGACCCGGCGCTCACCAACCTCGAGCCCAACCTCCTTGAGTTCCATGGTCATCCTCGGACGACCATAGCTACCGAGGCTGAGGCTGTACTGTTCCCTGATATGGGCCAGCACTTTCATATCCGTCCGCTCCCGCCGACTGATCGGTCGCGAGCGCCAGGAACGATAGCCGCGTTCACTGACATCCATGACACGACAGAGCAGTTCAACGGGCCACCGATGCCGCCAGCTATGCACAAATGCGAACTTCACGGCCTTTGGCTCGCGAAGAACTGCGTGGCCTTTTTTAGCACTTCCCTCTCCTCCCGCAGCACACGGTTCTCAAGGCGAAGGCGTTCATTCTCACGCGCCAGATCTGCCTGCGGCGCTGAACCCAAATCACTGGGCCGATACTGCGACACCCACTTGCCCAGCGTCGACTTCCCTATCCCCAAGTCCGATGCGACCCGATCACGGGGCAACCCGCTGGTCAGCGCAATGCGCTTGTCAGTGCTCGCCATGCCCCCGGCATGGCTGCGCCCTTCCAACCTCCTGCTTGAACTCTTCGGTATGCTTGATCATCTCGTCGGTCTCCTGTTGCGAGCTCTAATCGCTCAGGTGACCGGCGCAAAACCGTTACAAGTCCAAACGTCTGTGGACAGATATGGAAAGAATCGGCGGTTTGGCACTGTTTTCGGCACTCTTGACGTCCGTCGATAGCATCTCAAATCTCATCCAGGGGAGCAAGACGACCGACCATAACTCAGGAAGATTGTATCATGACCAACCCGCCCCCCGACCGCATCCTACGCCTCAACACGGTACTCGACCGCACCGGGCTCAGCCGCGCCACCCTCTACCGGAAAATCCAGGACGGCACTTTTCCCAGACAGGTGCGCATCGCCACCCGCTGTGCCGGATGGCGGGAGTCGGCCGTCAACGAGTGGATGCGCAATCCGATGTTCTATCGGGTTGAAGAGGCCAGATAGCGGCAGCTTCGCAGCCCAAACTTCGTCGTTGATGTGGGGGCGCCGATCCTGAAACCCGCCATTGGCTGACGCGGCGCGACGACTAGCGCGAACAACCGGGTCTGGGACAAAACTGCCGTCCGCGACAATCTCGGTGAACGACGGGTTCGACCGAGAGCGGCCGCCCGTGAGCGTCCCGAAAAAGATCGAGAAACGGGAATGCCGAACGCATCCCGAAACCCGTTGCGTTGGCAAAAGTGAGAATGCGGAGCTGGTAATTCGAGGTGTCACAACCGTTCGGTCGTGACACCTCGTAAAGCGGTCGCAATGCGTGACGTCGCAGACCCTTACCATGAAAGCAATTCGCAGTAGCCGGTGCGGTTTCGTCATCATAAGTGCTGCTGGAGAAACGGAACAAGAGCAGCCAATACCTCCGCAGGGCGATCTTCAGGCTGCAGATGATCTCCGGTTGTAGTCGCGCCAACGACGCTGCCCGCCCATCGACGCCATATCTCATCAGGGAAAGGCTTTTTGACAGATTGGTAAGTAGGCCATAGCGCCAACACCGGACAATCGATCTCGCGGCCGTTCGCCCGATCAACACGGTCGCACTCCAGGTCCTCCGTCAGCGCTGCACGATAGTCCTCGCACATCGTATGTCGGACAGCGGGGTTGCGGAATGCTTCACGGTATGCCGCACGTGCTGCCGGCTCGATCACGCTATCGTCCGCAGCGTTAATGACCTCGAACTCCCAATCCAGCACGGCGTCGGGTGCTGCGGAAAGAAGCAATTCGGGGAGGGCGTTCGGCTGCGAGAGCAGAAACCAGTGGTAATTTTTGTGCGCAAACGTGTAATCGACGTTCTCCAAAGCATCCAGCGTCGGAACAACCGAGAGCGCGGCGAACGCCATGGCAATGCCAGGATGGTCGAGCACCAGACGATAGCCGGCGCGCGCCCCGCGATCGTGTCCGACGACCGCGAAACGCTTGTGACCAAGCGTGCGCATAAGCAGGACCAACGCTTCGCCGACACGTCGCTTGGTCCATCGCGGCCCCTCGGGTGCAACGCGGCTCGCGCCATAGCCCGGCAGGTCAGGAGCGATGACAGTGAACTCACGGGCAAGGCGTCCAGCGACCTTGCGCCAAGCGATATGCGTCTCGGGATAGCCGTGGATGAGCAGCAACGGAGGACCAGAGCCACCGATGACACCTGCGAAGCGGACACCACCTGCCTCGACATCAAGCAGGCGGAACCCGGGAAAGAAGGGAGCGCCCTCTTTACCGAATACCGGCACGGCCGAGGTTACCGCCAAGGCAGCGCCACCGGCGATGATTGCGCGTCGATCATCATGCCGACGCTCGTGATGCGGAAACGAAGGTGGACAGCTCGTAGTTGTAACGCTTCGCTTCTTCGTAGAACGGGCTATGTCCGCTGTCACGAAAAACCGAGAGCCTGGCGTCCGGGCGGAGTGCGTGTATCCGCTCTGACATCGCCAGTCGGACAAGTCTGTCGTGAGCACCATGGGTCAGCAGCAGAGGCTTGCGATAGCGGGCGAATACCGGCTCCATGTCCGGTGTCTTCGTCCGGGTGAAGCCTTCGTTGACCGCCCGAGCAGTCATGCCGTTTACCACCAGCATTTGCCGGAGGTCCGCGCCGACAGGGGGCTGATGGAAACACGCGAGGAGGAAGTCGGCCGTTTCGGCTGTTCGCTCGGCAAGGTCATGCAAACTCGTCGACGCCGCATACCGGCCGGCGAGTGGCGTTAGCAGGTCGGGGGAGAGCTTGGTCACAGCATCGACCAGATTGATGCCTGCAACATTCGCATCGCCATATTTGGCAAGGTATGCCCCGGTGACGAACCCGCCCAGGGACCAGCCGACAAGCACCGGGCGGCGCAGTCCGGCGGCTTTGATGACGGCTGCGATGTCGTCAGCCCAGCGGCTCATGTCCGCATAGCGTGCCGGGTCTGCCGGCTTGTCTGAGTCGCCATGCCCGCGCAGATCGAACCGAACCTTCCGAAAGCCTGCCAGCAAGGGATCGTCATATTGGCGATCCCAGCTCAGCCGGCTTTGGCGCAGCCCGTGAATGAAGAGGATTTCCGGCGCTCCGGCATCACCTGCTATGTCGCCTGTTAACGTGGTCCCGTCCAAGGATTTGACCTCCAAAGCCTGAAGCGCCGGACGTTTTGATGTGCGAGTGACATCGGCAAATGCAGGAGCCGCAGACGCAACGACCCCTGCTGCGCCAAGGCCGAAGAGCATTCCGCGTCGATTTAAGCCTTGGGGATCAACCATGGTGTTTCCAGTATCGTTTGAGATGTAGCCGGATCAGCGCGCATGCGCGTCATACGGCGCAAGGAACGCCGTGAGCAGCTCAAGAAAAGCCTCGGGCGTCTCCTCGGGCACGAAGTGTCCGCAGTCAGGGATAATTACACATTCCACATCGTCGGCAACACGCCGAAGCTGCTCTTCGACTGCCCCCGCGCACGCCAGCGCGCCGGCAAAACCGAGGATCGGCATCGTGAGCCTGGTCTTCATCCGCTCACGATTGGCAGGAATGTCCTCATCGATCGCACGGTAATATTCGAAACTCGCCCGCAACGTCGCCCGATCGCGTTTGATGAGGTCGATGTAGAAGGCCCGAATGTTAGCGGGGATCGGATTGGGCACGTCGATCTTGGTGAATTGGTAGTCGAAGAATATCTCCTCGCGCCCGACGACAAGCTCCTCGGTCACACCGCGCACGCGGCAGAAATTGTTATGCCAGAGGAAGTCGTTCAGCGGGCGCTCGTCCGGGATCAAGGGCGGTGAAATGGCCACGCCCGGGACGATTGCCTCACCCAACGCGATGCGCGCGATCCGTTCCGGCTGATCGGCTGCCATTGCGTAGCCGACCCACATGCCGCAATCGTGGCCCACCATCGCAAAGCGTTCATGGCCAAGGGCAGACATCAGCCCGAAGAGGTCGCGCCCCATGGTGCCGGTGTCGTAACCACCGTCTGGCTTGTCCGAGATCCCCAGCCCTCTTGGGTCCGGTACGATCACCGTGAAGCGTTCGGCCAACGGCAGCATGACGTCGCGCCAGATATACCAGTTCTGCGGCCATCCGCCGAGCAGGAGCAGGGGCGGCCCCTCTCCTCCGACTACTGCGTGGAGCGCGATCTCGCCGCTAGGCACCCGGTAGCTTTCGAACACGTCGAGGAAGCCGGTGGGCAGGGTCGGAACCGCGTGCACGGAGCCGAAGTCTGTGACGGTGGGGAAAGGCAGACGATTCAAGACGCAATCCTTATCTTTAGTGTTCAATACAGATAAGCGGCTTGATTTTGGCCGTCAAGAGCTCTTTAGTGACCGCTATGAATAAGCCTCGTCTTCGCCGTTCATCCGGTCCGCGCACGTTCAATCGCGATGAGGCGGTGGACACCGCGATGCGTCTGTTTCGTCGCCATGGTTATGAGGGTGTTTCGATCTCTGACCTGACCACGGCGATCGGGATCGCACCTCCCAGCCTTTATGCCGCGTTCGGTAGCAAGGCCGGGCTCTATCGAGAGGCGCTTGATCGCTATACCGCTCTTCCAGGTGCGGTGGATGGCATGATAGGCGCGGCGACGCTTGAGGAGGCTGTGTCGGGCCTGCTCGGGGCGGCGATCAAGGCGGTTGTCGCCGAGGAACGCGGTTGCATGATCTCGATTGGCTTGGTCGAGGGAGGGCCGGCTCACCAGGAGCTCGCTGGCGAGTTGCGCGATCGCAGAATGGAATTGCGGCGACGCATTGCAGACGGTTTGAGCCGCTGGCTCGATCGTGAGGCGGCCGATCGATTGGCCGACTACCTTTTGGCGGTACAACAAGGCATCGCCGTTCAGGCACGCGATGGAGCCGACGAAAGCGCACTATTGGGCATCAGGGATGAAGTGATGGCAGGCTTAGCTACAAGGCAAGCGAGGTTTCTCGCGTGAAGGCAGACCCACTTACAGAAGCATCATTGTTTGCGGCAAGAAGGTGTCACAACCGTCCGGTTATGAAGCTATCTTGACCCGCCCCGCTTACGTGGGTTCGCTAGTGTCAGAACCCCCGGATCATAAAATCCAGCGAGGTGAGTGGACGTTGTGGCAGTGGAAGTGCTAACCCGGCTTTCCCAGAAACGAACGTGTTGCGAGAAGATCGTCGCCGACGCTCGCAGACAGCCGGACGGCGGACCGGGCTTTCCCGAAACCTGTTCCCGATTGAGTTTTCCCAAAATGACAGATCGGAGATGGAGAACCGGGACGGTCGGGCGTTCCCGAAGCCGCTTTTGCGGGAAGCCAAGGCAATCGATTGAAGGCCGATATTTGGCAGACTGCCGATCCAGCGGTTTAATCACGCTTGACCGGCGGCTCCTGTCAGATCCAGACGTTCACTTCATACGGACGAACGGCGTATTCTGGGTCGCTTGCTGCCGGAAGCGGAACGCGGGATCGTGGGACATTACTGCCATTCCTGATTGGCCTACTGAACGGCAGATTTTTCTTGAGGCAACGTTCAGCATATGAACGGCCAGCAGCGGATCAACGGATTCTATCAAATGCGTTGAAACGGCGGTTGTGCGGACGCTGTGACGGCGGGTATCGAACTCGGACCCCTTCGTGCGGGCGGTGGCCGAGGTCATGCGACCAGTCCCGTGACTGGCCGCTGCGCAATGTTTGCAAACAGCCGCCGCCCGGCGAGGTCGGGATCAAGAGCCAGACTTTCCGCCGCCGCGCCGGCGATTACAGCATCGAGCGCGATGGTGGGCTTAAGATCGCGGCCCTCGTGAAGGTGGGCGGAGGCCAAGCCCGGCCAATCGGCAATCACACGTCCGCCTTTCACCGCACCGCCGATAAGCATCGCCGCTGATCCGGTGCCGTGATCGGTGCCGTCCGTACCATTTGCTGCGGCTGTCCGACCGAACTCGGTGGCGACGAGCACCGTCGTGTTGCTCCAGTCCGAACCCATGCCCGAGCGCAGCGCGGCAACCAGCGCATCGAGCGTCCTGAGTTGGGCAGTCAGCCGTCCATTTTGAGCATTGTGCGTGTCCCAGCCGCCGGTTTCGAGCATTGCAATTCGTGGGCCGTCAGGCCTAGTCAGGAAGGCAGCTGTCAGCTTGCCGAGCGCCGCCGCACCCTTTTCCGTCGTCGCGCCTTCGCCTACGCTCTTGGCGTCGACTGCGGCGGACCACAGCGGGTGGAGCTGTTCGTCGGCGGCGTAGAGTTGACCGACGCGGACCATCAGGTCGTCCGATGGTTCGGGGATCTTCGAAGGGGCATAAGAAGTGACCGGCGCGGAGCCACGCAGCGCAAGCGGAATCGTCGGTGCCAGTGCGATCGCCGATCCGCTCGGCGCTGACACCAGGCCGGCGAGCCGGTTGAGCCAGCCATCCTTGACCGCATAGGGCGCCACGCCACCAGTCTCGAGGACGTTCTGCCCATCGAAATGCGAACGATCGCGATAAGGCGAAGCGACGGCGTGGACGAACAGGGCCTGGTTCTGACCGTACATCTTGCCGACTTCGACCAAAGCGGGATGCAGGGAGAAGGTGCCGTCGAGCCTGGTCGCACCGGCCGGGTCGATCGCCAGCGAACCGCGCAAAGTGCGGTAAGCCGGATCGGCATATGGAACGACGATGTTGAGCCCATCGGCCGCCCCGCGCTGAATGATGAACACGAAACGCCGGTCAGTGGGCGCCGCCGCGAATGCGATATGCGGAACGAATGCCGCGCCTGCGGCCAGTGTCGCCCGGCTAATGAACGCGCGCCGATCGAGAGGAAAAACCATGCTATCTCCTCAACATATCGGGCGACACCAGCAGCAATGCCAGCGCCGTTGCCGGGCTCTCCGCGCGGGCGACCTGCTCTGCCGTTGCGGGACTCAGCGAGCCGGGCAGCAGTTGCGGACCCGCTGTCCGGGCGTCGATCCGATCGCCGGCCAACGAGGCGAGGCGCTGGGCGATCTCGACACGGCGCAGCAGCGCATCGGGCGCGGCCCAACTCGCGGCCAGGTCGTCCCATCCGGCGGGCGAGCCCGGCTTCCACACCGGCTGGCCGAGTTGATCGAGAACGTTGACGGTCTGCATCTGGCTCAGCACGCCCGGACCGAGCAGGCGCAGCGAGGCTACTGTCCAGTCCCACGGGTTACGGAACTTGACCGCGTCGGGAGCCCACGGCTCGGGGCTTTCGATCAGTGTGCGGTAAAGCGCCGGTAGGTCGCCCCTTGTCCGCGTGAACGTCGCCTTCAGCCGGTCGATCAATGCCTGCGGCGGTGTGTCGCCAGCAAAGTGCCGAGCGAGCTTGGTGGCCACGTGCATCGCGGTTTGCGGCGAGGCGGCCAAATCGGCGAGCACAGCGCGGCCCTGGTCAGCTTCAGGCTGATCGTATGTCCGACCGACGATCTTTCGCGCGCCCGGCTCATGCTGGCGCGGGCGGAACCGGAAAGCCATGGGCTCTCCGGGCATTCCACCACCCATCCCGGAAACAGTCCAGCCGGTGAGCGCTCGCGCGAATTCGGTGACGTCCGTCTGGGTGTAGCCTGATCGCACGCCAAGGGTGTGCAGTTCCATGATCTCGCGCGCGAGATTTTCGTTGAGCCCGCGCCTTCGGTTCGGATTTCGCATCGCAGCCGTCTGCGCGGCAGGGCTGTTGGGACCGACCGATTGAGCCTGGTTCAGGTAGATCAGCATGGCCGGATGCTGCTCAACGGCGATAAGCATATCGTCAAACCTGCCGAGCACATTCGGCCGGATCGCGTCACGCTCGAATGCCCCGACCAGAGCAATTGTTTGCGGATTGTCGGCAGAAACGCAGAAATGGTTCGCCCAGAAATGAACCATACGCTCGATGAAAGGCGCTGGCGTGGACAGGGCGCTTGTCATCCGGGCCTGCGCTGCCTGCCGATAGAGCGCGCGAACCTCCTGCGCGTAGTCGCGCCGCATCGCGCGCTGCTCGTCGCTCCGTTGCGGCCTGGCAGGAGCATTGCCCATCGGATCGGCCTGCGGAGTCGTGCGCGGTGTGGCCTGACGCATGTCGCGCCGGTCGGCGAGGTATCGCGTCACCAGCGCACCGCCGTCAGGAAGCTGGGCGAAGTCGGGAGTGGATGCTTCGAAACGCTGGAACTGGTCTAGCAGATAGCGTTTTGGATCTCCCGGCGCCGCTTCGCCAGCAACTGCTCCGAGTCCGAAACGGTTGAGCGCGATGGCAGCGGGAGTGAGTACCTGGCGACTCATGACTAGCGCATCTTGGCCAATGGAACGTTGACAGAACCTGACTAGGGCAGTGCCACTAACTGGTGGCCGATCGCCAGCGTTAACGAGAACCAGCTTTCGGACCCGTGGCATCGTCTTCCACTGGCAGCAATGTTCGCAGATCTTGCCGCACAGGCTGAAGCGCCCCGAATGACGGCTATTGGCTGGAGCAGTCGTTCGCGTAGGCCGATCCCAACGACCGGCTGTGGTCGGCTGCAGACCAACCAAGGAAGGCGAACTCAGTAGGAGCGTTGGAAATTGCCCGGAGCGGCCCGACGAGGTATAGTTCCTTTGTCCAATCGCGGCCCGCCAGCGAGCCACGTTTAAGCTTCAAACCCGATTTACGAAAAGGGAATGGGGCCACTGTATGGGGCCTAATTTTTTGCTGCACCGCAGCATTTGATTTGATTACAAACTGTTAGGTGAGCTTTGCGATTCCCGCTACCGCTCCAATATTTTCCAGTTAAATCAATAGCTTACGGTTGTTTTTGGATCGTACCAAGTTGTGCGGCGGGCGGAGTCGTTCGTCGGCGCAACCTTCGCCGCTGGCCTGTTTGAAGAACGCTGCACCCCGTCAGCTGCGATCCAGCTTTGCCGTAAGTTCAGGCACAGCCTGGAACAGATCAGCTACTAGTCCGAAGTCGGCAACCTGAAAAATAGGTGCGTCCTCATCCTTGTTGATCGCAACGATCGTCTTGGAGTCCTTCATGCCGGCGAGGTGCTGGATGGCCCCCGATATGCCGATGGCGACGTATAATTCCGGCGCGACGATCTTTCCGGTCTGGCCGATCTGATAATCGTTGGGCACAAAACCTGCGTCCACAGCCGCCCGGCTCGCTCCCACGCCAGCGCCCAATCTGTCCGCCAGCGGTTCGATGATGGCGCGAAAATTCTCGCCATTTTGCAGGGCGCGCCCGCCAGACACGATGACTGCAGCGGCGGCCAGCTCCGGCCGTTCCGAAACCGAGATTTCGGCACCAACAAAGGTGGATCGGCCGCCTGCCGCAACCCAGGCAACCGGTTCGATCGCTGCGGGCACGTCCACCTTTGCAGCCTTTTCGAAAGCGGTCGGACGCACCGTGGCGATGATTTTCCTATCCGTCGTCTGGACAGTCGCAATGGCGTTTCCGGCATAGGTGGCGCGGGTGAAGACATCCTCACTTTCCACCGACAGAAGCTCGCTGATCTGCATGCCATCGAGCAGTGCGGCGACCCTGGGCGCAATATTCTTTCCATGTGAACTTGTAGGCGCAAGGAAGGCGTCGTGATCCGCCATCATTTTCTCGACCAACGGCGCAACATTTTCCGGCAATCCATGGGCAAAGACTGAATGATCCGCGACGAACACCCTGACCACCCCTGCGATGCGCGCGGCATCGTCCGCGATGGCGCTTACCCCTTCGCCGGCAACCAGTAAACGCACCTCACCCAGCATTGCGGCAGCGGTAACGACCGCGTGGGTCGTTTCCTTGAGCGACTGGCCGTCATGCTCAGCCCAGACCAGAACTTTCACGCGATCACTCCCGATGTTCTAAGGGCGTTCACCAGTTCATCCACGCTACCCACGCGAATCCCCGCGCTGCGTGCCGGTGGCTCGCTAACCCGTATGGTTCGCAGCCGGGGCGTGATGTCGACTCCGAGATCATTGGCGCTCATGTGCGCGAGCGGCTTTGACTTCGCCTTCATGATGTTGGGCAGCGAGGCATAGCGCGGTTCGTTGAGACGAAGGTCGGCAGTGACCACCGCGGGCATCGAAAGGCGAACCGTCTCCAATCCTCCATCCACCTCACGCTTCACCAGCAGGTCGTTGCCTTCGACGCCGATCTGATTTGCGAAGGTTCCCTGCGGCCAGTCGAGCAGCGCGGCCACCATCTGACCCACTTGATTGCTATCGTCGTCGATCGCCTGTTTTCCGGTGATGATGATATCGGGTCGTTCTTCGCGGGCGATCGCCGCAACGATCTTTGCAACAGCAAGCGGCTCGGCATCGAAGCCCTCCACCGCCACCCATATCCCGCGATCCGCACCCATGGCGAGCGCCGTGCGAAGAACGTCCTGCGTTTTCGCCGGGCCAATCGAAATGGCCACAACTTCCTCGACCGCACCGCGTTCCTTCAACCGGATCGCTTCCTCGACCGCGATCTCGTCGAAAGGGTTCATGCTCATTTTGACGTTGGTCAGGTCCACGCCCGTACCATCGGCCTTTACGCGGGGTTTTACATTGTAATCGATCACCCGCTTGACGCAGACCAGAGCTTTCATTTCCGTCGCTCGCTGAAAAAGGGAATGGATCGGCGCAGATCTGAATGAGGATCAAAGCAGCACGGCACCGGCCATCGATCTGCTATCTCCCGGCCGGCAACCAAGCCAATCTCAATGGAGCATCAGGAAAATCGCGAAATTGGCACCGGTCTCCGCCATCTCAGGCTGTTAGGTGAACGCACAGGAAAACATTCACGCCCATAAGGAAAACCGGAAGAATGAGCGCGCTTACGCTGGATCAGGCCAATGCCATCGCCCAACGGGCGCTGGCGCAAGGGCGGCATGCTGGCCTGAAACCGCTGACGGTTGCCATTCTTGACGGCGGCGGTCATCTCATCGTCCTGCTGAGAGATGACGGCGCATCCACAATGCGACCGGATATTGCGATCGGAAAGGCGGCGGGCGCGTTGGCGCTTGGCATATCGAGCCGCCGGATCGCGGACATGGCGGCTGAACGTCCGTCGTTTGTCGCGTCGTTAGGCGCCATCAGTCCGCGGGGCGTCATCCCCGCCGCTGGTGGAGTCATCATCGTCGATGGTGACGGTACGCCAACCGGCGCGATCGGGATAACCGGCGACAGCAGCGACAATGACGAGATGTGCGCGCTGTCGGCAATCGAGGCGGCCGGCTTCAAGGCACAGGACTAAGCGGCTGCGTCCGCCCGCAGCAATGCGGCACCTTTAGCGCCGAAGCCCGCCCATCACCAGGTCAAGCATCCGCCTGCGTTCCTCTGTCCCCAGCATTTTCTGATTACAAAGCCAGGCGAGAGCCGACACCAGCGCCATCAGATCGGCCCCCGCAATGTCAGGCCGCACCATTTGGTCGGCCTGCGCACTGGCGAGCAGAACGTTCCCCTCCTGCCTCAGCGCATGGCAGGACCGATGCAGCGACGAACCGGGGTCCTGTGTCTTGTCCAGCATCGCCGCTGCCAGCCCCTGATGCGTCGCCGTACTGGCGATCAGTTCGTCCATCCAGCTTTCCAGCGCATCGAGCGGCGTTTGTTCACCGGCCAGCGCCTGTGCGCGCAACGTGAGGGTGTCGAAGCTGTCCTGAAGCACCTCCTGCAACAGATCATCGCGCGTGGGGAAGTGACGATACAGCGTTCCCAGCCCAACGCCGGCATCGCGAGCGATGGCACGAAGCGAAGCACCGATGCCCTCCCGCGCCACCGCCTGCCTCGCCGTCGCGATGATGCGGCTGCGGTTTCGCTGCGCATCAGCGCGCAGGGCCGGCCGTTCTTCTGTTGCGTCGGTCGTCACATGCACCTCGATTACTGGCATCGACACGACCGGACGCCATGGACGTCGAAATGGGCGAAGCGTTGCCCGGAGCGTTTAGCAAGAATGACGCGGCTTCTCAAATCCCGTGCGCGCCACCGCGTCCGACCGGCGCTTGGCGCGTCATCGTTCCGCATCCAGGATCATCACGCGGCCGCTTATGCAGAACCAGCATCGGATCGATCCGCAAACGGAATTTGCGCGCTCTCCTCAATCCCGCCATCTCGCACCCAAGACTATTCCCAGGGGAGTGATGCATGCTCGATTTCAGGCTCACCGACGAGCAGTTGGCGTTTCAGCAACTTGCGCGCGATTTTGCGCAGAAGGAAATCGCACCGGCGGCGCTGCTGCTCGATCAAAAGCCGACTTGGGAGGAACGTGTTCCCACCGATCTTCTCGTTAAAGGATCACAGCTCGGGTTCCGTACTTTCGTGCTTTCGGAAGAAAATGGCGGGCTGGGCGCATCCGATCATCTGACATCCTGTCTGGTGGCAGAGGAACTGGGCGCCGGTGATATCGGGACGGCATATTATTTCATGCTTACTGCGCGGCGCGCACGCGACTGGTTCGACCTGCGCGCGACCGAGGAACAGAAAGCGTATTTCCTGCCTCGCTTCCTCGAAGACGACATGTATCATTTTACCGTCGCAGCGCATGAGCCGGATACCGATCTTGCCTACGACTATCTCGTCGAAACGCCACCCACCGCGCGCTTTCGCACAAATGCGGTCGAGCAACCCGACGGGTCGTGGGTCATCAACGGCGCCAAAAACTACCAGACAATCGGCTACACCGCAAAGCTCCTGCTGGTGCTGGCGAACACGGAAAATGGCCCCCGCTCCTTCCTGGTGGAAGGCGATGCCGAAGGCCTGATCCGCCATCCCATGTCGAAGATGGGTCGGCGCGTTGGCGACAATGCAGAAATTTTCTTCGACAACGTGCGCGTGCCCAAGGGCCGGATGTTGCCTCCGGGAGAGCCGGGCCGCCACGACGTCGGGACGGTTGGCACCATTGCGGCCATGTCGCTGGGCCTCGGCCGCGCCGCACTGCAAGAAACGATGAGTTCGTGAACGAGCGCGTGACCGGCGGCAAAACGCTGGTCAAGCATCAGGCGACGGCGCTTGCACTTGCGGATATGGCGACGGCGCTGGAGGCTGCGCGCCTGCTGGTCTGGAAAGCCGCCTGGGCCAAGGACCATCCCGAGGCGGCGGAACACGGACACGATCCGCGCCTGCTGGAACTGATGGCGGCCATGAATGTCGGTGATGCGGTGCATACCATCATCGTCAAGGCGATGGAGTTGTTCGGGGGCGCCGGCGTCATCACCGGCATGCCGATCGAGAAATATGCGCGCGACTCCTTTGTGCAGTTGCACGTCTCCTTCCCGACCAGCAACCGCTTGCGGATCGCCGAAAGCCTGGTGGGCTTCGAGCGCCGGGTCCCCACGCTGATGCCCCTGTAATTCAGGAGAAGCCCGAATGAAAAGATCGAAGCATGATGCGAAGGATTGGGCCAAGGAGCGGATCCGTGGCATTTTTGGTGCGGCGCCGGTGCCTTACCTGCAAAACGGTCAGGTCGACGAGAACGGTTTCCGCTCCAATCTGCGCTATTGGCGCGATGTGCTGGGTATAAAGGGCCAGTGGGTCGCGGGGTTTCAGAGCGAACAACTGGGCATTTCCACGACGCAGCGCAAACAGCTGTTCGAAATCACGCAGTCGGAAAGCACCGCAGAGGCATATCGCCATCTGCGCGGTAATGGATGATGTCATTCAGGACGCGCTCGAACTGGCGGTTTTCGCCGATCAAATGGGCGCGGACTGCATCGGCCTGTCGGCACCAAGGATCTTTACCGGCATGTTGGGAGCCGATCCGTCCGACGATACCATTTTCCGGTTCTTCGAATATATTTGCGGCCGGGTCGACATCCCGGTCATTATGCTGAACCAGAAAGCGATGCAGGGTTACAACATGCGCCCTGCCCTGCTGGCGCGAATAGCGGACCTGCCCAATATCGTGGCGCTCAAGAATGTCGTCGACGGCCTTTATGGCGGCGGGGATGAAGACGGCAGCCATTATCGGGAAACGGTCCGCCTGTGCGGGGCGAAGATCGTCGTGTCGGACCCCAATGAAGACGTGTTTTTCGCGAACTATACGGAAAACGGACAGCGCGCCTTCCTGTCGTCAGGTGCGCCTATGATCTACCAGACCCGTGATTGGCAGCCGATGAACGAATATATCCGGCTTGCAGACGCTGGACAAATGGATGATGCGCGCAGGGTCAACCAGTCACTGGATCCGGTGCGTCAGGCATTCCATCACTGCGTGAGCCACCTTGGCCGGTACAAGTTCACGCCGCTGTCGAAATACTGGTTCGAGCTTCAGGGCTTGGTCGGCGGCCTTTCGGTCTATCCGCAGGATGAACTGACGGATGAGGACAAGGCGTTCGTCCGCACACAGTTCGAACAATCCGGCATTCTGACGATGACGAACGAGCGCGCGCGCGCAGCCTAATCAGTCTTCGCCACTTTTCCATGTCCCCCCTGGGCGCGCCATGGTGCGCCCGCGACGGAGCAGGCATCATAGTGAACAGCACGGACACAGCCCTTCCCGCGTTCCTCAAACATCCCGTCATGCGCCATTTTATCGACGGCAACTGGCAAGCAGCGGAAACCGGCGAGGTCATAGAGACGCGCAACCCCGCGACCGGTGCGGTACTGGCAAATCTTGCCAGGGGCAGCGCGGCGGACGTCGACCGCGCCGTGGCGGCTGCGCGGCGCGCCTTTCGGGGACCCTGGAGCCGTTTTACCCCCAGCCAGCGCCATGACATCCTGCGCCGCGCCTATGGCATGATGGAACGTCATGGCGAGGAGTTGACGGTACTGGAAGCGCTCGACATGGGCGCGCCGGTAGCGCGGGGTGCCGCAACGCGGTCTTTCATCCTGCGGATGATCGAGTATTTCGCAGGGCAGACGGCGAATTGGGGCGGCGAAACCATACAGAATTCGCTACCAGGCATGTTCACGACGATGACGATCAAGGCCCCGATCGGCGTGGTCGGCGGCATCATCCCATGGAACAGCCCGATGGTTGGCGCTTGGTGGACCATCGGCGGCGCGCTGGCGACTGGATGCACGGTCGTCCTGAAGCCTGCGGAGGACGCATCCCTTTCGGTGCTGCGGCTGGCTGAAATCTTGCTGGAAACCGGGCTGCCCGATGGCGTGGTGAACGTCGTCACCGGGCTGGGTGCCGAGGCGGGCGCGGCGCTGGCAGCCCATCCCGACGTCGATCGGATTGCCTTCACTGGGTCCACCGTGACCGGTCGGCAAGTGATTCAGGCCTCCGCCGGAAACGTCAAACGCGTTAGTCTGGAACTGGGCGGTAAATCCCCCGACATCGTGTTCGCCGACGCTGATCTGGAAAAGGCCGTACCCGGCGCAGCCCTTGGCGTGTTCAATAATAGCGGCCAGATTTGCTACGCTGGGACACGCGTTTTCGTGCAGCGTTCGATTCAGGAAGAATTTGTAGAGCGGCTGAAATCCTTTACGCAAGCCCTGAAGGTTGGAAATCCGCTCGACCCCGGCACCAATCTTGGCCCGCTGATTTCGGAACGCCAGCTGTCAAAAGTGATGGAATATGTTGAGATCGGGGCATTTGAGGGCGCGCAGCTGTCCGCCGGGGGACGCCGCCTGAACGGATCCTTGTCCGATGGCTATTTTCTTGAACCGACCATTTTCGACAATGTCGACAACGGGATGCGGATCGCACAGGAAGAGATATTCGGCCCGGTAATGTCGGTCATTCCCTTCGATGATGGAGAGGAAGCGCTTCGACTGGCCAACAGCATCGAATATGGGCTTGGTGGGGCCGTATGGACTCAGAATGTCGCGACTGCCAGCCAGATGATGCATGGCATACAAGCCGGCCAGATATGGGTGAACTGTTATGGGCTTATCGATCCCGCCGTTGGCTTTGGCGGCTGTAAGCTGAGCGGGTATGGCTGGAAGGGCGGTGCCGAGCATATCGACAGTTTCCTTTACCGCAAGGCGGTGACGATCAACGGAAACTGATATCGCAGCGGGTGCGATACCCGCCCTGCTCCGGCGGCGGCACATGACATACGCTGCGCCACCGCCGGGACATGGCCGTGACCTTCACTTCAGCCGGTTGCCAAACTCCGGGACGGTCTTGTAGTTCTGCTCGATCTTCAGCATGACCTGGTGAAGGCGCACCAATGCTGCTTTGAAAACAGCCCCGGTCGTTGCGGTGTCATGCAACTCCTTGGATTCCCAGATTTCCGTCAACCAGACGGCGTCGGGATTTTCCGTATCCTTCGCCACCACGATGTCGATCAACCCTTCCATTCGGGCCAGCGGTCGGAGCGCCTCGATCAACGCATCCCTCTGTCCCGGCTTGGCCAGGATATGGGCGACAACGCCGTCATACGCAGCGTGCGCGGGTGTAACAAACAACAAAGCGGACGCCAGGGCAAAAACGGGCAGCATTTTCTTCATGTAATGTCACTCCGACTAAGATTGCTGCATGGCACATATCATGATCTTGGCCGCAGCAACGTGCGTACCACCGGCAAATAGACCGCTGGATTCCTTCAACTCAGTATAATTGAAACATGCTCTTAGCTTAACGAAAGGCCGGATACCGGTGATGCTGCAACGAGATTAGCGCGGCGGCGACGACCATGATTATCCTTCTTCTTATGCGAGAGCTCCAGAGAACCAGGAGCCGGCATGGGAGAGGAGAATTCCGATGAAGGCAGCGAAAGGCGCATTAGCGCTATCGGCGAGCATGGTCATTGGCATGCTGGCACCTTGTGCATCCGCGCAGGAGGCCGCCCAAGGCGTCGCCAGCCTGCCGCCGGAAGGCGCAGCGCCGTCTAGGGGCGAGGCCGATCCGTCTTCCGACATATTGGTGACCGCACGTCGCAGTTCGGAGCGGCTGATCGACGTGCCGGTGGCCGTTTCCGCCCTGTCGTCCGAAACGCTTGTGCGCAATAACATCTCCAGCCTTCAGCGGGTTGCCGAAATTGTGCCCTTTGTCACGCTGCAACCGGTCCCTGCCGGCGCGGGGGGTCTTTTCGCGATCCGTGGCATTGGCTCTCCGCCGGCCGATCCCGGCATTCAGCAAAGCGTCCTAGTGAACATCGACAATGTCATGATCGGCCGTGGCCGTGCGGCGCAAGCGGGCCTGTTCGATCTGGCGCAGATCGAAGTCCTGAAGGGGCCGCAGGCGCTGTTCTTCGGCAAGAACTCGCCGGCTGGCGTCATCTCCGTCACCACGGCCGATCCAGGCCAGAGCTTCGCTGGCTTTGTGCGTGGCGGCTATGAATTCGTGGCGGACGAGCACTATCTGGAAGGTGCCATCGGCGGCCCCATCAGCGATACGCTGGCCGTGCGCCTAGCGGCGCGATACAGCTTTATGGAAGGTTATCTCCACAATAATGCCGAACCCGGCGCCTTCCCCTGCGCTGCACCGGGCGCGTGCGGCGCGTTCACTCCATGGATCAATGCCGGCGCGACCATTCCGGGGGCGGATTACAGCCGCCTGCCCCATGGCACGGACTGGGGCGCACGCATCACCACGCTATGGACGCCGACCGACGCATTCACGGCGAAGCTGAAATACAGCTACGGCAATAACCGGGTCGCGAGTTACTATGATCCGTTCTGCTCCCGCGGCAATGTTCACCCGACCGCTGTCGGCTTCGTGGATCTGCAGAGCGATTGCAAGCTGGACAGCCGACTTGCCTCAAGCGCTTTTCCTTCCCTCCTGACCGCAAACATGCGCGGCGCGAACGATGGCGTTCCTTACAACCATGTCCAAACGCACATCGTTTCGCTCAACATGGACTGGGCGATCAGCGATACCCTTTCGCTTTCCTCGATCAGCGGCCTCTACAATCTCAAAAGCGCGAATTCCTTCGTCCTCAACGTCGGGGCCATTCCGGCTTTCTATCTTGTGGCGTTCGAGAATTCCCGCGGCGTTTCGGAAGAGTTGCGCCTGACCAGCAGTTTCGACGGTCCACTCAACTTCGTGATGGGCGGTTTTGTCGACCGGATTCGGCAGCTCAACGACAATTCGGTGGTGTTCGGGCGTCATGCAGCCGACCCGGTCAACGGCCGCTTCTACACCTTCGATCGCTTCGCACGGTTCATCGCAAAATCGCAATCGGTCTTCGGTCAGCTGCGCTGGGACATACTCGACGATCTGCAGTTGGCGGCGGGCGTACGGTACACCCGCGAAACGCGCAGTTCTATAGACGGGAACAGTTACACCAATCCCAATGGCCCGGCGACGCTGAGGCCTGCAGGCAATCTGTTCGACCGATCCCTGACCAACGCAAACTGGTCGCCCGAAGCCACGCTGACCTGGCATCCCACGCAAAACCAGACGATCTATGGCGCGTACAAGACGGGCTACAAATCCGGCGGTTTTTCCTATCCGTTGGTGCTGACACGCGTTTACACCGCGACTAACACGGTGTTTCGGCCCGAGCGGTCGAAGGGCTTTGAGATCGGGTATAAGGCCCAGCTTCTGAACCGTCGCCTGGTTGTCCAGTTGGCAGCCTACACGACGGGCTTTAGCGATCAGCAGGTCAGCGCCTTCGATCAGGCGACCTTCAGCTATCTGGTGGGCAATGCCGCCAAATCGCGGGTGAAGGGGGTTGAGTTCCAAGTTACGGCTGCCCCGGTTCAGGGGCTGCAATTGCGCGGCACGGCCGGCTACAACGATGCCCGTTACGTGTCCTATCCGGGTGGCCCATGCCCTTCCGGTTTTGGCCCGGCCCAAGGATGTGTCGGCGGTTTCACCGATCTTGGCGGACATCAGCTGCCCCGCGCGCCCAAGTGGCAGGGCAATGCCGGCTTCACCTATCAAATGCCGGTATCCGACACTTTGAAGATCGAACTGAACGGCGATGCGTTCCATTCGTCGAGCTACTTCCTGGAGGACAATCTCGATCCCTTTGCAGTGCAGTCGTCCTACTGGAAGTTCAACGCGGGCCTCTCACTCGCCTCGCAGGACGATCGTTGGAAGCTGTCGCTGGTGGGCCGCAATCTGACCAACAGATATGTGGCGCGCTATGCCAACGATATTGCGGGCGGGTCGCCCGGCAACCATGCGGGCGCACCGGAGCGGCCAAGGGAAGTCGCGATCGAAGGGCGGTTCAATTTCTGACGCTGGCGACCAAGGGCGGGCTAGGCGACTGCGCGTGCTGAAGCCTTTCCCGAACCGCCATTCCAAGCGCGTAACACAATGCGGAGGGCCATCATGGTTGCAGCCTCTTTCGATCGCATCGATCTGACCGACCGGGTCATCACCGTCACCGGAGGTGCCGGGGGCATCGGGAAAGCGACCGCGATGCTCTGCGCGGCGCGTGGCGCACAGGTGCTGATCGCCGACCTCGACGAAGCGCGCGGTGCACGGGTGGTCCAAGACATTCGGGACACAGGCGGCCGCGCAGCGTTCAAGCGTACGGACGTTACGCAGGAGAACGACGTCGCAGCAATGGTCGAATACGCAGTGTCCACCTTTGGCGGACTGAATGGCGCATTCAACAATGCCGGTATGATGACGGGCAATCTGGCATTGTCCGACTTTCCACTGGATCGCTGGCAACGCGGCATCGCCATCAACATGACCAGCGTGTTCCTGTGCGTCAAACACCAGCTTCGGCACATGCTGGATCACGGAGGCGGCGCGATCGTCAACAATGCCTCCGCGTCAGGTATGGTCGGCATTCCGATGGCCGTGAATTATGTCGGCACGAAGCACGGCGTCATCGGCATCACCCGCGCTGCGGCTGCGGAGGTGAGCGACAAGGGCATCCGGGTGAATGCGATCCTGCCCGGCGCCGTGGAAACGCCGCTGCTTCAGGAAGCGCTGCAAGTAGCGGAGGTACGCGATGCGGTCGTCGCCGGTCATCCAATCGGTCGGATAGCGCAGGCCGAAGAGATAGCCGAAGCCGCCGCGTGGCTGCTGTCCGACGCATCCTCTTTCATAGCTGGCTCGTGCGTCGTCCTGGACGGGGGGTACACGGCTCTTTGAGCCTCACCCGCCCGATCGGATCGCGCCAGCGAAACAGCCGCTCCTCAGCCCCAATTCATCAGGAGCTCTTCATGCCCGGAAACGCCATTGACCCCTCCGGCAGCCGACGGCGGACACCCTGGGGCCGCAAGATATACACGGCCACTGCGGCGGCCTCTGTTCTGGCGCTATTGCCAGCCTGCACCGGGCCAAAAGCCGCCGATCAATCGGCCGAAAGCCTGCTGCTTGACGCAGCGAGCAGACCGGATGCTTGGCTATTGACGGGTGGCTCCTACGCCGGACGATATTGGTCCCCGCTGTCGTCCATCAATGCCGATACGGTCAAGGACCTCAAACCCGCATGGTTCTATGACTTTGACACGACACGCGGGCAGGAGTCCGAACCTCTGGTGGTGGACGGCGTCATGTACGTCACCAGTGCATGGAGCAAAGTGTTCGCGCTGGACGCTGCGACCGGGAAGCAGTTGTGGCGTTACGATCCGCAGGTGCCAGGCGGCGCGGCTGTGTTCGCCTGTTGCGATGTGGTCAATCGCGGTGCCGCCTACTTCGATGGTAAAATCTATGTCGGTACGATCGATGCCCGGCTCATTGCACTCGATGCCAAAACCGGTCGCGAGGTTTGGACCGCCAGAACCGCCCCTGCGGGCAGCAGCTACACCATCACCGGGGCACCCCGCGTCATGCGCGGCAAGGTCGTGATCGGCAATGGCGGCGCGGAATTCAGCGCTCGCGGATATGTGAGCGCCTATGATGCGCGCAGCGGCAAGCTGGCCTGGCGTTTCTATACGGTGCCTGGCAAACCCGGCACCCGCGATCATGCGGCGTCCGATACCATCCTTGAAAAACTGGCGCGTCCCACCTGGTTCGGCGACAAATACTGGCAGTATGGTGGCGGCGGGACGGCATGGAATGCCATTTCCTATGACCCAGAGCTCAACCGGCTCTACATCGGAACTGGCAACGGCAATCCCTGGGACCATGTGTTGCGCTCCGAGGGGAAGGGGGACAATCTGTTCCTTGCCTCGATCATCGCTGTCGATCCCGATACTGGCCGCTACCTCTGGCATTATCAGGCGAACCCCGGCGAAAGCTGGGACTATAACTCCACGCAGCCGATGATCCTGGCCAACCTGAAAATTGCCGGACGAATGCGCAAGGTGTTGATGCAGGCGCACAAAAACGGCTTTTTCTATGTGATTGATCGCGAGACCGGGAAACTGATTTCCGCCGGTCCGCTGGTCAATGGGATCAATTGGGCAAAGCGGATCGATATCAAAACCGGACGCCCCGTCGAAAACCTTGGCGCGCGCTATCTGAACGCGCCTTATGCGGTGAAGCCCGCGGCCTTTGGCGCCCATATCTGGCACCCCATGGCATTCGACGTCAAAACCGGCTTGGTCTATCTGACGGTGACGCATAACGCCCTTATCTACCGCAGGCAGGCCGGATATCGCCATCTGGAAGGCGGGGCGACAAATACCGGCGTCGACTATCTTGGCGCACGCAGGGGCGATCCGCCGATGCCTAAACTGCCTACGCCGCCCAATGAACTGGTGGCATGGAACCCGATCCAGCAGAAGGCTGCCTGGCGCGTACCGACCACCGACGCGGCGGGCGTGCTGGGCACAAGCGGCGGCCTTGTCTTCCTGGGCGGGGGCGTGGGCGTGGGTTATCTCCGCGCCGTGCGAGCCGATAATGGGGCGGAAGTATGGCGCCATCATCTGCCCAACGGGGTCATGGCTGTTCCGGTCACCTATCACTTAAACGGTGAGCAATATATCGCCGTTGTATCCGGATCGCGCGCGCAGCAATTCACCAGCACAGCCTATGCTGCCCATGTCGGCCGCGTCGCAGTGTTCAAGCTGGGCGGCCGTGCACCCGTGCCTTCCGATCCGGAACCGGCACCACCGTTCAACGGGTCGACGCAAAACTGGCCGGCGCAGCGTGTGGCCGAAGGCAACGCGCTTTACATGCGCTATTGCGGTCGTTGCCATCTGCCGCCTGCGGTCGCCGGGAACATCATCCCCGACCTTCGCCGGTCAGGAACACTTCAGGATGCCGCGACATGGCGTGCGGTCGTAATTGACGGCATACTGAAGGACAATGGCATGATCAGCTGGAGCAAGTTCATCACCGCCCAACAATCGGAATCGATACGCATGTACATCGACACCGAAGCCCAGCGCGCGCATAACGCCGGCCGAAGCGTTACGAAGCCGGCGGGTTCGGCACCGATCCAGTGAATTGGTCTCGTTATCCCCTGCCCTGACGAGGGGCGGTCAGCGCGCCGCCCCTCGGACAATGACCTCGCCTTTCTGCCACGTCGGATCTTCTGCGTCCGTAAGATCAGGCATCAGCAACATGAGCAGCCCGGCAAGCAGGAAGAAAAGCCCGCAAAGGGCGATGGCCGTCGACAGGCTGAAATAACTCGCCAACTGTCCCAGAAAATAGGGCGAGAATGCCGAAATGCCCCTGCCCACATTGAAGCAGAAGCCCGCGCCCAGCAATACGTAACTG
>JAXHOI010000049.1:0-32675 GCA_034519505.1 Sphingobium sp. | reverse complement strand
GGGTTACGGTCACTGTTGCTCTTGATGACGATCCACGGAGCGGTGGCGGTATCGGCAACCGATCATTTCTCCTTCGCCGCCGTGTACGCATCCCACTTGTCCAGAGAAGCGATGTCCATCGGCGAAAGCTTTCCACTGCCGCACGATCGACCTGTCTGATCGCGAACCGCGTGCGCTGCTCCAGCGGTGAAACCGAGAACCAGAACTTGATCAAGCTGATGCCGTCGTCGACGAGCATCTGCTCTGAACAACGGCACCTGGCGCAGAAAACGCTCGTGCTCCTCGTCGGTGCAGGCTCGGCGACCCGCTCGACCCCGGCCCGGTTGTACCAAGATCGATCGAACATCACCAGTTCCCCGGCGGGTGAAGGTGCTGCACGTAGCGCTGGAAGTACCAACGAGTACACCCGCGAGCCGACGGCTTCTCCAGGCGAAGAATACGCGCGAGCGCCACGAGGATTGAGCATGGCCCATGACCGTCGGATCGTCTGCAGCAATACGTAACTGAAACGAAGTACAACAATTTTTTTTTTTTTTTTTTTTTTTTTTTTTTTTTTTTTTTTTTTTTTTTTTTTTTTTTTTTTTTTTTTTGGCGTATTAAGCACGTCGATCTTGCGCAGGATCAGCCGAGGGGTCGCGCCGCATCGTCCGGCGCTTCGCCAGCAAGATGGTGACCGCACCAGCGCCAGGGCGCAGCGCGCCGGCTGTCGAGGACAGGACATCGCCGGCATCGGCTTGCGCCGGGATCACGCGCAGACCGAGGACTTGTCGTTCGAGGTAGGTCGGCGGTTCAGGCAGATCATAGGTTCGGGCAGCGTCATTCCGTTTCTCCGCCGAAGGCGCCAATGCGATGCCGGGACAAGCGACGCCTGCGGCCGAGGCCGGCGGTTGCTGTCGAACCGGCTGGCGGCTACAGATGGCCGGTGGCCTGATGCATGACTTGCCTGCGCGTGTGATGTCGGCGTCGTCGATGCGCAATGCCCGCCATCTTCCACGCTTCGCGATCCGCACCAGCGGCAGGCCCGCTTCTGTTCGGCCGCCAGCGGCAATATCATGCCGTCTGACCATCGATTGCTGCCGCGCCCAGCACATCGGTGAGAAGGCGCCGCCTGTTGAAGACGATGGCGGCTCCGCCAGCTGCCGCGCATTGGGTCGATATCCAGCGGCTACCTGACGGCTGGTACCGCATGCATTGCTGTACGCGCGACCGTCTTCAGACACGCCGCTACGCCGTCCGTGATGGTCACCATGGGCGTTAATTGCCTCTCTTTCGCAGCGCTGTCACCATCGCGCGAACTGCAACGACGAGCACAAACTGATTGCCACCGCGCCATGGCGTTGTTTATGACAGCGCGCTGCCAATTAATGGTGGTAACGACTTCGATGCGATCGCACGCGCGCAGTTTCTTCATGGAGCTTGCGATTTTCCGACATGAATACGTAGTGGTTACCGGTTTCGCGCCGCGGACGCGGGGACGCGTTTGAGCCAGTGATCAGCGCTTCCCATAGATGGCGGCACCAGTCACAGCCGCAGCGCGCAGCATCCGGTCAGCGCCTGTCGCGCGCCACCATCACGGCATAGCACATGCCTGCCTGCTGACCTGAATGCCGACGGCACAGGAGGAATGCATAGGCGTCCATGGGCAGAGAGCGGATTGCCGACCCGTACGCCGTTGCACGCAAAGAGATGGCGTTCGAAATGCGCCGACTTCGTTATCCGCGTCATGGCGATGGAGGACTGAACACCACACCAGCAGGCGCATGGTCGCTGGGATCGGGGTTGTCCATTCCACGCCGGTTGAGCAATCGGCGCATTCGCCCGCAACCTCGTTCATCGGCGCCAGAAACGCGAACAGGTTGATCCTCCTGAAAACAGCCGCCTGCGAGCCAGCATGCCGAGCTGTCCAGATCGATCAGGAGCATTGCAAACGATCAGCCGGTGCCGGGCCGGCTGCTCGCCTGTGCATCACGTGGCAGGCGGAGACAGCGATGGCCGGCGGCGCTATTCAAGCGCGATCCGTCATGCCGCGCATCGCCGCCGGCACCGCCAATCCCTGCCTGGGCGCGCGCGCGCAACCATGTTCCCGCGCCGCACCCTCCCCTGAAGCGACCGCGAGGCCTGCGGCATACGTCGAACATGGGGACGATGCGCCGATGCGCGCAGCGTCGGGTTGCGACAGCACCAGCGTCACCAGCGGCGGGGCGTCAGCCCCAGCGGCTGGAGTGCGTTCATCCACGTCACGGATTATTCGCGGCTAGGCCCAACTCGACCGGCGGCGTGGCATCAGCATGGGAGTTGCAGCACGGCTTCGCTGAAAGGCGCCAGCAACCGGCATTCCTCTTCATCGGCGTCGGACCGCGGGAGCGCCTGATCGGCGTGGGTCGCCAGTACACATGATCGAACCGGCGATGTTCGCCAGCCCTCCAGCACAGCCGCGTCGCGCGCGATCGAGGGATCTCGGCGCGCGGCCATCACATTAACCCTCGTCCGCGACGCTGGTCGACTTCGCCGACAGCGCCGCGGCATTCGCCGCAGCCTGCGATTGGCGCAGAAACGGAGAATGCGGCGGCGGATAGCGACCGATATCGATGGCGGGCGCAGAGATTTAAGGCAGCCACGATAAGCGCGCCTGAAACGCCGCTCGCGCTCAATGAGATAGGCGTCGAGGCTCATCCGCGCGCGGCGATAAAGCGCAGCAAATCGCGCAGCATCGACCAGAAGTTTTCTGTGCCGTCTGCCGCGCCGCGCCGCCAGAGCATTAGCCGGTACGGACGGCAAGCCATGTCGGCGGCGTGGAAACACCCAGATGCGACAGGGCGGTCGATTGGGATATGTCGCTCCGTTATAGACGATAAAGCCGGTACGACCCGCACGCCGCCCACGTCGATCAGGCGATCGCCGTGGTCGTCCGCCTGTCCGATGCTCTCGACAGCAGACGCGGTGCGCCGCCGTCAACAGCCGCCGCCAACCTCGAAGCCGTTCATGGCCGACGTCCATGGCCTCACCACACTTCGTATGCGCGCCGCCAGGCGACATCACCTGGCTTGCACTTCGATTTCGCCGATGGGCTGGGGAGCCGGCGCACATGGCACATCGACATGGACGGGCCGGGAGAAGGCCGGACGATGCCGCCGTTGGTTTCCGAGCGCCTCTACCGCTGGCGCAGGCGGATGGCGGGCGACCTTCGGCGCCGGACCGACGCGATCTGGTCTTGCCGGGGGCCTGGCTGGGCTACCGGGCGTTGCCCATCGACGGCGCACCGGGCGGGCGCACTGGATGGTCGCGCTCGCGGGCGCCCTGGTTCCGCTTCGGCCACCATCGCCGCGCGCACCTCGGCATGAAGATCCGCGCGACGACCTGCGCCGGGGCGCCGCAAGCGGCTGCCTCAGCCCTTGCAGATCCAGGCGATTCCTGGTGCTTCCGGGTCACGCCGGGTGCGGGAAGATTGGCCGGCGCGGGGTGCCAGCGCAGATCGCGGCGCTGGGGAAGGCGGCAGACCGGTAAATCCCGTGATTTCAGCCGGGTGCCGGGCGGGCGATGTCGGCCTGCGGGCTGGTCGCGGCATTTCCTGAACGGGTCGGCCGGGCCGGTCACCGTCATCGCCACCGGACGGCGGCCTGGCTGGGCGCCCGGGGCCGGCGTTACCGGTTGCCGGCGAGTCCGGCATTCCTCCGCCGGGCGCAGCGCGCCGCGGAAGCGATCGCCCATCGCGGGCTCCGCCTCTGGCCGTGGGTCGCCGCGCCACGAAAACAACCGTAGCCGGTGGCCAGGACACCGGTTGACGCGCGCTCGGCGCGCCGCTGCCCGCCGACGGCGAGTTGCGCTGTATTGCCTGCTCGCGCTGAGAGAATGACGCGGATTTCGTCGGCGCGATGGACAGACATACTGATGCGAACGGACAATACGGAAGCCGCCTCGACCTGACACCAGCCGCGGCGCAAATAGTAGCCGCTGCCCCGCGGAACGGAGACACGGCGCAGGTGGAGGAGCGGCGCTACCGATGCACGCTTCCCGATGCAGGAGATACCGCTGCGGCCGGGGGATCGCTCAGGCCTCTACATGGCAGAGCGTTAACGCACGGCGACCAGCTGCAGCGGCTTCATATCGAAGCGCGCAAAGGCGGCGGGCCTTTTCCGCATCATTGCGGATAGCGAACGATTTCGCGGCGCAGCGCGATCGCGTCGTCGGTCGAATGTTCGAGCATAGACTGGCGCGTTCGGCTTGCGCGCATCCATCGGCTTCGCATGTTCGGCGACGCCTTATCGGCCCGGATCATGGAACAAGGCGACTGGGATCGCGCAATATTTCTTCACCGGCGGCCACCTGATCCGTCATCTGGACGATCATTTCATCGTCGAGTCCGACGACAAAAAAAATGATCGTCCAGATGACGGATCAGGCCATGGCTGGGCATGATCCCGCCGGTGAAGAAATATTGCGCGATCCAGTCCGCCTTGTTCCCATGATCGAACCGATAAGGCTGCGTCGCGTGGGAAAAGACATGCAGGAACAGCCGGCCATCGGGCTTCAGCCAGCCATGGATGCGCGCAAGCAGGCTGCGCCAGTCCGACATATGCTCGAACATTTCGACCGATACGACGCGATCATACCGCCCTTGCGCCACGAAATCGTTCATGTCCGCGGTGATGATGCGCAGGTTCGACAGGCCCGCCGCCTTTGCCAGCGCTTCGATATGAAGCCGCTGCGGCGCGGAATTGGAAACCGCCGTAATCTGCGCCGCCGGGTAACGCTCTGCCATGTAGAGGCTGAGCGATCCCCAGCCGCAACCCAGTTCGAGGATCTCCTGCCCATCGGAGAGGTCGGCGTGCGCCACCGTCTCGGCCAGCGCCGCTTCCTCCGCCTGCGCCAGTGTCTCCGTTCCGCTGGGGTAGAGGCAGCAGCTATATTTGCGCCGCGGCCCCAGTGTCAGGTCGAAAAAGCGCGGCGGCAGCTCATAATGCTGTCCGTTCGCGGCATCGGCATGCTCGGCAATGGCATATCGATCCATCGCGCCGACGAAATCCGCATCATTCTCCTCCAGCGCAGCAAGCCGACGCCGGGTTCGCGACACCAGAAAGGCGATGCCTGCTTTCGTCACCGCATCGGGCAGCGGCACTGCTTCGACGAAGCGCGTTGCGGCGGCGATCAACCGGTTCAATCTAGCCCCTTTCCATACGATTTGTTTTCATGCGACTGGCGCGGCGGCCACGGCCAGAAGGCGCTGACCCGCGCCTGATAGGCGCGATAGGCGTCGCCCCTGCTCCGCAGCATATGCGCCTCCAACGGAGGAATGCCGGACGCTTTCACCAGCAGCCAGTACATAAACGCCGGCCCCGAAAGCGCCGCCCAGCCCCATGGCCAGCCGCCCATGGGTCCGATGGCGATAACGGCATGACCGGCCCAGCCCAGCCATTCAAAGAAGTAATTGGGATGCCGCGACCAGCCCCACAGGCCGACATCGCATACACCCTTGGCACCCGACGCCTTGAAATCCGCAAGTTGCCGGTCTGCCGCGCCTTCCCCCAGCACCGCGACAAGAAGCAACCCCGCGCCAGCCCAGTCGCTCCACGCGGGGAAGGGTGCGGGGTTGCGGGCGGCGGCCATGACGGAAAGCACCAGGAACCAAGCCGCCATCGCCTGAATCTGCAAAAACTGAAACAGCCGCTTGCCGAACGCGGCGCCCCATTGTTGGCGCAGGTCGTTATAGCGCGGATCTTCGCCATGCCGCCGGGTGCGCGCGGCGATGTGGCTGCCAAGGCGCAAGGACCAGAAACCCGCGAGCGCTGCGACCATCCAGTTGCGCCCGCCCGGTGCGCCGTCGATGGGGGCAAGCGCCCCGGCAACGGCTCCGACCCCCAGCGCAAAGGACCAGATCGCGTCGGTCCAGCCGGAAAGGCCCGGTCGCCGCGCGATCATCCATGCACCTGCCATCGCCAGCGACAGGAAAGCGCCCAGGCCAATTATTAGCAGCGGCATCGTCCAACCTTCTCCCCGGCCGATCCATGTCGATGTGCCATATTGCGCCAGCTCCCCGGATTGTTGCATCGGCGAAATCGGGATGCAAGCCAAGGTGATATCGCCTATGCTGGCTTTGCACATACGGGAAATGGTGGTGGGGGCCATGGACGTCGGCGTTGTGGGCAGCGGCATTTCGGGGTTGGCGGCGGCATGGCTGTTGGCCCAACGGCACCGCGTCACCTTGATCGAAGCGGACGAGCGGATCGGCGGGCACAGCCATACAGTCGACGTGGGCGGCGTGCGGGTCGACACCGGCTTTATCGTCTATAACGAGGCGACATATCCCAATCTGACCGCCCTGTTCGCGCATCTGGATGTTTCCACGCACGCCACCGACATGAGCTTTGCCGTCTCCATCGACGATGGCCGGCTGGAATATGCGGGCAGCCGGCGCGGCGGATTGCTGGCACAGAAACGCAATCTGCTGCGGCCCCGCTTCTGGTCGATGCTGCGCGATTTGCTGCGCTTTTATCGCGATGCGCCGCGCGACATCGGCGGGATGGGCGATATCAGCCTCGACGCCTATCTCGACCAGCGCGGCTACGGTGCGGCGTTTCGGGAAGACCATCTTTATCCGATGGCTGCGGCCATCTGGTCTACGCCCGCCATCGATATCGGTCGCTATCCCGCCGCCGCATTCGTCCGTTTCTGCGCCAATCACGGGCTGCTGCGGCTGCGGGGTCGCCCGCTTTGGCGCACAGTGGTCGGCGGGTCGGCCAGCTATGTCGCGCGGATGATCGATGCCATCGGACGGGACAATGTGATGGCCGGTTGCGGGGTCCACTCGATCGCGCGCGACGCGGCTGGTGTCGAAATGCTGATGAACAATGGCGAACATCGCCGGTTCGATCATGTGGTACTGGCGACCCACGCCGATCAGGCGCTCGGCTTACTGTCCGACGCCGATGAAGAGGAATGCCGGTTGCTCGGCGCCTTTCCCTATCTGCGCAACGAAGCCGTGCTGCACAGCGATCCCATGCTGATGCCACGCCGCCGGTCGAGTTGGGCCAGTTGGAACTATCTGGCGCGCCGCACCGAGGCTAATCCACAGCTGTCGGTCACCTACTGGATGAACGCACTCCAGCCGCTGGGGCCTGACGCCCCGCCGCTGTTCGTGACGCTGAACCCGCTGTCGCAACCCGACGCTGCGCTCACCCATCGGCGCATCGTTTACGACCATCCCATGTTCGATGCGGCGGCCATGGCCGCACAGGCGGAATTATGGTCGCTTCAGGGTAGGCGACGGACATGGTTTGCCGGGGCCTATTTCGGGGCGGGCTTCCATGAGGATGGCCTGCAGGCAGGGTTGGCGGTTGCCGAGCAACTCGGCGACGTGCGCCGACCGTGGGACGTTGCCGACGAATCCTACTCGATCGCGCTTGGGCATAGCGCCGCCGGATGCGGCCATCGCTGCCTGATGCGCTCCGCCCTCTATCGCTGCCACGTGATGCACAGGCGGCTGCGGCCGGCCCGGCACCGGCTGTCCTATCGTTTGTTCTATCTCCTGATCGATCTGGACGAGCTCGACATGCTGGCTCGCAGGCTTCGGCTGTTTTCGCATGGGAAGTTCAACCTGTTCGCGTTTCACAGCGCCGACCATGGCGACCGATCGGGCAAGGATCTTTGCGGGCAGATGCGCCGATTGCTTGATCAAGCCGGCGTGGAATGTCCGGACGGGCCGATCCGGCTGCTGACCATGCCGCGCCTGCTGGGCCATGTGTTCAATCCTCTCAGCATCTATTTCTGCCATGACGCGGATCAGCGACTGCGCGCCATCATCTACGAAGTCAGCAACACTTTCGGGGAACGCCACAGCTATGTGCTGCCCGTGAATGACGAGGTGCAACCGATCCGGCAGCATGCGGACAAGGCATTCCATGTCTCGCCCTTTCTGCCCATGGCGCTTTCCTATGCATTTCGCGTGCTCCCTCCCGAAGCGCGCCTTGCCGTCGGCATTCAGGTCAGCGACGAAACGGGCATGGTGCTGAATGCCGTGATGAACGGCGCGCGACAGGCGCTGACCGACGGCGGATTGCTGCGCGCTGCGGCTGCCTATCCGTTCATGACGCTGAAGGTCGTTGCCGCCATCCTATGGGAAGCGCTGATCCTTTGGCTCAAACGCGTCCCGGTCTTCGCGCATCCTGCCAAACGGCTTGGCCAGAACCGATAACCGTTCAGCGGTTTTCCGCCCCGGCGACGCTTCATGTCGGAAAAATCTGGGGCAGCTCCCATGAAGGAAACTGCCCCATAGCCGCGCGCGTGCAGTCGCGCGGAAATCGTTACCACCGATAATTGGCAGCGCTGTCATAAACAACATATGCATGGCACGGTGGCTTGTCAATCGGCTCGTCGCTAAATCATGTTGCAGTTCGCACGATATTTGACAGCGCTGCCGTCCTGCTGTTGAGAAGAGAGGCAATTGGCACTTGGGAGCGGGCATGGTAACCATCACGGACGTGGCGCATCGGGCCGGCGTGTCGATGAAGACGGTGTCGCGCGTGCTGAACAACGAAGCTCATGTGCGACCGGCCGTCAGGGAAAAGGTGCAATCAGCGGTAGCCGCGCTGGGCTATCGACCCAATCTTGCCGCGCGGCAGCTGGCGGGCCACAAGTCCTTCATCATCGGCTACCCCTTCAACAATCCGAGCGCGGCCTATGTCACCGACATATTGCTGGGCGCGGCGCGCGCCTGCCGCGATCGTGGTTATCATTTGGTGTCGGAGCCTGTGGACCTTCTGGAAAATGCAGTGGAGATCATCGATCGGTTGATCAGCACCCTGCGTCCGGACGGCATGATCCTGATACCCCCGCTGGCGGAAATCCCGGCGGTGATCGACCAGATAGAGAAAGCGGGCCTGCCGCTGGTGCGGATCGCGGGCAGCGTGGAAGGCTATGGCGAGGCATTGCGCATCGACGACGCCGACATCGCACGCCAGATGGTCGCGCATCTTGCCGAACAGGGGCACCGGCGCATCGCGTTCATCCGGCCACCGGCCCATCATAGCCAGGCCGCCAGCCGGTTCGACGGCTATTGCGCCGGCCTCTCGGCCGCGGGCATCGCTTTTGATCCCGGCATCGTGGTTGATGGCGCCTTCGACGTGGAGAGCGGAATGGCGGCTGCCCGAACCCTGCTCGATCTGCCTGAACCGCCGACCGCCATTTTCGCATCGAACGACCAAATGGCCCTCGGTGCGCTGCGCGTGGCGCATCAGCGCAAGCTCGACGTGCCGGGCGATGTCGCAATCGCCGGCTTCGACGACTTGCCAGCCAGCGCCTTCGCCTGGCCCCCGCTCACCACCGTGCGCCAACCGATCGAGGCGCTGGGTGCCTGCGCGGCTCGCATCTTGCTTGGCGAAGCGCCGGACGATGCAGCCTTGACCCATCAGCTGATCCTGCGCGAATCGACATTATCGCCCACAGCGTGAAGGGCGGGCCACATGGAGCTGTGCATTCAACCTCGCAGCCGCACGGTGCGACAAAAAATGGCCCGACCCCACGAATGAGGCCGGGCCAGGAAGGACCAGCTGAAAGCCAATCCTCGGGTCGCAAGGATGGTGTGCCATGGTTCGGTGACAGTTCAAGTGACGCACGTCACAAGCGCCTCATCAACCCGCAAAAATTCCTTCCATACTGCCTGGCGAACGCCGTTCATCGACCCATGAAAATACGCCGCGCCCCTTTAATCACGGGCAAAATTGCGCCAGAGATACTGGCCGATCCGGTTGGGGTGAAACATGATGGACAATCGCCATCGGGGCACAGCGCCCCGCACGCGCAGCTTGCGGTGGGCAATAAGCTTTCTGGGCCTTGCCACGCTGTCAGGCGGTGCGCTCTGGGCGTGCGCGGATTCCTCCTGTTCGCCGGGATGGCACCTTGACGCATGGTCGATGGACTGCGCCAATCGCGCCGCGATCAGTCCGGGCAACGACACGCGCGTGAACATGATATGGCTGATGCGCAGCCTTAATGCGGGCATCAGCGATCCCGCCCCACGCACGGACGCCGACGACAGGCAGTTCGGCCGCACATTCATGAGTTGGGCAGGGTTGAAGGATGCCCTTTGGCCGACGCCAGCGGCCCCCGAACCCGACTTCAGCGCGGAACCCGCCTGCCTGCCCCCCGTCGAGGCGGTGGCGGCATTCGATGCGGCGCTTGCAGCCGATTCAGGCCTCAGCGAGACCGAGCGCAGCGGCCTCAAGCAGTTGCGCGCCCAGCTCAATTGCGGCGATGTTCAGTGGACGCAGTTCACGCCGGGCAGCAAGGCAGGCCGCGACTATCTGGCCTATCTGAAGGCTGCCGACGCCTTTTATGAGGACGATTGGGCAACAGCCCGGCAGGGTTTTGCCGCGCTTACCAAGGCGAAGACCGGCTGGGTCGCGGAAACGGCGCGCTACATGTCGATCCGCATTGCGCTGCGCGCGTCGATCGCGAAAGCCTTCGACGAATATGGCAATTTCGACGGAACGCAAAAGGTCGATCAGGCGACGGTCGCAGAAGCGGGTGACGCGATTGCCGCCTATCTGAAAGCCTATCCCAAGGGCCGCTACGCTCTCTCCGCACAGGGGCTGACCCGGCGCGTGGCCTGGCTGAGCGGAGATATGGCAGGGCTTGCCCGGCGCTATGAAACCATGCTCGCCAGTACGCCCGGCGACAAATCGACCGCCGCAGACCTTGCCGAAGAGATCGACATCAAGTTGCTGGAACGCGACGAAGCCGGCCCGCTGCTCGGCAAGCTGGGGGATACGCCGCTGCTGCTGGCGATCGCCGACCTCAAGCGCATGCGCGACAATTATGGCGAGAACGGCACCGTCACCGTCGGCCTGTCCGCGGCGGAACTGGCGTCGCACAAGCCGCAATTTGCGCGCCAAGGGGAACTGTTTACCCTGCTGGAGGCAACCCGCGCTTATTATGCCGGCGAAAATCCGAAAGGCATATTGGCGATGTTGCCGGATGCCACCAAGGCGACCCGCTATACCCCCCTTGGCTTCAGTCGCCAGATGCTGCGCGGCATGGCGCTGGCCAAGGCACGCGATCCCAATGAGGCCGGTTTCTGGCGCGACCTGCTGAAGGGGGCCAGCCCTTTCTATCAGCGGCCACTCGTCGAACTTGGGCTGGCGCTGCACTGGCAGCGCAGCGGACAGCTCGCGCAGATTTTCGCGGCCGGATCGCCGGTCACGGACAGCGCGACACGCGAAGTATTGTTGCAGACAATGGCCACCCCGGCCATCCTGCGAGCCAGCGCCGCCGATGCGGGACGCCCGGCGCATGAACGCGACGTGGCGCGTTTCGCCCTGCTCTACAAGGATCTGACACGCGGCGCGTTCGGCGACGTCGCCAGCGACCTTTCCCTGATTCCCACTAATGCCTCGGCCCAAGGCGGTTTGTGGAACTTCGCGCAACAGGACGAGGTGCCGACCGGGCTTTTCCGTTCCGGCAAATGGTCGGACGGTTTCCCCTGCCCTACCATCGCGCAGACGGCAGCGACGCTGGCCAAGGCGCCGAGCGACCGCAAGGCGCGCCTGTGTCTGGGCGACTTCTATCGCCTCAACGGCTTCGACGATTTCGGTCTCTATCAGCCCAATGTCAGGGACGACACGCTGGCGGGCGTGACAGTGCTGGGCAATGGGCCGGATGGCTTTGCCGGCAAGCCGACCCCGCGCGACGCCTTCTACAAGGCGATCATCGCCGACCAGCGCGCACCGGCCGATGAACGCGCCTATGCGCTTTATCGGGCTGTCATGTGCTATGCCCCGTCAGGCTATAATGGCTGCGCGGGACCGTTTCTGACCGTTCGTGAAATGGATGCTGCGCAGGTATCGAAAGATGATCGCAAGGCGTGGTTCACCGAGTTGAAGAAACGCTACCCCGACAGCCGCTGGGCCAAAGCGCTCCGCTATTACTGGTGACCGGGCGGCTTTCGCTCGCCGTCCTTCTGGGGTTGGGGCTGGCGTCGTGTCACCCGGTGGATGGCGTCGGAAACAGCGCGGAGGCGAACGGCGCGACAGTCGATCCGGCCCGCTTTGACGCATTCTATCTCTGGCCCGGCGTTCGGCCAGCGGCGAATCTGCGGCCACACACGCTCTATTTACTGGACGGAGAGATTCGCCGAACCGGCCCGCCGCATCTCCACCGCCTGCGCATGGGCGTGCCGCGTCTGCCGGGCAAAGCCGTGTGGCTGGTGGTGCGGGCCGACCGGCTGGATTGGAGCAAGGCTGCCTATGCGGACGTCCTTGCCGACCTGCAACGATGGCAGGATGCGGGCAATGATGTCGTTGGCCTGCAAGTCGATTTCGATGCCGCCACGCGGGGCATCGGCGGCTATGCCGCGTTCCTCGGCGAACTGCGTGCCCGTCTCCCCCGGCAGTGGAAGCTGTCGGTCACCGGCCTGATGGACTGGAGCGCGCATGGCGACCCGCAGGCGCTGGCGAAGCTTGCCCATGTCATCGACGATGTGGTGGTCCAGACCTATCAGGGACGCGACACCATTCCGGGCTATGACGCCTATTTCCGGCGCATGGACGGCTTCGCCATTCCCTTCCACGTGGCGCTGGTCGACGGGGGGCTGTGGCGGGCGCCCCCGTCCCTTGCGCGCCACCCGCACTTCCGGGGCTATGTCGTGTTCCTGCTGAACCGCAAGCGATAGGCAAAGAAGACCCCGCTGGAGATAAACTCAAACAGCGGGGCCGAGGTTCAGGGAGGGTGTTGCTTCAAGGGGGGAGAAGCAACCTGGCCTAATTAGCGCGGCAAGGATGAACCGCCGATGAAGCGTGCCGCCGCTTCACGCATTGTCGTCATCATCCCGCGCCAGCCATTCGGCGATGTCCGGCTCCTGACCGATCAGGGCGAGACCATGGGCGATGGAGGTCAGTTCGTCGCCACTGGCGATCCGGTCGCTGCCGAACCGCGCCTCGAACAGGGCGCGCACAGCAGGTATCAGGGACGATCCGCCGGTCAGGAACACATGGTCGATGGCCTCTGCCGCGACGCCCGCGCGCGCCAGCGCCACGTCCACGGTCGCCCCGATCCGGGCAAGGTCGGGCGCGATCCAGCTTTCGAAGTCGCTGCGCCGCACATCGGCTTCGACCCTGACACCGCCGCCGTCGAAGTGGAAATGCGCCTGATCCTGCGCAGACAATGCACGCTTGAGCCGACCCACTGCGTCATAAAGGGGATAGCCCAGCTCATTTTCCACTACCGCGATCATGCGCGCGATGGCGGCGGGATCGGTCGCCGCGCGGCGCAGTCGCTCCAGCTCCGCCAGCGTCCGTCGGTTGCGCATCAGGGCAAGACGCGCCCAGTCGCCGAAGTCGGTGAAGTGTCCCGCCGGGATTTCTAGCTCCTTGCCCATGGAGACATACGTGCCGCCCTTCCCCAGCATGGGAAGGACCAGTTGGTCCATGATCCGGAAATCGAACCGGTCTCCGGCTAGCCCGATGCCCGCCGACCCCAGCGGGATGCAACGCCGTGCACTGCCGGGCGCTGCGATCCGAACGACCGAAAAGTCGCTGGTGCCGCCGCCGAAGTCCGCCACCAGCAGCGTCGCCGGTTCACTGAGGCGCGATGCGAAGCTGAACGCCGCGCCCAGCGGCTCGTAAACGTACTGCACATCCCGGCCCAGTGCCGCGAACATCAGGTCATAGCGTTGCCGCGCCAGCGCATTGTCGGGCCGCTGGCCCACATAGCGGACCGGCCGGCCGACCATGATGCGTTGCGGCAGCGCTTTCAGCGCTTCACCTGCATGCGCGCGCAGGCGTTCTAGAAAGACATGGCCCAGATCCTCGAACCGCAGCCGCTTCTCGAAGATCGTCGCATGCTCGAACGCGCTGCTGGCGGCGACCGATTTGAAGGATTGCAGGAAGCGGCTGCCGGCCGGATATTCCAGAAACTCTGCGATGGCCCATGGCCCCGCCTCTCGCGCGATGCCCTGCGGCGCGCCGTCTTCCTCCCAGAAGCACAGCGCCGAACGAAAGATCGGACTGGTGCCCGATGGCGCGGCGAAATCGACCAGCTTCGCCTCGCCGGCAGCACCGCCCAATGCGACGACCGAGTTGGTGGTGCCAAAATCTATGCCGATCGACCGGGCTGGGGAGGTCATGCTGTTCGTCCGATGAGAAGGGCCGGGCGCTATGGCAGGGGCGGCGCGCGCAGGCAACCACCTGGCATTGATAAAGACTTTGGTCGAAATACGCTGCCTTCTGCCCGGCCCCGCTTCGCGCCGCCTATAATGAAAATGCGTGTTCGGGCCTCACCGTCCCCGTGGACCCGTTCACGCACTCCCGCCATCATCCAGAAATGCGACCTTGCGCGATGCGCGGCGCAGCGTGATGCGCGGATAATCGGCATCAACCGGCAAAATATCGAACCCGTCGGTCGCCATATCCTCCCACTGCGCAACCTCCATCATGCGACCATCGGGGCCGATCCATTGCGCATCCTGCGGGAAAAGCGCCATCGTCGGCAGCCGTGCGGCGCGTTCTGCCGAGAGCGCGCAGGCGTGATCCTCTATCACCCTGTCACGCGCCGCCCAGTCGACCCAGCCGATTTCGTTATCCTGGCAATAGGCATTGTTGTTGCCATGCTGGCTGCGCCCGAATTCATCCCCCGCCGTCAACATGATGGTCCCGGCCGACGCGAACAGCGTGCCCAGCATCGCCATGATGTCGGCACGGCGCACCGCGATGATCGCGGGATCGTCGCTCGGCCCCTCCACACCATGGTTCCAGCTGTAATTTTCACCGTGCCCGTCGCGATTATTCTCGCCATTGGCCTCATTATGGCGCTCACGATAGGCCACCGTGTCAGCCAGCGTCATGCCGTCATGCGCGGCGAGGAAGTTGACCGTGCGCGTTTGCGGCCCGAAAATATCGGCCGATCCCGCCATCCGGGTCGCCAGTTCGGCCGATCCCGTTGCCTCGCCCTTCCAGAAACGGCGGACATCGTCGCGGTAGCGGTCGTTCCATTCCAGCCAGTTATGCGGAAAGTGGCCGAGCTGATAGCCGCCCGGGCCGATGTCCCACGGCTCCGCGATCAGCACGCGGTCGGCAAGCAAAGGCTCGGCGGCGAGTTCGGCGAAGAACGGCGCGTCGGCCTCGAAGCCCGGTCCGCGCGCCGATATCGGGTGCCAGGTCAAAGCGGAAACCGTCGACCCCGCAGTGCCGCACAAAATGGCGCGAGCGCTTCGATCATCCAGCTGCCGAACCGCCGGCACAAGCGAAGTCCAGCGTATTGCCGCAGCCGGTGTCATTGATCAAGCTGCCATCCGGCGCGCATGGGCATAGGCGGCAGGATCCAGACCGCGCAGACAGAATATGCCGCCTTGGCTATCGCTTTCGCCGCTGTGGTTGAGGACGGTATCCAGAATGACGCCGATGCCCTCGGCATGCAGCGCCGCGACCGTTTGCCGCAGTTCAGTCGACGCCGCCGGGACAGATGCGGGGATCGAGCGCCATCGGCGCGACCGGATTGTAACCCCAGGCATTGCGCAAACCGAGCGGCGGCAAGTGGCGCTCGTCGATCCATGCGATAATCGGCATCAGTTCGACCGCGCTGACATGCAGACGCTTCAGATGCGCGATGACCGACGGGTGGGCAAGCGCCGCCACGGTGCCGCGCTGCGCCTCTTCCACGTGCGGGTGCAAAATGGTGAAGCCGCGGACATTCAGTTCGTAAATCAGGCCGCCCGGCGTGAACATCGGCGGGCTGGCTGGAACCTCCGGCAAGGTCGGCTGCACGATTGCGCGCGGTACGATAGCGGCCGTATCGACACCGAACTCTGCCAGCATCGGAGACTGGACGAACGGCCGGTCGAGGGCAATCGCATAGGGATCAACCAGCAACTTGGCGGGATCGAACCATAGCCCCGCCTCCGGCGACCAGTCGCCATGCGCGCGATAGCCATAATGCGTGCCGGTCAGAGCGCCCGGCAGGCTGATGATCCAGTCATCGCCCAGCCGCTCCATCTGCAACCGGCGCTCCACATCATCCGGCCCGTCGAACAGGCAAAGGTCGATGCCCTGCGCCAGCGGAGCGCGGACGGAAAATTGCGTCATTCCGTCCACGATGCTGACGCCTGGCACGCTCATGTGATGACGTCGGGCTCTGTGCGGCCGGTATGGTCGGCGATCCCGGCAATGGCGTCAGCCGCGGCGATCAGGTCGCCCAGCATCTCTCCGACCGGAGCGTCCAGCGCCCCTTCCGCCGGCTCATAACGCTCCAGATAGACGCGCAGGGTCGCGCCCTCCGTGCCCGTGCCCGACAGGCGGAACACGATGCGCGATCCGCCCTCGAACAGCACGCGAATGCCCTGATTGCCGCTGAATGACTGATCGACGGGATCGGTATAGCCAAAGCTGTCCGCCGCCTCGACCGTCAGCGGGCCGAAGCGCTCACCGGGCAGGCTGGAGAGCCTGGCGTGGAGGCTGGTCATCAGCGCATTCGCCTTGTCCGTCTCAATCGCCTCATAATCGTGTCGCGCATAATAATTGCGCCGAAACGCGCCCAATGCTCCAGCGCCAGTGCATCCACCGAAATCTTGCGGGCAACCAGAATGTTGAGCCACAGCAGCACCGCCCACAGCCCGTCCTTTTCCCGCACATGGTCGGAGCCCGTGCCCGCGCTTTCCTCGCCGCAGATGGTGGCGCGCCCGGCGTCGAGCAGATTGCCGAAGAATTTCCAGCCGGTCGGCGTTTCGTAGCACGCAATGCCAAGCGCCGCCGCCACCCGGTCCGCCGCCGCGCTGGTCGGCATGGATCGCGCGATCCCCTTCAGCCCATCGGCATAGCCCGGTGCCAGATGCGCGTTGGCGGCAAGCATGGCAAGCGAATCCGATGGCGTCACGAACCGCCCCTTGCCGATGATCAGGTTTCGGTCGCCATCGCCATCGGACGCGGCCCCGAAATCCGGTGCATCCTGGCCCATCATCAAGTCATAAAGATCCTTGGCATGGACCAGATTGGGGTCGGGATGATGCCCGCCGAAATCCTCCAGCGGCACGCCGTTGCGCACCGTGCCGGCGGGAAAGCCCAGGCGGCGCTCCAGTATCTCGGTCGCATACGGGCCGGTGACGGCGGACATGGCGTCGAATGCCATGGAAAATCCGCTCGCCACCGCGGCGCGGATCGCCGGAAAATCGAACAGACTTTCCATCAGCGCGGCATAGTCCGCGACCGAATCGATCACCTCCACCGTCATGTCGCCGACCGTCACGGAGCCGATGGTGTCGAGGTCGATGTCGCGTGTGTCCACGGCGACCCATCGATCGATCGTGCCGGTGCGGGCATAGATCGCCTCTGTTACGCTCTCCGGCGCGGGGCCGCCGTTCGCGACGTTGTATTTGATGCCGAAATCTTCGTCCGGCCCGCCCGGATTATGACTAGCCGACAGGATCAGCCCGCCGCTGGCGCCATATTTGCGGATCACGTTGCTGGCCGCCGGGGTCGACAGGATGCCGCCCTGCCCCACCAGCACCCGCGCATAGCCATCGGCCGCCGCCATGCGGATCGCCTGCTGAATGACGGTGCGGTTGTGAAAGCGCCCGTCGCCGCCGATGACCAGCGTGGCGCCGGCCGGGCGCTCCACGACGTCGAACACCGACTGGATGAAGTTTTCGGCATAATTGGGCTGCTGAAACACGCCGCACCTTCTTGCGCAGGCCCGAAGTGCCGGGCTTCTGACCGGCGATGGGCGTGGTGGAATGGGTCTGGATTGTCATTTCTGTTCCATGAGTTCGCGATACAGCGCGGCATAGGCCGCCCCGCTCTGTGTCCAGCTGAAGTCTGCCTTCATCCCGTTGCGTTGCAGCGACTGCCATGCCGCGCGCTGATCGTAAAGCGCGACGGCGCGGCTGATGGCGTCCCGAAGCGAAGCATAATGCACATCGTTGAACTGGATGCCAGTCGCCGCACCGGCGTTCAGTGCAGCGACATTGGCGTCGATAACGGTGTCGGCAAGTCCCCCTGTCCGCGCGACCACAGGCACGCAGCCATAGGCGAGGCCGTAAAGCTGCGTCAGGCCGCAGGGTTCGAAACGGCTGGGCACCAATATCGCATCGCCCCCGGCCTGCATCCGATGGGAAAGCGCCTCGTCATATCCAATGTGGATGGCGATCCGGCCAGGATGCCGCGCCGCCCCGGACTGAAGCCCCGCCACGATCTGCGTATCGCCAGAGCCGAGCAGCGCCAGCCGCCCACCGATGCCGGCCAGATGATCGAGCACCTCGACCAGCACGTCCATCCCCTTTTGCCAAGTCAGGCGGCTGATGACGACGAACAGAGGCCCGTCGCCCGGTTCCAGCCCGAAAGCCTGTTCCAGCGCGCGTTTGTTCGCGGCCCGCTTGGCGAGCGTCGACGGGGAGAAGGTCGCCGCCAGATGCGGGTCCGTCGCCGGGTTCCATTCGGCCGGATCGATCCCGTTCAATATCCCGCGCACCCGGTCACCACGGCTCTGGATCAGTCCCTCCAGCCCCATGCCAAAGGCCGGATCGCGGATTTCGCGGGCATAAGTGGGACTGACCGTCGTGATGACGCTGGCCGCCTCCATCCCCGCCTTCAGGAACCCGACGCCGCCATAGCTTTCCACGCCGTCAATCGCATAGGCTTGCCGCGGCAGACCCAGCGCGCCGAAGATGCTGGCGGGATAATAGCCCTGAAACGCCATGTTATGGATCGTCATGACCGATGGCACGGGGCCGCTGCCTGCTACCGGCGCGAAACGCAGATAGGCGAGCGCCATGGCCGATTGCCAGTCATGCGCGTGCAGCAGGTCGAAGCTGCGCCCCTTGACCAACCCGCCGGCCAGATCCGCCGCCGCGCGGCCAAATGCGGCAAAGCGGCGCCAGTTGTCGGGCCAATCCTGCCCCGCCGCGTCGCCATAAGGGCCGCCGGGCCGCGTGAAGAATGCCGGGGCGTCCAGCACGATCAGCTTGTGATCGCCACCCTTCCCCGGAAGCTTTCCGGCCAGCAGCCGCGCGGTCGTCGCCCAGCAGCGCTGTCCTAGCTGTGCACCGCCTTCGCCCTCCGGCTTGGCCGAGCTTCGCCATGACGGAGGGATAACCGGGCAGCAACGTCGTAACGGCGACGCCATGAGGGGCCAGTGCCTGTGGCAGCGCACCGACCACATCGGCAAGGCCGCCGGTCTTGACCAGCGGCACAGCCTCAGACGCAATCGAAAGGACGTTGATCGCCATCAATCCTGTTCCAGCGCGTCGATCATCGCCGTGGTGATCAGGCATATGCCCTGTTCCGTGCGACGGAACCGCTTGGCGTCCAGCACCGGGTCTTCACCCACCACCAGCCCTTCGGGGATGCGCACACCGGAATCGATGATGACACGGCTCAGCCGCGCACCCCGGCCGATATTGCAATAGGGCAGGATCACCCCCTGATCCACGCTGGAAAAGCTGCCCATCTTGACGCCCGTGAACAGCAGGCTGCGCCGCGCGACGGAGCCGGAGACGATGCAATCCTGGCTGATCAGGGACGAGATCGCATGGCCGCGACGCCCGTCCTCATCATGCACGAATTTGGCGGGCGCAGCGATGATCTGATCGGTCCAGATCGGCCAGTCGCGGTCATACATGTTCAGCTTGGGCACCGTGTCGGTCAGGTCGAGATTGGCCTCGAAATAGGCGTCGAGCGTGCCGACATCGCGCCAATATTCGCCCGAGTTCCTCAGCCGCCCGAACGCAGCTGTCGGTGAAGCGGTGGGCCACCGCTTTCCCGTGCTTCACGATATAGGGGATGATGTCCCCGCCGAAATCGCGCTTCGAATCCTGTGTATCGACATCGCGACGCAACTGTTCGATCAGGAACTCGGTGTCGAACACGTATATGCCCATCGACGCCAGGCTGTGGTTCGGGTCGCCGGGAATGGTTGGGGGATCGGCCGGCTTCTCGACGAAATCGGTGATGACGCTCTTTTCGTCGACCGCCATCACCCCAAAGCCCGACGCATCTTTTCGCGGTACGACCAGACAGCCCACGGTGACGTTGGCACCGGAGTTGACATGCTGTTGCAGCATCAACTCGTAATCCATCTTGTAGATATGGTCGCCCGCCAGGATCACCATATATTTGGGCGCATAGGGCAGGATGATGTCGAGGTTCTGGTAAACCGCGTCCGCCGTCCCTTCATACCATGCGGTTTCCGAAATGCGCTGCGAAGCGGGCAGGATGTCGAAGCTTTCGTTGCGTTCCGGCCGCATGAAGTTCCACGCGCGGTTCATGTGGCGGATCAGCGAATGCGCCTTGTACTGCGTCGCCACGCCTATACGCCGAATGCCCGAATTGATCGCGTTCGACAGGGCGAAGTCGATGATCCGGCTCATGCCGCCGAAATACACGGCGGGCTTGGCGCGCCGGTCAGTCAGCTCCATCAGCCGACTGCCGCGTCCGCCGGCCAGAACATAGGCCATCGCATCGCGCGCCAGCGGCGCCTGTCCCTTCGCAATACCCATGCAACCCTCTCCTCCTGGTCGGTCGGCTATTCCCCGAACCGCAGCATGATCGTCGACAATGGCGGCAGCACCACAAAGGCTGCGCCATGCTCGGCGCGCACCGCGCCCATATTCCCCTGCCCGCTGCCGCCGTAAATCGCCGCGTCGCTGTTTATCACTTCATGCCACAGCCCATCATGCGGCAAGGGCAGTCGGTAGTGGCCGTGCATCGCGGGCGTCATGTTGCTGATGACCGCGACCGGCGGCACCCCCGGCGCCTTGCGCAGCCAGGCGAAAACCGATGCGGCCGCATCGTCGACCACCAGCCATTCGAACCCCTCTGCCTCGCAATCGCGCCGGTGCAGAGCAGGCGTCTGGACGTACAGGCGATTGAGGTCGCGGACCAGCCGACGCACCCCTTCATGGGCCGGCGCGTCGAGCAGTTCCCAGTCGAGCGCCCGGCTTTCCGCCCATTCGCGGCGCTGAGCAAACTCCTGCCCCATGAACAGCAGCTTCTTGCCCGGATAACCCCACATGAACCCGTAATAGGCGCGAAGATTGGCGAATTTCTGCCAATCATCACCGCTCATCTTGTTCAGCAGGCTGCCCTTGCCATGCACGACCTCGTCATGGCTGAGCGGCAGGACGAAATTCTCGGAAAAGGCGTACATCAAGCCAAAGGTGATGTCGTCATGATGATAACGCCGATGGATCGGATCGCGGGCCATATATTTCAGCGTATCGTTCATGAAGCCCATGTTCCATTTGAAGCCAAAGCCCAGATTGGAACGCGGCGCCCCTTCATCGGCGGGCAGGGTGACGCCGGGCCAGGATGTGCTTTCCTCCGCGATGGTGACAATGCCCGCATGGTTGCCGTAAAGGGCGCGGTTCATCGCGCGGAGGAAATCGACCGCTTCCCAGTTTTCCCGGCCGCCCTCGGCATTGGGAATCCATTCGCCGGCCTCGCGCGAATAATCGCGATACAGCATCGATGCCACCGCATCGACGCGCAGCCCGTCGACATGATATTTCTCGGCCCAGAACAACGCATTGTTGATCAGGAAGGCCAGCACCTCCCGCCGACCGAAATTGTAGATCGCCGTGTTCCAGTCGGGGTGGAAGCCGAGCCGCGGGTCTTCATGTTCGTAAAGCGCGGTGCCGTCGAAATGCGCCAATCCGTGCGCGTCGGTCGGAAAATGCGCCGGCACCCAGTCGATCAGCACGCCCAGCCCGGCCCGATGCGCCCCGTCCACGAAGCGCGCGAACCCGGCCGGATCGCCAAAGCGGGACGAAGGCGCATAAAGCCCGGTCGTCTGATAACCCCAGCTTGGGTCATAGGGATGCTCGGAGACCGGCAGGAATTCGATGTGCGTGAACCCCATGTCGAGGACATAGGGGATCAACTGCTCGGCCATCGCGTCCCAGTTGAGGAACCAGTCCTGCCCGTCGCGGCGCCAGGAACCGGGATGCACTTCATAGATCGCCATCGGCGCACGGCGCGGATCGATACTTGCCCAGTGCGCGCGGTGCGCCGCATCGCCCCAATCGGGCTTTCCGGCCACCGCCGTCAGCGACGCGGTCTTGGGCCGCAATTCCGCGGCAAAGGCATAGGGGTCGGCCTTCAGCGGCAACACCGCCCCATCGGCACTCACGATGTGAAATTTGTAGGCACGCCCAAGACCGATGTCGGGAATGAAGATTTCCCACACGCCGATGTCGGTGCGCCGACGCATGGGATGGCGCGCGGCGTCCCAGTCGTTGAAATCGCCGACAAGGCTGACGACCCGCGCATTGGGCGCCCAGACGGCGAAATGCACGCCGCTCGCACCCTCATGCTCCATCGCATGTGCCCCCAGCCGGTCGAACAGGCGATAATGCGACCCTTCGTTGATCAGGAAGTCATCCATCGGCCCCAGCACCGGGCCGAAGCTGTAGGGGTCGGTCACGAACCAAGCATGATCGCCCGCCGAGCAGCGATATTTGACCGGTTGCCGCGCGCCGGTCACTGCCCCTTCGAACAGACCGCGCGCATCGACCTGTAACAGTACGCCCAGTGGTTCGCCGCTCAGCGACTCGACCGAAACCGCCTCAGCGCCCGGAAGCAGGGCGCGGGCGAACAGTCCACCCGGCCCGTCATGGACCCCCAGCAGGGAAAAGGGATCGGCGTGCCTTCCCTCCAGCAATGCGGCAATGGCCTCTCCCGACGGCTTCACAGGACTCCCCAGATCTCCTTTGCATATTCGCCGATCGTGCGATCGGACGAGAACCAGCCGACATTGGCGATGTTGTGGATGGCAGATTTACGCCAGCCGGCCTGATCCTCCCAACGGCGGTCGATGCTGCGCTGGGCGAGGTGATAGCTTTCGAAATCAGCCGCGAGCATGAACCAGTCGCTATCGTAAATGCCACCCATCAGCCCGGCATAGCGCCCCGGATCGTCGGGCGAAAATACGCCGGTCGCGATGGCCGACACGGCCTGCTGCAACTCGCGCGAACCTTCGATGATGGCGCGGGGATCATATCCCTCTGCCCGACGCTCAGCCACTTCATCGGCCGTAAGGCCGAAGATCACGATATTGTCGTCGCCCACATGATCCTTGATCTCGATGTTGGCACCGTCCAGCGTACCGATGGTCAGCGCACCGTTCAGCGCGAACTTCATGTTGCCGGTGCCCGACGCTTCCATGCCCGCCGTGGAAATCTGTTCGGAAAGATCGGCGGCGGGAATGATGCGCTCGGCCATAGAGACATTGTAGTTGGGCACGAACACGACCTTCAGCAGGCCGCCCACGGACGGATCGGAATTGACTCGACGCGCAATGTCGTTGGCCAGTTTGATGACCAGCTTCGCATTATGATAGCTGGCCGCCGCCTTGCCGCCGAAGATCTTCACACGCGGCACCCAGTCACGCTCGGGATGGCTGCGGATCTGGTCATAGAGCGCCACCGTCTCGACCAGGTTCAGCAACTGGCGCTTATATTCGTGGATGCGCTTGATCTGCACGTCGAACAGGGCGTCGGGGTTCAGGCGAATGCCCATCAAATCCTTCAAATGCGCGGCCAGCGCGACCTTGTTCCCCCGCTTCACCTCCGCAATGCGTTCGCCCAGCGAAGCGTCGCCCGCCAGCGCATTGAGGTCGGCAAGCTTTGTCGTGTCGTCCAGGAACGCGTCGCCGATCGCATCCTTGATCAGCGCGGTCAGGCGCGGGTTGCATTGCTGCAGCCAGCGGCGCGGGGTGACGCCGTTGGTCTTGTTGTTGATCCGTGTCGGATAGAGCTTGTGCAGGTCGGCGAAGACCGTGCTTTTCATAAGGTCGGTGTGCAGCGCCGCCACGCCGTTGACGCTGTGCGCCCCGCTGAATGCCAGATTGGCCATGCGGACCCGGCGCTCTCCCCCTTCGTCGATCAGGGAGATCGCCGCGATCGCCGCATCGTCCAGCCCGGCCTTGCGCGCTTCGCGCAGCACCCGGCTGTTGATGGCATAGACGATCTGCATATGGCGCGGCAGCAACCGTTCGAACAGCGGCAGCGGCCAGGATTCCAGCGCCTCTGGCAACAGGGTGTGGTTGGTATAGGCGATGGTCTTGCGCGTTACCGCAAACGCCTCGTCAAATTCCAGCCCATGCACGTCGAGCAGCAGCCGCATCAGTTCCGCGACCGCGACCGACGGGTGCGTGTCGTTCAGCTGGATAGCCGCATGATCGGGCAGCGTGCGCACGTCGCCTTCATATTGGACATGCCGTCGCACAATGTCCTGAATGGAGGCGGCGGTGAAGAAATATTCCTGCCGCAGCCGCAATTCCTGCCCCGCCGGGCTGGAATCGGCGGGATAGAGCACGCGCACCAGCGATTCCGCCTTCACCTGATCGGCCAGCGCGCCGATGTGGTCGCCCGCGTTGAACGCATCGAGCCGGATCGGGTCGAGCGAACTTGCGGTCCACAGGCGCAGCGTATTCACCCGCTTGCCGCGCCAGCCGACGACGGGCGTGTCGATGGCGGTCGCCTCCACCTGCTCGGCCGGGTTCCAGCGGACATTTTCATCATGGGCGACCACTTCGCCACCAAAGCCGATGCGGTAATTGCACTCCCGCCGCTCGAACTCCCACGGATTGCCATGGGCAAGCCAGGTTTCGGGCAGCTCCACCTGCCAGCCATCGTCGATACGCTGGCGGAACATGCCGTTCACATAGCGGATGCCATAGCCATAAGCGGGAATGTCCAGGCTGGCGAGGCTCTCCATGAAGCAAGCCGCCAGACGCCCAAGGCCACCATTGCCGAGCGCCGCGTCAGGTTCCAGATCCTCCAGCCGGGACAGGTCCAGCCCATGGCGGCTGAGCGCCTGTTCCATCGCCCGCGTCATGCCCATGTTCGACAGCGCGTCGCGCAGCAGCCGGCCGATCAGAAATTCCAGGCTGAGATAATAGACCCGCTTGCCGCCCGCCTCATAAGTGCGTGAGGTCGATTCCATCCAGCAGTCGATGACCTTGTCACGCAGGGCATATACCGCCGCCGTGAACCAGTCATGTTCCTTGGCTGCGTTTTCGTTCTTGCCCACACGATGACGCAGCGCGTCAAGAATCGCGGCTTCAAGATTTTCGGTCAGACTGGCTGGGCTGGCTGGCACGATGTTCCCACTCCCCCTCATGCGGATAACGCCGCATCGCGAATGTCCGCCCGCAGTCCGCCCGGGCGCAGCGTCTTGCCTGCGCATTCCCCTCTTTTGCAGCAGCCTACGCCCTTCGCCCGTCATCTCGCAACTGCGAAAATGTTTCGTGCGCGCGATTGTGCGGCGAGCGGCCACTGTCTATCGTTCCGGCCTGGCGGGGAGGCGGTTCGCAGATGGCAGACATGATTTCACCGCTGCACCGGCTGGCCGATGATGCCGGGGTGGCACGCCACTGGCGCGATGCCGACGGGCGCGACCATGTAACGGACGACCATGCCCTGTCCGCGGTGCTGACCAGACTTGGATACCGTGCCGACAGCGCGGCATCGATCCGGCATAGCCAGGCGCAACTGGACGCGGAGCGCTGGCAAGCCCCTGCCCTGCTGACCGGCGATGTCCACCGCCCCGTCCCGCTGCCCATCGACGCCGATCAGGTCGAATTGACGGGCGAAGACGGCGCAACATTCCGCCGCAACGTCACCGGGCGCCTGATGGATGCCGTCGACCAGCCCGGATATTTTCGGATGTGGCTGGCCGGGAACGAGGTGACGCTTGCCATCGCACCTACCGCCTGTCCGCTACCTGCCCCGCGCGAGGGGGCGCGCCTTTGGGGTCCTGCGGTGCAGATACCCGCGCTTCGCGGGATGGCACAAAGCGCCTTCGGCGATTTCGGTGATCTTGATCGCGCCGTGCAGGCTTTTGCGGCCAGAGGCGCGGATGCCGTCGCGATCAACCCGGTCCACGCGATGTTCCCCGGCCATGGCGTGGGATACAGCCCCTATTCGCCGTCCAGCCGCCAGTTCCTGAACGGCGCCATGGCGGCACCTGCGCTGCTCGGCCTGCCTGAACTGCCGCGGCGACCGGGCGGTCCGATGATCGACTGGGCTACCGCCCTGCCTCAGCGGCTTGCCGATCTGCGATCGCTGTTCGCAAGCCTTTCGACCGAACGACGCGCGATGATCCTGAACGAGAGCGAGGCGCATGGCCCTGCGCTGGTACGCCACGCCCTGTTCGATGCGCTCGATTGCCACTTCCGCCCGAACGGCGCGCAGGGTTGGCAGGACTGGCCCGCCGCGCTGTACGACCCGCTGGGCGCTGCAGCCCAAGCCTTCGCCCAGGAGCATGCAGAGGAAATCGCTTTTCATCTCTTCGTCCAGTGGCTCGCGCGTGAAGGGTTGGGGCTGGTTCAGCAGCGCGCGCAACAGGCGGGCATGGGCACCGGCCTGATCGCCGACCTGGCCGTTGGCGTGGATGCGCGCGGCAGCGATGCGTGGGCCATGCGCGACGCGATGCTCGACGGCCTGACGATCGGTGCGCCGCCCGACCCGCTTGGCCCGCATGGCCAGAACTGGAACCTCACCAGCTTCTCGCCCGCCGGTTTGCGGCGCACGGGTTTCGCGCCGTTTATCGCCATGATCCGCGCTGCGCTGTCGAGCGCCGGCGGCCTGCGCATCGACCATGCCTTTGGCCTGTCGCGACTGTGGGTGATCCCCGATGGCGAGCGTTCATCGAACGGAGCCTATCTCCACTATCCCTTTCTGGATCTGGTGCGCATCGCCACGCTGGAGGCGCATATGGCGGGTGCCATGATTATTGCCGAGGACCTGGGCACCAGTCCGTTCGGTTTTACCGATGCCATCGCGCAGCGAAACATGGCCGGCATGCGCATCCTGTGGTTCCAGCGCGCAGCGGATGACGGCTTCATCGGTGCGCAGGATTATCCGGCGATGAGCGTCGCAATGACGGGAACGCACGATACGCCAACGGTCGCCGGCTGGTGGCGGGGACGCGACATCGACTGGGCAGACAGGCTCGGTCGCCTGCCCGAAGGCACCGACCGGGCGAAGGCGGAGGACGTGCGCGCCTGGGATCGCGGGCTGTTGTGGTCGACAATAGGCGATGGCGGCCCCCGCCCCGCCCCGGACGATACCGCGCCGATTTTGGAAGCGGCATTGTCACATATCGCCCGCACCCCCGCCTGCCTGGTCATCGCGCCGGTCGAGGACGTGCTGGGGCTGGACGAGCAACCCAATTTGCCGGGCACCATAGACGAGCATCCCAACTGGCGTCGCCGGCTCGATCATCCGCTGGAGGAGGAATTGGACCGACCCGACGTGGCGCGGCGGATCGTGCGCCTGTCTGGCGGTTGAGGCGTTTATTTGGCGGGAGCCGACGCCGCCGGCTTCAACGCTCCGGCCAGATGAATGACCGCAACGATGATCGCGCCCACCACCAGACCAACGATACCTGCACCGATTGCGCCGACCAGCCATTCGACCAGTCCGCCGATGGCCGGCAGCGCATGGCCCGCCACTTCGGCCGCATGATGGACGGCATGGGGAATGGCCTCCAGATGGAATGCCTCCAGCCCGTGCAGGATGATGCCGCCACCGACCCAGACCATCGCCGCCACACCGATATGGGACAGCGCCTTCAACAACACAGGCATCGCGCGCACCAGCAGCGCGCCCACGCTGCGCGCCGCGCCCGATCCTTTCCGGCGCATGTGCAGGCCGATGTCGTCCATCTTCACGATCAATCCCACCACGCCATAGACGCCGATGGTGATGGCCACCGCGACGACGGCCAGCACCACCGCGCGCATGGCGAGCGAGAGTGCCGGCAGGTCGGCAAGCGCAATCGCCATGATTTCCGCCGACAGTATGAAATCGGTGCGGATCGCGCCGCTCACCTGCCGCTTTTCCAGTTCCACCGGGTCTTGGATCTCCGCGACATCGTCGTCATGGCTCTGCCCACTCAGCGCCTCGTAGATCTTTTCCGCAGCCTCGAAGCACAAAAAACTGCCCCCTGCCATCAGCAGCGGCGTGATAGCCCAAGGCGCCAGCGCACTTAGCCCCAGCGCGACCGGCAGGATGAACAGCAGCTTGTTGCGCAGCGATCCTAGCGCGATCTTCCAGATGATCGGCAATTCGCGCTCCGGGGAAAGCCCCACGACATAGCGCGGCGTCACGGCGGTATCGTCGATCACGACACCCGCCGCCTTCGCACTCGCTTTGCCCGCTGCGCCCGCGACATCGTCCACCGATGCGGCCGCCAGCTTGGCGAGCGCGGCCACATCGTCCAGAAGCGCAACCAGTCCGCCAGGCATTCATTCCTCCATGAAGTTCGTGCAGGGCCTTATCGCCATTTTGCAGTGCAGTAAAACCGACCGCGTGTCGCAACGCATGAAAAGCAAATTTTGCGATTGGCGTCATTGCACATGAGAGGGCGCTGATGCCCACCGCGCAGCGCAAGATTGTGGGATCGAAGCTTCCAGGAACGAACGCCCGGCCAACGCGGCGACAGTTCCGCTCAGCGCGTTTCCGGGTCGAAAGGCTCGATCGTCATGGCATCGGCCAACTTGCGGCCCGATAACCAGGCGAATTCGACGCGGGGACCGATCAACCAGTCTCCGCATGCGCCAAGGCCGATCTTCGCATTCCATAGCACGCCGCTGTCCGCCCCCGGGGCCATCGCGAAACGCCAGCGGTGCGCGACACAATGCAATATGGCGGGCAATTGCGTCCCGGCCGGCACCATGGCGACCAATGCCGCGATCAGCGCTTCGCAAACAAACTCGGCCGACGCTTCCAGATGCAGGCTGGACCATGCGCCGCTTGCCTGCAAAACCCAGCTTTCCGGACCGCTGCGTCCCGGCTTCGCGCTGTTTCGCGCGGCCCACGCCACCGGCCCCTGATCGCGCAGCCAATCGTTCGAGAGCGGGACTGCCCCGTCGAAGGCGACCATCACCGTCCAGCATGGCTGCGACCGCGCCATGGTGGCATGGCGCGCCATTGCCAGATCCTGAAGCCCCAAGAAAGGCGCAGCCTGCTCGGCCGGGACCGCCACCACCGTGGCGTCGAATGGCCCTTCCGCCCCGTCGTCAAAGCCGATCCACCATCCTTCCGCATCGCGCCGCAGGTTGCGCGCATGGCGATTGAACCGGACGTCACATTCTTCGGCCAGGCACCGGACAGGCGCGTTCATCGCGGGAACGCCGACCCATGTGTCGGCACCGACGGCCGGCCATGGCGCAACGATCCCCTGCACCTCCCACTGCGCCACCTGCGCAAGGAACGACGGATCGCGCGCGGTGAAATATTGCGCGCCGTGGTCGAAACAGGCGACACCCGCCGACGTATCGACCCGGCGAGACGACATGCGCCCGCCCGGCCCACGTCCCTTGTCGAACAGGCGCACGACATGGCCCATGGCAGTCAAGTGCCGGGCGCATGACAGCCCGGCCAATCCCGCGCCGATCACGCCAACGCGCACGCACGCTCCATTCGTGAGAGATGACCCATTGGCCGCACTTGCGGGATCGGCGGGAAATCGGGCAACATGCCCAAAGGGCCATGGCGCCTTTCCCGTCCTTCTGGGCGATCATCCAGTTACGAGATATTGATGTCCCTTGCCGATATGATTTCCGGAAGCGCGATGGCCGCTGTTATCAGCGATCCAAGGCTGCCGGACAACCCGATCGTGGAATGCAACGACGCTTTCATGGCGCTGACCGGCTATGCCCGCGATGAAATCGTCGGCCGCAATTGCCGCTTCCTGGCCGGGGAGCGGACCGAGCCGGGCCTTACCGAATCCCTCCGCGCGGGCTTGCGGGAAAAACGGCCCGTGCTGGTGGAAATCCTGAATTACAAAAAGGATGGAACGCCCTTCCGCAATGCCGTTCTGGTCGCGCCGATTTTCGGTGCCGACGGTTCGCTGGAATATTTCCTGGGATCGCAGATGGAGGTGGACGATGCGGGGTCGCAAGTTCCACCGCGTGGAACGGACGCACGTGCGCGGATCGAAAGGCTGTCGCCCCGCCAACGCGAAGTGCTCATGGCGCTCGCCGCAGGCAAGCTGAACAAGCAGATCGCTTATGACCTGGGCCTGACGGAGAGGACCATAAAGATGCACCGCGCCGCCATGCTGAAGGCACTGGGCATCAAGACCTCTGCCGAGGCGATCCGGCTGGCGATCGAAGCGGGTTACTGACCGCTCTTCAGGCGGCCCGGCATGCGCCCGCACCGCCTTGCGCAGGCTTCACCGGCTCGGCGCGCAACGCTGGCGCTTCCTTCAGCGCGGACACAAAATTGTTCAGCCACCACATCACATCCTGCTGCTCGACATTGTCCATCAATCGCCGCCAGCGCGACTTGCGCTCATGCAGCGGCATGGCCAGCGCCTGCGCCAGCGCATCGGCCACATCTTCGGGGCTGTAAGGATTGACCAGAATGGCGTCGCGCAATTGCGCCGCCGCCCCGGCAAAGGACGAGAGGACCAGCACGCCCGGATCATCCGGATTCTGCGCCGCGACATATTCCTTCGCGACCAGGTTCATGCCGTCGCGCAGCGGCGTAACCAGCCCTATCCGCGCGGCGCGGTACATGCCCGCCAGCTGGTCATGCGGATAGCCGCGATTGACATATCGGATCGGCACCCACTCCGCCGTCGCATATTCGCCGTTGATATGGCCCGACAGCGCATCGAGTTGCGCACGGATTTCCTGATAGCTCTGAACGTCGGCGCGAGACGGCGGCGCGATCTGAAGCAGGAACAGTTTTTCGAGCAGGTCGGGCCGTGCGGCGAGCAATCGCTCATAGCCATTGAAGCGCTCCTGCAGCCCCTTGGAATAATCCAGCCTGTCGACGCCAATGATCATCGCCCGGCCATTGCAGCTGGTGACCATGGCGTCGCGGGCGCGCGCTGCCGCTTCGCCATTGGCTTTTTCCACGAATTCCGCCGTATCGATACCGATCGGGCAAGCGACCGCCGAAATCTGACGTCCCTCATAATGAATGACGCCATAGTCGTCGACAACGACGTCCAGCTGATGACGGACATAGTCGAGGAAGGAGTCCAGCCAGTCCTGCGTGTGAAACCCGATCACATCATAGGCGAAGAGGGATTCGACCAGTTCCTTGTGGCTGGGCAACGAAAGCAGCAGCCGCATGGGCGGCCAGGGAATGTGCAGGAAAAAGCCGATGCGATTGCGGCAGCCGCGCGCGCGCAACGCCTGCCCCAGCGGGATCAGGTGGTAATCGTTGACCCAGACCAGATCGTTCTTCTCGACCAGCGGGAACAGCGTATCAGCAAAGCGCAGATTGACGCGCTCATAGCCGCCCGCAAAGCCGCGCTCGAACTCCGCAAGGTCGATGCGATAGTGGAACAGCGGCCAGAGCGTGCGGTTGGCAAAGCCGTTATAATATTCCTCCACATCCTGCGCCTCAAGATCGATGGTGGCGGAAGTAACGCCGCGATTGCGTTGAAAGGCGATCGCGCCGGTAAAGGTTTCCGTCTCCTGTCCCGACCAGCCGAACCAGATCCCGCCGCTTTCGCGCAGGGCCGAGGACAGCGCGACAGCCAGCCCACCCTGATTGGCGTTGCCTTTTTCGGCGGGGGGCTGGACGCGGTTGGAAACGATGATGAGGCGGCTCATCGGACGGCACTCCATGGCTTGCTCAGCAGGACGGCGCAGTTGATCAGGCCGACCAGAGAGTAGGTCTGGGGATAATTCCCCCACAGTTCCCCGCTGACGGGGTCGATATCTTCGGACAACAGGCCCGCCTGCGTGCGGCGGCTCAGCATCTCCTCGAACAGGGTGCGCGCATCGTCCAGCCTGCCGGTCGCGTGCAGCGCCTCGATCAGCCAGAAGGTGCAGACGTTGAATGCCGTCTCAGGCAGGCCGAAATCATCCTCAACCGCGTAGCGCAGCATGTGACTGCCACGCCGCAACCCTTCCTCCACCGCGCGTAACGTGCCGGCAAAGCGGTGATCGTCGGGTGGCAGGAAACGCAGGTCGAGCAACTGGATCAGGCTGGCGTCCAGTATATCCGCCTCGAACGTGGCGGACAGGCGGGCGCTGTCCGGGCGCCATGCCGCCTGTTCGATGCGGTCGCGCATCTGCGTGGCCCGGTCGGCCCAAAGCGTATGGCGTTCATGCAGCCCGAGCGCTTCCGCCGCATTGGCCAGCCGGTCGCACGCCGCCCAGCACATCGCCGCCGAATAGGTGTGGACATGGCTGCGATTGCGCAGTTCCCACAGCCCTGCATCCGGCTTGTCGAACACCGCCCATGCCCGCTCACCCACGGGTTCGAGCGCCTGAAAATCGCCGATGCCGCTGATGCGATACAGCCGTTGGTCGAAAAACGACTGCGTGTTCGACAGCACGATCTGGCCATAGGCGTCGTGCTGAATTTGCTCGTAAGCCTGATTGCCCACCCGCACTGGACCCATGCCGCGATAGCCGGCAAGGCCGGGGGCGACCCACTCCTCCAGCTTCGCTTCGCCGCCGACGCCATATAGCGGCTGGATATGCCCGCCCTTCGCATTGTCGACGATGTTGCGCAGATATTCGAGATAGGATTCCAGCACGTCCAGCGCGCCCAGCCGGTTCAGTGCCTGCACCGTGTAATAAGCGTCGCGAATCCAGCAGTAGCGATAGTCCCAGTTTCGCCCGCTGTCGGCATGTTCGGGGATCGATGTGGTGAGTGCCGCGACGATGGCGCCGGTTTCCTCATGCTGGCACAGTTTCAGCGTGATTGCCGAAGCAATACGTAACTT
>JAXHOI010000020.1:0-82385 GCA_034519505.1 Sphingobium sp. | reverse complement strand
GTAACCTTCGTTCAGTTGCGTGACGCCATCCGCAAGAGTACCAATGCGCATCCCGACCGTGTGCAGCAGGCGCGGACCTGTTCCAGGGCGCCTCAGGCCAGACGGCGCGACCAGTCTTCGAAGAGGCGGACTGTCGGCGTGGTCGGTCTGGACGGACCGACAATGTGATCGAAGGCCAGACAGCGGCCAACTACACCTGCGTCACCTTGAGCAACCCGGCGCCGGTCGACATGACCGTGACACTCGCCTATGCCGGTGTCGCCACCGCCGGCCAGGACTTGCCCGGTCTCTCGGTCACGGTCGGCTGGCCGAACATCGGTTCGATTCGACATTTCCACCTCGACGACGCGCCCTGGCGAGGGTCCCAGGCCATTACCGCGACCATCGTCGGCGTGTCGAGCCCGCAACGCCGCGATCGTCGGCATCGACCCGGAGCGCGCCAGCGTCACCGACCATCACCGTCGACGCCGGCCCTTCAGGCCCTGGCACCCCAGGCGCCGAGGACACCGCCGCCTCGTCTCGATCCGCAGGCCCCGGCTCGTCGTCGAAGCTGGTCTTCGGCTACCATCGCTCAGCCATGCGGTCACCGATGTCGTCGTCGAAGCTGACCTGTTCGGCACCTGCCGAGCGGCTCCGACTTCCCACCGCTGTCACCTCCGTGCCCATTTCCGGCGTGTCCTCTGCGACCTTCGATATAGCCACCATCGACGACGCGCTCGCCGAAGGCTCCGATCCTTCACCGTCTCGCTCGGCGAGAATGCGGTGGCGGCATCCCATGAAAATCTGGCGATTGCGGGCATGTTCCATGTTCCATCGCCGATCGTTCGGCCGCTGCGGCTGGCTGCGCGCGCTGACATGGGTCGGCAGGAACCCGTTCATGTCGATCAGGCAGCAACCGATCACCGCGCTGTCCTGCACGCTGTGCCGGTCGATCAGTGGCCGGATGAGCCGGTCGGCCACATCGACGAAATCGGTGCGGTACTGCACCGGGTCGGTGCCTGCGATCGGGCGATAGGCGCAATCGGACAGCGCTTCCATGCTGAGCGTGCCGCCCGACAGCGCCGCTTCGATGGCGGCCCGGACTTCCTCCGCGCCGTCCTCTGCCATGGCGATAAAGCGGCTGTTGCGTGTCCGCACGCCGCCCTGCGCCACGGAATTCAGCATGACATTGGCCGCACCCTCCAGATCGTCGAGGCACAAGCGCGCTGGCGCCGTCATCGGCGCTCCGCGGTGGGAGTGGCTCAAAGCGCGTCAATCCCCTTGCGAAGGTGCGCTGACAGCCGGAAGCGCGGCCTGATGCGACCGGTCCACAATATCGCGCGATCGCTGCTCGAACTGCGCGATCAATGCGGAAATCTCGGCCAAAGTGTCCCGTAGGCCATCGATCCGCCCGCCCGTCGCATGGCCACGCGCTATGCTGCCCTCGACCCCGTCGATCAGCGTCCGGGCCGTTCCGTCCAGCTGCGCCAGCTTGTCATCGACCGAAGCGGCGGATTCAGATGCCTGTTCGGCCAGGCGCCGGATTTCGTCCGCCACCACGGCAAAGCCGCGCGTCGCCTCCCCGCCCCGTGCCGCCTCAATGGCGGCATTGAAGCCCAGCATCCGGGTCTGGTTGGCAATGGCGCTCAGATCACCTGAAATGCCGCCAACCGTCTCGATGATCGAAAGGAAACGGCGTAGCTGGGTGTCCAGTCCAGTGACATGCCCGATCACGTCCGAAAGTTCGTCGAGCGACATGCTCGCCGCGCTGTTCCCCTCCGTCACGATCTCGACCGCGCGAATGGCCGCCGTCTGCAATTCGCGCTGCGCCCTGATTAAGCTGTCCATCCTGACTGCTGGCCAGGCTGTCCATATGCGCGCGAAGGCTGTCCAGATGCGTGATGTCATCCTGAATACGCTGGTTCACCCGCGCAAGGAAGCCCGCCGCTTCGCTGCACTGCAGTGATATATCTCCTGAACGCTCACCCAGATCGGCGAGCAGCCCTTGCGAATCCATGCTGAAAGCCAGCTCCTCCTCGGCCTTTCGCGGATGGTTGACGATAGGTTTGCGACGTTGGCTGTGCGCGGTGAATTAACTTTGTCCAAATGCGTACTTTATTTGTGAAGTCAACCGCGGGGGCTTATGCGTTAATCGCATTGGCCTAGCGATGGCGCGGTAAACCCTGTCCGGGCAAAGAGGACCCATGTTCTTCAACTTTCTCGACGAACTCCGCGCGGCGGGCATAGCCGCGAGTGTCAAGGAACATCTGGTCCTGCTGGAGTCGCTGGACCGCGGACGTGATCGAGTCGCACGCCCGAGGCGTTCTATTACCTCTCCCGCGCGATCTTCGTGAAGGACGAAGGGCCTGCTCGACCGGTTCGATCAGGTGTTCGCACAAGGTCTTTCAAGGGGCATCGCCACCAGCTTACGGCGCAGAACCGCGGTCGATATCCCCGAGGACTGGCTGAAAGCGGTCGCCGAGAAATTCCTGACCCCCGAGGAGATGGAGAAGATCAAGTCGCTCGGCTCGTGGGACGAGATCATGGAGACGCTCAAGAAGCGCCTCGAGGAACAGAAGGAACGCCATCAGGGCGGCAACAAGTGGGTCGGCACCGGCGGCACCAGCCCGTACGGCAATGGCGGCTACAATCCCGAGGGCGTCCGCATCGGCGGCGAAAGCAAGCACAAGCGCGCGATCAAGGTCTGGGACCAGCGCGAGTTCAAGAACCTCGACAACACCAAGGAACTTGGCACCCGCAACATCAAGATCGCTCTGCGCCGCCTGCGGCGCTTCGCACGCGAAGGGTGCGGCAGACCAGCTGGACATTGACGCCACCATCGCGGGCACCGCGCAGCAGGGCTGGCTGGACATCCAGATGCGGCCCGAGCGGCGCAATGCGGTCAAGCTGCTGCTGTTCCTCGACGTCGGCGGATCGATGGACCCCTTCATCAAGCTTTGCGAGGAGCTGTTTTCAGCGCCGCCACCAGCGAATTCAAGAACCTGGAATTCTTCTATTTCCACAACTGCCTGTATGAAGGCGTGTGGAAGGACAATCGCCGCCGCTTTTCCGAACGCACGCAAGACCTGGGACGTGCTCCACAAATTCGGCCACGATTACAAGATCGTGTTCGTCGGCGATGCGGCGATGAGCCCATATGAAATCACCCATCCCGGCGGCTCCGTCGAACATTTCAACGAGGAAGCGGGCGCCGTGTGGATGCAGCGGGTGGCCAACACCTATCCCGCGACCATCTGGCTCAACCCCACGGCGAAGGAGCACTGGGGATATAGCCAGTCAACCCGGATCATGCGGGAATTGCTGAATGACCGCATGTATCCGCTGACGCTCGACGGGCTGGACGATGCCATGCGCGAACTTAGCCGCAAGCGCTGACTAGCCCCCACATGAACGCCACCTATGATATCGCGCGTGCCGTCGCGCTCGACCGGGAGGGGCGCGGCGCAGAGGCCGTCTCGATTGTCGAGGCGGCGGCAGCGGCCGGACTAAGCGCGGCCATGGTCCTGCGCGGATCATGGCGGATCGAGGGGCGGTTGATGCCGCGCGACCTGCCCGGCGGACGTGGCGACATGGTCGACGCACATCGCGCCGGCAATGCGCAGGCGACGCGCATCCTCGCCGGATTGCTGGCGACCGGCACGGGCGGCGAGCGCGATTGGCCCGGTGCCCTCGCCCTGTTGAGGGATGCGGCGGGCGGCGACGACGCGAGCGCAGCCCAGTGGGAGGCGCTGTCCCTGATGGCGCTTGATGCAGCGGGGAACCCGGCCGGTCCTCTGCCAGCCGTCGAACCGATCAGCGTCTCTCCGCGGATCGGGATGATCCGTAATTTCCTGACTGGGAGTGAATGCGGACTGCTGGTCGCACTGGCAGGCAATCGCTTTCGCCCGGCAACGATTTTTCACGAAGGACGCGGTGCGTGGATGACCGATCCCCTGCGCAGATCGCAAAGTGCCGACTTTCCAATCGTTCACGAATGGCCCTTCATCCACGCCATCAACCGACGGATCGCCACAGCCAGCGATACCTCGGTCGAACAGGGCGAACCGTTACAGATCCTGCGTTATGAACGGGGTGAGGAATATCGCCCGCACATCGATGCGGTGCCCGGCCTCGCCAATCAACGCGCGATGACCTGCCTGATCTGGCTGAACGATGACTATGTCGCCGGTGAGACGCTGTTCGATGCTTTGCCCGATAGCCCTCTTGCCGTTCGCGGGAAGACAGGCGACGCGCTGATCTTCGCCAATGTGGATGACGATGGCGCGCCCGATCCGCGCACGCGCCATGCCGGGGATGTCGTGCGCGGCGGCGTCAAGTTGCTGGCCAGCCGCTGGATACGCGCCGCCGCCTTCGACCCCGCCGAGCAGATTGCGGGCTGATCGCTGTTCGCCTCAGCTATAGATCAGATGGCTGGCCCGCGCGGCGATCCATGCCTGTTCGTCGAGGCTGGCCAGCGCGTCCAGATCGCCCGCTTCGGCCCCCGCATCGTCGACCCATTCGCGCAGCCCCGGCCCGCCGTTGATGACGTCGATCGCCAGCTTGTCGAACACATATTCATAGGGAAAATCGCGCCACAGCGGATAGTCGGGATAGAGCGCCCGGATCGCCTTGAACGCGGCGGCCTGCAACCGCCATGGCCGGAATGCCTGATGATCGTATGACGAACCTTCGGCGTGGATGAACACCCCGGCATTCAGCGCGCCGACATGCTTGTGGAACGTCGGCTGGAACCAGATGTCGCGCAGCGCGCATCCCTCCAGCCAGTGCGGCGCGATCTCCCGCATCTTCGCGATGACGGCGCGCGCATCGATATCCGGCGCGCCGAACAGTTCCAGCGGCCGCGTGGTGCCACGTCCTTCCGATAGCGTCGTCCCCTCCAGCATCACCGTTCCGGCGTAGGCGCGGGCCATGTTGACGTTGGCGGCGTTGGGACTGGGGTTGATCCACACGCGGTCGCTTGGCCAGCCGAAGTCTGGCCCCTCATCCGGCGTCCAGCCCTCCATCTCGATCACGCGATAATCGACGTTGAGGCCGAAATGATCGATGAACCAGTGCCCCATCTCGCCCAGCGTCATGCCGTGGCGCATTGGCATCGGTCCTGCTCCCACGAAGCTTTCCCAGCCGCTGCGCAGCGTCAGCCCCTCGACCGGGCGACCCGCCGGGTTCGGCCGGTCCAGCACCCACAGTGCCTTGCCATGGGCGGCGCACGCTTCCAGTACGTACAACAGCGTCGTGACGAAGGTGTAGATGCGGCATCCCACATCCTGCAGGTCGATCAGCATCACGTCGAACGTGTGCATCGACTGTCCGGTGGGCCGCCGCACTTCGCCATACAGGCTGAATACCGGCATGCCATAGGTCGGATCGGTATAGTCGGGCGACTCCATCATATTGTCTTGCAGGTCGCCGCGTACACCATGCTGCGGGCCGAAAACGGCAGAGACATTGACGCCCGCCGCGATCAGCGCATCCAAGCTATGCGTCAGGTCGGCGGTCACGGATGCGGGATGCGCCAGCAGCGCGACGCGCTTTCCCTGCAATGGGGAACGCAAGGCGGGGTCGGCCAGCAGCCGGTCGATACCAAAGAGAGTCATGCCACCGTGGGTGCCGGGAGTTCGAGCGCAAAGCAATCCCGATGATGAAAATCCGGCTTGCCCGCCGGATGCCGCAGCGCCCAATAGGATTTGGTGCCGTCCAGTTCCTCGATCACGGCGGAGAGCCCCAGCCATGCGTCGCCATCCGGCAGATCGGACCGCGAAAGAGTGGCATCGAATTGATAGTGGCGCGGAAAATCACGACCGCGTTCCCCCACTCGACTATCGAGTAAATGCGGTTCGACCGTCAGCGCCATAGGCTTCATTCCAGCGCGATAGTCATCGAATTGGTAAGCTGCCCATCGAAACAAGGGGGCGAAGTTGAACTCTGCATAACTATCTGCCTCTTTGCTCATAACGAACAATTCGAAACAGGTGCTTTGCCAAAGTCCATCCTGCCTTATCGCCTCCCCGGTATAAGGCAAAATTACCGACGATGCTCCGACCAATCGATAGGACAAATACAAAAAGTCGTAGTCATAGCCGAATTCAAGCTCGACACCTTGAACATGCGAAGGCGGAAAATCGGGATGAGGGATGAGGGATATGGTCTCCATAACGTGACCTTATCCGCCGGGGGCGCGCCAAGTCGAGACGCGCGATGCCGTGCCAGCCGACATAAGGACGAATCGACGGGTTTTAAGGGCGGGAGCGCCGTGCTAAGCGCGCCGCGCTATGACCTATACATCCGAACTCCTGAACCTGCTCGACACGCGCGGCTACATCCATCAGCTGACCGATGCGGACGGCCTGGACGCCCTGGCAGCCAAGGAGATCGTTCCCGGCTATATCGGCTTTGATCCCACCGCGCCCTCGCTCCACGTGGGCAGCCTGGTTCAGATCATGATGCTCCGTCGCCTTCAGCAAGCGGGGCACAAGCCGATCGTCCTGATGGGCGGGGGCACCGGCAAGATTGGCGACCCGTCGCTGCGCGACGAGGCCCGCTCGCTCCTGACGGTCGAGAAGATCAACGAGAATGTGAACAGCATCAAGCGGGTGTTCGAACGCTTCCTGACGTTTGGCGACGGCCCGACCGACGCGATCATGCTGGACAATGCGCAGTGGCTGGACGCGCTGGAATATATCCCGTTCCTGCGTGACATCGGCCAGCATTTCTCGGTCAACCGCATGCTCAGCTTCGATTCGGTGAAGCTGCGGCTGGACCGGGAGCAATCGCTCAGCTTCCTCGAATTCAACTACATGATCCTTCAGGCCTATGACTTTCTGGAGCTGTCGCGCCGCGCCGCGTGCCGGTTGCAGATGGGCGGGTCGGACCAGTGGGGCAACATCGTCAACGGCATCGAACTATCGCGCCGGGTCGACGGGACGCAGGTCTATGGCCTCACAACACCGCTGATCACCACGGCGGACGGCGGCAAGATGGGCAAGACCGCGAAGGGCGCGGTGTGGTTGAACGCCGACGCGCTCGCGCCATACGATTACTGGCAGTTCTGGCGCAACACGCAGGACGCCGATGTCGGGCGGTTCATGCGCCTGTTCACCGACTTGCCGCTCGATGAGATCGCCCGGCTCGAAGCGCTGGAAGGGGCGGAGATCAACGAGGCGAAGAAGGTGCTGGCCGACGCCGCCACGACGATGGCGCATGATCCGGATGCTGCGGCAAGCGCCGCGGAAACCGCGCGCCGGACGTTTGAGGAAGGCGCGTCGGACGCAAACCTGCCCACCATTTCCAATGTGCAGACCGTGATGCAGGCGCTGGTCGGTCTGGGCTTTGCCGCATCAAACGGAGAGGTGAAGCGCAAGATCGCCGAAGGCGCGATTCGCATTAATGGCGATGTCGTGCGCGATCCGGCCGCCACCGTGGCCGCAGGCGACAAGGTCAGTTTCGGCGCAAAGAAACATGGACTGATTTCCGCATGATACGGGTTTCCGCCCGATTGCGCTCCGGCGATCGCCAAAACTCTCGCATCTGAATTCGTTAACCCTGTCCGTCAGCTTTTTCGACAGCATCGCACCCCATGCTGCCGATCATCCGATGGATGAGGGCCAGATAATGACAATGCGGGCGCAAGCAGCACGAAAGCCAATAGAACAAAGGCGTTCCGCCCGCGATCTCGTCGACTATGCAACGACAGTCCAGACCCTGATCGGCGTCACGCCGCTGCGCGTCATCAATTTGTCCCCGCTGGGCCTGATGGGACGTAGCAAGGCGCTGGTGGCGAAGGGTGAGCGACTGCGGATTGCCCTGCCCCATGTCGGCGCCATCGATGCCGAAGTACGGTGGTCGGGCGAAGACCGCATCGGCGTGGAATTTGCCCTGCCGATCGGCGAGCGCGATTATGCCCAGTTGCTGGCCGCCATGCCCGGCCGCGACAATGGCTGGTAAGCGCTACCCCGCGCGCAACAGCGGCACCGCCGCGTCCCGTTCGAAGAGATAGAGGCACAGGCGCGCCGCCTCTCCCCGCACGCCGGCTAGGCCGCCATCGCGGTCCATCAGCAGCCTCGAGTCGTCCTGCGCGGTTTCGACAAGCGCGCTGATCTGTTCCGGCGTGGCGAGTCGAAAACTTTGTTCCCCCGATTGCCGCGTGCCCAGAAGATCGCCCGCGCCCCGCAGCTTCAAATCCTCCTCCGCGATGCGAAAGCCGTCGTTCGTTTCGCGCATCAGCGCCAGCCGGGCGCGCGCCGTCTCGCTGAGCGCGCCCGTGCGCAGCAGCAGGCAAATCGACTGGCCGCCGCCCCGCCCCACGCGGCCGCGCAGCTGATGCAGTTGCGCCAGGCCGAACCGATCAGCCCCCTCGATCACGATCAGCGTTGCATTGGGTACGTCTACGCCCACTTCGATGACGGTCGTGGCGACAAGGACGCCGGTTCGCCCGGCCTGGAACGCCTCCATGACCGCATCCTTGTCCGGCCCCTTCATCCGGCCATGGACCAGCCCCACCGCTTCACCAAAGCGCAAGCGCAGGGCCGCGGCGCGATCCTCCGCAGCGGTCAGGTCGCTGTTCATGCTTTCCTCGACCAGCGGGCAGACCCAATAGGCCTGACCTCCGGTCGCCAGATGACGGCCCAGCGCCTCCACCACCTCGTCCAGCCGATCCTGTGAGACCACGCGCGTTTCGATGGGCTGACGGCCCGGCGGCATTTCATCCAGCCGGCTGACGTCCATTTCCCCATGATAAGTGAGGGTGAGCGTGCGCGGGATCGGCGTTGCCGTCATCACCAGCAGGTGCGGCACCCTTTCCGCCTTCTCCGCCAGCATCAGCCGCTGGGCAACGCCAAAGCGGTGCTGTTCGTCGATCACCACGGCCGCGAGATTGCGATACTGCACCGCCTCCTGAAAGATTGCGTGCGTGCCGACAAGGATATGGATGCTGCCATCGGCCAGCCCCATCAGCGTCGCTTCGCGCACTTTTCCCTTTTCGCGGCCCGTCAGAATCGCAACGTTGACCGGCAGTCCGGTCAGCAAGCGCTGCAACGTCGCCAGATGCTGCCGCGCCAGGATTTCGGTGGGGGCCAGAAGCGCGCCCTGCATCCCCGCCTCCACCGCGTTCAGCAGCGTCATCAGCGCGACCATGGTCTTGCCCGAACCCACATCCCCCTGCAGCAGGCGAACCATCGGCTGGCTCTGCGCCATGTCGCCGGCGACCTCGGCAATCGTGCGCTGCTGCGCGCCGGTCAGCGGAAAGGGCAGCTTTACCGCATCGCGCAAATGGCCGTCGCCCTGCACCGGCGTGCCCCGCCGACGCCGGTTCGACGCCTTGACGATGGCCATCGCCAGCTGACCCGCGAACATTTCGTCATAGGCCAGTCGGTCGCGGGCTAAGCGGTCTGCCGGGTCGGCATGTATCCGCTCCAGCGCATCGCGCCAGCCCGGCCAGCCCATGCGCTCCAGCAAGCCCGCATCGATCCATTCGGGTAATTGCGGCGCGCGGGCCAGCGCCTGAGTCACAAGGTCGCGAAGCCGCGCCGCGCTTAACCCCTCCGACAACGGATAGATGCTTTCGCGCGCTGGAACGCTCTCTGCTTCCTCGACCGGCAGCACATGATCGGGATGAACCATCTGCAACTGGTCGCCCCAGCTTTCCAGCTTGCCCGCCACGAAGCGTGGCTCACCCAGCGGCAACAGCTTGCGCGGCCAGGCGCTGTTGCCGCCGAAATAGACCAGGCTCACCACATTGCCGTGGCGGTCGGCCGCCTGAACCCGAAAGGGCGCACGCCGCGACCCGCTCGCACGATAGTCGGTCGGCGTCAGGACGATGCCGATCATCCGACCGGCGTCGGCCATGTCCAGCGTGTCGGTCAGCACCCGCTCGACGATCCCGGTCGGCATATGGAAAGCGATGTCGATCGCGCGCGTAAGGCCGAGCCGTTCGAGCGGCTTGGCAAGCTGCGGCCCGACGCCTTTCAACGCCTGGGTTTCGGCAAACAGCGGATTGAGAATTTCCGGTCGCATGGCTATGCGCCCCATATAGAGCCGGAGCGGTTTTGGGAAACAGGCCCGGCAGGATTTGATGGGCGAACGTGCCGCCCGCCCGTGCCATGGGCCAGCGCGCAGAAGGAAGACAGAGTGTCAATGAACCCCGATCCCCGCCTTCGTCGCCTGCATTTCCGCGCATGGCATCGCGGCACGCGGGAGGCCGATTATATGATCGGCGGCTATTTCGACCGCTATGGTGACCAGTGGGCCGAGGACCAGATGGTCTGGTTCGAAAAGCTGCTGGAAGAGCAGGACGTCGACATCATGGGCTGGGCGATGGGTACGATCCCCGTGCCGCCGGAATTTCAAGGCAGCATGATGGACGCCCTGCGCAAGCTCGATTTCGTCCACATCCCGCGTTGATCGGAGCAAAGGCCGCAGATGAGCGAGAGCTGGAAACTCACCCTGCCCTGCACGCGCGCGGAGGCTGAAGCGCTGCATGGCGAGCCGGAGGCGCTGGCCCTGCTCGATCCGCCGCCCGTACTGCTGACCAGCGAGCCGGATGCGTCGAAGCCGGAGGAATGGCAGCTCGATGCCTATTTCCCGGAAAAACCAGCCAAGGCCGTCATCCAGCTGATCCAGAGCCAGATCCCCTCTGCCCGAAAGGCAAAGGCGCAGGTGACGCGGATCGAGGAAGAGGATTGGGTCGCACTGAGCCAGGCGGGGCTGGAGCCGGTGCGCGCCGGGCGCTTCTTCGTGTCGACCGACGGAGAAAGTGCGCCCGCCGGCATGGTGCCCTTCACCATCCCGGCAAGCCGCGCTTTCGGCACGGGCAGTCATGAAACCACCGCCGGTTGCCTGGTCATGCTCGATCGGCTGAAACGCCTTGGCGCGCGCTATCATCATATTTGCGACGTCGGCACCGGCACAGGCTTGCTCGCCTTTGCCGCAGGGCATCTGTGGCCCCGCGCTTATATCACCGCGTCCGACATCGACCCCGTCTCCATCGAGGTAACGGCGGAAAATGCCGGGATCAACGCCATCCCGCTGGGCGGAGCGCCCGGCGCGCTGGAACTGTTCGTGGCGGGCGGCGTCGACCATGACGGCATCGTCGCGCGCGCGCCCTATGACCTGATGATCGCCAACATCCTTGCCGGTCCGTTGATCGCCCTGGCACCCGCTCTCTGTGCGTTGGTCGTCGAGGGCGGGACGCTGATCCTCGCCGGGCTGCTCGGAGGACAGGCAGAGGCTGTGATCGCGGCGTATCGGCGTCAGGGCATGCGGCTGGCCGACCGGATCGACAATGTCGACGATGCAGGCGCCTGGCCGACCTTGCGCTTTCGAAAGCGCCGCCGCCCCGGCCATCGCCGCCCCACCCGCTGGGTCGAGGGCGAGAATGGCGAAACGCCGGGCTATGGCAGCTGGTAGGCGCATCTGGCGGGCGGTCCGGTCCACCGGCATCGGCCTGCTCGCGGTCGTCGCACTGATCGCGCTCGCCCTGCTGGGCGGCAGCTTCATTCCGGCAAACCGGAACTGGCACCCGCCCGCGCGCGGTGTCCGCATCTTCGTCTATTCCAACGGCGTGCATACCGGCCTGTTGCTGCCGACCTTCAACGAACAGTGGGACTGGCGCCCATTCGCGCCCGCCAGCGACTTGCGCGATCCGCGCGAAGCGGGCGAGATGCTGCTGTTCGGATGGGGCGACCGGGAATTCTACCTCAACACGCCGACCTGGAACGATCTGTCGATCAGGACCGCACTCCATGCCATGATCGGGACGGGGAGGACGCTGATCCATGTCGATCATGTCAACCGTCCCATTGCCGGTCCCGACCTAAAGCCGATCATGCTGACGCCCGCGCAATATCGGTCACTTAGCCAACGGATCGCCGCGCAATTCGATGTCGATACGCGCGGCCATCGACCGTCCGCCATAGCCGGATATGGCAATGACGACGCCTTCTATCCCGCAAGAGGCCATTATTACGCGGCCCGCACATGCAACGAGTGGACAGGCTCCATGCTGCGCAGCATCGGCGTGCGCGTCGGGATATGGACGCCGATGGCCGGTGGCGTGATGCGCTGGTTCTGACCACATCCCGCCTGTCGCGGATCGGCACAGAGGATGCGCAATTTCCCCGATTGCAAAACCGGCATCCTTGCCACACAGACAGAGGAACGATCGCTACCCGGATGATATGCATGGAAGTCGCCGCCGGGACGCATTGAACGCTTGTGTGGGGGCGTGACGTGACGACCAGACTTCTGGCCGCAGGGCTGATACTCGCGGCTATTCAGTGCATGCCGGCAAAGGCTGAGACGACAATCAGCGGCGCCATGATCGCCGATAGCGGCATCGACCCCAAAGGCGCGCTGGATCAGGCCGATCGCGCGCTGTTCCGCGCCCGGACCGAAGGCGCCCCCCTTTCCCTAGCGGAGGCTCTGGCAAACCGCGCGGGCGCATTGCTGGCGCTCGACCGTAGCGATGATGCGCAGCAAAGCTGCGACGCGGCGCTGGCCTTGCTGGCATCGCGGCAGGATATTTCCGCGCAGCAAATCCGCGCCCGCACGCTGCTGATCCGTAACCAGATCGCGACGCTCGCCCGACGCTATGACGAAGCCTTGCCGCAGGCACAGAGCACGCTGGCTCTCACCGAAGCGGTCTTTCCCGCCGGATCGATCGAACGGGCACAGGCACGGGCGGAGGTGGCCGCTCTTCTGCAGAGCCTGGGCAAGGGACGCGAGGCATTGCCACTCGCCATGTCTGCGTGGGCCGAGGCGCGGGCCATTCGCCCCGCCGGCCTTTCCGCGCGACTTCAAGTCGCGATGACGCTGGCCAGCATCCATAGCAACGCGCGCCGCTCGGACGAGGCCGAAGCGCTGATCCGCGAAGCATTGTCGGACGGGCTTTCGCTGCCGCCCGGCCATGCCGTGCGCGTTCAGATCCTCAATCGTCTGGGCTATGAAATGCTCATTCAGGGGCGGCTGAACGAAGCCATCCCCTATCTGCGACAGGCGGTCGACGAGGGGCATATGTCACCCGCCGTCCCGCGATCGGAGCTGGCCAATTATGTCGGCGTGCTTGGCATTGCCTTGCTCAATCAGGACCAGCCAGAAGAAGCCGCGCCGATCCTGGCCAACAGCCTGGCCCTGTTCGACGCGGCGGGTGTAAGCGCGGGCAAGGCCAGCATCCTCATCAGCGCGGGCACCGCGCGCGATCGATCGGGGGACCGGGCCAGCGGCCTGATGCTGCGCGAACAGGCGATCGCGCTTTTGGGCGCAAACCCTAAGCCTAGCCCCCTCACCATGGCCCTCGCTCGCTTCAAGCTGGGTCAATCCTATGCCCATCTGGGGCGTCTGGACGAAGCGCAAGCGGTCGAGGCGCAGGCCGTCGAAGGCATTGCCGCCCTGCGCCCCGAAGGCCATTTTCAGCGGCTCAACAGCAGCATCGCACTGGGCTGGATAGAGGGGCAACGTGGCGATCCGGCTGGCGGCCTGCTGCGGGTGAAGCCCGCCTTCGCCCGCATGCAGGAGGAAAATCAGAAGCTGGAAGTGGCACAAAATCAGGTCGTTGGCGTCCTGGACAATATAGAGGCATTGAGTCAGGCGCTCGACGCCGCGGCGCGCGCCCATGACTTGCCCTTCGCCTTTCAGGTCATGCAGGTGCTGGTGGAAAGCGATGCCAGCCGCGCGGCCATCGCTGCGCAGGCGCGGATGCAGGCGGGCGGGACGGAACTGGGCGCGCTGCTGCGTCAACGGCAGGAAGCGGCAGCTTCGGCGCTTGAGAAGGACGCAGCGGCGATCCGGGCTGCCGCCGATGCTGCGCCCGATGCTGCGGCCCGGCGGGCGGAAGCGGACGAGGCGGCGCGCGCGCTGGCGGCCATCGGCGCGGACCTTGATCGCCGCTTCCCGACCTACCGCACCCTATTACGCCCGCAGGCGATTGCGCTCGACCAGTTGCGGCGCAAGCTGAAGCGGGGTGAAGCTGCGCTTCTCACCGTCGCCAGCGACGAAGGGCTGTTCACCATGGCGGTCACGCGCGATAACGCGACAATCGGGAAAAGCCCGCTGCGTCGCCATGAGGTCCGGCAACTCGTCGCCCGGCTTCGCGCCAGTATCGATGGCGAAGAAAGCTTCGATGTGGCCGCCGCCAAGACATTGCATGATGCGATCTTCACGGCGGATGTGGCGATGCAAACCCGCCACGTTCGCCGCCTGATCGTCGCGCCCGATGATATTCTCTCCGCCCTGCCCCTCAGCCTCCTGGCGGTCGAAACGCGCAGCAGCGTCAACGACGCCCACTGGCTGATAGAGGACAAGGCGATCAGCGTAGCCCCCTCGCTCAGCGCGATCGGCGACATGCCGATCGGGAAAAGCCACAATCGTCGATTCCTTGGCATTGGCGCGCCGGACCTCAGCGGGTCGGGTGCCCTGACGGCCGGCCCCGGCTATTATGCTGCGGGCATCACGCGCGGCGAACGATTGCGCGCCATGCCGCCCCTGCCTGCCGCGCGGCTGGAGTTGGAGAGGATCGCCAATATCCTGTCCCCCGACGGCGGCGTCACTTTGCTGACTGGCGGGCAAGCGCAGGAGGCCTCGCTTCGCACGGCCGATCTCGAAAAGCTGTCCGTGCTTGCCTTCGCGACGCATGGTCTGGTCGCCGGGGAATTTGATCGCTTCAGCGAGCCTGCGCTCATCTTCACGCCGCCCGCTGATGCTGGTGCCGATACCCAGAATGACGGGATGCTGACTGCGTCGGAGGCTGCCCTGCTGCACATCGATGCCGACTGGGTCATCCTGTCCGCCTGCAACACGGCGGCCGGCAAGCGCCCCAGCGCGGCGGGCTATGGCGGGCTTGCCCGCGCGTTCCTGTTCGCGGGCGGCCGGCGCGTTCTGGCCAGTCACTGGCCGGTACGGGATGATGTCGCCTCCGACCTGACAGTCTTCACGGTGGAGGGGGCAAGGCGCGGACTGGCTCCGGCAGAGGCTTTGCGTCAGGCGATGTTGCGCGTCATGCGCGACAAGACGCGGCCTGATGCGCGCAACCCCGCGCTATGGGCGCCCTTCATGCTGGTGGGCAACTGACCGGCGCCATCATCGGCACGCGCGCCATCCCCGCGCGCCCCGCTCGGCCTGGTCAAGATGCAGATGGTCGCGATGTGCGGCATTGTAATCGGGCGAAAGAACGGTGGAAAACAATCCGCACGCTCCGTCGCGCACGACACGCAGGAAGTCAGCATCCTTGCGCGCCTGAGCCGTCTCGGCCTTCGCCGACCAGTCATTGACGATGCTGATGCGCCGGCCGTCCGACAGGGTGAAGGCAGAAATGTCGATAGCGTCCGCCGTCGCATGCTCGCTCATGTCGCCGGAGGGCCGGTTGTACATGCGGCGACAATTATAGCTGCCGAAATGCTCGATCCGCAGTACGCTGGTGCCCAGCATCCGCTCCGCCGCCGGTTGCACCACCTGCCATTCCCAGATTTTCAGACCCAGCGCCACGGGACATGACATGCCCACCGATACAGGCGCCATAGCAATTTCCGTTCGGTCGCGCGGCAGAAGGCGAACCGCGTCGTGATAGCCGCAGCTTCCCGCCGGCTCCACCGGCGCGAGCGGCGTGAAGGCAACACCGGCGTTCCGAAGCAAAGCACGGCAGTCGGCGGGCGGCTGCTTCGTCAGCGCCGCGATTTTCCGCCCCGTGAACAAGCCAACAGGAGCCGCCGGATCAAGTTTCGTCCAGGGCAGATCTTGCGGATGCCGCCTCGCGAAGCTGAACAGCCATAGCGCCCCTGCCAGCAGAACGGTCAGAATGACCAGTCGTCGCGCGAGGCGGTGGACAGTGCCGATGCTCAGCCGCGCCGGACGTTTTCGAGGGGTTCGGCGCAAGTCGGGTAGCCCATGTCCTGATCGATGCACAGATGCGGCCGCCCGTCCCGCTCCTCGATCCACGGCGTGATGGTCCGCACAGGGATAGAGAGCGCGTGACGGCGTAAACTTTGATAATCCGGGAACAGCGCCAGTCGTTCCAGGTTTCGGCGCGTCGGGAAGATGATTTGGGCCTCTCCCCGGTCGGCGCGGGCGAGCATGTCGGCCGCGCTGATCCAGCAGAGCGCCTCATTCTCCGTCGCATCAGCCGTGGGTTCGGGGGCATCCGGGGCGATGGCGCTAAGGTAGAAGCGCGTATCGAACACCCGTACTTCGGGATGGTTCGGCCGCCATCGGGAAAAGGGCGTCAGCGCATCGAGCGCGGGCGTCACCCCCGATCCGCGCAATGCCTGCTCCAGCGACCGTCCAGCATGCAGCATCGCACGGAGTTCGGAAATGTCGGCATGCGAAATGTCGGGAAGGCCGATCGCAACGCCCACTTCCTCCACGCTTTCACGAATGGCGGCAATCCGCATCGCGGCTTCTTCCACGGTCAGATCATGGACGAGTGACGCGGCAAAATCCCGGTCCGCCTCGTCAACGGCGCCGCCGGGAAACACCATCGCCCCGCCAGCAAAGCGCATCTTGCCCGACCGACGCACCATCAGCAGTTCGGCAGGCGCGTCGTCGCGATCGCGGACGATGACCACGGTGGCGGCGTCGCGCGCCGGTTGTGGCGCTTGGCGATTATGTGCGGAGGACGTCATGGCATCCGTCGATAGCGCTGCGCGACAGGATCGAACAGTGCCGGGATGATATTGATGCTGCGGGGAAATGGTGGAGCCGAGGGGGATCGAACCCCTGACCTCGTCATTGCGAACGACGCGCTCTCCCAGCTGAGCTACGGCCCCAAGGAGCGCCGCTATAAGCAGCGACAAAGGGCGATGCAACGGCGATTTTCATTTTCTTCTCGGTCGGCCGCTTAACATGAGTCAAACCCGCCAACGTTCGACCGCACATCAGCAACAATATGGCGTTGCGAGGGCGGAATGACGGGAACGGGTCGCCCACCGAAGCGCTGAATCGCGCAGCCAACGAGAGTGCAGTCTCTCGCTCGGCCTTTCAGGACGCCTGACAAGGAAAGGATGCCGACATGGGTTATTACGGTGGATCGGATCGCTACGATCGCGAGGGAAACTGGCGCGACCGCGAAGACCGCAGCCAGCGGGGATATGGTTATAATCAGGACCGCAGCCGGGCAGGCTATGGCTATGGCAGCGGCTACGGCCGGAACGAAGCGCGTTATCAGGACCGCGCCCGCAGCTATGGGTCGGAAGGCTCCTATGGCCCCTCGCGCCGTCCACCCGGCGACTATGACTATGAGGACCGCGGGTTCTTCGACCGCGCAGGCGATGAGGTTCGCAGCTGGTTCGGTGACGAAGAAGCGGAACGCCGCCGCAACTGGGATTCTTATTACAACCGGCAATATGGCGATCCGCGTGATCAATCGAGCCGCGTCGGCTTCGCCGGCGGCTATCCGACCGACGGATATGTACCTTTCAGCGGGCAGCAGAGCGGCTACGCGCCCGAATCGCGTCGTCAGGACAGCCGCTGGGTGCGCAGCGAGGATAGCCGGCATGACCACGACTATCATGCATGGCGCGACAGCCGCATGGCCGAGCTGGACCGCGACTATCACGAATATCGGCAGGAAAACCGGGCACGGTTTAATCGCGAATTCGATGACTGGCGCACGCGCCGCACCAGCCAGCGCGGCCTGATTTCCCAGGTTCAGGAACATCAGGAAGTGGTCGGCAGCGATGGCGAGCACGTGGGCACGGTGGACAAGGTCGCGGGCGATCGTCTGATCCTGACAAAGACGGACAAGGACGCCGGCGGCCACCACCACTCCATTCCGTCCCGCTGGATCGACAAGATCGAAGCCGGTCAGGTTGTCCTGGAAAAAACCGCCGATCAGGCGAAGCAGGCTTGGCGCGAAGCCGACGATAACCAGGCCTTGTTCGGCGACGATCGCGGCCAGAGCGGTGCGCATTATCTGAACCGCAGCTTCTCCGGCACCTATTGAGCCGGTGATATAAGCGCTGCTCCTCGTGTCACGATGGAGAGCGGCATCGGACCCGGCCCCTTCGATCGGGTCGGGTCTTTTCTAGTATCGAATCGAAACGGGGTTCCTTCATGGCCGCCGATGCGCCATTGTCTCCTCCATCATAAGCGATAGAGGAGGATTGCCGATGGCACGTGCATGGACTCTGGCATCCCGTCCGACGGGCATGCCGACCAACGAGAATTTCGCGCTGGTGGATTTGCCAAATGAGCCGCTGGCCGATGGACAGTTCCGGGTGCGCAACCACTATCTGTCCGTCGATCCCTATATGCGGGGCCGCATGAACGACACGCGCAGCTACACCGCGCCTTTCGAGCTTTCGAAGCCGATGCAGGGCGGGGCCGTGGGCGAAGTGATCGAAAGCCGCCATCCCGGCTTTGCCATCGGCGATAAGGTGCAGCATATGGCGGGCTGGCGCGATGAGGCCGTGCTGTCCGACAGCTGGAAGCCCAACAAGCTGCCCGCGCTGGACGTGCCCCTGCAACTGTGGCTCTCATCCCTCGGCCTGACCGGCGGCACCGCCTGGTTCGGCTTGATGAAAGTGGCGCAGGCGAAGGCTGGGGATGTCCTGTTTGTCTCCGCCGCCGCCGGTGCGGTTGGATCTGCCGCCATTCAGATCGCAAAGGCAAAGGGGCTGACCGCCATTGGATCAGCCGGCGGCGCGGACAAGGTCGCATGGGTCAGGGAAATCGGCGCGGACGCCTGCATCGATTACAAGGCGGGGCCGGTGTTGCCGCAGCTTCGCGACGCGCTGAAATCCCTGGGCCAGTCCGGCATCGATATTTATTTCGACAATGTGGGCGGCGAGCATCTCGACGCCGCGCTCGCGGTCGCGAACGATCATGCCTGCTTCCCGATCTGCGGCATGATCGACGCCTATAACAGCGGCGCGGCGCTGGAACTGCGCTTCGCCATGCGGATCATCGCCGCACGTATCCGGGTGCACGGCTTTCTGTTCAGCGACTTCATGGCGGATATGCCGGCATTCCAGTCGGACATGGCCGCTATGGTGAAGGCCGGTCAGGTCGTGGCGCGCGAGACGGTGTTCGAAGGACTTGAGTCGACGCCCGACGCTTTTCTGGGCCTGTTCAGCGGCGCGAACACGGGCAAGATGCTGGTAAAGCTTTGAAGCCAGCGGAACGGGGCGCTCAGTCGAGCGTCCCGAAACCCACATTCAGGAAGCCGGGAACCGGACCGTTCCAGCCATCGTCCGGCCCATCATCGCGGCGGTCGCGGCGGCGATCGTCGCGCCGCGGCTTCTGCGGCGGAGCAGCACCAACAGCATAGTCGTCGCGGCGATCAGGCGCGCGCTCTGGTGCAGGACGATCCTTGCGCGCTGGCTTTTCGACAGATTTCTCTTCCGCCTTGCGGTCACTGGCGGACTTGCCCCCCCGGCCCCTGCCCTTCGCCGGCTTCTCCTTGCCCGGCTTGGGCAGGTCATCTGCATGGATGCCCTCGACCAGCGGGATCTGCTGACCGATCAGCTTCTGGATATTGTCGATCGCCTCGGCATCATCGCTGGTGACGAAGGTGAAAGCACGCCCCTTCGCGCCCGCACGGCCCGTGCGGCCGATGCGGTGAACATAATCGTCCGGGTGCCAGGGTGCGTCGAAATTGAACACATGGCTGACGCCCTTGATATCCAGCCCGCGCGCAGCGACGTCGGACGCCACCAGAATGTTGATCGCCCCGGTGCGGAACCGCTCCAGTTCGGCGATACGCGCGCTCTGGTCGATATCGCCGTGGATTTCGCCCGACTGGAAGCCGTGCTGCTGCAGGCTCTTGTTCAGTTCCCGCACCGTCGTCTTGCGATTGCAGAAGATGACCGCGCTGTGGATAGCCTCCTCGCGGATCAGCGTGCGCAGCATTTCCCGCTTCTTGCGGCTTTCCACCGGCACCAGATGCTGGGCGATGTTGGACGAGGCGGTCGCGGGCCGCGCGACCTCGATCTGCTTGGGATTGGAAAGAAACTTCTCGCTCAGCTTCTTGATCGGCGGCGGCATCGTCGCGGAAAAAAGCAGTGTCTGGCGATTGGCCGGCAGCTTCGTGCAGATATTCTCGATATCCGGGATGAAGCCCATGTCGAGCATGCGATCGGCTTCGTCGATCACCAGCATCGAACAGCCGGTCAGCAGGATGTTGCCCCGCTCGAACAGGTCCATCAGGCGGCCCGGCGTCGCGATCAGGACATCGACGCCCTTTTCCAGCGCCTTCACCTGATCGCCCATCGACACGCCCCCGATCAGCAACGCCATCGAAAGCTTGTGATACTTGCCATATTTCTCGAAATTCTCGGCCACCTGCGCGGCGAGTTCGCGCGTCGGCTCCAGGATCAGGCTGCGCGGCATGCGCGCGCGGCTGCGCCCTTCGGCAAGGATGTCGATCATCGGCAGCACGAAGCTGGCCGTCTTGCCCGTGCCCGTCTGCGCGATACCGACCAGGTCGCGCATCATCAGCACCGGGGGGATTGCCTGCGCCTGAATCGGCGTGGGCGTGTCATAGCCCGCCTCAGTTACGGCGCGCAGAAGTTGGTCGGAAAGGCCGAGGTCGGCAAAGGTCATTCAATGTCCTGAAGGTACAGGGAAGGGCACGCCGGAACGTGCCACGGAATTCCGGCCCGGCCCTTCGCAGAAGATGCCCGGATATGTCAAGGATTTTGGCGCGGGCGGCAGCGGGTCAGGCCACCCTCGCCGCACGTGAACAGCCGATCGAAGCGCACTCAACCTCAGTCGTCGGGCACCAGCTTGCGAAAATCGCGAATCTCGCACGCCATTCCGCCCCGCGCCTGCACCTCGTCCCGACCGCCGCAGAGCCGCCCATCCTCATGCGGCTGCATGTAGAAGCCGGAGTAGAAGCCCATCGTCCGGCACCCGCGTTCGAAACGCACGCGGAACCGCTGGCCGTCAGTCAGGATGAGGTCGATATTCTCCTGCTTTCCCAGCGCCGCTGAACGAATCGCCTTGATCGGGATGCATTTGGGGCCGCTCTTTTCTTTCCACTCGACCGGCTTGCGCGGAGGAGCCGGACGCGCGCGCGGAACCGGCGGCGCGATCAACGGCACGCGAATGATCACGCGCTGCTCGATTGTCAGCTGCGCGAATTCGGACACGCCATCATCCGCTGGCGCGCCCGCCGCCAGCAACAGGATGGCAAGCGATTGCAATGAAAGACCCCTTTATCGTGGCGCAGGTCTTAGCGGGCGATGCTTGAACGGATGATGAACTATACGGTTCAACGCTGCACAGCCTTGCTTCCGCCGCATCCGCTGGACCTTGGGCAGGCGACGGACCATAAGCGCGCCATGATCGGCGAAGACATCATCGACGCATTCCGTCCGCTGCTCGATGCCCGCGGCGTCATCGATGCGGTGGATGACATCGCGCCGTGGACGCGCGACTGGCGTGGACGCTTTTTCGGAGTGACGCCTGCCATCCTCTCGCCCACGTCCACCGCGCAGGTTGCATCAGTTGTCGCCAAGGCGGCGGAGCTGGGCATCCCGCTGGTGCCGCAGGGCGGGAATACCTCCATGGTGGGTGGCGCAACGCCGCCGACCGACGGCAGCGCGCTCATCCTCTCGCTCCGCCGGATGAACAACATCCGTTCGATCGACGCGCAGAACAATCTTGCGGTATGCGAGGCGGGCGTCATACTTTCCAACCTGCACGACGCCGCCCTTGCCACCGGCCGCCGTTTTCCACTCAGCCTGGGCGCGAAGGGTTCGGCCACCATCGGCGGGCTGGTGTCGACCAATGCCGGCGGCACGCAGGTGCTGCGCCACGGAACGATGCGCGCGCTGGTAGAGGGGCTGGAGGCTGTGCTGCCCGATGGCGGCATCATCGACGGGCTGGACGCGCTGAAGAAGGACAATCGCGGCTACGACCTGAAACAGATGCTGATCGGCGCGGAAGGAACGATCGGCATCGTAACCGCTGCGTCGCTGCGACTGGTGCCCGCCATCGCCGATCGCGCGGTCGGCTGGGCGGGCGTGGCCACGCCGGAAGCGGCGCTGCGCCTGCTCCGCCTTCTCGAAGCCCGGCTTGGTCCGGTGGTCGAGGGGTTCGAGATCATGGCGAACGACGGCCTGGGCCATGTGCTCTCGCATATCCCATCCATTCGTTCGCCCATTGAGACGCGCACGCCATGGCATGTGCTGATCGAGGTCGACCTGGACGAGGTGTCCGACGATCCGGCGCAGGCGCGACTGGAACGCGGGCTTGCGCAGGCGATGGACGATGGCGTCGTTATCGATGCCGCCATCGCCACCAGCGAGGCGCAGGCCGACGCCTTCTGGCGCATCCGCGAATCGATGTCGGAGGCGGAAAAGGCGCAAGGCCCGGCGCTGCAATTCGACGTCTCCGTGCCCGTTGCGTCCATGCCCGCTTTCATGGAGCAGGCCGCCGCCGCGAGCGAGGCCGCCTTTCCCGGCACCACGGCTTCTTCCTTCGGCCATCTGGGCGATGGCAATGTCCACTTTCACGTCCGCGCGCCGAAGGGAACCAGCGATGGCCCCGCCTGGATCGCGTCTCAGGGAAATGCGATCAGCGCGTTCGTCCACGATCGCGTCGTTGCGATGGGCGGATCGATTTCGGCCGAACATGGCATCGGGCAGATGAAACGCGCCGAACTGGGGCGCCTCGCCGGGCCAGCGCGGCTCCACGCGATGCGCGCCATCAAGCGGGCATTCGACCCGCTTGGCATCATGAATCCAGGCAAGCTTGTGCCCTTTGACAGCGAGTGCGCGGGCCTTTAGTGCGCATGCCCTGAGTTTCTGGGAGAATTTTCATGGCCAGCGCGCCGCAATCCAATCCTTTGCCGATTTTCTACAACGATCTCCTGCCCCTTTCGACGCAGGAGCATGCGGACTGGCACACCCGCGCGCTCGACAGCGCGCCGTTCCTGGCCAAGCAGCATGCCGTTCCGCTGACGGTCGACGAATTCATCCCGGCTTCGCGCTTCATCCCGATCGTCTTCTCGTCGGGTGAGGACCCGGTGCCGCTGGGCCTGATGGCGCTGAACGAGGGCATGAACACGATGTTCGACGACAGCGGCAAGCTGAACGCCGCCGCCTATGTCCCGGCCTATATCCGCCGCTATCCCTGGATGCTGGCGAAGCTGCGCCCGGACAGCGAGGAAATGTCGCTCTGCTTCGACCCCACCAGCGGCGCTGTCGGCGCGTTCGAGGAAGGGGAAGTGCTGTTCACCGATGGCGCCCCATCCGAAGCGACTCAGAACATCCTGAAGTTTTGCGAAGAGTTCGAAACGGCGGCGCAGCGCACCGGTCAGTTCATGAAGGAGTTGAAGGAAGCGGGGCTTCTGATGGAAGGCGAAGTGTCGATCCAGCTGCCCGACGGCCAGCCCTTCGTCTATCGCGGCTTCCAGATGGTGAATGAAGAAGCGCTGCGCGAAATGCGCGGCGATCAGCTGCGCAAGATAAATCAGAACGGCATGCTGCCACTGCTTTACGCTCACCTCTTCTCGCTGCAGCTGATGACCGAGCTGTTCCGCGCACAGGTGGAGCAAGGCAAGATGCCGAATGTTACGCTGCCGCAAGGTGTTACCCTGCCCTGAACAGGTGACGCACAAGCACCGCGTTTCAACACATTACCGGGGGATGTCCAAAACTTCATTGGGCATCCCTTGTTTTATCCACTGCACTGCACTAGATAAGATTTGTGCAGTAGGCCCGCCCCCCTTTCGGGTCCATTGCATGGGCGTTTCCCCCTTTGGAAACGTCTCCTCCCTGAACCTTGGCCACCCCATGCTTGCATGGGGTGGTTTTTTATCGGACGCCTGTTTTCGGTAGCAGTTCAGGACGGAAAGCCGCCCTATTCGGCGGCGATATCCCAACGTGGGGCCAGTTCCTCTGCCATCAGGCCGACCAACTCAGTCACCACTTTACGCATCTTCTGCACCCCCTCGCCCGGCTGCAACAGCGCCGCGTCGAGGTATAGCGCGCGGGACAGTTCGATCTGGATGGCGTGCACGCCCGAATCGGGCCGCCCGTGCCTTTCGAGCAGATGGCCGCCGGAATAGGGATGGTTATGCGCGACTTCGAGACCGCGCGAACGCAGCATGTCCGCCGCCAACGCACTGATCCGCGTCGATGCACTGCGCCCGAACAAATCGCCGACGACGGCCTCCGCCGGCTTGCCCCCGGCAAAGCTCGGTAGCAATGGCGGCATGGAATGCAGGTCGATCAGCAAGGCCGAGCCGAACTGGCTCTTTGCGCGCTTCAGCATCTGCCCCAGCGCCTCATGATAGGGGCGATGCAGGCGCGCGATCCGTTCCTGCAACTCACTCCACGGCAAAGCACTACGCCACAGCGGCGTGCGACCGCCCAGTCGTCGCGGCACCAGCCCTAGCCCGGCACGCACCTTCGCCGATCCACGCACTACCGCTTCGCGCGGCAGACGCGCGATCATGTCCGGATCGAACTCCCACTCATGGCGGTTGAGGTCGATCAGCGCTCTTGGCTGACGCGCGATGATCACCGCATGCCCCATCGCGATCAGGTCATGCGCGAGCAGGTCCGCAAAGCGGTCTTCCAGACGATACAGCGTTTCCAGCGGCACCGCGGCGCGCGACAGGGTTTCCGCGTCATAACTACGCCCTGCGTGCGGCACTGAAATAACGACAGGAGCGCTCGGCATGTCCGCGCCATAGCGGCAGAAGGCATCGGCCATTTCGACCGGGTCCGGCATTGAGATGTCGGAAATTTTGCCGTTCAATGCCTTTATCCCGCTCCTGGCTGGAAAATGTTAAAGGCTTGTCGCATATGCTTCGCCCGAAATCCATGCCTTGGTGGGCGCTCGCGGGGGGCGTTGCGGGGCAAGACCGGGAAAAGCCATGATTCGCATTCTGCTGGCCGAAGACGATGATGTGATGCGCAAATATCTGGCGCGTGCGCTGGAAAACGCGGGTTATGAGGTCGTGTCGGTCGATCGCGGCACCGAAGCGCTGCCGCTGATCGAGAAGGAGCGATTCGACCTGCTGCTGACCGACATCGTGATGCCCGAAATGGACGGCATCGAACTTGCCCAGCATGCCGCGCAGATTGCGCCCGACATGCGTGTCATGTTCATCACCGGCTTTGCCGCCGTCACGCTGAAGGCCGGCAAGACCATGCCGCAGGCGAAGGTGCTCTCCAAGCCGTTCCACCTGCGCGACCTGGTGTTGGAGGTGGAGCGGGTGTTTCAGACCGACGCGAGCGCCAGCGGTCTTTGAGCGATAGCGGACTGTATCAGTCCGCTATCACCTCTTCCATGTCTGCGGTGATGGGTAGCGGTTTGCCCGCAAGTGCTGCGTTCAGCCGGTCGCGGTCCAGCCCCTTTTCCCATGCCGAGACGACAACCGTCGCCACCGCATTGCCGATGAAGTTGGTGATGGACCGGCATTCGCTCATGAAGCGATCCACCCCCAGGATAAGCGCCATGCCCGCGACTGGCACGGACGGCACGATGGAAAGCGTCGCGGCCAGCGTGATGAAGCCGGCGCCCGTGACGCCGGCGGCCCCCTTCGAACTGATCATCGCCACAGCCAGCAACGCGACCTCCTGCTCCAGGGAGAGTTGGACATTGCATGCCTGCGCTATGAACAGCGCGGCGAGCGTCATGTAGATGTTTGTGCCGTCGAGGTTGAAGCTGTAGCCGGTGGGCACGACCAGCCCGACGATGGATTTGCGGCACCCTGCCCGCTCCATCTTCTCGATCAGGCTGGGGAGCGCCGCTTCGGACGAGGAGGTGCCCAGCACCAGCAGCAGTTCCGACTTCAGATAGGCGATCAGGCGCAAAAGCGAAAAGCCCGCGAACCGGCAAACCATACCCAGCACCACGAACACGAACAGGGCCGACGTCAGATAGAAGGTCGCTACCAGCCCGACCAGATTCGCCAGCGTTACGACGCCATATTCGCCGATCGTGAACGCCATTGCGCCGAACGCGCCGATCGGCGCCGCCTTCATCAGGATCGAGACCAGGCGAAAAATCGCATGGCTGCCCGCTTCCAATATGTCGACCAGCGGCTTGCCCGCCTCCCCCACCATCGTCAACGCGATCCCGAACAGGACCGATACGAACAGCACCTGCAGGATCTCGCCCTCGGCAAGGCCGGAGAACAGCGTCGGGGGAATGACATGCAGCAGAAAACCGACCAGCGTCTGGTCATGCGCCTTCTGCGCGTAAGTCGCGACACTGCCAGCATCCAGCGTCGACGGATCGATGTTCAGCCCCTCGCCCGGCCGGATCACGTTGGCGACGATCAGGCCGACGATCAGAGCAAGCGTCGAGAAAGTGAAGAAATAGGCAAACGCCTTGGCCGCGACCCGGCCGACTCCGCCCAGATCCTTCATGCCAGCAATGCCCGTGACGATCGTCAGAAAGATCACCGGGGCAATGATCATCTTCACCAGCTTTACGAAGCCATCGGCGAGCGGCTTCAAACGGCTGCCCCACTCCGGGAAAGAAATGCCCCACCGTCACGCCCAGCGCGATGGCGATCAGAACCTGAACATAAAGATGCCGATACCAGGGCGCCCGTTCCGGCACAGCGCCCCCTTCCCTTGCCGTGACTGGCAGCATGAACCTGTCGATCTCCCCGCATACGCCCAGCGCGCCGAGCCAAGATGACCGGCAATCGGCGGTCCGTCCAGCGGATTAGCGGGGAGCCGCAGAAAAGCCTGGAACGGGATGTCTGCGCCAGCTCTTTTGCCTCAAGCCGACGGGTCTGGAAGCCGCACATCCGATGTCCGAACCAATGACAGCCGCTCGCTCGAACCGAACAGATATATTTTTGCATTTTGCCGATTTCACGCTTGCCCGGTCCACCCGCTACCGCTAAAGGCGCGTCTCCCGTGGGCGTGTAGCTCAGTGGTAGAGCACTGTGTTGACATCGCAGGGGTCGCAAGTTCAATCCTTGCCACGCCCACCATCGAAAACCCCGCCCATCCGGACAGGACTGGCGGGGTTTTTGTTTTCGCGGTGCCGGTTCGCATCGCGAAAGGACGGATAACCGCCTTGGACCCAGAGGCTGTTTGGAAAATCGGTATCGAGTTTGCCAACGAGGTATCGTTCTGATTCAGGGTTTGCATGTGGACGCAGCAAAGCCGAGGGCGGATCGCTCAGATTGCCAAGCAGACGAAGCGCCATTCGAGCGATCTTACGGATTAGGAACGGGATCACCTGTCACCGTTAATGCCCAATCCGCGAGAGCACGGGCATCCGCGCGAAGCGGATTTCCGCGAGGCAATCAACGCGCTGCGCTAAATTTTTCGTGCGGGCTGTGGCTGCCGCATGCTGCCGATCCATTTCGGGGCGTAGTATTAGACGGTCGATGGCTGATTCCGGGAACTCGCGCGCAGGTTCCTGTTCCAGACGATCCATGACATCGAGTTGAGGCTGGAACGGGAGCGCCGTGGGCGGTAGGCTAGTCCTTAGGCTCAGGACTCACTGATCAAAGCCAGAAGATGACGGTAGCAGGGAGGGCGATTGCCGATAAGAAGGCGTTGGGCCATCGGTCGTAGCGCGTCGCGACCCGTCGCCAGTCTTTGAGGCGGCCGAACATGATCTCGATGCGGTTGCGCCGTTTGTATCGGCGCTTGTCGTGTTTGACGGCCTTGTTGCGGGATTTGCGACCGGGGATGCAGGGGGTGATGCCCTTTTCCTGCAAAGCATCGCGGAACCAGTCGGCATCGTAGCCGCGATCAGCGAGCAACCATTGGGCTTTGGGAAGTTCGTCCAACAGGGCAGCGGCACCGATATAATCGCTGACCTGCCCTGCGGTCATGAAGAAACTGATCGGACGGCCGTTCGCATCGGTAACGGCATGGAGCTTGGTGTTCATGCCACCTTTCGTGCGTCCGATCAGGCGTCCTGGATCCCCTTTTTAACCCGCAGGCTCGATGCCGTGCGGTGGGCCTTGAGATAGGTTGCGTCGATCATAACCGTCCTGCGTTCGGAAGCCTGAGGCGCTGCCAGACCTTCCATCATCCGAAGGAAAACGCCCTTGTCACCCCACCGCTTCCAGCGGTTGTAAAGCGTCTTGTGCGGCCCATAGTCCTTTGGTGCATCCCGCCAGCGCAACCCATCCCGGTTGACGAAAATGATCCCGCTCAACACCCGGCGATCGTCGGCACGCGGTTTGCCATGGCTCTTGGGAAAGTAGGGCTCAAGCCGAGCCATCTGCTCCTCCGTGAGCCAATACAGGTCGCTCATCTTCAATCTCCTCTCAGAGCCTGAATCAGATCGAGCCGGTTATATCAATGGGTCCTGACCCTAGGTGTTTGATCCCACGGTTTGATGGTGCGATCCTTTCGCTAGAATGGAAGGAAGCATTATGGGCCAGGTACGTCACGGGAGCGCCACGACCACGCACGCCGTCAGAGCAGCAATACAGCGATCGCAAGCTTCGCTCGCGGCGCTGAGCCGGGAGTTTGGGATCAACCCCAAGACGGTAGCGAAGTGGCGGAAGCGGACAACGGTCGAAGATCTGAAGACGGGGCCGAAGGCCCCTCATTCAACAACCCTGACCGAGGCCGAGGAGGCGATGATTGTCGCGTTCCGGCGGCATACACTCTTGCCGCTCGATGACTGTCTCTATGCCTTGCAGCCGTCGCTCCCGCATCGTAAGCATCCGGTGAGAGCCGCAGGCGCTCAAGCAGTTTCGCGGTTTGGCCAAAGGAACGGTGCAGAACCGAGAACGAAACCCAGAAACGCGGCCTGGAGTGGTAATGCGACTTTGAAGCCCGGAATGCCAAGCACGAAGAATCCGTAAGAATTTGCAGCGACGTCGGAGATCATAATCGCTACGGCAAGCGCCAGACCAACCCGAAGTTTGCCGAGCAGCAGCAGGCTTATAGTGTCCAGGTCGAGGAAGAGCAGCGCAGACCAGAGTATTTCCAACAGGGCCGGAGCCCGGTTAGCCAAAGAGACCGCGCGCCGTAGCTGAGAAAATCCCTGCCATGATTGAAAGCGCCAACGGCAAAGCATGCGACGTAGACGCCAAGTACGGCTCTTTGCGTCAAGGAGTGCTTTCTAATGGTTTGGCTCAATGTTTCCAGTTCCATGGCAGCAGTTCGTCGATCCGGTTGACCGGATGCTCTGCGATGCGCGCAAGGACATCGGCCAGCCAGGCCTGCGGATCGACATCGTTAAGACCGGGCGGTCTGGATCAGCGAGTAAAGCACGGCGGCGCGCTGTCCACCGCGATCGAACCCGCAGAACAGCCAGGCCTTGCGCCCGAGGGCCACGCAGCGCGGCGCCCACCCCCCCCCGTTGTTCGTAGGGCGAATCCGGCCGCCGCCCAGCAGAACCGGGTGAAGGCATCCCAGCGCCGGAGCATGTAGTTTATCGCCTTTGTGAGATCGTGGCTGCGCGACAGCTTCGCGAGCTGGGCAACGTACAGGCCAGGCGTGCAGGTCCGTCATCAGTGGCGCGCTGGAAGTACCTGCCGGACGGCGAGCACGCTCTTCGGTAACTCTTGCCGTTGATGCCACGCTCGATCTCGAACAGGGCATCGAGGCGCTGCCACAGCTTCCAGCGCAATCGGATAGATCATGCCGGTACGCTGACCGCGGCTCTTCCGGCGCGCGGCAGCCTCGGCATCGGCCAGTTCAAGGAGCTTGCGCCGTGCGTGTGCAAGGCAGCCCCGCCTCGATCACGGGGGCAGGCTGACGGCCAAGGCCCGCGTAGAGCTCGTTGTAGCCGCCGCCGGCATCGAGCACGCCGAGATCCCTGCCCATGACCGCCAGGTGCGCCCGAGGATGCTCGCCGCGCCGGTCGCGGGAATAGTGGAACAGGGCTGCGGGCGAGGATTCGCTGCCGGCGAAGGGCCGGTCATCGCGAACGTAGACCCACAGGCGCGCGGTATCCGTCTTGCCCGTGGCCGGATGTCTGGGATACTCGTATCGTCGCCATGCAAACGCCAGGCGGCCAGGACATGGGCCTCGATCTCTTAGATAGAGCGGCATCAGGCCGTAGCTCGCCCCGCCCACCTGGTCGGCCAGCGTCGAGGGTGCTGAGCGGGACACCTTCGCGGGCGAAGCGCTCGGCCTGGCGGTTGAGGGGGTGGTGCTGACCATACTTCTCGAACAGCAGCATGGCGAGGAAGCTGGGCCCGGCCCATCCGCGCGGCACGACATGGAACGGCGCCGGGGGCTGTGGATCGCCTCGCAATCCCGGCACGAGAACTTCTCGCGCACCGTCTGGATCACCTTCCACTGGCGCGGGATCACCTCGAGAGTCTCGGTCACGTCCTCGCCCAGCTTCGACAGGCGCGCGCCACCGCAAGCCGGGCACGAACATGGCGCAGGAATGACGACACGCTCGCGCGGGAGATGTTCGGGGAACGGCTTGCGGCTCGGGCACTTGCGCGCAAAGGCGGCGACATCGGCGGTCCTGGCCGCGGCGACTTCGGCGGCCAGGTCATCCTCGCAGGCATCGGCCTCAAGGTCTTCCAACTGTAGCTCAAGTTGGTCGAGTAACCGGCGGCTGCGCTCAGCGCTGGCGCCATATTGCTCGCGGCGCAGCTTGGCGATCTGCAGCTTGAGGTGGGCGATCATCGCCTCGGTCGCGCTCTCGCGGGCCATGGCATTGGCGAGGCGCGCTTCGGCATCGTCGGCGCGTTCGAGCGCGGCGGACAGCAGCGCCCTGAGCGCTTCGACGTCGTCCGGGAGGGGCGATACGGCCGTGTCCATGACGGGCATGGAATCACAGATCATCGGAGGGTTGAAGCCGAAAATGCCTCGAGGAAGCGAAGAAAGTGCGCGGCCTATCCCCCGCTCTGCGGGCGCCATAAGTACTGCGGGTTACGCCAGTCTATCCCCCTCCAGCAGGCAGGACGATAGCGCGTTGGTCAGCGAGACGATCCCGTCCTTTGCCGAGGGCCACACGAAGCGTCCCTTCTCGAACCGCCAGGAAGAGAGGGACATGCCGATCCCGTCGTGCCGAATGATCTTAATCAGTGATCCGGTCCGTCCGCGAAACACGAACAGGTCGCCTCCGTGCGGGTCGCGCTTCAGACCCTGCTGGACCTGCAAGGCCAGCCCTTGCATCCCTTTGCGCATATCCGTGTGACCCATGGCGATCCACACCCGCGCGCCCGCTGGGATCACCGCAGCGCCTTCAAGGTCGCCGCTACCAGTCCGGCGGGCGCCTCGGCCGAAATGCGAACGAGCCGGCCGTCGCTTAGTTCGACGGTGATCACGGCGCAGCGATCGCAACCGTCCACCTTCTCGTCCTCGGCGAGGACCGCCCGGGCAAAGGTCATGTCTGCCATCGGGAGAGCAGTCCGTTCGGCTTGTTCGCGTCGCAGATTGCGCCGCCAGGTGTAGATGAGGCTGGTCGATACGTCCCGCCGCCGGGCTACGTCGGCGACACATGCGCCCGGCGCGAAGGCTTCGGCCAGGATCTGGAGCCGTTCCTCGTCTCGCCACTGACGCCGCCGCTCCGGCCCCGTCATCACCGTGATCTGCCCCATGCTGCGCTCCTAAGCTCGCTCATACGAGCGCTCTTAAGACCGGTCGTTCACCCACCGGACAAGGCGGGCCTCACCGGATGGGTACCCCGCATCTGACGCGTTCAGCGCTGCATCGCTGCCTCCAGCGGCACGGTATCTCACGCCTGCCAGATGTTGACGGCGACAAGCCCAGGCGGCAGCGCTTCAAGCGCTATCCCATCGGCTTCTTCCACATTGATATCGCCGAAGTGCAGACTGCCGAAGGCAAGCTCTACCTGTTCGTCGGTATCGACCGCACCAGCAAGTTCGCGGTCGCCCAACTGGTCGACAGAGCCGACAGACGAACGGCGTGGGAGTTCCTCGAACACCTGCTGGAAGCCGTGCCCTACCGCATCCACACGATCCTGACAGACAACGGAATCCAGTTCGCCGATCAGCCGCGCAACCGAAATACCGCTTTCTCCCGTCAGATGCGCTTCGACATGATCTGCAAGGCAAATGACATCGAGCACAGGCTCACCAAGCCGAACCACCCGTGGACGAACGGGCAGGTCGAGCGGATGAACCGGACTATCAAAGAAGCGACCGTCAAGCGCTTCCACTACCAAAACCACGATCAGCTACGAACGCATCTCGCTGACTTCATGGCCGCTTATAACTTCGCACGTCGACTCAAGACCATAGGCGGGCTCACACCCCACGAATACATCGTCAAGGTCTGGACTTCAGACCCAGATCGATTCATCATCAACCCGATCCACCAGATGCCGGGACTGAACAACTAGGGTCAGGACTCACTGATCAGATCCAGAAGATGACGGTTGCGGCGAGAGCGATGGCGGAGAAGAAGGCGGTTGGGCACCTGTCGTAGCGTGTAGCGACCCGGCGCCAGTCCTTGATGCGGCCGAACATAATCTCGATGCGGTTTCGGCGTTTTTAGCGGCGCTTGTCATATTTGACGGTTTTGTTGCGGGATTTTCGGCCCGGGATGCAGGGCGTGATACTCTTCTCCTGCAAAGCATCGCGGAACCAGTCGGCATCATAGCCACGATCAGCGAGCAGCCACTGGGCTTTGGGAAGCTCGTCGAGCAGAGCGGCGGCACCGATATAATCGCTGACCTGGCCTGCGGTCATGAAGAAGCTGAGCGGGCGCCCCTTCGCATCCGTCACGGCATGAAGTTTGGTGTTCATGCCGCCTTTGGTGCGGCCGATCAGGCGTCCCGCATCCCCTTTTTTACCGCCAGGCTCGATGCCGTGCGGTGCGCCTTCAAATAGGTCGCGTCGATCATCACCGTTTTGCGATCGGAAGCCTGCGGCGCAGCCAGCCCTTCCATCATCCGAAGAAAGACGCCCTTGTCACCCCACCGCTTCCAGCGATTGTAGAGCGTCTTGTGCGGTCCGTAGTCCTTCGGTGCATCTCGCCAGCGCAGCCCGTTGCGGTTCACAAAGATGATCCCGCTCAACACCCTACGATCGTCAACCCGGGGCTTGCCGTGGCTTTTCGGAAAATACGGCTCAAGCCGCGCCATCTGCTCGTCAGTCAGCCAGTACAAGTCACTCAAATCCAGTCCCCTTAAGGAGCCTGAATCATATCGAGCCGGTCACATCAATGGGTTCCACAGCCCTAGGTGTTCAGATCCCGGCATCTGGTGGATCAGGTTGATGATGGATCGATCTGGGTCTGAAGTCCAGACCTTGACGATGTATTCGTGGGGTGTGAGCCCGCCTATGGTCTTGAGTCGACGTGCGAAGTTATAAGCGGCCATGAAGTCAGCGAGATGCGTTCGTAGCTGATCGTGGTTTTGGTAGTGGAAGCGCTTGACGGTCGCTTCTTTGATAGTCCGGTTCATCCGCTCGACCTGCCCGTTCGTCCACGGGTGGTTCGGCTTGGTGAGCCTGTGCTCGATGTCATTTGCCTTGCAGATCATGTCGAAGCGCATCTGACGGGAGAAAGCGGTATTTCGGTTGCGCGGCTGATCGGCGAACTGGATTCCGTTGTCTGTCAGGATCGTGTGGATGCGGTAGGGCACGGCTTCCAGCAGGTGTTCGAGGAACTCCCACGCCGTTCGTCTGTCGGCTCTGTCGACCAGTTGGGCGACCGCGAACTTGCTGGTGCGGTCGATACCGACGAACAGGTAGAGCTTGCCTTCGGCAGTCTGCACTTCGGCGATATCAATGTGGAAGAAGCCGATGGGATGGCGGCTTGAAGCGCTGCCGCCTGAGGCCTTGTCGTCAGCATCCGCGCAGGCGTGATAGCCGTGCCGCTGGAGGCAGCGATGCGCGAGCTGCGTCAGGTCGGGAGCAGACGGCTGCGAGGCATAGAGACGATCATCGAGCGGCAAGGTGTATGCCGCCGGAACGCAAGACAATCATCGCCTCCTCGGCCTCGGTCAGGGCTTTGTTGAATGAGGGGCTGCCCAGTCTATTAATCTTCGACCGTTGTCCGCTTCCGCCACTTCGCTACCGTCTTGGGGTTGATCCCAAACTCCCGGCTCGCGCCGCGAGGAAAGCTTGCGATCGCTGTATTGCTGCTCGACGGCGTGCGTGGTCGTGGCGCTCCCGTGACGTACCTGGCCCGCTAATGCTTCCTTCCATTCTAGCGAAAGGATCGCACCATCAAGCCGTGGGATCAAACACCTGGGGTTGCGATGGAACGACAAACAATAGGTTCTCTCGTTAACGCATCATTTTGACTGCTTACCCTTGCGCCTTTTCTCTTGTTGGCTTAGCGCGGACACCGCTCTGTTAGCTTAAGGCGTCGCACTGATTTATGAACGTCAATCCTTCGTTTCCGGTCGAGACCGACGCTACGGCTCCACATTCCGCTTTAGTGCTGTGGGCAAGGAAGCGACGCTGGTTTCTGCTGGCAGTTGTGTTGCCCACACTGCTGGCAGCACTTTATTACGGTCTGATCGCATCCGACATCTACATTTCGGAATCCCGTTTCGTCATCAAAAGCCCTGACCAGAAACGTGGCCAGACATCGACGCTTGCAAATCTTGTGCAGACGACCGGACTATCGGGAGGGCAAGAACAGACAAATGAAGTGCTGACCTATGTGCGTTCGCGCGATGCGCTGACAGCGCTGGAGAAGAATGTCAACATCAGGAGCAAATTCTCGACTTCCCGAGCCGACGTACTCAGCCGCTTCCCCCAGCCATTTTCGGACGGAAGTTTTGAGAGCCTGTTCAAATACTATGGCAAACGGGTAGACGCACGCCTCGACAACGAAACCAGCACCGCTCTGATCAAGGTTGAAGCATTTACCCCGAAAGATGCCTACCTCATAAATCAGGAATTGCTCGAACTCAGTGAAGCTTTGGTCAACAGGTTGAATGGGCGCTCACAGAGCAAAGGCGTCATCGAAGCCCAAAATCAGGTCGAACTCGCTACGCGGCGAGCCCGCGCGGCGCGCGTTGCCTTGGCGCAATATCGCAATGCTCAGGCACTTATAGACCCCAGCAAACAGGCTGTTGGCGTTCTAGAAATTGCCAACACGCTGACTGCTGAGCGCGCCGCCCTCGGCGCCCAGCTCGACCTTATGGAACGACTGACACCGAACAATCCTTCTATCCCTGCGTTGCGGAATCGGATTGGAGCCATCGGCACGCAAATTGCTTCGCAGGACAGCAGGGTTGTGGGCAACGGAAACGGTATCGCATCCAAGCTCGGAGGCTATGAAAATCTGCCCCGGTTGGAACAGAATTTTCAACACAAAGCCTGAATGCGGCCAACGCTGCACTGGTCCAGGCCCGCGCCGAGGCGCAGCGTCAACAGTTTTATTTGGAGCGTGTCGTTGACCCAAACCTGCCGGACGAACCGCTATTGCCAACGCGCTTCATCAACGTACTTTTATTTATGTTTGCTGCGGCCCTGTGCTGGTACATGGATGTTCGCGGTCGGCATTCTTGAGCACGCTCCGGAAGATTAAAGCTATGAATGGCTTTCAAAAACTGCGCCAGAGTTGGAGCTTGCAGGCCACAGATGTTCGCCAGCGCTGGTGATCCGTGAACTTATCACCCGTTTTGGTCGCGAAAATATCGGTTTCTATGGATTATGGCAGAACCGCTATTTGCTGGCAAAGATCCGGACTCGTATGGCATTTTGCCGAAGGGACCAACGGTATAAATATCATTGCCTTTGTCGCAACAGGATACATTCCTATCACGTTTTTCCGACATTGCCTGGGCCATGTAGCGAAAGTTGCACCGCAATCATGGAGAAACCTATTATACCATCGACGAGCAAGGATGAAGTAGATTTCTGCAATGAGTTCATTATTATTTTAGGCGGGGATGATGGCCTATCTATTTATGTGACCGTTTTGATTTGTTTCGTAATTCCATATCCTGCGAACGTTGGACTATTGATCGCCGGGTGGATGCTCTACGCTCTTTTCTGTTTTTCCTTATGCCTGTTCATGGCACCGCTTCCGGAATCTTCTGGAAATGTCATTCCTGTCGTGACCTATATTATGATCCCATTTTCTGGTCTTTTTTATGGTGTCTGTGCGCCCCGGTGCTGGGGAATTCGTGGCGCTTTCCTTTCCTTTGTCAATGGCAAATGATGCGCAAAAATAGGGCGAGCAAATAACTGCGTATTATATGGAGATCCTATCACTCTGCTCGTTTTGTGGCACATTGCCGGCCTTATCCTTTGCCGCCGTGTCCGTAGGACGTTGAACGTCGAATGATCATCTGCAAAGACTGGCAAAGTCGTATCATCGCGGGAAATCTGGCTTTGGTTCCTTGTGGGGTCGACCTGATTAACCGAGCGGCCATTGATGGCTGAGGCGAATGGCGCGGGTAAAAGCACCCTGATAGAAGTAAAGTCGGCAGTAGTAAATGCCCACGTCCGGTACCATCACGCGAAGCATGTCGGTGTCTTGGCCGCTGGGGTTTGCAGGCGGCTTCCAAGGCAGCCTGACTGGCTATGACAATACTCGTTTCATCTCCCGCATTTATGGGCGTAATTACAGCGATGTCCGTCAGTTTGTCGAAGATTTTACTGAATTAGGTCGGCAGTTGCGAATGCCTGTCAAGACCTATTCTTCGGGCATGCGCGCGAGGCTCGCCTTTGCATTATCGCTGGCGATCGAGTTCGATTGCTACTTAATTGACGAGATTATCTTGGTCGGAGATCAGAATTTCCAGCGCAAATGCCAAGAGGAAATGTTCGAACGACGTCAAGAGCGCGCCATGTTAGTCGCTTCACACAGCCCCGATTTTATCAGGCATTTTTGCACCAAGGCTCTTATTATCAATAATGGTGAGGCGAGCCTATATGACGACGTAGGCGAAGCTATCGAAAAATATGACCGGCTTTAAAATAGATTTTAAACTATGCACACAATTGTATAGTTAACGCAATCCCATGTGAGAACAGACCGACATTTAGAAAGTGATTCTGGAAATTTAACATGTATCTTAATGTCACAGTCCAGAAAATTTCAATATAATCCAGGAGGCAGAATGGCATCGGGGGTAAACTCTTCAAGACAGGGCGATGAAGGGCGGCTCAGTGATTCGCTGACGAATGTCGAAGGCTGGATTGATACGATCGATGATTTGGCCATTAGTGGATGGGCCATTGACATGGACAACCCCTTGCGTCCAGTCCGGCTAGAATTAACATTGTTCGGTGAAGTGATCGTTGAGGTGACGCCAAACAAAGAACGTACCGATATTGTTAAGATGCTGGGCTTTCCCGTGCGGTCGGGATTTCAATTCTCGCTCGACGATGCCGCGTCTGACATCGTTTCCAGGATACTAGCGCAGATTAAGCAGGCCAGCACTAAGCAGCTGCCCTTTGTGGACATCGTTGCAGTGCAAGTGAAGGGCACCGACATCAAATTGCCACTGACAGCGAAGCTGAAGGCAGCCGAGATAGATGTTGAAAAGCTTGGCAGAGCCTATGACCGCCTCGTAGGCGACACTCTGCACAACAATTATATCACGATGCGCGACGCCTTGCTGCAAGACAGCACGCGTCGTTGCGTCATCAGTACACGATGTACGCGTAATCGCTTATTATCTGCCACAATTTCATCGCTACTGAAAACAACGAGTGGTGGGGCGATGGCTTTGCCGAGTGGACGAATGTTCTAACAGCCAAACCGTTGTTCGGCGGCCAATTACCAGCCCCATTACCCAGCGGACCTCGGCTATTACGATCTTCGGCTTGATAGCGTACAAGAACAACAGATCGATCTCGCCAAGAACTATGGCGTGGCAGGCTTCTGCTATTATTATTACTGGTTCTCCGGCAAGACCCTGATGACTCTGCCGATCGACCGGCATTTGGAACGAGGCTACGACATAGACTTTTGTCTATGCTGGGCGAATGAAAACTGGTCGCGACGGTGGGACGGCTCAGAAAACGACGTTCTTATCGGCCAAAGCCACAAATCGGAAGATGACGTTGCGTTCATCAAGTCTTGTATAAAATATTTCAAATCCAACCGCTACATCAAGATCAACGGTGCGCCTTTACTGCAAATATATCGCGTGTCTCTGCTCAGCGATCCTTCTGAAACGATCAAACGGTGGCGTGAGATTGTGAAGGCAGAGGGCTTTCCCGACCTTCATGTGTCGATGGTAGAAAGCTTCGGCTTGGATCAGCCTTATCACTATGGCTGTGACAGCAGTAGCCAGTTTCCGCCCCATGGCCTGATTGGCGGCAACCACGTTACAGAGGTAGAAAATTTAGACCCTGCCTTTACTGGGAATATCCACAGCTACGAAGAGATTGTACGAACCGAGATCGCTCGCTCACCGGCCAACCATCGTCAGTTTCGCTGTGCCATGCCTAGTTGGGATAATACCAGTCGCAAGGGTGTCAACGGCAATGTGTTCCATGGTGCCTCGCCCCAGGTGTTTGAAATCTGGCTTGCCCATCTTATCGATCAAAGTCGCCGCCATCTTGCCGAAGGCGAACGAATTGTCTTCATCAACGCCTGGAACGAATGGGCTGAGGGTGCGCATCTCGAACCCGACCGCAAGAACGGTCATGCAAATCTGCAAGCCGTGCGCAACGCCTTGTCATCGCCAGTCCAAGCGGCGACAAAGATCGCGACCGCGCCTGATCTCGATCCTGATGTGAAAGTCTATGCGGAACGACTGATGAGCGCCAACAAATTGCTGCATATCGGTTTAAAGGAAGCGCATGGCCGCTACGGCTGGCATATCAACCGAACTTCGCATTTTATCCAATGCGACCCTTCCCTAATCAGGGTACGGCGGCCCAAAGCCGAAAACCGGGCAGTAATTGACCTGATCAATGGCCGCCCGCCCAATGGGGTACAGTTGCTGACGATTGGGCGCCACCAAGGTCTGGTGCTCCAGGCTGGATCAACATGCCGCGTGCAGTTGTGGTCTTCGGTGCCGTTTTTCCTCAGCCTTCGACTAGACGATGGCAGCCCCGGAGAAACTCGCCAAATTGCGAGCATCCATGACCGGCATGTTCGCGAAGACCTCCCAGTTGAAGTCTCTGGCCACGCAGATTATTGGTGCGGTTTCAGCGTTACTAGTGTGATCGATAATGTTCCGCCAGGACGATACGCGCTAGAGCTACTTTCGTTGCGGACACACATTCACTGGATGCCGCAATTGCCGCCAAAACCGATATAACGCTCATAATTGGATGAGACGATGAACAGAGATGCACTCGTCAGCGTCATAGTTCCAAGCTATTGTCACGCCCCCTTCATTCTGGATTGTTTGCAATCCATCTATGACCAGACCTATCCCGAAATCGAGCTTATCATAATCGATGACCGATCAACCGACGATACGATGGCCATCGTATCGTTGGTTCCTCAAGACAGGCTTTGCCAAGCGGTTCCGCAACGTCGTTTTGGAGCAGAACCGTGAGAATATAGGCGCGCATGCATCGATCAATCACGGCATCAGCCGATCGACTGGAGATTATATCGCCGTCATCAACTCAGACGATCTGTACGCACCCACGCGCATAGAACGCCTGATGTCGGCCATGGCAGACGCTAAATCGGAAATTGCCTTTTCTTTGGTCAATGTTTTTTCCAGTGATGATGAGAAAAATCGCGGCCTCGATTATCCGAATAATTTCCTGTTGTTCCCGTTGCGACAGCGTATGGAAATAGCCCAGAACCCCACCGTTTCCTTTTCACTGCTACGATGGAACATTGCAACGTCAACGGGCAATTTAATCTTTTCGCGTAACCTTTATAGCAAGGTCGGTTCATTTCTACAGTTGAAATATTGTCATGATTGGGATTTTGTCCTGCAATCCAGCTTCTATTATGAGCCCGCCGCAGTGCTTGAACCGCTCTACTACTATCGCTTGCACGGCAACAATTCCTTCGCATCACTGGCACACGTTGCGGGCATGGAAACCGAAGTGGTGCTTCGCCGCTTCATGCGCTTGGGTCTGCGCGGGGAATCGATCAATCCGCTATTTCCCAGTGCCAGAAACTGGCCAGGTTTTTTTCAGTTGTTTCTGCAGCAGATCAATCAGATACGCTTTTTTGAGCGCGAGGCAGGAATAGGTGAGCGGAGCTGGCGCATTTATGACAAGGTTAAACCGAGTCAATTTGCCTGAACATAATCCAATCGGCCTGCCGCACCCGAAGGCCGATTGGTTCAATGCAGATCAAGCCAAGGATGCCGCCGTTTCATAAAATCGTGAAGGACAGTAATATTCTTGCTCACATTGGTTTGGGTGCGCAGCATAGAATTTTTGTGCTGGCGATAACGAGCTAGTATTTCAGGCACATGCAAGGCGACTCTATCGGCCTCGATGAGACGCAGCCATAGATCGTAATCTTCCCAACCATATTGCATGTGCTCATAGCCGTTGAAGTCTAAGAGCATACTCCGGCGGAATATCGCCATGGCATCAATAAAATTGCCATGGATCAGCCCTTCCTTAGCGAAGACACCGGCACCGATAATGTCTCTGGCGCCCTCAAAAACCTCAAGCAAGCTATAGGCTGCGTCAGCATCCGGTCGAGCCAGAAGCGCATCGTGCAACTTCTCGATACAGCGAGAATAAAGGATATTGTCGGCATCCAGCATGAAGCAATGATCTGCGCGCGCGTGGGAAATTCCGGTATTACGGGTGATCGACAATTTCGCATTCTCGCGGTTGCGTACCAGAAGCATACCCATTTCGCTGTTTTGGCTGCTCTGGCGCTCCATCCACCGTAGAACGACATCCACCGAATGGTCGGTGCTGCAGTCGTCTACGACAATCAGATCAATATCATTGATCGATTGGGCGGCGACAGAGTTCAGCGTCTCGGTTACATGTTGGGCATAATTGTATAAAGGAACAATGATAGCAACGGCATGATCGCGCGTCCCGTAGTTAAAGATAAGATCGTTATCCTGCACTTTCATGGAATCACATCGTCTCCAGTTTGGTCATTAGGGTGCGGCCGTTTTTATGAAGCCGCATCAGTTCCCGCCTGCCCGCAGAGGTTTCTAGCAGCCATTTTAGCCGGTCGGCCATTTCTTCGACCCGCGCCGAGACATAATGTTCGCCAGGCTTGACGAGTCCAATGTCGGCACAGGGTTCAGAGAGAGGAACGCAGCCTTGCGCGATACCAGACAGGACAAGGCGGTGCCATTCAAAATAATGACTGTCACCTTGGTGGATATTGAGAAGGATTTTAGCATTTCTAGCTAGCTGAGCTAGGTCACCGCTATTAATCATATTAGGGCTTTGTGCGGTAATAGGGCGCCCACGTAGCCGCGGTGCATGCAGAAAGCAATTATAATTGGAGAGCGCTGGCGCCAGCTTCGCCAAGGCTTCGCCACGTCGGTCATTTAACGCACCGGCGAACAAAATATCATACGGGCGATCCGCAAAATCCGCAGGAAAGATGAGTGGTTTTACTGCGCGCAATGCCGTTACTTGTTGAGAAAGTCGTCTCTGCTTGAAGTCGAAGACCCCGCCAGCACGTGGCAACAGAGGTAGAAAGCCCGCTTGAATGCCAAGCCGGCCTAATCCCCGCGCCGACAACGGGTTAATATCGAGAGCCCGCTTTGATTCCGTCATCTTGTGCAATGCAAGCGAGAACCAAGATGTATGCCATTGCTCGGTATTGATGTGAACAAGGCGCTTTGCCGCTTCCTTGAAAAAGTGTGCGCCCGGTCCATGCACACAATACTCGTGCGGGGCGACCACGAAGATGTCCTGATCGGCTAAGTCTAGCCCCTCATGATTAACCAGTAGAGCAACCTCATGCCCCAGCGCCGCGATCGCTTCAGCCGTGTACCGAGCGATGTCCGTGAAGAAGAAATTTCCTTGCTCCCAATGGAGCACCACAGCCTTCCGACCCGGCGTTAGGAAATCAGCGAGCCCGCGCAAGGAATGACCGTCCCCACCCGCCATGAACCGGTCAGCCGTCGCAGGCCGGAAGGCGCGACGGCCTTCTTGCATCCCGTAGGCGACATAATGTTCGAGAGGATGCAGAGAGCGTGTGTCGGGGTTTTCAATACGATAAAAGGCGCCGGAAAAAAGAGGTCCCGGTTCACACAAAGGATCATCGGACGACCGATCCAGATAATCTTGCAACAAGGCCATCGGGGTGCCTTCGACCTGGTATGTGCGGGCATACCAATCAGGGTCGAACAAGCCGCTGGATAGAATTAGCGGCAACATTTCGGGATTTGTGTGAAAATGGAATGTGGCTACAAAGTCTGGGCCGCCTTCCCGCTGCTCTATCAGTCCATTTTCCAGAAAGTGATGAAGCGGTCCGTGACGCGACCGGGCAACGTCGGGATAGCGCCCCACGTAGCGGTCGGCATCGAACAGACCTAAGCGCACCAAACGCCGATTCATTTGGCGATGGACGAACCAATGCGGCAGCCAGCGTAGCCATCCTCGTGGTGTTCGTGCCAGTTCAGATGCCATCCGGTGGAACCAGATGGCCCTTGCTTGCTGTTCCAAAGCGACCCGATGTGTCTCGCGATACAGCTTTGCCATGCTGGCGAGGCGATCACTCTGGTCGGTTGCCTCCTCCCCTATGGCATCAACTAAGGCACCGCTCACGCGTTGCAGGGCAACATCATCCGATTGCGGAATCATGGCCGAATCCTCTCGCCCTCGTCCCAACGCTGGCGATCATTCCTCCGAATTTCCTGATCCATGATCATCATAGGGCTATGCCCGTCACTTTCGTCCTAAAGCTGTACTGTAGCACCGTCACACCAAATCCTGTTCTAGAGGCCAATCAGAGCGTGCGATTTTCTGCCATGCCGTGTAGGATGTAATGGCGTAGAGGGTTCATGCCGGAAGACAACACATCGGGATAGCGGTTAAGATAGGCTTCCGCATCGAATAACCCACGTCGACGCAAGCGCCGATGTCTCCATTTGTCCTGTATCGTTCTTGGCAGCAATACCCACCAGCGCGGATAACCGGTCACGACGACATTCACTTCTTGCAGCCATCGGGCATGTTGCGTCATTCGCTCTGCCTCGGCTTCTTTCTCAGTCAGGCGGCCGGACAATTTTTCCACATCTCTGCTTTGGCGATCGGCCTGCACCTTCAAACCAGCAAGTTGGAAATGAAGGCTTTCCGCCTCCACATTTCTCTCACCTAGCGATTGCGTCAGCGCCTCCACCTGCTTTGCGGTATCAGCTTGCGCAAGCTGCCAGCGTTGCACTTGGGCCTGCTCCTGCGCCAGCAAAAGTGCATGCGTTGTTGCAGTACTGTTCATCTCCTCTTGTTGCCTATCCAGAGCTTGCCGGTCCAGCGTGTGCATCCGCTCAAGCTCGGCAATTCGCGCTGCCAAATCCGCTGATGCCTTTTCCGTTACGGCAACACGCCTGAGGGCCGAGGCCGTCTGCTCCTCCGCCACCTTACGGTCTCCAGCAAGGCGAAACACCCATTCATCGGCGGCCTTCAGCTTGGCGTGAGCAGTTTTTAGCTTCTCATCCGCTATGGCCCGAGCGGCGGCGGCTTCCTTTTGCGCATCCGCCAAAGTGGCAAGCGTCTGGTGGATTTCCTCGTCTCGCTGGCGCAATGTGCTCTGTGCACCGGCCAAATCGTGTTGACGGTGAGCCAGATCTGACTTTGCCTTTTCCAAGGCTTGCTCCATGTTGCGCAACTGCCGAGCAAGATCGGATTTTTCTTCCGCCAACTGATCGGCCAAAGCAGTATTTTGCTCTTGGAGTTGTTGCGTAAGCGCAACATATCGTGTCATTTCTGTCGCATGCTCCTCCGAAATCTGGGCATTGCTCTCGCGCAGAGCTACCAGTTCGCTTTGACTAACGGCCACTTGCGAACGCAAATCTTCAGTGGTGCGGCGGGCGTCGCCAACATCCCGGATTAATCGTGCCAATGTCGGGGCCGCTGCATTGAGTTGCTGCCTGATCTGATCCAGTGCAGCATAGTCCTGTCGGTCTTCGCCTTCATTTGCCCATTTTAATAAGATACTGTTGGCATCAAGAACCCATTGCGCGATGGCAGGATCTGACATCGACATGTGCATCGGGTGGATGTGGTGCCGATAGTCCGCATGCAGAAAGTTGCCAACGTCCTGGGCCGCATGAGCGATGGACTTGGGCCAAAAAATATCAAAGACGGCTTGCATCCGTTCAGCCAGAAGCCTCCAGTTGAGCAACAATTCCTCATAGGTAGCGAAAAGACGCCGTCGACCCCGGCTCCCCTGTTCGGCATCGAGGACATGCCTTAGCCAAAGCAGCATGGCATGATCCCGATGCATGCCATCGCGGGTTTCCAGAGATGCCATCACCTCCAAGGGGCTACGCAGAGGCAGAATTACAAGCGGCTCGATTACTTCACGATCAAATACATCGAACCAGAAACGCGCTAGACGGCAATTGCGTGGATCTTTCAGCACAAACAGCGGCGATGTGCCATATTCCGTGGACAATATGCCTGATGCTCGCTCGACAAAATGGTCCGCGACGGGTGAACTATACCAAAGTGGGTTAAATTCCAGCCAGTCGTCCCATCTGCTGCCCGCCGACTCCAGTATTTCATTGTTGAAGGTCATAAGCACATTGGGTTCCCAATGCCCGGTAGGATTGGTCGGCGTCTCGGGCACCAGATTACGTGGAAGATCACAGCCCAGAAAGCTTAACGTCCGAGCGAGAGCGCTGGTCCCGGATCTGTGCATCCCCAGCACCAAAACAACCTTACGCTGCATCTGCACCCTCGATGTTATTTCGTCCCATCAACTTACAATATAGTGGTCTTAATTTCTTAATAAGTGGGTTTTTCCCGACGTTTTTCTTGAAAGACGATTTTTCGACCACGTTCCCGAGATAGCGGTTATGCTGCGGCTCTCCGTTGGTGATTGACAACGGTCGGCGCAGATCTAGCTGGCCCAGCGCTTCGTCGGAAAAGGCCGGGGTATAGTAGATGCAATCGTCGAAATAGTAATGCGTCACTTGAGACCACCGAGTGAGCGTGGGATCATTCTGGCAACTACCGCCGTGCAGTAGATTCGCACACCAAATTAACGCTTGCCCCTTGCGGGCGAGGAAGGTTTCGGACTGCGCTTCATTAACGCGACACAAAGCTTTCCATGCCGCAGCATAGGGGTGCTGTGCCGATGCGGTTTCGCTACCATAACCACGACGGCCGATTAGCGCGTTGCTCATAGCCGGCCAGCGATGTGATCCAGGATAGTAGAAAAGCGGCCCGGCGTCGGAACTAATATCTTCAAGTGCAAGCCATACACCGCACATAAAACGCTCGGGCAGAGATGAGAAATGGACAAAGTCAGTATGGGCGTCCTGTTGCGTCCCAACGGGGAAATTCAGAGTTTGAAAAGGGAATGCGCGGCGACCGTAAAGCTTGCTCAATAGGTCGACAACTGTCTGATTAGCTGCGATCGCGCGCACGTCTGCATCGAATTTCCACGCATCCTGGATACGGCGCTCACCTGCCGTCTTGTCACTTCGCGGGGAAGAAAAGTCGACCCCATAGTGCGGCCCCAGATTGTCCCGAATGCGATCGATACGACTATCCAGCTCCACATCTGGGAACGTAAAGACGGCATAACCTTTTTCATGCAAGTCATCGGCAATTTGCATCTCCTCCGGACTCAGTCCCCACTCAGCCTTCAGAGCAGGGAACAAAGGAGATTCGATGAATGGCAAGCCGGGGAAAGTATTAATCATTCGCATCGCCCTTAATGGTCTGTCGACAGTGGCCCGACTGCACAGCTATCTGCCCCGATGAAAAATCTGGTCCCACACTAAGCGCAAGGCGCGCCGAACGCCGTGGCGTCCTATCGCAATTTGCCGGACGATTGCGGCAAAGTCGCGTCGGATAGTACCGCAATCGTCCAGCGAACAATATAGTTCGAAAAAAGCTGCTGTACCCAACACACGCGGCATCAGCCAGGCACCATGATAACCAAAACTTTTCGTAACATCTCCTCCCCGTTCAGTCGAAAAGAGATCTGCCATACCACGTGGAGCAAACCGAATTCCTTGCTCTTCCAGCCAAGCGCGGTTGGCTCTCCCGATTGCCACGTCCTCTGGGTGACACGCAAAGAATCCAGGATCGCGACACAGTTTCATCAAACGTCGGCTCCGCAAAGAAAAACCGCCGTTACCTACGTCACGACCATCAGTGAACTGCGGCCAACTCGCGCCAATATAATCATAACCCAAAAAATCAGGACGCCAGCGTTCAGCGTCGATGACATGCCCGTCCCACTGAACAATCAGACAATGTGACGTATCGATATAATCTACAAGACGTGTCAGCAGAAATTTGGAGTAGGCCTGCGCCGAATGGATAGGAGGTATCGGCACTACGGTGACGCCGGGATGGTCTGCTGTGACCACCTTGTCCGTGAGCAAAAGGGCAGCGGCAACATCAATTTTGCTTAGAGTTGTTGTTAGCGCATGAACCGTGGCGGCAATATTGACCGAGGTAACCGCGCAAAGCGTGACCTCAGGCAAGCCAAGCCGTGGCGTCACAGCGCCACCACAAACTGTTCGCTCGCACGGCTAAGATGGATATGATGATAAGGATCGCAATAGTTATCAGTCCCCCAGCGACGCTTCAGCGCCGCCAGTTCCCCCGCGAATCGTGCCGCACCTGCCGGATCGATATCCCGCCCCCGAGACACTGATTCATGATGGACTAACGTTGCCCGGGGCTCGTAGAATGATTGCCATCCTTTCTGATTGAGGCGCAAACATAAATCCACATCGTTGAAGGCAACGGGGAAATCCACCTCGTCGAGTCCACCTACGGTTAGAAATCTGTCGCGCATCACCACCAAGCAAGCGCCGGTCACAGCAGTGACAAACTGCGGCAGGTTGTGGCGGTGGAAATAGCCCTCGTCCTCAGGCCGTATAAACCGATGAGCGTGCCCTGCACCGCCGCCGATACCGACAACGACACCGGCATGTTGGATGCTCCCGTCAGGATAGAAGAGACGTGCGCCCACCGCCCCCACGTCAGGACGCAGTGCCTGAGTTGCCAGTTTTGCAAGCCACTGCGGCTCCGTAACTTCGACGTCGTTGTTAAGTAAGCAAAGCAGGCGGCCTCCAGCACCCGCCACTGCACGATTATTAATCGACGAATAATTAAAGGGTCCGCTATGTCGTAACAATCGATAGCGCGCGGGATCAAGCGTAGCAAGATAGGAAAGGGTATCCGGATCGTCGCTGTCGTTGTCGACAATAGTGATTTCCAAATGAGGATAGTCAGTTGCCGCCAAGCCATCGAGACAAGGCCGGAGCAGGTCAACCCGGTTGCGGGTCGGCACGACGACGGAAATTGAAGGCAATTCATGCGCCAGCTTCAATTGCGCCGCAGGGAGGCTTGGCAGATTGCGGATCTGTCGATGATGCAGCATCGCGGGCAAATGATGCGGCGTTCCCTTACCTGCTATTTTTGCAGTCAACCTCGCCGCCCAATCGGCACTATCAGCAACCGCAGCCAAGTCGACTTCACTTGCTTGCAGCAGGCAGGCACCGGTTAAATAATCTGCGTGAGCAAATAGCTCGCTATTCCAATCAGGTTTAAAATGAGGGTCTTGTCGGCGGCGGCCAAATAACAGGTCATCGTCGGCATAGATAAGCCGCGCCTTTGCTCCACTTCCCATCCGCATTGCTTTGCGATAGGCGGCAGCAGTGCCTGGGGCGATGCGATCTCCCGGGCTCAACGGCAGCAGCCAAGGCTGGATGCTCCAGTCAATTTGCCTGACTGCAGCGACTAAAGTCGGGGTCTCAGTCGACCCAATCACAAGCGGCTCGATCCCCTCAAGCGCCAGACTGGCTTGGGTGGCGGCAAGATTGCGTCGTACATGATCTTGGCGCACGTCGATCAGAGCGATAATTACCGGGGCATCAGATGGTGAGGCCAGCATAGAATGATGATAACGCTGTCGGGATAACCAAAGGCGATAAGCCCGCGGCGAGCGGCTAAGCAGCGGAGCAAACTGTCCTCGCGCTCGCACCCTGCGGCGTTTGATCCACCACTTCGTGGCAGTCAAATATTCGCGTGGATTGCTTCTTAGCGCATCGACATGCACAAGAACTCTAAGCCATATGCTGACCATCGGCTGACACAACCGACCTAGCGAAGAAACGAACATAATAGGTCCGCACATACCCACTTTGGATGGGATAACAACGAAATAGTATCATAGCATCGCGGACGCTATACGATACAGCAAGCTACCGGTACTCTAGCGCATTTGGAGGAACGGGGTACCGTTGCGCAGGGCACCGGATTTGCGCTAGACTACCGCCAGGCAGTGGTTCAAGTCGCAGACGGTATAGCCGGTGCCACCAAGAGATCGTTCGATAATGCGCTGATGCTCGCATACCACCTTTCCTTCTCTCGCGACTAGGAAGCGAGTGGGATAGACGTGCAGGCTGACAGCGCGATTGGTGAACAAGGCAGGACCGCTTTGGCGATTGCGCCCCAGGTGAATCAGGCAGATCGGAGAGCCAAGCTTCCCATGTCCGACAAAGCCGTCCAAGGACCTACCCATCGGCTCGCTCGGACCAGGAAGACCCGGATGCAGCTGAGCTTGAAGTGAGCGGAGTGCAGCTTGGCGCGTACGCCGCCGATGATCGCCCAGTCCTCGCTCCAATCGAACTGGAACGCTTCGCTCGGCGCGAAGGACAGGGGCCCGAATGCCGCGCACTCACTCATCTGTTGGCAGCGATAATCGTCGCGCCAGTCTCGCGCAATGGCCGCAACCCGATTACCAGAGCTGTGATAATCAAGGTTGACCCGATAAGCGTGCAGTTGCTCATCGTCCGCTTCCGTCTGCGCGTCCGGCCCATCTTCCGCCCCAGCCAAGCTGGCAGCCGTTCTGCGACGAGCTTCTTGAAACGCGGCTCAACCCTATCCGCTCGGAGATATTTGCGGATCGTATTTCGAGACAGCCCCGCGCGCCGCGCAATCTTGCGTGCAAAAAGATGATCGCGGAAATGCCAGCGCCGGATGACGATCAATAGCGCCATGCACCGCATTCAATCCCCCCCTCGCTCGTCAAAGCCAAGAGTCAGTTCAACATGGGTCTCTTCTCAGTGGAAATCCCGGATCACCTCTTACTGACAATAAACACAAATAGAACTTACAATACTCAGTTTTTGGTGTTCTGTATCACTGAGACCGCGCTAGTAACTGTCAAAATCGGCGAAAACAGCTGACTGATCAGTTGAACCAGTTTGCTAGGCTGGTTCGCAGCAGCATTTCCAAAGTAAAGAACATCATTATCCTGCATCACGAACTTTTGCGCGATGAAATATGCTCCAACTTTCATCATATTGACATGATAAACCTTTGGAATTTCGCGCCCCTCGGCATCACGGACATATCGAAACAGAAATATAGCGGCTGGATCGCCCAGATTGGGATTAGCCCCGCCGGCAGTCGCAATCGCCTCCGCCAACGAAACGGACGATCGCCGAAACGGAACCTGTTCAACTCGACCCGAAGCGCCAAGAATGGAGTAGGTGCGTGGGTCATCCACCAGCATCAGTCGATCACCCGGACGAATTGGTATGTCCAGTGTCGGATCTGCCACCATGTCGTTAATCCGGACGTCGGCACTCACCTCTCCGCGGACAATGCGGACCATCAGATCCTTCGAGTTGCCACGATAGCCGCCCGCCAACGCTATTACGTCTGACAGCGATTCGCGATTTGTCTGAAGCACGAGCCTTCCCGGTCGCGACACCTCCCCACCGATGATGATCGAATTGGTTATCGCCTGGTTCAACGTCACAATTACCTGCGGATTTTGCGACAATCCAACCAAAGCGTTGCGAATACTGGCCTGAATTTCTCCGGTCGTTAAACCTTTGACACGCATTTTGCCTGCATATGGGATGGTGATGTCGCCATCGTCATCCACCCGCGTAGGAGGCAACTTCTGAACTTGAACGCCGGGTGCTGCGAGTGGAGTAGCCGTGGTAGAACCGTTCCCACTGCCAAAAAGCGTCACTCCCGCTTCATAGATGTTAATATCAAGCACGTCCCCCGGCCCGACCATGTCAGTGGGCGCGGGAGCGGCTTGCGGAAGCAGGCCTGCGGCGAAACAACGGCCGCCAGCGAAGGCACATCGACTGAGTTATGAATTTCAACGACTTCGATCGGAGAGCCATCGGTTGCCGCGGCAGCCGACTTTTCGATCTGCCTGCCCGTCGGCCCACTCGAAGGCAAGGTTGCGCATCCCCCCAAGCTGATGAGCAGGGACGAGTAGACGATGGTTCTTAAGTTCATGAATCGAGTATCTCAAGGGATGACGCTTGCCGCTGGCCCCCTTAGCACCGCAATCCAACAATCGACAATAGCTCGCTGTTATGCCGAATCCGCACGACTACAAGCGGGCACGAGCCAACGCGCCCGCCAACTTAGCCGCCTATGCTCGACGGCTTCTCAAGGATCGCGAGCGCCTGCCAAAACGCCGGATGCTGCTCGGCGCTAGATCCATCGGTAAAACGCGGCTCTGCAAAACCCGCATCTCTGGCGAATTTGCGTATCCAGTCCCGATGCAGAAAACTGCTCAACTGTTCCGGGGCCACTCCTTGACGAAGGTGGTCCAGATTCCCCTGCCACACGACCTCATGAGCCGGATCCTCCATTTCGAGGAATGAAAAGATCATCTGCCCACCCGGTTTGAGAGCACGATAGGCGTCGGCTGTGTAGAGATAGGCTTCATGCGGATAGAGGTGGGTAAAAACCGACCAATGAAACACCAGGTCGAGCGACGAATCCTGGGCGACGATCCGGGGACTGAAGTTGAGCCGAGTTTCGTAATCAGGACACTGGCGCAGGACCTCGTCGAGAAGTTCGGGAACCACATCAACACCAGTATAGTGGCCTGTCCAGCCTGAACGGCGCAACGCCTGCGCAGTGCGACCACAGCCACAGCCAAGATCGTAGACGGTCATCCCGTCTATAAGGCCGTAGTGGCGCAGCACCGCCACATGGCCATCGCCTTGCGATACGAAATTTTCCATGCTCTCAGCGCCGATCGCTTGGGCAAGCGCGAGAGAACGGTCGTCGGGCATTTCCCGCAATTTCCGTCGCACAAGTGCCTGATAATCTCTAATGGAGTGGCTTTCTGAGCGCTTCTGCCTGCGAAAGCGAGGAAATCGAATCATTTGGCCCCCCGGGACATAACAAGCCCGGGTTCCACTATTATCGTTTCAACGGCAATGGTCGGATGCATCGTTTGAGGGTTGGCCGATAATGCGGCACTACAACCCTCCGCCCCTTGACCACGGCACGATCCGCTGCAACCTTCAGCCTATGACGCCCATCGAACGTGCCGCCCGCGCTTTATGCAAACTCCACGGGGAACTGGATGACGGTTTGCGCGATGGAAAGCCGATCTGGCGCAGCTATGTGCCTCATGTCGCCATCGTTCTCGATGCTATTCACGAACCCAGCCTTCGCATGATGGAAGCCGGCGCGACGATCATACGGCATGTCAGCCCTGAGGAATCGCCATCGGCGCATCAGAGCGACGCGGCCAACACCTGGCGGTTCATGATTGATGTCATGCGCGAGCAGGGCGCTCCGGCAAGCTAGGCGATCGCAACGGCCTACGCACGCGAGCCTACAGCAATGCAGGACATTCCTGCACTGTTCTAGGCGGACCAGGGCCGCTCGCCGAGAGACCGACATCTGAGCATTACCGCAAAACCCGGATTGATTGCAGTTCACGCCAGCAGACCCCGTTCCGTTGCGGCACCCGCCCCTCCCCTCAACGCTCGTCCGGCGCCACGCCTTCGCGGAAGGTGCGCCAGCCGGAAAACATCGATGAAATGATAGACTGGCCCGACATGATGTCTTCGCGCACGGCGGCGTAGATGTGGACGATCACGAAGCAGACGATGGCCCACATGCCCAGATGATGCCACGTGTGGACATCCTGGCTCTGCCCGAACAGCGGGATCACCCAACTGGAGAACAGCCGATGCTGCCACGAGCCCATCCCCTCGCCTTCTCCGTACAGCGCAAGGCCGGTGACCATCATGAAGATGCCGCCCCATACGAAGAGGATATGCATGGCCAGCACCGCCAGCGGATTGTGCCCGGCATAATGCTTGGGCGCCTTTTCCAGCATCATGTACCAGCGCATTTCATGCAGCACCTCCCGCCAGTAACTTCCACGATGCACCGGCGGCGTGAAGATTTCACGCGCATGGTCGTTCCCCGCCCACGCCCAATAGATGCGGAACAGGAAGCCGATGATCATCGTATAGGCGGCAACGAAGTGGAAAAAGCGGATGTAGCCGAACATGAAATGGGCTGAAGCTTCCCCGCCGATCGCGGGTGGCGGGGACCCGATCAGATAGCCGGTGACGCAGAGCACCACGATCGCCAGCCCGTTGATCCAGTGCCATAGGCGAACCGGCGCTTCATAGACATAGACGGCAGTCTGGCGCTGCTCGGCAGGATGCGATGGCTTGGCCGACATGCTTTCCCCCTCCTATTTCGATTGGATCATGCGATCGAAAGTGTGACGGTGCCCGCAAGCAGCAATATCGCTGCTGCGGCCATGCCATTGCGCAGCTTCATCAACCGCGCGCCCAATCCAAGCCCCGCGAGATGGAGCAGCGCCGACGCAGCAAGGAAACCGGCGACAAAGCCGGCGACATCGCCGCCCGCCTCGGCGCCATGGGCATAGCCGTGAAGCAGCCCTGCCCCCGCGATCAGCGCCAGCCCGACACGCTCTGAAATACGCGGCCCGGCAAACAGCATCGCTGCGAACAGCGTCAACGTCGCCAGCGTACCCAGTTCGACGAGGGACGATGGCCCGCCGACCATGCCAGCCACCGCACCGGCTAGCAGCGCGACCATGAACGCCAACGGTCCCTGCCACGAACGCCCCTGCCCCCGCGTCGCGGACCATAGCCCCACGGCCACCATCGCTGCCAGGTGATCGAAACCCGTCACCGGATGCAGAAGGCCGGACATCAGGCCGCCTTCATGCCCCGGATGCGCGAGAGCCGGCGAAGCAAGCGTCAGGGCACTGGCCGCCAGAACATATCGATTGATCATTTTCATCACCATCATCCTCAACGAACCTTCACTTCGGCCATTTCCTGGCCATCGGGACCCATGACATGGGTGGAACAGGCAAGGCACGGATCAAAACTGTGCAGCGTGCGCAGGATCTCTACCGGTTCCTCAGCCCGCTCGACCTTCGTGTTCATCAGCGCCGCTTCGAATGCGCCAATATTCCCCTGATTGTCGCGCGGCGACCCGTTCCAGGTTGTGGGAACGACGCACTGATAATTTTCGATGCGCATGTCCTTGATCCGCACCCAGTGCGCCAACGCGCCGCGCGGCGCCTCGCTGAACCCAACGCCCTTCACCTCGGTGGGCCAGGTCTTGGGATCGAACTTGGCCGTATTGGCGGTCGCCGTGTCACCTGCCTTGATGTTGGCGATCAGCTTGTCGAGGAAATAGCGCTGCTTTTCAGCCGCCCAGGCGGATTCCAGCGCACGCGCAGCCGTGCGGCCCAGGGTGGAGAACAGCGCGTCGAACGGCACGTCGAGCGCGCGCAGCGTGCTGTCCACCTGTTCCTTGATATAGGCATCGCCCTTGGCATAGCCCACGACATAGCGGGCGAGCGGCCCGACCTCCATCGCATGGCCGCGCCAGCGCGGCGCCTTGATCCAGCTATATTTGGCGTTTTCGTCCAGTTGCTCGATCGCCGTGCTGGTGCCCTTGGCATTGGGGCCGAGAACGTAATTGGGCTCGGTAATGCCGTCCCACGGGTGCAGCCCCTTGCTTTCGTCCGGATATTTGTACCAGCTATGCGGCACGAATTCCTGGATCTGCTCGGGATCGCGCAGGTCGACATCATGCACTTCGCTCAGCTTGCCGTTGATGATGGCGCCGTGCGGCATCATCAGGTTGGCGGGCGAATAATCGTTCGCCTTGTCCGGGATACAGCCGTAGGCGAGCACCGACTTGTTCGACAGTCCGCCGCCATAGAGCCAGCCCTTGTAGAGCTTTCCGATGGCGATGATGTCTGGGACATAGACGTTCTTGACGAACTCGATCGTCCGGTCGACGATGCTGGACACATAGTTCAACCGGTCCATGTTGATCGGCGCGCCCGCCGCCAGATCGCCATCCATGTTGATCGCGCAGGGTACGCCGCCGACCAGCCAATTGGGGTGAATATCCTTCCCGCCGAAGATCGTGCGGGTGGTCATGATCTCCTTCTGGAAATCCAGCGCCTCCAGATAATGCGTCACCGCCATCAAATCCGCTTCGGGCGGCAACAGATAGGCCGGGTTCGTCCAGTATCCGTTCTTGAACGGACCCAGCTGCCCGGATTCCACGAATTTCTTCAGCCGGTTCTGGATATCGCGGAAATAGCCGGGGGACGAGAGCGGATGGGCAGGCGACACCATCTGCTGCAATTCGCTCGTCGCTTTTGGATCGGCCTTCAGCGCGTTGACCGGATTGACCCAGTCCAGCGCGTGCAGGTGGTAGAAGTGGACAAGATGGTCATGCACCTGCAACGACAGCTGCATGATGTTGCGGATCGAATTGGCGTTTTCCGGGATCTGGATGCCCAGTGCATCCTCCACCGCGCGAACGGAAGTCAGCGCGTGGGTGCCGGTGCACACCCCGCAGATACGCTGAACAAAGGCCCAGGCATCGCGCGGATCGCGCCCCTTCAGGATGACCTCAAGCCCGCGCCACATCGTGCCAGTGGAAACGGCGTTGCGGATGACGTTGTTGCCGTCGAGGTTCACTTCGCAGCGCATGTGACCTTCGATCCGGGTCACGGGATCGACGACGACACGCTTTCCGCTGGTGTCGAGCTGGTAGCCATTAGGTGTGGTGATCGCGTTCATCGTCAGGCTCCCGTGCTCTCGTTCTCGTTCTTTTCGCGGGTCTTCTCACGGGCGCGCGCCACGGCGCTGACGCCTGCGTGAACGGCTGCCGCCCCGCCGACGACCAGTGCCGCGGTGCCGCCGATCTGGTCGGCATTCGCTTCGATGCCAAAGCCGTGAATGTCGGTCAGGCGGTCGTAGAAATCGCCCTTGTCCCAGAAGCCATCTTCCGAACAGCCGATGCACGGATGGCCCGACTGGATCGGGAAGCTGAGGCCACCGTTCCAGCGCACGGTTGAGCATGCGTTGTAGGTCGTCGGCCCCTTGCAGCCCACCTTGTACAGGCAATAACCCTTGCGTGCGCCTTCGTCATCGAACGCCTCGACGAACTGGCCCGCGTCGAAATGCGGCCGCCGATAGCATTTGTCATGGATGCGCTGGGAATAGAACATCTTGGGCCGCCCCTGCGCGTCGAGTTCGGGCATCTTCTCGAACGTCAGGATGTAAGTGATGACGGCGGTCATCACTTCTGCGATCGGCGGGCAGCCGGGCACCTTGATGATCGGCTTGGGCGCCAGGCCCGGCACCTTGTGGATCGGCGTTGCCTGCGTCGGGTTGGGACGGGCCGCCTGAACGCAACCCCAGCTGGCGCAGCTGCCCCAGGAAATGATCGCCTTGCAGTGTTCGGCCGCCTTCTTCAGCTGTTCCAGATAGGGCCGACCGCCGATGATGCAGCTCATCCCCTCCTGATTGAGCGGCGGATTGCCTTCGCAGGCGAGGATGTACTGGCCATCATATTTGGCGATCGTTTCCTCGATGATCGATTCCGCCTGATGCCCCGCCGCCGCCATGATGGTGTCGTCATAGTCGAGGCTGATCATCGACAGGATGACATCCTTCGCCAATGGATGCGCGGATCGGATGAAGCTTTCCGAACAGCAGGTACATTCCAGGCCGTGCAGCCACAGCACCGGGATGCGCGGCTTTGTTTCCATCGCCTGCTGGATCTGCTCCGCATGGGCCGGGCTCATGCCCAGCGCAGCTGCCGTCAGGCTGCAGAATTTGGTGAAGCTGCGCCGGGTAATGCCCTGGCGCCGCATTACCTCATAGAATGTTTCCGTGCTCATGCCGGGTATCGTCCTCCCCAAATGGCGGCTCGCCATGCTCACGGTCATGTTCAGCAAGTCGCGTGCCAACCGAGCGAAAGCCCTGAAAATGGCAGGCTGCGTCGCTCAGGTGGATTGTCGGTAACCAAGCAGACCCGACCACTTTCTTTGCGAAGTGGTTACCGCCTTATCATGCTGGAGTACTCTTGCCCGCGCTGCTTCGGACGGATTAGCTTTGAGGCCGCGCGCGACTTCGCCGTGCTCCTTGTCGCTCCTGACAAAGCGAAGGACGCAATAGATGAGAGAACATGAGTTACGCCGGCATATCGTCGGCGAAATGCACCTGCGCCGATGGCCGCAACTGTCCGCGCCGATGCGGATCGTCCAGCTGTTGCAGCTCGTCGATTCCGGCATGCGCGATGCGGAGTTTGCCGCCGTGCTTGCGCCGCCAGCCGGCGGCATCGTGGATCAGGCGGGGGCACGCCATGTTTCCGGCACGCTATCGCCCGGCATCGCTTTTGGTTGGGAACGCCATAATGAGGCCAGCAGCATCACGCTGTTCGCCAAGGACGCCGACAGCGCAGCGCTGGCGCGCGCGGTCGAATGGGCGGAGACCCTGCCCGGCACCACGCTGCGCGCGACGCAGATCACGCTCGTGCGCGATGACGAGGAGGCGCAGAGACTGCTCCCTGGCTTCGCGTTCGAGGAAGAGGAGTTGGTCACCTGCCATGTCGCGGGCGATGTGCGCATCTGGTCAGATTTCCGCATCGGCGGCGAAGGCTATGGCCGCACGCTGATCGCAGCGAATGGCGCAGCAGAGGGCGACCTTACCCGAACGGTCCAGCGGGTGCAGGAACTGGGCAACTACCGGAATTTGGCGCTTCTTGGCCTTCCGATCGCGCAGGCATACTGGCCGCTGCTCGACAAGGCGGAGGCCCATTTGCGGCAGATCGGCGAAAATCTGGTGAAGACAGACGTTCGCGACGATGAATTGATGGACCAGATCACATCGCTATCGATGGAGATCGCCGCGATCGCCAGTTCCGCCAATTATCGCATGAGCGCTACCGCCGCCTATGGCCAGCTGACGGACGAGCGCATTAACGACCTGAAGCCCGAATCCATTCGCGGCTATCCTTCTTTGGTCGACTTCACGCAGCGCCGATTGCACCCGGCGGTACGCACCTGCGCCGCCTTCACCCGGCGCGAGCAGCAAGTGGCGACCCGCGCCGGCCAACTGACCGGGTTGCTGCGCACACGCATCGAAACGCGGATCGAGAACCAGAACGCGCAGCTGCTCGCATCCATGGAGCGCAGTTCTTCGCTCCAGCTGCGTTTGCAGCATATGGTGGAGGGGCTGTCGGTCGTGGCGATCAGCTATTATGCGCTCTCACTGCTCAGCCACATGCTGGAGGGGCTGGCCGAATTCGTGCCCGCCGTCCACCCCCATGCGGTCGTGGCGGTCCTGACCCTGCCCGCGGTTCTGTGCACGGGCCTTGTCCTTCGCCATATGCGCAAGCGGCTGGTGGGCGACCACTGACACTGGAAAGAACATTTCCATACTGGTCGCATTGGAAGTTATCTTTCCACATCATAATCTCAGCCTTGCACGCTTTCGCACGCCTCTCGCCGACATCGGACGGGTGGCACGCGAATTGCTTTACGAATTGGAAACGGCGCAGCCGATCAATTGCTTTGCAAGGACGGGGAGTGGAAGCGGTGGACAGCGATCGGACCAATGTCCTTGTTCTTGGAATAGGCAATCTGCTTTGGGCCGATGAAGGCTTTGGCGTGCGCGCGGTCGAGGAAATGAACCGGCGATATGTCTTTCCCGAAGGGGTGCGGCTGGTCGACGGTGGGACACAGGGCATCTACCTGGTCCAGTTGATCCGCGAGGCCGATGTCCTGATCGTCTTCGATGCCGTGGATTACGGCCTGCCGCCCGGCACGCTCAAGCGCGTGGAAGGCGAGGAAGTGCCCCATTTCCTGGGCGCCAAGAAGATCTCGCTGCACCAGACCGAAGTTTCAGTAGCGTCTTGGCGATGGCGGAAATGATGGGCGACTATCCCCGCCACCTTCTGCTGATCGGCGTGCGGTGGAGCTGGAGTTCGGCGACATACCTGCATGCAGCCTGCGCCGACGTCGGTGCAAGCGTCCGACATGGACCTGGCGCATCGACACTATCTGGCGCCGTAGGCCACCGCAGAAACGCGAAGGCCCCTGCCCCTCGGTGACGAGATCGGCCTCGCTCGAAGCCGGCGATCAGCAGTGCCGAGCAGCGGCGGCACCGACCCCGACGCCGCCTTAAGGCGACGCGGCGCAACCTTGCGAACGGCGGCATGAAGAAATCTACATCCGGATTTCGATGCGGAAACAAGTCGATCTGGTGACAAGGACCGCGGCGCCTGAGGTGCGTCGGCATCCGCAGTGGACGATCGAAGTCGCCGAGGGGCAGGCCCTTTGCGACGATCGCGGCACGCTTCGCTGGTTCGACACCCGGCCAGTGCCTGTCGTGCCGGGCGATGCGCTGGACATGACCTTCCTGGAGCACTGCGCGCGAGCGCGGCGCCTGCTGGACTTCTCCGCCTGCGCAATCTTCGACGCCCTGCTGCGCCTGATCGCCGCGAGATGCGCGGGGAGAACACGCCAGCATGATCGCGTTGTCTCGCCCGGACCTGATCGAACGCGAACCCACACTTCCCGATCATCTCGTTGCGGAAAGCTCCATTGTCGTGACCGCCTCGCTTCAACCTGCTGGTTTCTCCCCTCGCCTTCGTTCATCTGCGCGCAAAAATACCGTCGTGACGGTAGACAATCTGGACGAGGTGGCCTGCACTGGCCGTCGCTGGTGCTGTCTTGTCAGGCTGATCAAGGCCACCCCTATCAAGGCCGACGATGCCGCCGTCGTCCTACGCAGAGCTGGATAAGGCGCAAGACGGTACGCGCAGTCACCCTGGTGTGCGCGCGCGCCGACGAACGGGAGATTCAGAAGCGCTATCGCTTCACCGGCTTCCCCTCGCTGATTTTCCTCAGCCACGGGCGCTATCTCGGCTGCATCGAGCGCGTGCTGGACTGGGCGATACCGCGTTCTGAGTCACTGCAGATCTGTCGCGCGAGCCGCATGACCCGCCCGCATTCCGCATGCCCGAACATTGCGCCCCGGCCCCCCGCGACTGACGCGCCGCTGCCCTGTTTTCCAGTTCATTCAAGGATAAGCCCATGACCTCCATCCCCGGATTGATCGGCCCCGGCAGCCAGCCAGGCGAAGCCGATGGCGCCACTGCCGACATCCTGCACATGCCCTCCGGCATGCTGACCTTCACCACCGCGCATGTCCCTGAAGCAGATGTTGCCAGTTCCAACGATGCGGGCGTTGCCGCCTGCGACGAGATTTTGGCTGCGCTGCGCGACTGGAATCGCGACGGACAGCCGCGATCGGTGTCGCTGGACATGCTTGACCTCCCCAACCGCGCCTTCGTTCGCCAGCTGCTCGGCGAAGGCGAAGTGTCAATGATTGTAGTTCGATCACCTCAGGCCGCAGGAGATGGTGCTTGCTCGGCGTGGTATGTTCGTGCTTCACCCATGGCAAGCAGCCGATGAAGGAATGGGTCGAAGTGGCCGCATTCCCGCCCAGCCTGCTCGCGGTGGCATTTCAGGATGCCACCGATGAGCTGCCGATCGAGCGCGAATTCCCCGAAAATGTCTTCAATGCGCCGCCGCTGATTCCCGAAATCAACGAGCATCTGCCGAAGATCGCTGGTGGTGAGCTGACCAACCACGTCATCAACCTGTCGCTGCTGCCCCATACGCCCGAAGACCTGACCTATCTGGACGCGATCCTTGGCAAGCGAACCGCCTGGTCATCCCCGGTCGCGCGGCTATGGCAATTGCCGCATCCGGTCCACCGGCACGCGCAACTGCTGGTGGGTGCGATATTATAATTCGCAGGACACGCTGATCCTCAACAGCATCGAGCTCAGCCTGATCCCCAGCGTCGCTCTCGCCGCGCCAGAGGATCTGGCCGACAGCGAGGAGCGGCTGAGCGAAATCATGGACATCTATCGGTGAGCGATCATTTCTTCGCCGGCAGCTATGGCGGTGACGACGCGCGGCTGGCCGACAACGCGCGACTGGAATGCAAGATCTGCTGGCATGTCTATGACCCGGCAGAAGGGGACGGCTATTGGCAGATCCCGGCCGGCACGCCCTTCGCGGCTCTGCCCGACCATTGGACATGCCCCAATTGCGACGCAGCCAAATCCGGCTTTCTGGTCATCGAATGAACAGCATCGCCGCCAACGAACGTGATCGGTTGATCGGCCATTACCGGATGGTCGCGCAAACGCGCATGGACGGCGTGCCGATCGTCAATCCCGCGCTGTCGGTCGATGCCATCGGCTTCGACTTCGTACTGGGCGAGGAACGGCTGGGCATTCTGGTTACGCCGTGGTTCATGAACGCGGTCCTGACCGGCGGGCCATCGGCGCGGGCGGGTGCGAAACGCCGGGTTCGCCTGCCCGCCGGATGGTTTTCGTTCATCGCGCATCATGAGGAAGAGATCGGCGGTTACTGGTCCTGCTCGCTGCTGTCTCCGATGTTCGATTTTGTCGATCAGGAAACTGCCATGGCAACGGCAGAGGCAGCGCTTGGCGAATTGCTGAGTGCCGGCGCGCTGCCCGGTGAGGAAGAGCGCGCGATTGCCGATGCCTGGTCGCCCGAAGCGCTCGAGGAGGACGGCAACCCCGCACCCGATGATGCCGACGCGGAGGAAGTGGAGGGTGCGCCCGCCCAACCCTCGCGCCGCGCGCTGCTGGGCCTTTCCTGATGCAATCGACGCTGACCCGCCACCGATTGACGCTTGCCGCGCGGCCCGATGTCGCACGGGCAGTGGTCGGTCGCGATCCCGCGCTTGCCCCCGCCTTCCTTGGCAAGGTCCATTTGCTCTGCGCCCGCGCGCATGAATGGGCCGCGCACGAAGCCGTCGCGCTGGCCGGTGGCGCGCCCCTCGACAGCCAGCGCCGTGACGAACTGGCGCGGGCGGCGCGCGGAGAGGCGATCAATGAAGCGGTGCTGCGCATGTTGCTCGCCTGGCCCGTCTTCAGCGGCGAGCAGCCGGATTTCGCGCAGGCATCGCGCTGGGTCGCCATATCCCGCAGCGTGGGGACGGACGCGGAATGCGCGCGGCGGGCGTTCGTCGAGCAGGTGGTCTTTGGACGTCCGCTTTATCAATGGACAAGCGACGGCGTCGCTTCCTGGATCAGCGAGGGCGCAACCGGGACATCCCGCGCGACCCGCGCGGTGGCCAGGCTGGAGGTCGAGGCTCCGATCACCGTGTCGGGATTGGAAGTGTCCGCGTTCGCCCGACATGGCGCACATTCCGCGATCGCGTGCCTGCCTGCGCTTGCGGCCCGTCTTGCCGCCCGAGCCAACGATCTGGCGCTGATGCTGGATGGCGGCGCGGATTATATGGCTTCAGGACATCGGGTCTGGACTGCGCGTGGCTGGCTAACCCACAGTTGTGCAATCGAAAACGGCCTGATCCGCGCTTATGCCGTGAACAGCCCGACCGAGATCCACTTTGGGGCGGAGGGAGCAGGCCTGCGCGCTTTCGAGAGCGCGGTATCGTTGAAAGCGATTGATCGCGCGCGCATGATGGCCATGGCGGTGGGGGCGTTCGACCCCTGCGTCGAACATCGGATCGAGGAAGCCTGATGCACGAACTGTCGATCTGCGAGAATATTCGCGGCATCATAGAGGATCAGGCCCGCGCGCAGGGCTTTTCGCGGGTCGACTGCGTGACGCTGGAAATCGGCCGGCTTTCGGGCGTGGAGGTAGAGGCGCTGCGATTCGGCTTCGACGTTGCGATGCAGGGCAGCATTGCCGCACAGGCGCGGCTCGACATCGTCGATCTGCCCGCGACGGCGTGGTGCATGCCATGCGGCGCGCAAATCGAAATCCGCCAACGATACGACGGATGTCCCTCTTGCGGCTCCCACCAGCTTCAGGTGACAGGTGGCGAAGAGCTCAGGATCAAATCACTGGAGGTCAACTGACATGTGCACGGTTTGCGGCTGCGGCGACGCGAAGGTCGAACAGGGGCATCGCCACGATCATGCGCATGATCACCACCACCACCACCACGATCATGGGCACGGTCACGCGCACCTCCATCACGAGCACGACCATCATCACCATCACGGCGCGGATGCCGCGCTGGATTATGGCGCAGGGCCGGCTGGCGTCAGCGTACCCGGCATGCCGCAGTCGCGCCTGATCGAACTGGAGCGCAACATCCTATCGAAAAACGACGCCTATGCCGCCTCCAACCGGGCGATCTTTTCCGATCACGGCATATTGGCGCTCAACCTCGTCTCCAGCCCCGGTTCGGGCAAGACCACGCTGCTGTGCCGCACCATCGAGCAGATGGGCGACACGGCCCCCGTCTATGTGATCGAGGGCGATCAGCAGACCAGCGCCGATGCCGATCGCATCCGGGCGACCGGCGCCCCGGCGATCCAGATCAACACCGGCAAGGGATGCCATCTCGACGCGCATATGGTCGGCCATGCGGTCGAACATCTGGCTCCGGTGAATGGCGCGGTCCTGTTTATCGAAAATGTCGGCAACCTGGTCTGCCCGGCCGCCTTCGACCTTGGCGAGGCGCACAAGGTCGCGATCCTTTCTGTCACCGAAGGGGAAGACAAGCCGCTCAAATATCCCGACATGTTCGCCGCGGCTGACCTGATGCTGCTGAACAAGATCGATCTGCTGCCGCATCTGGATTTCGACGTCCATCAGGCGATCGCAAATGCGCGCAAGGTCAATCCGCGCATCCGCGCCATCCAGGTGGTCCGCCGCACCGGCGAGGGACGGTATGGCTGAACTGGCTGTCGGGTGCGCGCGCCATGGCCGCCAGCGCCATCGTGGAGGGCTGATCCCATGTGCCTTGCCATTCCCGTCCGCATCGTTTCGCTCGACCCCGGCCAGATGGCGACCGTCGAGATCGAGGGCATCCGCAAACAGGTGTCCGTCGCCCTGATCGATGATCCGCAGCCGGGCGACTATATCCTGCTGCATGTCGGTTACGCGCTGCACAAGCTGAGCGAGGAAGAGGCGCTGCGCACGCTGGACATGATGGCGGAGGCCGGCCTGATTGCAGAGGAACTGGCCGGCGAGGAGGGGGTAGCATGAAGTATATCGAGGAATTCCGTTCCCGCGAACTGGCAAGCGGCATTGCCCGCGCCATCGCGCAGGAAGCTGATCCGGCCCGCACATACAATTTCATGGAATTTTGCGGCGGGCATACCCATGCGATCTTTCGCTACGGCGTTCAGGACCTGATGCCATCCAATGTGCATTTCGTGCATGGCCCCGGATGCCCGGTCTGCATCCTGCCGATCCGGCGACTGGACGACGCCATCGAACTGGCCGAGCGGCATGGCGCCATTCTGTGCTCCTATGCAGACATGATGCGCGTGCCGGGCTCTGGGCGTCGATCGTTGCTGCGCGCGCGGGCGGACGGAGCGGACGTCCGCATGGTCTATTCCACGCTCGACGCGCTGGAAATCGCCCGCGCCAATCCCGACCGCGAAGTCGTGTTCCTGGCCATCGGCTTTGAAACGACGACTCCGCCGACGGCCATGGCGATCGAAACCGCGCGGACCGAGGGATTGACGAACTTCTCGGTATTCGTGAACCACGTCCTCACCCCCGCCGCAATCCGGCACATTTTGGACGCCCCGGAAATCGATCCGGAACAGGCGGTGCGGCTGGACGGGTTCCTCGGCCCCAGCCATGTCAGCTCGGTCATCGGTTCGCGCCCCTATGAATTTCTCGCGCGGACATATGGCAAGCCGGTCGTCATCGCCGGTTTCGAACCGCTGGACGTCATGCAATCGACGCTGATGCTGATCCGCCAGGTCAATGAAGGGCGCGTCGACGTCGAGAATGAATATAGCCGCGTCGTCACCCGCGAAGGCAATGTGAAGGCGCAGGCGCTGGTCGATCGCCTGTTCGAAGTCCGCGACGATTTCGAATGGCGGGGTCTGGGCTCCGTGCCTGCCAGCGCCATCCGTCTGCGCGATGAATATGCTGCGTTCGATGCCGAGCGGCGCTTCGCCCTCACCCCCAAGCAGTCGCGCGAGGCGAAATCCTGCGAATGCCCGGCGATCCTGCGCGGGGTGAAGAAGCCCGCCGACTGCAAGCTGTTCGGCAATGGCTGCACACCGGAAAACCCGGTCGGCAGCTGCATGGTGAGCTCCGAAGGGGCCTGTGCCGCCTACTGGACCTATCGCCGGGCAGAAACGCTGGCCGAAATCGCCCGACGGAAGCAGGCGGCATGAGCATCATGCACCGCCGGGAGCGTATCGAGATGCCGCATGGCGGCGGCGGGCGCATGACATCGGCACTCATCCGCGATGTCTTTCACCGGCATTTCGCCAACCCCCTGCTAGACCAGGGTCACGACGCGACGGTGATGGAACGGCCTGCCGGCCGCATCGTGATGACGACGGACGCGCATATCGTTTCGCCGCTGTTCTTTCCCGGCGGCGACATCGGCAGCCTGTCGGTGCACGGCACCTTGAACGACGTGGCGATGGCGGGCGCGGTGCCCACGGCGCTCAGCGCAGCGTTCATCATAGAGGAAGGCTTTCCGCTGTCCGACCTGACCCGCATCGCCGCATCGATGGGCGATGCCGCGCGCGCGGCGGGCGTGCCGATTGTCACCGGCGATACCAAGGTGGTCGAAAAGGGCAAGGGCGACGGCCTGTTCATCACCACCGCCGGGATCGGCGTGGTGCCCGACGGTGTCGACATCGGCACCCACCGCGTTCGCCCCGGCCAGCAGATCATCCTGTCGGGCACCATCGGCGACCACGGCGTCGCCATTCTGGCGCACCGTCAGAACCTGTCTTTCGAAACCAGCATCGTGTCGGACAGCCAGGCGCTGCACCATCTGGTCGCACAGATCGTGGCGACCGCTCCAACTATCGCGATGCTGCGCGATCCCACGCGCGGCGGCCTGTCGGCGACGCTGAACGAGATTGCCAGCGATGCTGGCGTTGGCATACATATCGACGAGTGCAAGGTTCCGGTGAAGCCGGAGGTTGCCTCCGCCTGCGAATTGCTAGGCCTTGACCCTGTGCATATCGCAAATGAAGGGAAGCTTGTCGCCATTTGCGATCCCCAAGATGCCGACGCGGTGCTTTCCGTCATGCGGGCTCGGCCCGAAGGGGCCGACGCCGCGATCATCGGAGAGGTGCGTGCGGACACCGCCGGCCTTGTCGAGATGCAGACCGCCATCGGCGGACGACGTGTGATAGACTGGCTGTCGGGCGAGCAATTGCCGCGCATTTGTTGAAGGATCATGGATGTGGCTCCTCTTCCCACCATCCTGCTAGTCGATGACGAGCCTCGGTCGCTGGAAGCCCTGCGGCGTATATTGGAGGACGAGTTCGACGTCCTGACGGCGGAGAACGCTGCCGACGCCTCGCATCTGCTGGCCAATCGCAACATCCAGCTGATCCTGTGCGACCAGCGCATGCCCGACCGATCGGGCGTGGAATTCCTGAAATTCGTGAAGGCCAGCTGGCCCGAAGTGATCCGCATGATCATATCGGGCTATACCGACGCGCATGACATCATCGACGGCATCAACGAAGCCGGGATTTTCCAGTACATCACCAAGCCCTGGCATCCCGAAGGGCTGATCCTGACGCTGAAGAACGCGTGCCTGCTTCAGGAATTGCAGCGGCAGAATGAATTGCTGGCCGTGGAACTGCGCATGGCCCCCACAACCGCGCAGGAAGTGGTGTCGAAGCGCAAGGCCGGCGTCCGCCGCGCCTATGACTTCGACGACGGCATCGTGCGCGCCCCCGGCAGCCCGATGGACCGGGTGTGCGGCGACCTGCGCGAAGTTGCCCCCTATGACGTGCCCGTGCTGCTGTTCGGTGCATCGGGCACCGGCAAGGAACTGGCCGCCCGCGCGCTCCATTACAACAGCAAGCGATGGAACAAGGCATTCGTCGTCGAAAATTGCGGTGCGCTGCCCGATCAGCTGCTGGAAAGCGAACTGTTCGGGCACAAGCGGGGCGCGTTTACCGGAGCGGTCGACGATCATGTCGGCCTGTTCGAGCGGGCCGATGGCGGCACCGTATTCCTGGACGAGATCGGGGAAGTGTCCCCCGCCTTTCAGGTCAAGCTGCTGCGCGTGTTGCAGGAGGGCGAAATCCGGCCGCTCGGCAGCGGCAAGACGCGCAAGATCGATGTGCGCGTGGTCGCCGCGACCAACAAGGATCTGGAGGAGGAAGTGCGCGCCAAGCGTTTTCGCGCCGACCTCTTCTATCGCCTGGCGGGCATGATCGTGCGCCTGCCCCGCCTGGCGGACCGGCCCGACGACCTGCCGACTCTGGTCAACGTCCTGCTTGCCAAGGCCGAGGGGCATCTGGGCAAGAAGGTGGACGGGATGTCCCGCGCGGCGCTCGATGCGCTCAGCGCCTATGGCTGGCCGGGCAATGTGCGCGAATTGCAGAACGAGATTCAGCGCATGCTGGTGCGCGCACCGGAAGGACGGCCGCTCGGCCTCGACCTCGTGTCGCCGCACATATTGGAGGCGATGGCGGTGCGCAATGGCACGCCGGCATCGGCGGAAGCTTCGCCTGCGATTACCCCCCGCTTCGACACCGGCACCGGGTCGCTGAAGGACCGGGTCGAGCAGCTGGAGGCGGAAATCGTGCGCGAAACACTGGTGCGGCATCGCTGGAACAAGAGCCGGGCCGCCCGCGAACTCGGCCTTTCGCGCGTCGGCTTGCGCAACAAGCTGGAACGCTACGGCCTTGAAAATATCCAGCCCCTGCCCCGCCGCCGGATGGTGCCGTGAACGATATGGTCATTCCGGCCCCCTTCCCTGAGGATGCCGGCGGCGAGGCTGTCTGGATCGACGTGATCCGAAAGATGGACACGGTCTATGCCGACCTGATCGAATCGCAGACGGCGCTGGAAGAACGCACCGCGAAGCTTCAGGAAGCGCATGATTTCATCGGGTCGGTGCTGGCCGCGATGAACGATGTGCTGGCCGTGTGCGACCGTCAGGGCCGGGTACAGCGCCTGAACGCGGCCATGCTGGGCGCGATCGGCGGCGCGGAGGGCGACTGGATCGGCCGCCCCGCATCAGACCTATTCGTGCCGGACGATGCGGTCGCTCTGCTGGATCATATGGAGGCCGCACGGGGAAGCAGGCACGTGCCCGCATTCGAACTGCAACTGGCCGGATCCGATCCGCAGCGCAGCCAGATTTCCGTCGACATCGCGGTGCGGCGGGACGGGAACGGACGCCTTGACGGCTTCGTCATCGTCGGGCGCCCCATCGGCGAACTGCAATCGGCCTATCGCGAACTGGACAAGGCGCACCGGTCGCTGGTGCAGACGCAGCAGCAGCTGTTCGTTTCGGAAAAGATGGCCGCGCTGGGCCGGCTGGTGGCCGGGGTCGCGCATGAGCTCAACAACCCGATCAGCTTCGTGTTCGGCAATATGTACGCGCTTCGCCGCTACGGTCAGGCGCTGACATCATATCTGACCGCTATGGATGCGGACATGCCGCGCGAGGCGCTTGACGATCTGCGCGCGCAGCTAAAGATCGATCGCATCCTTTCCGACATCGGCCCGCTGGTCGACGGCACGCTGGAGGGGGCAGAGCGGGTGCGCGACATCGTGCAGGATCTGCGCCGCTTCTCCGCCAATCAGGAGGAAAGCGCCGAATCCTTCGATGCCGGGCGATTGATCGCTACAGCGGCCGACTGGGTGGCCAAGGCGCAGCGCACCCCGCCGCGCATCACCCTGCAACTGCCCGACCCGTTTGACATTACCGGGCGGCGCGGCCCATTGCATCAGATCATGGTCAACCTGATCCAGAATGCGGCCGACGCCATCGCGGATGTGCCCGATGGCGAAATCGTGGTGCGCGCGCAATGCCAGCCGGACATGAACCGCATTATCGTGGCGGACAACGGCCCGGGCATAGCGGACGATTTGCGCGACAAGATTTTCGAACCCTTCTTCACGACCAAGCCGGTGGGCACCGGCACGGGTCTTGGCCTCTACCTTTCCTACAATCTGGCGCTGAAGATGAACGGCACGCTGTCCATCCAGCCTTCCTATGCAGGCGGAGCCAGCTTCATATTGCAATGGCCCAACGAGCCGCAGGCGCATGGCTGAAGCGCAGCGCCGATTGTCTCTCCTCTGGCTTCAGTCCGGGGGCTGTGGCGGTTGCACCCTGTCCCTGCTCGGCGCGGAGGGGCCGGACCTGCTGACGGCGCTCGACGCAGCGGGCATCGATTTGCTCTGGCACCCCTCGCTCAGTCGGGAAAGTGGTGCGGACGCACGCGCGATCATCGACGGCGTGGCCGATGGAACCGTGCCTTGCGACATATTCTGCCTGGAAGGCGCGGTGATGCGTGGCCCCGACGGCACCGGCCGCTTTCACCTGATGGCGGGGACCGGCGAGCCGATGAAGGACCGGATAGAGGCAGTCGCTCGCCGCGCACGCCATGTGGTCGCGGTGGGCAGCTGCGCGGCATGGGGCGGACCGACGGCTGGCGGCGGCAATCCGGTGGATGCAGTTGGCCTCGCTTATGAAGGACGTGCGGCCGGCGGCCTGCTCGGACAGGATTTCCGGGGTTCCGACGCATTACCGGTCATCAACGTGGCGGGATGCCCCATCCATCCCGGCTGGCTGGTGGAAACGCTGCACCTGATCGCGCGGGGCGAGATGAACCGCGCGCAACTGGACGAATGGCAGCGCCCCCGCCTCTACACCCGGCATCTGGTCCATCATGGCTGCGCCCGCAACGAGTTCTACGAGTATAAGGCGAGCGCCGAACAGCTTTCCGACATGGGCTGCATGATGGAAAACCTCGGCTGTCGCGGAACGCAGGCGCGCGCAGACTGCAATGTGCGACCATGGAACGGGTCGGGCAGCTGCCTTGACGGCAATTATCCCTGCATCGATTGCACAGCCCCCGGCTTTGAAGAGCCGGGCCACCTGTTCACGCAAACGCCCAAGGTCGCCGGGATACCTATCGGCCTGCCCACCGACATGCCAAAGGCGTGGTTCGTGGCCCTCGCCTCCCTCTCCAAGGCGGCGACCCCCGCCCGCCTGCGCGAAAACGCGACGGCCGACCGACTGGCCAAGGACGGAGGCAAGCGGAAATGAGCCGCCTGATCGTCGGGCCGTTCAACCGGGTCGAGGGCGATCTGGAGGTCCGCCTGGACATCGATGGCGACCGGGTACGCGATGCCCGTGTGGTTTCGCCCCTGTATCGCGGCTTTGAAGGGATGATGACGGGCAAGGCACCCGCCGACGCGCTGGTCTATGCCCCGCGGATCTGCGGCATATGTTCGGTGTCGCAGTCCGTTGCCGCCGCCGCCGCCATCGCCGATGCCGGCGGCATCGTCATGCCGCCCAATGGTCGCCATGCCATCAACATCATCCATGCCGTCGAAAATATCGCCGACCACCTGACGCACTTCTACCTCTTCTTCATGCCTGACTTCACCAATCCCACATATGGAAGCGAGCCGTGGCACGCCGATGCGGTCGAACGATTCGCCGCGATCAAGGGCAGTGCGAGCGCGGATTTCCTGCCCGCGCGCGCGGCGTGGATGCAGTTGCTGGGCATTCTGGCCGGGAAATGGCCCCACACACTCTCGATCCAGCCGGGCGGCAGCACGCGCGCAGTCGATCGGGGAGAGATCGCGCGGCTGAGCGGCATGATCATGGCGTTCCGCCGCTTTGTCGAGCGCGTGGTGATCGGCGACCGGCTGGAAAATCTCGCCGCGATCGACAGCGTCGCGGCGCTTGAGGACTGGGCCGATGCCCGCCCGCGGGGCGATTTCGGCATATTCCTCTCCATCGCCCGCGCCATATCGCTGCGCCGCCTTGGCCGGGCCGCTGGCCGGTTCCTCAGCTTCGGAGCTTATCCCGCGCCCGATGGCGGGCATGCTTTCGCTCGCGGGCTGGTGGAGGCGGGCGTCCCCCGCCCCGTCCCGATCGACAGGATCGCCGAAGATGTAAGCCACGCATGGTATGGCGCGGAGGGCGATGGCCAGCCCGGCGAGACGCTCACCCGCCCGGACCTGTCCAACGAAGCGGCCTATAGCTGGTGCAAGGCACCTCGGCTGGACGGCCGGCCGGTGGAGGTCGGCGCACTCGCCCGACAGTTGGTGGACCGTCAACCGCTGATCGTCGACTATCTGGCCCAGCGTGGCGGCAATGCAGAGGGCCGCGTAATCGCGCGGATATTGGAAACCGCGCGCACCGTGATCGCGATGGAGCAATGGCTCAGCGCCATCGCGCCCGACGACCCCTTCATCGACCGCACCAGTCGGCGGCATGACGGCAATGGTGCGGGTCTGACCGAAGCGGCGCGCGGATCGCTGGGGCACTGGATGCGGATCGAAAACGGGCGCGTCGCGGGCTATCAGATCATCGCACCCACGACATGGAATTTCTCCCCCCGCGATGCCAAGGGGAATCCCGGCCCGCTGGAAATGGCACTGCGCGACGCGCCGATTCGACCGGGCGAGAAGGAGCCGGTTTCCGTCCAGCACATCGTGCGATCCTTCGACCCGTGCATGGTGTGCACGGCGCACTGATTGTGCAGGGGTACGCCATCGCAATTGCTGGGCTGGTGCAGGGCGTGGGCTTTCGTCCCTTCGTCTGGCGTATCGCCAGGGATGAAGGGCTGGCCGGCGCTGTATGGAACGATGGGGCCGGGGTCCGCATCGAGCTTTGGGGCACGGAGGCCGCGATCGCGAGGGCGCTTGGGCGGCTTCGTGCGGAGTTGCCCCCGCTCGCCCGGATCGATCATCTGGAAACCGCCCCGCTCCCAGGCGCACCGCCATCGGGCTTCGTCATCCGCGAGAGTGGTCAGGGCGCACGCAGCGCGGGGGTAACGCCCGACGCGGCAACGTGCCAGGATTGCCTCGCCGAAATCAACGACCCCGCCGATCGGCGCTTCGGCTACCCCTTCACCAACTGCACCAATTGCGGCCCGCGCCTCTCCATTGTCGAAGCCATACCCTATGACCGGGCCAACACGTCCATGCGGGCGTTCACCATGTGCCCGGCCTGCGCCGCCGAATATGCCGACCCGGCCGACCGCCGCTATCATGCGCAGCCCAATGCCTGCCCCGATTGCGGCCCGCGCATCTGGCTGGAAGACACGCAGGGTCGATTGAATGCGCGCGATCCGCTGGCGGCGCTGGTCGAATGTCTGCATCAAGGCCAGATTGCCGCGATCAAGGGCATTGGCGGCTTTCACCTTGCCTGCGATGCGCGTAATGGATCGGCACTCGCCCTGTTGCGGCAACGCAAGCGCCGCGATGCCAAGCCGCTGGCCCTGATGGCGAGCGAAGCCATGCTCGCCGATTTCGCTGTGGCCGATGCACAGGCGATAGCCCTGATGCGATCGCCCGCAGCGCCGATCGTGGTCATCCCCGCCATTCCCGGTCGCCTGCCCGATGAACTGGCGCCGGGTCAGGACCGAATCGGCGTGATGCTGCCCTACACGCCCCTGCATCACCTGCTGCTCAATGCTTTCGGCGGGCCGCTGGTGATGACCTCGGCAAATCTCAGCGAAGAACCGCAGGTGATCGACAACGCCGTCGCGCGCGAAAGGCTATCGAACATCGCCGACATCTGGCTGATGCATGATCGGGCGATCGTCAATCGCGTCGATGATTCCGTGATCGTCCCAGGTGAAGATCATCCCATCATTCTGCGCCGCGCGCGCGGGCTTGCCCCGGCCCCGATCCGCCTGCACGCCAGCTTCGGCGGAGCGCCACCCATTCTGGCGCTGGGCGGCGACATCAAATCGGCCTTCTGCATGTTGCAGGACGGACAGGCCATATTGTCTCACCATCTGGGCGATCTGGACGACAGCCGGACGCAGGCGGACGCGCGCCATGCCCTTTCCCTCTATCGCCAGATATATGACTTCACGCCGGCCATCGTCGTAATCGACCGGCACGAAGGCTATCACTCGGCGCGCTGGGGTGAGGCGCTGGCCAAGGAAGCCGGGGCGAAGCTGGTGCGCGTCCAGCATCATCACGCGCATATCGCGGCCTGCATGGCCGAACATGGCCTGCCCATCGATGCCGCCCCTGTGTCGGGATGGATGCTGGATGGCATCGGCATGGGGGACGATGGCACGCTCTGGGGCGGCGAATTGTTGCGGGCAGATTTCCGCGATTATCGGCGGATCGACCATCTTCCCCCCGTCGCCATGCCGGGTGGCAATGCAGCGAGCCGGGAGCCGTGGCGCAACCTGATCGCTCATCTGCGCGCAGCCTTCGGAGCGGATTGGCGCGCGATGCTGGCGGGTGTCGACATCGTCCTGCCGGATCGATCCTCGGTCGATCTGGTGGAGCAGATGATCGCGGGCGGGATCAACGCCCCGCTCGCCTCTTCCACCGGCCGCCTGTTCGACGCGGTCGCCGCCCTGCTCGGCTATGCGCCCGACCGGCAAAGTTTCGAGGGCGAGGCAGCGATGCGAATGGAGGCCGCCGCCCGCGCGCATGCCGATGCCGCGCCCTATGACGGTGCCCGGATCGACGATCTGAGCAGCCTTTGGCGTGCACTGCTGGCCGACCGGCAATCGGCCGTTCCATCAGCGATATGCGCAGCAAGCTTTCATGCGTCCTTGGCGGCGATGCTGGCTGATCGCGTGCGCGGCGAGGAAACATTCTTTCTTTCCGGCGGCGTCATGCAGAACGGCCTTCTTGCATCTCGCCTGCGCAGCGCCCTGCAAGAGCGTCACTGCACCGCGCTCATGCCGCTTCAGCTTCCCCCCAATGACGGCAGCATCGCGCTGGGTCAGGCCGCCATCGCTGCCGCCAGGGCGCTTGGACCGGACGCATAGAGATTTCCGCCGCTTCCATCCGCCGCCCGGTGCGATAAGAGGCGACAGGGAACAAGGGAAGGAAGCGGCCGCGCCATGAACCTGCGGACATTGCGCTATTTCGTGACGCTGGCACGCGAGCAGCATTTCGCGCGGGCGGCGGACCTGTGCGGCATTACGCAGCCAACGCTCTCCTCCGCCATCGCCGCACTGGAAGAGGAGCTGGGCAAGCGCCTGATCGAACGGGACCGGCGCTTCGTCGGTTTGACGGCAGAAGGCCGCGCCATGCTGCCCTGGGCACAGCGCCTGCTCGATACGCAGGAAGCGATGATCCATTCGGTCGAGGCAGTCGGCGGCCCGTTGCGGGGAGAGTTTCGACTGGGCGCGATTCCCGCAGCGATGCCTGCCATCGGCCTGATCTCGCGGGCGCTTCTGGCCACGCATGAGGGACTGTCCATCGCCATCCGTTCGATGACCTCGCGCGAAATCGTGCGCAGCCTGAACGCTTATGAGCTAGACGCGGGACTGACCTATCTCGACCATGAGCCACCGGCGGGCATGCTGGAGGTGCCGCTGTACAGCGAACATTATATGCTGGTCAGCCATGCGGAGGCTGACGATGATGACGGCCCGCTCGACTGGACGGCGGCGGCGCGAAAGCCGCTGTGCCTTCTCCATCCCGGCATGCAAAACCGCCGGATACTGGACGCGATATTGGCGGGGCAAGGGATAGAGGTAACGCCCCGCGCCACCGCCGACAGCTACGTGGCGCTGCTCGCGCTGGTGCGCTCCGGCCAGTTCGCAACGATCATGCCCGACAGCTATGTCGCCATGCTGGCGGGCCTGTCTTGGGCCAGCGTCCGCCCGCTCGGCCAACCCGTGGCGGCCAGCCGCATCGGCCTGATCGTGGCGGATCGCACGCCGCTCAATCCGATGGCGAGCGCCGCCATGGCGGCGGCCCGCTCGTACCGCTATTGACCGCGCGCCTGTTTGATAGAATTTTTCCTATCAGGCATCGGCCCAATCGATTTGACGTCGCGGGCGCCGTGGCGTTTGGGTGATCGCCTGGATGAGGGAGAGCGCACTTGCCGACACTGGCCGATTGGGACGAAGCGGTTGCCCGCATCAGCCTTTCCATGGAGGGTGAGCGCGGCTCCCTGCTGCCGTTGCTTCATGCGCTTCAGGAAGAGTTTGGCCATATCGCGCCCGAAGCGGTTCCCGCCATCGCGCGCGCGCTGAACCTTTCACGCGCCAACGTGCATGGTGTGCTCAGCTTCTATCATGATTTTGGCGACAGCCCGCCGCCCCGCCATGTGGTGAAGCTGTGCCGCGCCGAAAGCTGCCAGGCCCGCGGCGGACAGGCCATCGAACGGGCGATGGCCGAGCGGCTGAGCGTCACCATGGGTCAGGCGCGCAGCGACGGCCTCGTCGCCTTGGAGCCGGTCTATTGCCTTGGCCTTTGCGCCATCGGCCCCAATGCACTGGTCGACGACCGCCCGGTCGCGCGGATCGACGCCGCCGCTGTCGAGCGTATCGCGGCGGAGCTGGCGGCATGACGCGCGTCTATATCAGCCGGGACATGGCCTCGATCGCGCTGGGCGCGGACGCCGTTGCGGAGGCGTTCGTTCAGGCCGGCTGCGATGTCGTGCGCACCGGCAGCCGGGGCTTGTTCTCCATCGAGCCGCTGGTGGAGGTAGAGACGGAGGAAAGCCGTGTCGCCTACGGTCCGGTCGGCCCGCAGGATGTCGCCGCCATACTTGCCGGCACACATTCCACGCGGCTGGGCGACCTTTCCACCCTGCCCTTTTTCGCGCGGCAGCAGCGCTTTACCTTCGCGCGGTGCGGGGTCATCGATCCGCTAAGCCTCGACGATTACGCCGCGCATGGCGGCTGGAGAGGGCTAGAGGCCGCGCGCGCCCAATCGCCTCAGGCCAGCGTGGATGCTGTCAAGGCATCGGGCCTGCGCGGACGCGGCGGCGCGGGCTTTCCCACCGGGATCAAGTGGCAGACCGTGCTGGACGCGCAGGCGGACGAGAAATTCATCGTCTGCAACGCGGATGAGGGGGACAGCGGCACGTTCGCCGATCGCATGATCATGGAGGGCGATCCGTTCTGCCTGATCGAAGGCATGGCGATTGCCGCCCATGCCGTGGGCGCGCGCCATGGCTATATCTACATCCGGTCCGAATATCCTTTCGCCATCGACACCATGCAGCGGGCCATTACCGCCTCTGCGCACATCGTCGCGCCCTTCACGATGGAAGTAAGAGTGGGCGCGGGTGCCTATGTCTGCGGTGAAGAAACCGCGCTGCTCGACAGTATCGAGGGCAAGCGGGGGCAGGTCCGCGCCAAGCCGCCCCTCCCCGCGATCAAGGGGCTGTTCGGCAAGCCCACCGTCATCAACAATGTACTGTCACTCGCCGCCGTACCCTTCATCCTGGCGGAAGGGGCCGATGCCTATGCCGCGGTCGGTTTCGGCCGGTCGCGAGGGACCATGCCCGTGCAGCTGGCGGGCAATGTGAAGCATGGCGGGCTGTTCGAAATCGGTTTCGGCATCACGCTGGGCGAACTGGTGAACGAGATCGGAGGCGGCACCGCCAGCGGCCGCCCGGTGCGCGCGGTGCAGGTGGGCGGGCCGTTGGGTGCCTATTTCCCGCCCTCCATGTTTCACCTGCCGTTCGATTATGAAGCGTTCGCGGCGGCGGGCGGCCTGATCGGCCATGCCGGGATCACCGTGTTCGACGACAGCGTGGACATGGCGGGCATGGCCCGTTTCGCCATGGAATTCTGCGCTGTGGAAAGCTGCGGCAAATGCACCCCCTGCCGCATCGGGTCAACGCGCGGTGTCGAGTTGATCGACCGCATCCGGGCAAAGGCACCGCGCGAGGCCGGCATTGTCGAGCATCTGCCGCAGATCCGCAACGCCCGCATCGCGGCCCGCTCGGCGGAGGAGGAAATCGGCCTGCTGCGCGAACTGTGCGACACGATGAAGTTCGGCTCGCTCTGCGCGCTGGGCGGCTTCACTCCTTATCCGGTGCTGAGCGCGCTGGATCATTTTCCCGAAGATTTCGGCAGCAGCGCCCCTCGGGCGGAAGCGGCGGAGTAAGCGATATGGCATGGATGGGACAAATCGATTTGGGGACAAAGGCACCGCCGGTCGACGCGCCACTGGTCAGCCTGACCATCGACGGCCAATCCGTCGCCGTGCCGGAGGGTACGTCGATCATGCGCGCCGCCGCGATCATGGGCACGACCATCCCCAAGCTGTGCGCCAGCGACAATCTGGAAGCGTTCGGTTCCTGCCGCCTTTGCCTGGTCGAGATCGAGGGGCGCAATGGCTATCCCCGCGTCCTGCACCACACCCGGTCGCCGACGGCATGGTGGTCCATAGCCAGACGCAAAAGCTGACGCAGCTGCGGCGCGGGGTCATGGAACTCTATATCTCCGACCATCCGCTCGATTGCCTCACCTGCTCGGCCAATGGCGATTGCGAGCTTCAGGACATGGCGGGCGCTGTGGGCCTGCGCGATGTGCGCTATGGCTATGACGGCGCGCATCATCTGGACAGCGCGAAGGATGAGAGCAATCCTTATTTCGCGTTCGATCCGGCCAAATGCATCGTCTGTTCGCGCTGCGTGCGGGCCTGTGACGAGGTGCAGGGCACCTTTGCCCTGACTGTCGACGGGCGCGGCTTTGCCAGCCATATCGCGGCCAGCCAGGACAATGGATTCCTGAAATCCGAATGCGTGTCCTGCGGCGCATGCGTGCAGGCATGCCCGACCTCTGCCTTGATGGAAAAGAAGGTGACGGAGGTCGGCACCCCGGACCGCGCCGTCGTCACGACCTGCGCCTATTGCGGCGTCGGCTGCACATTTCGTGCGGAAATGCGCGGTGAGCAGCTGGTGCGAATGGTGCCGTGGAAGGATGGCAAGGCCAATCGCGGGCACAGCTGCGTCAAGGGGCGCTTTGCCTGGGGTTATGCCCACCACCGCGACCGCATCCTCAGCCCGATGGTTCGCGCCAGCGTGGACGAGCCGTGGCACGAGGTCAGCTGGGATGTCGCCATCGCGCATGTCGCCAGCGAGTTTCGTCGGATCCAGGCGCAATATGGCACGCGCTCCATCGGCGGCATCACGTCCAGCCGATGCACCAATGAAGAGACGTTCCTGGTGCAGAAGCTGATCCGCCAGGGCTTTGGCAACAACAATGTCGATACCTGCGCGCGGGTGTGCCACTCGCCGACCGGCTATGGATTGAAAACGACCTTCGGTACGTCGGCAGGCACGCAGGATTTCGACAGCGTGATGCAATCCGACGTCATCATGGTGATCGGTGCGAACCCGACCGATGGCCATCCGGTCTTTGCAAGCCGGATGAAACAACGGCTGCGTCAGGGTGCTCGCCTGATCGTCGTCGATCCGCGCCGCACGGACCTGGTGAAGTCGCCGCATGTCGCGGCCGACCACCACTTGCCGCTGAAACCCGGCACCAATGTCGCGATCCTGACCGCGATGGCGCATGTCGTCGTGACCGAAGGACTGGCGAACGAAGCCTTCATCCGCGAACGGTGCGACTGGGACGAATATCAGGATTGGGCGGCATTCGTGTCCGCGCCCTCCCGCTCGCCCGAAGCGATCGAACCGCTGACGGGCGTTCCGGCAGGCGACGTGCGGGCCGCCGCGCGCCTTTATGCCACGGGCGGCAATGGCGCGATCTATTACGGGCTGGGCGTCACGGAGCATAGCCAGGGCAGCTCGACCGTCATGGCAATCGCCAATCTGGCGATGGCGACGGGCAATATCGGACGCGAGGGCGTGGGCGTGAACCCGCTGCGCGGCCAGAACAATGTGCAGGGCGCATGCGACATGGGCAGCTTCCCGCATGAATTTTCCGGTTATCGTCATGTGTCGGACAAGGAGACGCGCGCATTGTTCGAAGATGCGTGGGGCGTCACGCTCGACGCCGAGCCGGGCCTGCGCATCCCCAACATGCTGGACGCGGCGACCGACGGCGTGTTCAAGGGCATCTTCATCCAGGGCGAGGACATTTTGCAGTCCGACCCCAATACCCACCATGTCGCCGCCGGACTTGCCGCGATGGAATGCGTGGTGGTGCAGGACCTGTTCCTGAACGAAACCGCCAACTACGCGCATGTCTTCCTGCCCGGATCGACCTTCCTGGAAAAGGACGGGACGTTCACCAACGCCGAACGCCGCATCCAGCGGGTGCGTAAGGTGATGGAGCCGGAAAACGGCGCGGGCGGACGCGGCTATGCCGATTGGGAAGTCGTTCAGCTGGTCGCCAACGCCATGGGCCTTGGCTGGACCTATACGCACCCATCGCAGATCATGGACGAAATCGCCCGGCTGACGCCCAGCTTCGCGCGGGTGAGCTATGACGCGCTGGAGGCGCATGGTTCGATCCAGTGGCCGGCCACCGACGCCGCGCCGGTCGGCACGCCCACCATGCACATCGACGGGTTCGTGCGGGGCAAGGGCAAGTTCGTCGTCACCGACTATGTGCCCACGGACGAAAAGACCGGACCGCGCTTCCCGCTGCTGCTGACGACCGGACGTATCCTCAGCCAATATAATGTCGGCGCGCAGACGCGGCGCACAGACAATGTCGCCTGGCATCCCGAAGATGTGCTGGAGATCCACCCCAGTGACGCCGAAAACCGCGGGATCAAGGATGGCGACTGGGTATCGCTGAAAAGCCGGGCCGGCGAAACCACACTGCGCGCGACGATTACCGAGCGCGTGGCGCCCGGCGTCGTCTATACGACGTTCCACCATCCCGCGACGCAGGCCAATGTCATCACCACCGACTATTCGGACTGGGCGACCAATTGCCCGGAATATAAGGTGACGGCGGTGCAGGTCGGCCTGTCCAACGGCCCATCCGACTGGCAGGAGGATTATGCCGAGCAGGCTCGCATGAGCCGCCGGGTCATCCATGTGGAAGCGGCGGAGTAGCCCGGCGATGATGAGCAATGACGACCGGCTGATCTACATGCTGAACCAGATCGCCCGGAACTTCGCGGCGGGCGGGCCGGAAGCGGCGGCGCGATCCACCGCCGATCATATCGCCTGCTTCTGGGATCCGCGGATGCGCACGCGCATCACGGAATTGCACGCCGCCCGGCCGGACGATTTCGGGGCGGTGGCGCAGTCGGCTCTGGACATGCTGGCAAGGGACGCGACAATGGGGGCATGACGCTGCCCGCCCGCACCGACCAGATACGCCGCATTGCCGATAGCGGCGAGGTGACGGCGGGTTCCCGCGCGATCGCCGTCGAATGTCCGGTTGCCATCGAAGTGAACGGCATCGGCTATGCCGTCATCATGGCCAGCCCCGACGATCTGGAGGATTTCGCGATCGGCTTCGCCTTTGCGGAGCGGTTGATCGACGACATCGACCAGGTTGAGGAGATCATCTGCCACCCCATGGAGCAGGGCATTCGCCTCTCGATATTTCTTTCACCTGACAGGGCCGGGCTGGTCGCCGACCGCGTGCGCCACCGGGTCGGGGAATCCTCCTGCGGCCTGTGCGGCATCGAAAATCTGGAGCAGGCGATACGTCCCCTGCCCCGCATCACCGCCGCCTGTCACGCGAAAGATGCCGCGCTGTTTGCGGCGCTCGGGACACTGCGCGATCATCAGCCGCTCGGCGTGGAAACTGGCGGCGCACATGCGGCCGCGCTGTGCTGCCCCGATGGCGCGATCCGGCTGGTGCGTGAGGATGTCGGACGCCACAGCGCCTTCGACAAGCTGATCGGCGCAATGCGGCGACAGGGCTTGAGCTGGGACGGAGGCTTTGCCCTGCTGACCTCGCGCTGTTCCTATGAGCTGGTGGAAAAGGCTGCGCTCGCCGGATGCCCGCTGCTCGCCACCATATCGATCGCAACCAGCCTGGCGATCGACCGCGCGCGAGAGGCCGGCTTGCCGCTGCGTATACTTGCAAGGCCCGACGCCGTGCTGGCGGTCGATCCATGACCGCGCGGCTGATGGGCGTCGTTCTGGCCGGCGGCCAATCCGCCCGCTTTGGCGGCGACAAGGCGATGGCGCTGTGGAAGGGCCGCAGCCTGATCGACCACGCCATCGACCATCTGCGCGCGCATTGCGAAGCGGTCGCGGTCGCGGGGCGGAGCCATGGCGATCTGGTGCGCATATTCGACCGGCCCGGCCCGGACCAAGGGCCGCTCGGCGGGATAGCCGGCGCCCTTCACGCTGCGGCAGGGGAAGGTTATGATGCGCTTGTCTCGCTCCCTTGCGACACACCGCTGCTGCCCCCGGACATGTTTGAGCGACTGTTTGAAAGCGAGCAGGCGTCCTTCGCCATCGATTGCCCCGTGATCGGCTTTTGGCCGGCGGCACTCAGCGCTCAGCTTGACCAGTTCCTTTTGCGGCATCCCGCCGCATCGATGCGGCGCTGGACCACCATGATCGGCGCGAAGCCTGTCGACGTCGGCCCGATCGCCAATGTGAACCGCGAGGAAGACTTGCGGGGCCTGTAGCCTCCATTTGAGCCTGACGCCGGCAACAATTTGTTACAGCTCCGACCACTTGAAAGCCCGCTCCGGCCCGCTCATATCCACTGTGCGGGCCGGGCCCCTCTGGCGAGAGCATCCTCCCCATTTAGCTCTCGCGATGTCGGACCGCATCGAGTGTGCTCGGTGCTGGTTTCGGATTTGGGTTCATCCCTCCCCATTTCCGCTGAAACACCGCCAGTACCGCGCCACTCGATCGGATTTTGAATGGATCGAGGAGTTTTGCGTCGTGAGCAACGGCAACTGGGACAATAGAGGCGATTTCGGTCGCGACATGCAGGGTTTTTCTGCATTCAACGCGGGTGCCGCGCGCAATGTGGAGGCACGTTATGATGCGGGCCTGCGCCAACATATGCTGGGCGTTTTCCGCAACATGGGCATCGGCACTGGTATCACCGGAACGATCGGCCGCCGGCATTGCAAGCTCGCCGGCGCTGACCGCCGCGATTTTCGGAACGCCGCTGAAGTGGGTCGCGATATTCGCGCCGCTGGCGTTCGTCTTCTTCTTCACCTTCCGCATCGACAAGATGACGGATGCGGGCGCGCGAACCGCCTTCTTCGCCTTCTCGGCGGTGATGGGCGTGTCGATGGCCAGCATCTTTCTGGTCTTCACCGGCGCCAGCATCGCGACCGCATTCTTCGCGGCGGCGGGCATGTTCCTGACCATGGCGCTCTGGGGCTATTCGACCGGGCGGGACCTGTCGAAGATGGGCAGCTTCCTGATGATGGGCCTGATCGGCATCATCCTGGCCAGCCTGGTCAATATCTTCGTCGGCTCTTCGGCCTTGCAGATGGCCGTTTCAGTGATCGGCGTGCTGGTGTTTACCGGCCTGACGGCCTGGGACGCGCAGCGGATAAAGTCGGAATATATCGCCTATGCCGGCACGCAGGCGCTGGGCAAGTTGCAGGTCATGGGCGCGCTGTCGCTCTATCTGAACTTCGTCAACCTGTTCCAGATCATGCCGTGGCCGAGCCGTGGGGTGGTCTTGAACGCGCCGTTGAAGGTCGCGACCACCCGCTCGTACACCTCCGGATCCCGCGGCAGCCGACCCTCGCCAGGCGGGCCCGTGCCTGGCTTCGGATCTTCGTAGCCCGCCTGCATGCCGAAATCGAGCTGCCGCGTATCCATCGCGATCAGCACGACCTTGGAATAGGGGCCGCCTTTGCAGGCCGAATGAAGGTGCGGTAGGAAATACGGGGAGCCGTGCCGCTCGCGCTGAGCGTGCCGCGTGCATCGGCTTCAAGAAGCCGTAAGTCACCGGCTCCCATTCACCCTCGCCGGGCTTGGTCTCTTTCCACAAGCTCGGCACGCGCGGTGGCGGCCAGGTCTCCTCTGCGGAGCCGAGCGTGGAGGCGTCCAGCACGCGCGCGCGAGTGCCTGGCGTGTCAGCGCGTAGCGCCGTCCCCGCGCGCGAGGCAAAATCGAATAGGTCGTGCGCTTGACGCTGTCTTTCGCGCCAAAAACCACGTTTTCCAGCCACGCGATCGGCGCCGGACCGACCTCAGCACCGTGTCAGACTTCAGCCACAAGAGCCAGGGCTGGTCCATGCGCTTCCGGCACGACCCGCGCGGCGTACGGCTCTCCGCCATCCAGCCCGCGCAGCGTGCGCTGCTCGAGATCGTAGCTGAGCCCGCGGCCTTGCTCGCCGAAGTCCACGCGGAGGCGCTCGGCATCCAAGCTGATGCGCCGCGCGCCGGCACGTCCAGCACGATGTCCGTGCGTCCGAGCCCCGCGAGCCCACCCGGGTCTCCTGCAGCGAGCTCAGCGCGAGCAGCGCGCGATTGAACAGCCCACTCGGCCGGTCACTGTCACGAATCCCGCGCGTCTCGAGGATGCTGATGGCCTGAATGCGCCCAAACGCCAGCGTCGAGAACACGGCGCGGTCGCCCATGCCTTCGAGCGCGACGTCATCGCCGTGCGATCTCGGTCACGTTGCGCGCTTCCAGCACCTGAATCGGAGAGCCGTCCAGAGTTAGCCGCACCCTCGCTCGATACACGTCACGCGGCTCGCCCTCTTTCAGCGCGCCCAGAAACAGCACCCTGCGACCGAAGAAAATCTCAGTCCAAAAGCCAGGGCTCTCTTCCCACACGATGCTGTCTCGCGTGCACGA
>JAXHOI010000030.1:0-13053 GCA_034519505.1 Sphingobium sp. | reverse complement strand
GGCTACGTATTGCTGGCCAGGCTTTCCGCATCGATCACGCCCATGGCACCCAGCAGTGCGAGCGCGATCGGCAGGTCGTAATGCGACCCTTCCTTCGGCAGGTCGGCGGGCGAGAGGTTGACGGTGATCCGCTTGGGCGGCAGCGACAGGCCGATGGCGGCGATGGCGTTGCGCACCCGCTCCCGGCTTTCGGCCACCGCCTTGTCCGGCAGGCCGACGACGATGAAATTGGGCAGGCCCGCGACCAGCTGGCACTGCACCTCCACCCCGCGCGCTTCCAGCCCCAGATAGGCCACGGTCGATACGGTCGCGACCAAGCTTGCTTCCCCCTGCCCTTCGTCCAGAACGTTCTTGCTGTGTTCTGAAAGTCCCGCGCGGCAGAGTCGAGCGAAATATTTGGACGGGCGAGAGAAAAGCCGGTCAGCCGCGTGGCGGCAGCGTGATCTTTTCCGGCAGCGGGAAGAAAGTGACGAAGCGTTCGGCCAGCGTGCGGTCGCCGGTGATGGAGAGCAGGCCCGCCGCCTCCATCTGAGCGAAGGGCACACCGCCATAGACGCAGCCGGCGATCACGGTCGCGTCGCCGGTCAAGGTGACATCCGCCTGATCCGGGTTGCCGCGCACGACCGGGATCTGCCCATCGGCAAGGGTAGCGACGAAGCGGTCCTGCCCGATGCGAAAGCCGATGCGCGCGGCAAAGTCGCCCGCCCGCCCGGCGTCGATCATCGTGCGGAAAGACAGCATCAGCGACGCGGCGCTGAGCGGCAGGGTAGGGTCATGGTCGGGCGAGCGCGTGGCCCAGCGGCCCATCACCTGAATGATCGGTTCCGCCTCATACCCCCATGGCGTCAGGCCATAGACCTGCGCATTGGCGGGCGGGGGCAGCTTTTCGCGGACAACGACGCCCGCCGCCTCCAGCCCGTCCAGCCGCTGCGTCAGGATATTGGCGCTGATGCCGGGCAGCCCGGCGCGCAATTCGCCGAACCGGCGCGGGCCGAACATCATTTCGCGCACGATCAATATCGCCCAGCGTTCGCCCAGGATCTGAAGCGCGTGGGCGGTGCCGCACGCATCCTCATACCAGCGGCGGGGCGCGGCATCCGAACGCTTGGGCGCATCATTGGTTACATTTTCTAACTTCACAGTTGCTTTAGATAACTATCGCGCGCACAAAGTTCAACAGGCGATTCGCATTCCTGTCCCAAAGGGCATGCATGCAAGCGGAACCGACCCCGCCGTGCGAGAGGAGCATGCCATGAGTTTCACCGACAAGATCTTCATCAACCTGCCTGTCACCGACCTCGCCCGTGCAACCGCATTTTATGAAGGGATCGGCGGGGTGAAGAACCCGATGTTCAGCGATGAGAAGGCAAGCTGCATCGTCCTGTCGGACAGCATCCACGTCATGCTGTTGACCCGCGATTTCTTTCAGACGTTCGCGCCGGGCCGGACCATCGTCGACCCACAGGCGATGGTCAGCGCCGCCTATGCCTTTGTCGTGGAAAGCCGTGCGGCATGTAGGCGTCTGGTGGAAGCGGGCACCCGCGCTGGGCGGCGTGGCGGACATCAACCCGGCACAGGACCATGGCTTCATGTACAGCCGGTCGATGGCGGACCCGGACGGCCACATCTGGGAACCGTTCTGGATGGACCCGGCCGCCGCCGCCAATGGCCCGCAGGCCGCCGAAAGCGCCGCCTGATCCCTTTCCCCGCCCCTTGTGACAGGAGCCGATGCCCATGACCTATGTCGACGGATTTGTGCTGGCGGTGCCGACCGCGAACAAGGAAGCCTATCGCAGCCACGCCGCGCAGGCCGCGCCGCTGTTCCATGAATTCGGGGCGCGCCGGCTGGTCGAAAACTGGCCCGACGATGTGCATGTGGGCAAGGTGACCGACTTTCTCCGCGCCGTGCAGCAGAAGGAGGATGAGGAGACGCTGTTTTCGTGGATCGAATATCCCGACCGCGCCGCGCGCGACGCCGCCAATGTAAAGATCATGTCCGATCCGCGCATGGAGGCGATGGGGTGCGAAATGCCCTTTGACGGGAAGCGCATGATCTTCGGCGGGTTTCGCGCCATCGTGGAGGAAGGGAGCGGCAGGGGTAGCTATATCGACGGCATCCTCATTCCCCTGCCCGACGCCAATCGCGACGTCTATCTGGCGCTGGCGCAGGAGATGGCGGGCAAGTTCCTGTCCCACGGCGCGGTGCGCGTCGTCGAAACGCTGGGCGACGATGTGCCCGACGGCAAGCTGACCGATTTCGCCCGCGCCGTCGCGCTGAAGGAAGGCGAGACCGTGGTGTTCAGCTGGATCGAATGGCCCGACAAGGCGACCCGGATGGCAGGATGGGGCGCGATGATGGCCGATGACAGCATGGCCGGGCGCGCCATGCCCTTCGACGGGCAGCGCATGATCTATGGCGGGTTCGCCAACATCGTCGACGCCTGAAAACCCATTGCACGACACACCATTTGAACGGGAGCGAATAGACATGAGCAATCCGCATGGCAGCTTCATCTGGTACGAGCTGATGACCAGCGATCCGAAGGCGGCGGCCGCATTCTACGCCAAGGTGCTGGGCTGGCAGGTCGCCCCCTTTCACGATCAGGCATCGACCGGCGCCTATGACATCATCACCGCGCCCGACGGCATCAGCGTCGGCGGCATGATGACGTCGCCGGAGGGCGGGCCGCCGCCGGGCTGGTTTGGCTATATCGGCGTCGATGATGTGGACGCATGCGCCGCCGACATCACGGCAAAGGGCGGCAGCGTTCACATGCCGCCCACCACGATCGAGGGCGTCGGGCGGCTGGCCATGGTCGCCGATCCGCAGGGCGCGATGTTCTACATCATGCGCGGGGCGAGCGAGGGGGACAGCAGCGCCTTCTCTCCCGATCCGCAGGCGATCGGCCATTGCACCTGGAACGAGCTGGTCGCGGTGGATCAGGACGCGGTCCTGCCCTTTTATTCCGGGCTGTTCGGATGGGAAAAGTCGGGCGCCATGCCGATGGGCGAGATGGGGGACTATAGTTTCCTGACCCATGCCGGGCTTGCCATCGGCGCCGTGATGAACCGGCAGGATGCCGCGCAGCCACCGCGTTTCCAGTTCCATTTCCGCGTCGCCGATCTGGACGCGGCGATGGCGGCGGTTACGGCGGCGGGCGGCACCCTGCTCTATGGCCCGCATGACGTGCCGGGCGGTGAGCGCGTCGCCTTCGCCAGCGATCCGCAGGGCGCGGCGTTCGGCATGGTCCATCGCGCGGGCTGAGCGGGCCGCCGCCCCCCTTCCCGTCCCCACGAGGAGCAAAGCCATGAACCGCATCACCCCTTTCCTCTGGTTCGACAAGAACGGCCTTGAGGCCGCGCAATTCTATGCCGAGACCTTCCCCGACAGTTCGGTCGATGCGGTGCATCGGGCCGCGTCCGACTATCCCGACGGGCGGGAGGGCGACGTGCTGGTGGTCGAGTTCACCGTGCTGGGCCTGAAATGCGCGGCGTTGAACGGCGGGCCGGTATTCCAGCATAGCGAGGCCTTTTCGTTGCAGGTCAGCACGAAGGATCAGGCGGAGACGGATCGATACTGGGACGCCATTGTCGCGAATGGCGGGCGGGCAAGCCAGTGCGGCTGGTGCCAGGATCGCTTCGGCATCCACTGGCAGATCACGCCCGAAGCCCTGACGCGGATGATGAACGACAGAAGCGACCCGGATGCCTCCCGCCGCGCGATGCAGGCGATGATGGGGATGGGCAAGATCGACATTGCGGCGCTGGAGGCCGCCTATGCCGGTGCAGACGCGGATTGAAACGGAGGATCACGGAATGAACGGCGAATTTGAACTGGCGATCGAGCGCGTGATCCGCGCCAGCCCGCAAACGCTCTGGACCATCTGGACCGAGCGGACGGAGGAATGGTTCGCGCCGCGCCCATGGAAAACGCGGGTTATCGAATATGACCTGCGCCCCGGCGGGCGATGCGCCATCACCATGACCAGCCCGGAGGGCGAGGAGACGCCGCCGATGGAGGGCGTGTTCCTGGAAGTGGTGGAGCATCAGCGGATCGTCACCACCGATGCCTTTGCCGCCGGATGGGTGCCGCAAAAGCCCTTCATGGTCGCGGTCACGACCTTCACCGATCTGGGCGACGGCACGACGCTGTACCGCGCCGCCGCCCGCCATTGGGATGCGGAAACCATGGCGCAGCATGAGGCGATGGGTTTTACCACCGGATGGGGCGCGGTGGCGGACCAGCTGGCGGAACTTGCCGAGGCGGCATGAGGGAAGGCGCGCCGCCCGTCGCCCGATGCTGGCGCGGACGGCGATTCCGCTCTAGGCAGCGGGCATGATCGAATTGACCTGCCTGTGCGGCCAGAGCCGCATGGCCCTGCCCCGGAAACCCGACTTCATTCATGCGTGCAATTGCAGCTTGTGCGCCAAGTCTGGCGCGCACTGGGCCTATTTCGATCCGGCCGAAGTAACGGTCGAGGGACAGAGCGCCACCTATGTCCGGCAGGACAAGGCGGAGCCTTCGGCCGCGCTGCACTTCTGTCCCCACTGCGGATCGACCACGCATTTCCGCCTGACCCCGCAGGCCGTCGCGAAATTCGGCGACGGCATGATGGGCGTCAACATGCGCCTTGCCGATGAAGCCGATCTTTCAGGGGTCGAGCGGCGCTATCCCGACGGGCGCGGCTGGGCGGGCGACGGGCCTTTCGATTATGTCCGGCCGGCCGAGATCATCGGCGTCGCCCCCGCCGCCTAACGCGGGCGACCGGTGGTCGGCAGCGTCGGCGCGGGGCGCGGGCGGGCGTTCAGGAAGCCGCTGGTGCGCGGCTGTTGCAGCTTCACCAGCGCGCCGATTTCTCGGCGCAGCATCGAGAGCATCCAGTTGCGGTGCAGGACCATATATTCGGCCAGGCCCTGCGCATCCTTCGGATCGAATTGCGGCACGTTCCAGTCCGCCTGCGGCTCCACATAGGTGGGCTGGAATATCCCGTCGGCGTCCTTTGGCGCGTCGATATGGCGGCCCAGATAGCTGTTGCCGCTGAAACGGATTTGCTCGGCCGGATTGAAGCCGGGCGCGATCAGATAGTCCGGCCCCTTGCGCCCCACTTCCCGGCCATAGCGCACCTGCCCCGCCACGGCGAAGACATTGCCGCGAAATTCCACGTCGCGCGCCCACCCCTGCCACTCGGTCGCGATCACCATCTGCATGTCCTTGTCCGCGCCGACATGGACGACATTATGTTCGACCACCGCGTCCTGCACATTGCCCGAAAGCTGGAAGATGCGGCTGCCGTCGTTGCGGCTGACATTGTAGCGCGCGATGGTGCCGCGATTGCCCAGGTTGTCGGCATTGTTCTGCCGGGGCGAGCAGATCAGCAGGAAGCCGCCCGCATTGTCGTGGCTGTAGTTGTAGACGATGGTCGTGCGGCGCGAGTTGAAGTCGGAATCGAACCCCTGCCCGTCATAGCGGGTGCGGGTGAATGCCGCCTCGTTCAGCTGGATAAGGCTGTGATCGGTGCTCCATTGCCAGATCGCGGCATTGTATCCGGGCGCGCGGCTGCCCGCCGAACGCACGATATTATGTTCGATCAGCGCGCCGTCGGTGCCGCGCGGCACGATGCCGTCGCCGCCCACATCCTCCAGATAATTGTCGCGGATGACGATGCCCCGGCTGGGGAACCAGCGCGCCGCCGTCACCTGATCGCTGATGCCCGCGATCCCCGAACGGTCGACCCGCCAGACGATGTTGCGTTCGATCAGCAGGTCGTCGAAGCGCGTGGGAACGTGTGGCCCCAGCGCCTGAAACACGATGCCGCCATTGTCCTTGCGATCGTTGGTGCCGCGCACATCGTGGATATACATGTCGGTCACGCGGATGCCGCGCATCACGCCCTTGTCGGTCGCCGATACCAGAACGCCGTGACGCGGCCCGGCGGGCGGGCCATCATTGGTAACTTCCAGCCCGCGCAGATGGACATATTCGACGTTGAGCAGGGCAACGCCATGCGGCGACACCCCGCCTGCCTCTATGCGTGGACGCGCGCCCGCTCCGGTCACGCCGATGCGGATCGGCGCATCCTTTCGCCCCGAACGGGTGATGGTGAGCGGCTGTTTCCACACCGATCCGGCCACCAGCATCACGCGGTCACCGGGGACGAGCGGATAGCTGTTCAGCCGCGTCAGGTTGCGCCATGCCCCGGCGGGCGACTTGCCGTCGCGCCGATCATCGCCGCTGTTGGCGTCGACATAATAGGTTTCGGCATAAGCCGTCGCCGGGATCAGCGTGGGCGCAAGGGTCACAAGGCCGAGCAGCAGGACGGGCAGCCGGCGGAGGCGGGAGCGGAATGGACGGGTCACCGCGATGCGGTTAGACGGACGAGAACGGCGTGAAAAGAGGGGCATTGCATCGCCGGTTTAGCGCACCCCGCCCTGCGCGCCGATGAACGAAGGGCAAAATCCTTCTGAATTGCGCCATTTTTTCGGTGCAGGCGTGTTGACTTCCGATCGGCTTTTCCTTAACGGACGCCCCCTGACAGGCCGCCCTGCGATGGCGGCCCTTTTTCGTCATACAGTTTTTTTGAGGAATGAGCGATGAAGCGCACCTTTCAGCCCAGCAATCTCGTGCGCAAGCGCCGCCACGGTTTCCGCGCCCGCATGGCGACCGTCGGTGGCCGCGCCGTTCTGCGCGCCCGTCGTGCGCGCGGCCGCAAGAAGCTGAGCGCCTGATCCACCATGTGGATACGGGTTCGGTTCTGCCGGACCCGAACGGCATCGGCCCGCTTTCCTACCCGATGAAGACTAAGGCGCAGGCTTTGGACGATCGGGTCGGACAGCGGGCCGTTGACGCTCTGTGGCACGGCGGACCGCAAACCGGGCGAATCGCCCGATGGCGCGCCCACCGTCCCCGATTCGGATCGGACGGAGCACAGCGCCATCGTCACCATGTCGAAGCGTGCCGATTTCCTGGCCGCGAATCGCGGACGGCGCGCGCCCATGCCGGGTTTCGTCCTGCTGGTGCGCGATCGGCAGGATGGCAGCGAGGCGATGCGGCTGGGCATCACCGTTACCAAGAAGATCGGCGGCGCGGTGGTGCGCAACCGCATGAAGCGGCGGTTCCGTGCGCTCGCCCGCGCGCTGTTGCCGGCGCAGGGCGTACCCGGCGCGGACCATGTGCTGATCGGCCGCGAAGGCGGGATCGAGCGGGATTATGCGGCGCTGCAAAGCGAACTGGCCAAGGCGCTGCGAAAGCTGCGCGAACCGGCGAAACCGGGCGAAGACGCGCCGCGCCGTCCCGCCCATCATGGCCGGGGCAAGGGTCGCGGCAAGCCCGCAGCTGCGCGATGATCGCCCGCCTGCTGATCCTGATCGCGCGCGGCTGGCAACTCGGCCCGTCCCGCGTCCTGCCGCCCAGTTGCCGCTATGCCCCGTCCTGTTCCGCCTATGCGATCGAGGCGCTGGGCAAATATGGCGCGATCAAGGGTAGCTGGCTGGCGTTAAAGCGGCTAATGCGCTGCCACCCATGGGGTGGGTCCGGTTACGATCCGGTGCCCTGACCCGATCATGACAGACAATTTTTACATACGCGACTGAGCGGGGAGCTTCCTGAAGCGTGGACGACAAGCGTAACCTTATCCTGGCGATGGTCCTTGCCAGCCTGATCCTGTTCGGCTGGCCTTTCATTCAGGAGCGTTTCTTTCCGGCGGCCAATCCCCCGGTGACGAAGGTGGAAGGCGGCAGGACCAAGCCGCTGGCCGATCCCAGCGTTCCGGCCGCGGGCGGCGCGGCAGCGGTGAAGGATCGCACCGTCGCCCTGCGCGAAGGGCCGCGGGTGATAATCGACGCGCCCAAGATCAAGGGTTCGATCAACCTGAAGGGTGCGCGCTTCGACGACATCGTCCTGCCGACGTACAAGGAAACCATCGCGAAGAATTCCGCGCCCGTGCGGCTGTTCAGCCCATCGGGCACGAGCGACGCCTATTTCGCGGGCTTCGGCTGGTCGGGTCAGGGCGTGAAGGCGCCCGATGGCAATACGCTGTGGACGGCGAGCGGAACGAAGCTGACGCCGCAGACGCCGGTGAGGCTGAGCTGGGACAATGGCGCGGGCCAGCTGTTCCAGATCAAGCTGTCGATCGACGATCAGTACATGTTCACCGTCACCCAGTCCGTCACCAACCGCGCGACCGGCGCGGTGGCGGTCGCGCCCTATGGCTATGTCAGCCGCGACGGCGTGTCGAAGGACCCGGACAGCTGGACCATTCAGGTCGGGCCGGTCGGCGTGTTCGACGGCAAGGCGAATTACGACGTCGACTACAAGGATCTGGACAAGACCAGCCCGGAGAAGTTCACCAGCACCGGCGGCTGGCTGGGCTTTACCGACAAATATTGGCTCGCCGCGCTGATCCCCGATCAGAAGACGGCGTTCGACGCCAGCTTCCGCAAGGGCGGCGCGACGCAGTATCAGGCCGACTTCGCCGAGAAGCCTTCGGTCGTCGCCCCCGGCCGGACCGCCGCGACGCAGAGCAAGCTGTTCGTCGGCGCGAAGGAAATCCACACGCTGGAGGGCTATTCCAATTCCGGCGCGCAGATGCTGGACTTCGCGATCGACTGGGGCTGGTTCCGCTGGTTTGAAAAGCCGATCTTCTACCTGCTGCACTGGCTGTTCGAAATGACGCGCAATTTCGGCGTCGCGATCATCCTTCTGACCTTCATCGTGCGCGGCATCATGTTCCCGGTCGCCCAGCGCCAGTTCGCCAGCATGGCGGCGATGCGCGCGATCCAGCCGAAGATGAAGGCGCTGCAGGAAAAGCACAAGGACGACAAAGCCAAGCAGCAGCAGGCGATCATGGAGCTGTACCGGCAGGAAAAGGTCAATCCGCTGGCCGGATGCCTGCCCATCTTCCTGCAGATCCCGGTGTTCTTCGCACTGTACAAGGTGCTGATGCTGTCGATCGAAATGTATGAACTACCAGCCGTTCGTGCTGTGGATCAAGGATCTCTGGTAATGCGCGCCCGATCGAGCTGCGTGGACATATTGAACCTGTTCGCGACCTGTTACTCCTTCACTCCGCCGTGGAGTTCGCCCGGCATCGGCGTGCTGGCGATCCTGCTGGGCATTTCGATGTGGCTGCAGTTCCGCCTGAACCCCGCCCCGATGGACGAGGCGCAGAAGCAGATCTTTGCGATCATGCCGTGGATGATGATGTTCGTCATGGCGCCGTTCGCGGCGGGTCTGCTGATCTACTGGATCACCAGCAACATGCTGACCATCGCGCAGCAAAGCTGGCTGTACAGCCGGCACCCGGCATTGAAGGTCGCGCCCGCCAAATAAGGCGGCGCGGCCCATCGGCGATGTTACCACAGGCCCGGCAGCGCAGCGGCGTTGCCGGGCCTGTTGACGTTTGAAGCGCGCTCTTCCAGCGCCTTGACATTCATCGGCGCATCGGGCGGAACGGGCATGCCATGGCGCTTTCCCCCACCCGTGCAGATATCGAGCAGGCACTGGCCCGATCCGACATCAGGCGCGCGGCCGATCTGGCGCTCCGCGCCATTGCGGCGGGTCAGGAAGACCCGATGTTCTATAACCTCGCCGCGTGGGACCGGGAGGAAGTGGGCGATTTCGCCGGGGCGAGCGCCCTGCTGGAGAAAGCGGCGGCACTTGCGCCAGGCGATCCGCTGATCGTCGCGGCGACAGGCGCGTCGCTGCGCCGCGCCGACCGGCTGGACGAAGCGCTGCGGCGGCTGGATCAGGCGCTGGCGATCCAGCCCAATCTGGCGGTCGCGTGGCTGGAGCGCGGATTTTGCCTGGAAGCGGGCGGATCGTTCCGATTGGCAGAGGACAGCTATCGCCGCGCCGCCCATTTCGACCCCGGTTGCGCGGAGGCCTTTGCCGGCGTCGCCTCTATCGCCGCGCGCAACGGTGTGAATGGTGTGGCGCGGCAGTTCGCCACCCACGCCCTGACGCGCAAGCCGGGTGAGCCGGTCGCGGAACTGGTGCTGATCGGGCTGGATGTCGAGGGCGACGAGAAGGTCGACGCGCTGGCCCGGCTAAGCCGCCTGCTCGGCCGTGACGATCTGGATGCCGCGACGCGCGACGACGCGCTGATGCTGATGGCCGATCTGCTGCGAAAAATGGGGCGGGTCGACGATGCCTTCACCACCTATGCGCAGGTCCAGTCGCGCCATCGCATACGCTATGCCGAGCGTTTCGGCGGGGCGCAGGGTGTCCCCACCTATCTCGATCAGCTGAACCGGATCGATGCCGACTTTGCGGCGGCGGACACCGCCCACTGGCCGCTTCGTCAGGATGTCCCGGTGGAGGGGCAGGCGGCGGGCCATCTGTTCCTGATGGGCTTTCCCCGTTCGGGCACGACGCTGGTCGAAAATATCCTGGCGAGCGCGCCGGGCGTCATCGCGCTGGAGGAGCGCCCGACGCTGGCGGCGAGCAACAAGGCGTTTCTGGAACAGGGGGGCCGTTTTGACGATCTGTGCGCGCTGGACGGCATCGCCGCCCGCCCCTTCGTCCAGGAATATTGGAACAAGGTCGCGGCCTGCGGTGTCGATGTGCGCGGCAGGACACTGGTGGACATGGACCCGCTCAAAGGATCGCAACTGCCCGTCATCACGCGCCTGTTTCCCGATGCGCGGATCATCGTGATGCGCCGCGATCCGCGCGATGTAGTGTGGAGCTGCTTTCGCTATGCGTTCCGCATGAGTCCGGCGACCTGGCATTTCACATCGCTCGTCGACACTGCGCGCACCTATGACGCGATGATGCGGCTGATCGAACGGTGCCTGACGACCATGCCGGTCGCGGCGCATGACCTGCATTATGCCGCGCTGGTCAGTGATTTCGATGGCGAGACGCGGCGGTTGTGCGATTTTGCCGGGATCGAATGGACGGCCGCCATGCGCGACTTTCACCGCACCGCCCAGCAACGCGGCGTCAGCACCAACAGCGTGAAGCAGGTTCGGCAGGGATTGTTCGACGGCGGGGGCCAGTGGCGCCCCTTCGCCCGCCATCTGGAACCGATAATGCCCATATTGAAACCGTGGATCGACAAATTCGGCTTTGCGGATTGAGCGGTTTCCCGCAATAGCGGGGGCATGAACCAATCCCCATCCGAACCGACGCCCGAAGAGGTCGAGGCGATCGAGACCGCGCGCAAGATTTTCGCCGGGCCGATCAATTTCCTGCGATCCGCGCCGGACCTGAAATTCCTGCCCGATCCGGTGGTGAACGAGGTCGCCTTTGCCGGGCGGTCCAATGTCGGCAAATCGTCGCTGATCAACGCGCTGACCAACCGCAACACGCTGGCCCGCACGTCGAACACGCCGGGGCGCACGCAGGAGCTGAACTTCTTCGACATCGGAGAGCCGCTGCTGTTCCGGCTGGTCGACATGCCCGGCTATGGCTTTGCCAAGGCGCCCAAGGACATGGTGAAGCGCTGGCGGTTCCTGGTGAACGATTATCTGCGCGGGCGTGCGGTGCTGAAACGCACGCTCCTGCTGATCGACAGCCGCCACGGCATCAAGGATGTCGACCGCGACATCATGAAGATGCTGAACGAAGCGGCGGTCAGTTACCGCGTGGTGCTGACCAAGGCGGACAAGGTGAAGGCGAGCGAGCTGGCCAAGGTGTTTCAGCAGACCGCCGACGAACTGCGCAAGCACCCGGCCGCCCATCCCGAAATCATCGCGACATCCAGCGAGAAGGGCATGGGCATTCCCGAACTGCGCGCGGCAGTGATCGGAAGCCTTTGATCGGCAGCCTTTGATCGTCAGGTGGCGGCGCGGGTTTCACCTCGCCCGCAGCCCTGCCCCCTCGATCAGCGGCGCTTGATGACCAGCATGCCGCCGGCGAAGCGACGCGGATCGACCCTCTTCACCGACTGAACCTTGCGCCCCTTCGCGCTCATGAAGGTGACCTCGACGCGCACCGGGGCGAGTGACGGCAGCGCGAAATGCACGGGCACCGCGTTCTGCGCGCCATAGCCGCCGCCGGTGGACACGGGCTGCGTGCCGATCAGCTTGCCCGCCTTGTCATAGACGCGCACTTCGGCCCCGGCCTGGGTGTAATGCCCCCTTGCGTCCAGCACGAAGACGGACAGGCTGCGCGCGGCGGCGTCCTTCGCAAGGTCGTTGTGGAACAGGAAATGGCCGCCGACCGGGCTGTATCCGCGCATCACCGACAGGTCGAGCGCACCGTCGCGGTCATAATCGATCCACGCAACGCCATGATCGCCGGCATTGAGCTGCGCGTTCGCGCCGATCACGTCGGTGAAGGTGCCGTCGCCATTGTTGTGGAACAGCGCATTGGCCGGCGTCTGCTTGCCCGCTTCGCCATGGTAGGAGGTGATGAACAGGTCGAGATGGCCGTCATTGTCATAATCGCCCCAGGCAGCGCCGACGGCGTGATTTTCCACCGCGACACCGGCGGTCGCCGACACATTCTGGAACGTGCCGTCGCCCTTGTTCCGCCACAGCACGTTGGTGCCGTAATTGGGCACGAACAGGTCGAGATTGCCGTCATTGTCGTAATCGCCGACGGCGCAGCCCACGCCGCCTTCCGTCTTGTCGCGGCCCGCCATGTCCATGCCCAGCGTGGGGGCAACGTCGGTAAAGCCCTTGCCCCCGTCATTGTGGAACAGGGAGTCGGTCTGCCCCGACTGGTTGGCGAGGAACAGGTCGAGCCAGCCGTCCCGGTCATAATCGAACCAGCACGCTCCGACCGTCGATTTCTTCACCGTGGGGCCGCCATCGACGAAGACCTGAACGAACTTGCCGCCATCGTTGCGGAACAGCTTGTTGGTGCCGATCCGGTCGGTGACATAAAGGTCGAGATCGCCGTCATTGTCGTAATCGATCCAGTTGTTCTGGCGCGAGGATCGACCGGGCAGGGTCAGGCCGAGTGCCGGAGCGACATCGGTAAAGCCCTTGCCCCCGTCATTGTGGAACAGCATGCTCGGCTTGTCCGGCAGGGACGATCCCGCGAACAGGTCGACCCAGCCGTCGCCATCATAATCGCCAGCAATACGTAAATTCAACGGAAGTATC
>JAXHOI010000019.1:0-8118 GCA_034519505.1 Sphingobium sp. | reverse complement strand
GGTGTGATCGCGGACAGCGGCTTGCCGATCTCCTCCTGCCGGACCAAGCGTTCGGCAAGCTTCACCCGGCCGCCCGCCGCCGCCAGATCGGCCATGTAATCGGCAATGTGCCGCCCGCTGGTGCTGCCCGCGAGCAGCAGCCCGGCGAAGCTGACCGGGTTGATGACGGTCGTTGCCCCCGCCTGCCGCGCGGGCAGTTCATTATCCTCATTGCGCACCACGATGCTGATGGGAAGTTGCGGGGCGAGGTGCCGGGCGGTCAGGGTGATGAGGATCGAGGTGTCGTCGCGTCCCGCCGAAACGATCATCGACCGCGCACGCTCCACCGCCACCGCCTTTAGCGTCGCGTCGCGCGTCGAATCGCCCGCCATGACATTGCAGCCGATCTCTTCCGCTTGCGTGAGAGCGGTCTCGCGTGGATCGATGACGACGATGCTTTCGGGCTTTTCGCCGCGCGCGAGCAGTTCGCGCACCGCCTCCGCCCCGCTGGTGCCGAAACCGGTGACGATGATGTGCCCGGTCAACTGGGCCTGAATGCGTGCCATGCGCCACCTGTGCAGGATGTTGCGGAAAAAGAGGTTATACGCCGTACCGAGGAAGATCAGCCAGACGAACAGGCGGATCGGCGTGACGAAGATCGCTTCGAACAGGCGGGCTTCCGGGCTGACGGGGACGATGTCGCCATAGCCGACCGTCGTGACGGTGACGGTGGTGAAATAGAGGACGTCGATGAAGCTGATGCTGTCGTCATAATTGTCCTTCAGCCCGTCGCGACCGAACCAGTGCAGCGCCAGTACGATGCCGATCAGCGCCACGACCAGCAGCACGCGCCAGAGCAGGTCGGCCCAGACCGGCAGCGACGAGCGGCGGCGCAGCAGGCCGTTGAGCGTGGAGGGCGGGGGCTGAGAAACGGACAGGCGCATGGGCGGGCGGGCGATATTCCTCTGTGGCCCGGCAGCTTAGGCGACAAAATGGGGGCCGTCACCTTCCTGCATGAGATGCCGAGCGGGCGACCTCACCCCTTCGCCGGCAGATATTGCAGGGGGTTGACCGGTTGGCGATTGCGGCGGATTTCGAAATGCAGCTTGGGCTGGTCGACATGCCGGCCGCTGTCGCCCGACAGGCCGATCACCTGCCCCCGCGTGATTTTCTGCCCGCGCACCACATCCACCCGGTCGGCATGGCCATAGGCGGTGACCCAGCCAGAACCGTGGACGATCAGGATCAGGCCGCCATAGACGCCGATTTCATCCCCGGCATAGGCGACGACGCCATCCGCAGCAGCCTTGATCGGCGTGCCTTTCGTGGCGCGAATATCGATCCCTTCATTGACGACGCCGCTGACGCCGGGGCCAAAGCGGCTGAGCAGCGCGCCATCGATCGGCCAGTTGAAGCGACCCGAAAAGCTGCCCGGCTCCGCGATCGGCATGGCGGTCGATAGTGGTCGCGCGACCTTTACAGGCGCGGCGATCCGCGCGTCGGGGTCGACGGCGGGCTGGCTGCCGGTCACGACATCGTCGATGTCGATGTCCAGAAAGGCGGCGCGGCCGGGGCGGGGCGATGGCGGGCGGCTGGGCTGATGCGCTGGCGTCGTGCCCGGCATGCGTGCGCCGGCGGGCAGCAGCAGCCGCCGTCCGCTGCGCAGCAAATAAGGTTCGGCAAGGTCGTTCAATGCGACGATGTCGCTCCATTTGACGCCATAGGCCGCGGCGATGGCGATGCCCGTCTCACCCGCCGCGACCGCGTGATAGCGGCCGCCCGGCACGGACAGGACCTGCCCGGCCTTTACGCCATAAGGCGGCGCAAGATGGTTCACCTTGGCCAACATTTCCGATCCTACGCCGGTGCGGTTGCCGATCCCGCGCAGCGTGTCGCCCGGCTGCACGACATAGCTGCCCGCGCTCACCACACGGGCGTTGGCCGGCACCTGCTGCGCGGTCCAGACCGGTTCGCTTTCGATCAGGCCCAGCAGGTTGGTGGGCAGGCGCGGCACCGCGGTGCGCGTTGGCGCGGGCGGCGGTGTGCGTTGCGGCTGACTGTCCGCGGGAATGCAGCCGCCAGCCAGCAGAAGCGCAACCCCGGCCGGGATCGCGCGCGATAATGATGTGCCCCACATGCGGTCGGTCTAACCCGTCTGGATCGAAAGGGGAATCCCCCCGATCCTTATGGCTTCAATCGGCCAGCGCGCGTTCCAGGCCAGACAGCGACTCGCTGTGCGTCAGGTCGTAATGCAGCGGCGTGACGGAGATATAGCCATCCCGAATGGCGGCCAGGTCCGTGCCGTCGCCCTGCGCGATCTCGCTGGTGCCAAGGCCGAACCAGTAATAGCGATATCCGCGCGGGTCGGTGCCCTCGACGATGCGGGTGCGGCCCGGATCATGGAAACCCTGCCGCACGACGCGCACGCCCTTCACCTCTTCCGGCGCGATGGCGGGGAAGTTGACGTTGACCAGCCGTTCGCCGAGCGGCGCGTCGATCAGCTTGCGCACGATCCGTTCGCCCCATGCGGCTGCGGCGGCGAAGGGCACATTGTCGCCCATGCCCTCGCGGGCATAGACCTGGCTGAGCGCGATGGAGCGCACCCCGCTGATCGCCCCTTCCATGGCGGCGGAAACGGTGCCGGAATAGGTGACGTCCTCGGCCAGATTGGCGCCGCGATTGACGCCGGACAGGACCAGATCGGGCGGGCAGTCGCGCATCAGATGGCCGATCGCCATCATCACCGCATCGGTCGGTGTGCCCGATACGCTGTAGTGCTTCTCTCCGTGGCGACGCACGCGCAGTGGCCGCGTCAGCGTCAGGCTGTGCCCCGCGCCCGATTGCTCCTCCATCGGGGCGACGATCCAGATGTCGTCGCTGATCGCGCGGGCGATGTCCTCCAGCACTTTCAGGCCGGGGGCGTTCACGCCATCGTCATTGGTCAGCAGGATGCGCATCTGTGTTCCTCGTAAACGGGGGCGGTCAGCCCTTGGGGGTCAGCGTCGTGACACCGCCCATATAAGGCGTCAGCACATCGGGTACGATGACACTGCCATCGGCCTGCTGGTAATTTTCCAGCACGGCCACCAGCGTGCGCCCGACCGCAAGGCCCGAACCGTTCAGCGTGTGGAGGAAGCGGGTATTTTTCTCTCCCTCCGGCTTGTAGCGGGCGTTCATGCGCCGCGCCTGGAAATCGCCACAGTTGGAGACGGAGCTGATTTCGCGATAGGTGTTCTGGCTGGGCAGCCAGACTTCCAGATCATAGGTCTTGCGCGCGCCAAAGCCCATGTCGCCTGCGCACAGCAGCATCTTGCGATAGGGCAGGTTCAGCGCCTGCAATATGCCTTCCGCCGCCGCGCACATGCGCTCATGCTCTGCCTCGCTCTCCTCCGGCCGGGCGATGGCGACCAGTTCCACCTTTTCAAACTGATGCTGGCGGATGAAACCGCGCGTATCGCGCCCCGCCGATCCGGCTTCCGACCGGAAACAGGGGGTGAGCGCGGTAAAGCGCAGCGGCAGCGACGCGTCCGGCACGATCTGGCCGTTGACCAGGTTGGTGAGCGATACCTCGGCGGTCGGGATCAGCCAGCGGCCATCGGTGGTGCGGAACAGATCCTCGGAAAATTTCGGCAGCTGGCCCGTGCCATAGACCGCCTCGTCGCGAACCAGCAGGGGCGGGTTCACTTCCTCATAGCCGTTCTGCGCGGTCTGGGTGTCCAGCATGAACTGCGCCAGCGCGCGGTGCAGCCGGGCCATCTGTCCGCGCAGCGCGGCGAAGCGCGCGCCGGAAATCGCCACCGCCGCTTCGAAGTCGAGGCCGAGCGCCGGGCCGAAATCCGCGTGATCCTGGGCTGCGAAGGCAAAGTCCCGCGGCGTGCCCCAGCGCGACAGCTCGACATTGCCGGCCTCGTCCTCGCCGTCGGGCACTTCGGGCGCGGGCAGGTTGGGAATGGCGGCCAGCATGGCTTCCATCGCCTCGCCCTTCGCCTTGTCCTGCGCTTCGAGCGCGGGCATTTCTTCCTTCAGCGCGGCGACTTCGGCCTTCAGTGCCTCGGCGGTCGCCATGTCCTTGGCCGCCATCGCCTGGCCTATCGCCTTGCTCGCCTCGTTCCGGCGCGCTTGGCCCAGCTGCACGCGCGTCTGGATCGCCCGGCGATCCTCATCGGCGGCAAGGATGTCCGCGCTCATGGGCGCGAGGCCCCGGCGGGCAAGGGCGGCGTCAAAGGCGTGCGGGTTGTCCCGGATGGCGCGGATATCGTGCATGGCCGCCCTATGCCGAGGTGCGCGGCGGCAGGCAACCCTGTGTGTTTCCGGACGTTGACCCAAAGAACCGGCAACACAGCAACAAGGAGACGGGTCGTGCGAATCGAAAATGGAACATTGGTGATGGTGGCGGACGGCGCAAAGATGCTTTTGCTGCGCAACAAAGGTGACGCGGATTATCCCAATCTGGAAGTCGAGGCCGGGCAGGAACAAGCATCCGAGCCAGACCGCGACATCGCGACGGACGCGCCGGGCCGCGCCTCATCCCCGGTCGGCGGGCAGGCCAGCACGATGGAACAGCCCGACTATCACCAGCAGGCGGAGGATCGCTTTGCCGCGGAAGCGGCGGACCTGTTGAAGAAGCGGGCGCTGGCCAATGATTATGAAAGCCTGATCATCGTCGCCCCGCCACGTACACTGGGAGAAATGCGCAAGCATTATCATGGTGAGGTCGAAAAACGGCTGTCGGGAGAGATTGCAAAGGATCTGACCAATCATCCCGTCGATCAGATCGAATCTATTATCGCCGGGCAGTAGGCGGTCGATCGTTTTGCCCATGGGATTGGCCAAATGAAAGGAGGCGCCGTTCCGAATGGAACGACGCCTCTTTCGCTACGCCGGTAGGCGCGATCAGGCGGCCGGTGCCTCCGCCTTCTTCGCGAAGCGGCAGCGCGCGACCAGAGCCGCTGCACCCGCACCGAACAGCAGGACCATCGGCGGGGCGGGGACCGGCGTGCCGCCATTGGAGCCGCCGTTCGAACCGCCGCTGCTCGACGAGGTCGAGGAACTGGTGGAGGTCGAGCTGGTCGTGCTGCCGAAGCTGGACGACGTGGACGAGCTGACATTGCCGCTCGACGAGGAGGATGTCGAAGAGCTGGTCGAGCTCGATACGTTGCCGCTGGAGCTGGATGACGTCGATGAACTGACATTGCCGCTGGAGCTGGACGACACGTCGCCGCTCGACGAACTGGTCGAGGAGACGTTGCCGCTCGACGTCGAGGAGCTGGAGCCGCCGGTCGAACTTGTCGAGCTGACATTTCCGCTCGAGGTGCTGGAACCGCCAGTCGAGCTGGTCGACGACACGCCGCCCGAGGTCGAGCTGATGCCGCCGCTGGTCGATGAAACCCCGCCGGTCGAGGAGGATGAGGTTGAGCTGAACCCGCCGGTCGACGTGGACGAACCGCCGCTCGTCGAACTGACGCCGCCCGTAGAAGTGGACGAGCCACCGCTGGAAGTGGAACCGCCGCTGGTGCTGGTCGAGCCGCCCGAAGTGGTCGACGACACGACTACGGTGCCGCCACCGCCGCCGCTGCCGCCGAAGAAGCCGCCGAAGAAACCGCCGCCACCGCCGCCGAAGAAGCCGCCGCTGCCGCCCACGACAACGGGAACGCCGCCACCGCCGCCGGCCAACGGGAAGTCCATCGGAACCGGTGCGGGCAGCGGGATCGGCGCGGCCTGTGCCGCCGTCTGAATGACCGCAGGTGCGCAGGCGCTGACCGTGCGGGTCGTCACCGTCCGGCGAACGCGCTTCACCACGCGGGCGCGGGCGACATAGCGGCGGGCGACGGTGCGCTGGCCCTTGGTCATCTTGACCACAGCAGGCCGCGGGCTGTCCGCCACATGGACTGCGCCACCGCCAATCAGAGCGCCGCCACATGCGCAGGCGCAGAGTTTTGCCAAAGCCATCCGGACGGACATAATCAGATCTCTTCCAAACTCGTCCCGCCTTGTCGACGGGAGGGTTCCCACCGCGATCGGGATAGGACCAGAAACGCAAAAGAATGGGTTAACTGCAACGCCGTTAACCCTGATTTGGCATTTTGAAATGGCCAATGCGCTGCGGTTGGCAGAACAAATATGGTTAATGTCCCGTTATGGGCCGCTTTGGGGTGCAGCGGTGAACATCGGCCGGGGGCGGCGGCCAGGTTTCGGGACGGGCCGCAGGTCATCGTGCTGGCAGCAGGAGAATCGGGAACGCGATCATGGCGCGGTCGGTTCGCCCGCGTGACGTTTGCGCCGTGCGTTCGACGCTTGCAGCATAGTTTGCCGATGGCTATAGCCCCCGCGCATAAAGTCCTTCGCGTTGCGCCGTGACGGGCGAGCGCCGGTGCCGGAGAAGCCTGTATCATGGCGACTGTATTGAGTAGTTCCGACGGTAAGAAATCCGCCAATTCCGTTACTCTTCCCGAAGATTACCGACCATCCCCGGATGAAGAGTTCATGAACCCGCTGCAGCAGGAATATTTCCGCCGACGCCTGCTGGAGTGGAAGAAGCAGATCCTGAATGAAGCGGAAGGGACGCTGGCCGTCCTTCAAAGCGAGCCGCTGCGCGAGCCCGACCTTAACGATCGCGCATCGAGCGAGACCGACTGGTCCATCGAACTGCGCACGCGCGATCGCCAGCGCAAGCTGATTTCCAAGATCGACGCGGCGCTGCGCCGGATCGACGAAGGCGAATATGGCTATTGCGAAGTGACGGGCGAGCCGATTTCGCTCGGCCGGCTGGAAGCGCGTCCGATCGCGACCATGACGGTCGAGGCGCAGGAACGGCACGAGCGCCAGGAAAAGGTGTCGCGCGACGATTGACCGCCCGGCCCGCCACAACCGGTGGCAGGCGACTGAAACAACGTGAAAAATGGCGCGAAAAGGTGATTTCGCGCCATTTTTCATGCGCCATTCCGCTTGCCGCGCGATTAACGATTTCATCAAGATTTGCTGGCACAGCGGGTGCAGGTCGCATCAGGGGTCTTGCTTGGAATGAACGGCGGAATTTCGGATCAGGATGAAGGTTTGGAACGTGGGCCGGCGCGTGTCGCGTCGCGCACCAGCCTGTTCCTCCTGACGGAGGTGCGCAGCCAGGACGGCAAGATGCTGGGCAAGGCACGCGTGCGCAATCTTTCGGCGACCGGGATGATGGCCGACTGCGAACAGGAACTGACGAAGGGGCTGCCCGTCATCGTCACGCTGCGCGGGATCGGCGATATCGATGGCCAGATCGTGTGGGCCAGCGGCGAGCGCATCGGCGTCCACTTCGCACGCCACATCGATCCTGCTCTTGCCCGCAAGCCGGTGGGACAGGGCCATGGGGCCGGGGTTCCCGACCATCTGCGCCTGCATAGCGCACGACCGGGGCGGGGCTACTAGCTTCAGCACGCGGGTCGCTTAGCGTTCCATATTTTCGTTGAATGTCGGGGTCTCGCGACTGCCAGTTATGCAGGCGCTGGGCTGATGCTTGCCCCAATCTTGGATCGCCCGAACGGCGGAGCGTGACTTCCATCGCTTGCCCGCGTGCGTAACGCGACTCAGCCGAACCCGTGGCCGGTCGGGATGTCCCGTCCCGACGTGGGTCGGCGGAGCGCCACGAAGTGAACGCGCTAGGGTCGTCAGTGCCGGTCAGCCGGTGCGATCACACCGGGCCGTCACGTCCGTTCCAGCAATGTAAGGGGTGCCCCCGTCCGCCTTAATTCAGGGCGGTGATCTCTTCCTTGATCCGCAATTTCTGCTTCTTGAGCGAAGCGACCAGCGTGGTGTCAGGGAAGGGGCGGGAGTTTTCCGCCTTAATGCGGGCGTCGATGCCGGCATGCTTGGCGATCAGTGCGGAATGGTGACCATTGTCCATGACAATCTCCTTGTCGTTGTGTGGGCCTTTCCTCTTGGGAACAGGAGTAAATCACGATTCGCGGCGGCTGTCTCGCGCTTGATGCGTCAATTCGATATTTACCCCGTCATTTGCGATAGCCCGTTAACGAAGGCCGGGTTATGACGGGTGCAATGAGCAGAGCAGGGACGGGACGCAGGCCATGACGCCGGAGGAAATCCAGCGCCGAATCGGCATCTTGAAAGTGGAGCATCGCGATCTGGACTGCGCGATCAGCG
>JAXHOI010000004.1:0-111550 GCA_034519505.1 Sphingobium sp. | reverse complement strand
GTAGCCAGCTGCGTTCAGTTACCTGCTCTTCACCTGACTTTTCCCTTGCGTATCAGTGCAACAGATTGTCGGCGCGCGGTGGGGGCAGGTCCGCAAGATCGCGAAGCGCCGCCCAGTCGAGCACTTCGAAATGCGTGCGGCTGAGAGAGATGATGGCCTGCTCGCGCAGGCGGGTGAGCTGGCGGCTCACCGTTTCGATGGTCAGGCCGGCAAAATCGGCCATCTGTCCGCGCGAAAGCGGGAAGGCGATGTCCGCGCCCCCCGGTGCGGCTTCGGCAAATTCGACCAGCAGGGCAGCGACGCGGGCCGCCGCGCTGGCACGGCCGAGCTTCACCATCCAGCCGCGCGACCGGGCGAGGTCGCGGCCGATGCGCGCCATGACGTTACGCCGCAGTTCGGGCTGCGCCTCCATCATCGCCTCGAACTCGTTGCGCGAGAAGCGGCAGATGTCCGCGTCGGTCAGTGCAACCAGGTTGAATGCCATGGCCAGACCGCCCTCCGGACCGATGAAGCCCCCCGGCCCCGTCAGCGCGACGATGTGGTCATTGCCCTCCGGCGAGGTGGCGGTCAGCGCGATGATGCCCGACCGCACGCTGACGACCATATCCGACCGGTCGCCTTCCCAGGCGAGCACCTGCCCCTTCGCTACCCGGCGCTGATGCGCGGCATGCGCCATGGCGTCGCGCGCCGGCATGCTGAGCCCAGCGCAAATCGCACGGTCACGGACATCGCACGATGCGCAACGATCCGCGCAGGCACCCGAAGCGCGCTCGTGCGGTGTTGTCCGATCAAAAGACAATGGATCAAGATACATATTTGCCCCCTTAGGCATTGAGACGGCACCCAATGGCCCTCCGCTCATGGCGGCCTGATGCAGCGTTCCGGGTTCCGGCGATATTAGGGAAATCCCCAAGGCCGCGTTGCACCATGGTCGCAATGGTGACGCAGGGCTGCGTCAGGGTCAGCTGCTGCATCGAACGATGCGGAATGGCAGCGCGTCCCCATTCCCCTCCCTGACGGTCAGATAGTCGCCCAGATGGAATGGATGATTTTCCAAGTGGAAGACGCCCTCGTCATCTTCCTCGCCCGGTTCGTAGGAAAAGGCCCAGCCTGATCGCTTATGTATCAGATAGCCCGACCGGTCGGCTTCATTGGGCCAGTGACGCCGCACCGTCGCATAGGCCGGATTGGCGCGAAATGCGGCCATGTCGACCAGCCCGTCCTCGTTCAGCGGCAACCGGAGAAGATAGGCGCGACTGACCGACCCGTTGGGAAATTGCGGGGTTCGCGCCAGTTCAAGTCGTACAGTTTTCCAGGCCATGGCGCGATGCTGCCGCCAAAGGCACCCCGACCGATATACGCAAGGTTACTAGGGCGATGTGCCGACTTTCCGATGGCCCCGTACATCTACGTAACGGCGCGGACAGCTCCCTGCCCTATGATCCTGCGCATTCTTCCCGGAGCCAGTGGCATTCCTGAAGGAGCCGGCCATGTACAATATCATGCTTCACGTTTTCGGCGATCAGGCGCAGGAATCGCGCCTGCAATGCGCGCTCGACCTGGTTCGCCTGACGCAGGCGCATCTGCATTGCGTGCAGACGCTGCCGATCGATCCCTATGTCACCACCGACCTTTATGGCGGCGCCTTCATCGCGGCGGAGATACTGACCGATATTCGCGCCGAACAGGCAAAGGCGCGGGAGGCGATGGAAGCGCGCCTTCAGGCCGAGGGCGTGAGCTGGAGCTGGAGCGAGAGATCGGGCGATCCCGTCCGCTCGCTGATTCGCGAGGCCAAGCTGGCGGACGCGGTGCTGATCAGCCAGTCCGCGCCGGACAATCCGGAACTTCAGCCCGCCCTGCCGCTGGCGTCGGACCTGGTGCTGGCATCGCCCGCGCCGGTGTTCATCATTCCGCAGTCGGCCATGTCCTTCCAACCCGGCGATCCCGCCCTGATATGCTGGAATGGAAGCAGTGAAGGCGCGCGGGCGCTGCGTCTGGCCATGCCGTTTCTGGCGCGCGCCAGTTCCGTCCACGTCCTGCAGATCGACGAACCGCAGGATCTTTTCCCCGCGACCGAAGCGGGCGAATATCTGTCCCGTCACGGTATAGAGGCGGACATTCATTTGCGTCAGTCGGCGGGAGAGAAGGTCGATCAGGTCATTCTGGAAACCGCCCGGATGCTACGGGCGGGCTATATCGTCCTGGGCGCTTATGGCCATTCGCGCATGCGTGAGGCGCTGCTGGGCGGCGTGACGCGTAATTTGTTGGCTCATAGCGATATTCCGCTATTGATGGCGCATTGAACAGCCGGGTGATGACGCCAGACGTGACGGACGAGACGTGCAAAAACCCCTCGTCGATCTTTTCGAGCGAGGCGCATCTGCGCTCGATCCTGTCGACCGTGCCGGACGCGATGGTGGTGATCGACGCGGACGGCACGATATTGTCATTCAGCGCCGCGGCCGAACGCATGTTCGGCTATCGCGAGGCAGACGTGCTGAACGAGAATGTCAGCGTGCTGATGCCGTCGCCCGATCGCGAACGGCACGATGGCTATTTGCACAATTACGAACGCACCGGCCTTAAGAAAATCATCGGCATCGGTCGGGTGACGACGGCGCGCCGGCGCGACGGATCGACATTTCCCATCGAACTGGCCGTGGGCGAAGCGCAGGGACCGGACGGGCGCATCTTCACCGGGTTCATTCGCGACCTTACCGAACCGCAAAACACACAGCGGCGGCTGCAGGACCTGCAGCATGAACTCACGCATGTGTCCCGTGTCAGCAGCATGGGGACGCTGGCTTCGGCGCTGGCGCACGAACTGAACCAGCCGCTGACCGCCATCGCCAATTACATGGAGGGTGCCCGCGACCTGATCGAGCAGGACGATCCGGACAGCCGCGACATGATCCGCGAAGCGCTGAGCGAGGCGGCGACCCAGGCGATCCGTGCCGGACAGATCGTCCGCCGTCTGCGCGACTTCATGACGCGGGGCGAAACCGAACGCCGCGTCGAAAGCCTGACCAAGCTGGTGACGGAGGCCAATGTGCTGGCCCTGGTCGGCGCGGGCGAGGAAGGCGTGCAGGTGCGCGTCGCGCTGGACTCGTCAGCCGACGCGGTGCTGGTGGACCGTATTCAGGTGCAGCAGGTGCTGCTGAACCTGATCCGCAACGCGCTGGAGGCGATGCTGGACAGCCCCGTGCGCAATCTGGAGATCCTGTCCCGCGCGGAAGGCGGGATGGTGCATGTGACGGTGGCCGACAGCGGCCCCGGCCTTGCGCCGGAAGTCGCCGCGCACCTGTTCGAACCGTTCGTCAGTACGAAGGACACGGGCATGGGCCTTGGCCTTTCGCTCTGCCGGACCATTGTCGAGGCGCAGGGTGGGCGCATATGGTGCGCGCCATCGACGCTTGGCGGCATAGCCTTTCATTTCACTCTGCCGAGCGCGCATCTGGAGGATGGTGATGGCTGAAGCGCTGCAGGTCTATCTGGTGGACGATGACGAGGCGATCCGCAGGTCGGCCACGTTCATGCTGCGGACGGCGGGCTTTCGCGTGGAAAGCTTCGAATCGGGCGACGCCTTCATGAAGGGGATGCGCCATCTGGAGCCGGGCGCGGTGCTGCTCGACATCCGTATGCCCGGCGCCAGCGGCCTCGACGTGCAACAGGCGATGAACGAGCATGGCATCACCCTGCCCGTCATCATCATGACCGGGCATGGCGACGTTCCCATCGCGGTGCAGGCCATGAAAGCCGGCGCTGTCGATTTCATCGAGAAGCCGTTCGAAAAGTCCGTGCTGGTCAACGCGCTGGAGAACGCACGGGCGCGGCTGGAAAGCGGTGCAAGCGCTCGCCGCAACGAGCAGGAAGCGCAGACCATCATCAACGGCCTGACGGTGCGGGAGAGGGAAGTTCTGCAGGGTCTTGCAAAGGGGCACCCGAACAAGACGATCGCCTATGACCTGGGCATCAGCCCGCGCACGGTGGAGGTACATCGCGCCAATGTGATGGCCAAGATGGGCGTGCGCAGCCTGTCGGACGCGCTGCGCATTGCGTTTGCCGCAGGGATCGAAGCCGGCGAATAGGCAGACGAGACAAGCGGCGTTGTGGCGCAAGCGCCCCCAAGGGGGAAATTTCCCTGCCTGCGGCAGGTGACAGGGAACCGGCCTATCTGATAACCGTTCACCGTTCTGCCCGCGATACGGGTTCGAAGGGGGATCTTCAGATGAGCAATGCAGGCGAGTTCGAGTTGTCGAGACGCGGCCTGTTGGTAAGCGGCGGAGCCACCATGGCAGTTTCGGGAATCACGCAGTCGGCACAGGCGCAGGGCGACACCGCCACGGCCACCGCAGGGACACCCCACCTGGCGGAGGTCAATCTGGTGGTGAACGGCAAGCAACAGGCGCTGCGTATCGACACCCGCACCACGCTGCTCGATGCGCTGCGTGAGCATCTGCACCTCACCGGCAGCAAGAAGGGTTGCGACCACGGCCAGTGCGGCGCGTGCACCGTCATCGTCGATGGGCGGCGCATCAACAGCTGCCTCTCGCTCGCCGTCATGCACGAAGGCGACAGCATCACTACGGTCGAGGGACTGGGCAATCCCGACAAGTTGCACCCCATGCAGGCGGCCTTCGTCAAGCATGACGGATATCAGTGCGGATATTGCACGCCCGGACAAATCTGTTCCGCCGTCGCCGTACTGGACGAGATCAAGGCCGGAATACCCAGCCATGTCACTGGGGACCTAACGAAGAAACCGCCACTGTCCCGCACCGAGATACAGGAACGCATGAGCGGCAACATCTGCCGCTGCGGCGCCTATTCGAACATTGCCGAGGCAATCGGCGAAGTCGCGGGGATGAAGGCATGAAGGCGTTCAGTTACGAACGGGCGACCAGCGTGCAGCAAGCCGCAGCGAGCGTTGCCGGAACGCCCGGCGCGCGCTTCATCGCGGGCGGCACCAACCTGCTCGACCTGATGAAGCTGCAGATCGAGACGCCCGGTCATCTGGTTGACGTCAACGGGCTGGAACTGGATAAAATCGAAAAGACGGGCGACGGCGGGCTGCGCATCGGTGCGCTGGTGCGCAACACGGACCTTGCCGCCGACAAGACCGTGCGCAAGGATTATGGCCTTCTGTCCCGTGCGCTGCTGGCCGGCGCATCGGGCCAGTTGCGCAACAAGGCGACCACCGCCGGCAATCTGCTGCAGCGGACGCGGTGCCCCTATTTCTACGACACCAACCAGCCGTGCAACAAGCGCAAGCCGGGCAGCGGGTGCGCGGCCATCGGCGGCATCAACCGCAACCTGGCGATCGTCGGCGCGAGCGAGGCGTGCATCGCGACGCATCCCAGCGATATGGCCGTCGCCCTGCGCGCGCTGGACGCGCAAGTGGAGACGATGCGGCCGGATGGAACGACGCGGACGATCGGCATGGACAGCTTCCACGCTCTGCCGGGCACGACCCCGCATGTCGAGAATGATCTTGCCCCCGGCGAGATGATCACGGCGGTCACCCTGCCCGTACCGGTCGGCGGCACGCATATCTATCACAAGGTGCGCGACCGTGCCTCCTATGCCTTTGCCCTGATTTCCGTGGCGGCCATCGTGCAGAAGGATGGCAGCGGCCGGGTCGCTCTGGGTGGCGTGGCACCCCGCCCCTGGCGGATCGAGGCCGCCGAGGCGCAGATGCCGCAGGGCGCGAAGGCCGTGACGGCCCAACTGCTGGCCGGCGCGAAGACGACCCCGCATAATGCGTTCAAGCCCGCGCTGGTGGAACGCACGCTGGCCGGTGTGCTGGCGCAGGCAAGGAGCTGACGCCCCATGAAGTTCGACAGTCCCGCCGGCGACAATCCGATCGACCAGCTAAAGGTCGTGGGCAAGCCCCACCCCCGCATCGACGGGCCGCTGAAGACCAGCGGCAAGGCAACCTACGCCTATGAATGGAAGGATATCGCACCCAATCCCGCCTATGGCTATATCGTGGGATCGGCGATCGCCAAGGGGCGGATCACCTCCATCGACATCGATCGCGCCAAGGCGGCCAGCGGTGTGCTGGCCGTTGTGACCGCGCAGAATGCGGGAAAGCTGAGCAAGGGCAATTTCAACACCGCCAAGCTGCTGGGCGGGCCGGAGATCGACCATTATCATCAGGCGATCGCGCTGGTGGTGGCCGAAACTTTCGAGCAGGCGCGCGCGGCCGCGAGCCTCATCTCCGTGGATTACAAGCGCGGTGACGGCGCGTTCGACCTCGCCAAGAGCATGGACAGCGCCAAAGCACCCCCAGAGGGCTGGAGCGGGCCGGCGGACACGGCGGTGGGCGATTTCGACAGCGCTTTTGCCGGCGCACCGGTGCAGTTGGACGCGGAATATTACACCCCCGACCATGCTCATGCGATGATGGAACCCCATGCGACGATCGCGGCGTGGCAGGACGATGCGCTGACGCTGTGGACATCGAACCAGATGATCGACTGGAGCGTCGGGGATGTTGCCAAGACTTTGGGGATTCCCAAGGACAAGGTGCGGATGATTTCGCCCTATATCGGCGGTGGGTTCGGCGGAAAGCTGTTCGTCCGGGCAGACGCCATCCTGGCGGCGCTGGGTGCGAAGGCCACGGGACGCGCAGTGAAGATCGCCCTGCCCCGGCCCTTCATCTTCAACAACACCACGCATCGTCCGGCCACATTGCAGCGTATCCGGATCGGCACCGGCAAGGATGGCGTCATCACCGCCATCGGCCATGAAAGCTGGTCCGGCGACTTGCCCGGCGGCGGCGCGGAGACGGCGAACTCGCAGACGCGCCTGCTCTATGCCGGGGCGAACCGGATGACCCGCACCCGTCTTTCAGTGCTGGACCTGCCTGAAGGGAACGCCATGCGTGCGCCCGGCGAAGCGCCGGGCATGATGGCGCTGGAAATCGCCATGGACGAAATGGCGGAAAAGCTGGGCATGGACCCGGTGCGTTTCCGCGCGATCAACGATACGCAGGTCGACCCCGAAAAGCCCGAGCGCCGCTATTCCATGCGTCAGCTGACGAAGTGCATGGAAATCGGCGCGGAGAAATTCGGCTGGGACGGGCGGAATGCGACGCCCGGCACCCGGCGAGAGGGCCGCTGGCTGGTGGGCATGGGCATGGCGGCCGCGTTCCGCAACAGCCCCGTGACCAAATCGGCCGCGCGCGTGCGGCTGGACAAGCGCGGCGTCGTGACGGTCGAAACCGACATGACCGATATCGGCACCGGCACCTACACCATTCTGGCGCAGACGGCGGCTGAGACGATGGGCCTGCCGATCGAGATGATCGAGGTGAAGCTGGGCGACTCCACCTTCCCCGTCTCGTGCGGATCGGGCGGGCAATGGGGCGCGAACAATTCGACCTCCGGCGTCTATGCCGCGTGCATGAAGCTGCGCGAGGCGGTGACGCAGGCTCTGGGCTTCAATCCACAGGACGCCGTGTTCGCCGATGGCAAGGTGCGCAGCGGCAATCGCAGCGCACCGCTAGCGCAGGCAGCCGGCTCCAACGGCCTGAGTGCGGAAGACTTCATCGAATATGGCGATCTGGACAAGCAGTATCAGCAGTCCACCTTCGGCGCGCATTTCGTGGAAGTGGGTGTCGACGCCCACAGCGCGGAAATCCGGGTTCGCCGCATGCTGGCGGTGTGCGCTGCGGGTCGGATCATCAACCCCACCTCGGCGCGCAGCCAGGTGATCGGCGCGATGACCATGGGTGTGGGTGCCGCGTTGATGGAAGAACTGGTGATCGACAAGCGCTTCGGCTTCTTCGTCAACCACGATCTCGCCGGTTATGAAGTGCCCGTCCACGCCGACATCCCGCATCAGGAGGTCATCTTTCTGGATGAGGTCGACCCACTGTCTTCCCCGATGAAGGCGAAGGGCGTGGGCGAGTTGGGCATTTGCGGGGTGGCGGCAGCAGTCGCCAACGCGATCTACAACGCAACGGGCGTCCGGGTCCGCGATTATCCCATCACCCTCGACAAGCTGATCGAGAAGATGCCGGCCATCGCGTGAGCGAACCCGCCGTTCTGAACGACGTCGACCGGCTGCTCGCGGCTGCGCGGGACTGGCGCGGTGCCCCGCTCGCGCTGGCGACCGTGACGGCGACATGGGGCTCCGCGCCCCGGCCGCGCGGCAGCCACATGCTCATCCATGCCGATGGCCGGTTCGAAGGATCGGTGTCGGGCGGCTGTGTCGAGGGCGACATTCTGATGCAGGCGCAGGAGGTGATCGCCGGCGGCCCGGCGCGCCTGAAACGCTATGGCGTGGCGGACGCCGCGGCCTGGGAGGTCGGCCTGCCCTGCGGCGGGGAGATCGCCGTGATGATCCAGCCCGTGGGGCAGGAGGGTTTTCCGGCGGCGTTATTCGATCGCATCGCGCAGGCACGCCTAAGCGGTGAGCGGTTGGCGCTCTCCACCGACATCGACAGCGGGCTGACAATGGAGGGCGAGCGCGATGGCGCTTTCGTCAACATCTACGCCCCGCCCCGCCGACTGATCGTCGTGGGCGCGGTGCAGATTGCGCAGACATTGATCCCCATCGCCCGGCAGCTCGACATCCGGCCAGTGCTGATCGATCCGCGCGCGCGGTTCCTGACGGCGGAACGTTTTCCCGGCGTCGATCTGGACGATCGCTGGCCCGATGAAGCGATCGCGGCCCGCCGCCCCGATGCCGCAACCGCGGTCGTAACGCTGAGCCATGATCCCAAGATCGACGATCCCGCCCTTGCCGCCGCACTGCGCGCCGACACCGGCTATATCGGCGCGTTGGGATCGCGCAGAAGCCATGCGGCGCGGCTGGAGCGATTGCGCGCCACGGGGTTCGATGACGAGGTGCTAGCCCGGATCGACGGACCGGTCGGCATCGACATCGGCTCGGTCGGCCCCGCCGAAATCGCCCTCTCGATCGCGGCAGGGATGGTCAAGGCACTGCATGATCGCGCCTGAGCGCACCGCATGCATCCTGCTGGCGGCGGGTCGGTCGGAACGCTTCGGCCCGCAGGACAAGCTGCTGGCGGCGCTGCATGGCGAACCGGTCGGCTGTCACGCGGGCCGGACATTCGCCAGCCTGCCCTTTTCAGCGCATATTGCCGTTGTGGCCGACCCCGCCGGTCCATTGGCGGTGGCGCTTCGCGACCTCGGCTTTTCGATTGCAACGGGTGAGGCGAGCCGCAAGGGCATGGGGCATTCCATCGCGATAGCCATGCGCGCCCTTTCGCTGCCCAATCATGAAGCCGTGATGATCGCGCTCGCCGACATGCCGTTCGTGACGGAGGCGCATGTCCAAGGCTTGCTGGCACGATGGACCGGCGAGGAAACTATCGTCGCCAGCGGTCATCCGGCGGGCCATGCGCTGCCGCCGGCTCTGTTTGGACGCGCGCATTTCCCCAGCCTTGCCGCGGCGTCGGGCGACCGGGGTGCGCGCGACCTGTTGCAAGGAGCGTTGCGGGTGGAAGCGAGCGCGGACGAACTGGCCGACATCGACCGGCCGGGCGACTTGCCGGGCGCGGACTGAACCGCTCAATCGGGAGGCGGCGCAGGTTCTGTTTCGGGCTGTGCCGGTTCAGCGGGCGGGGGCACATCCTCTTCCCGGCGCGCGCGCATTTCCTGCCGGATCGCCGAAATTCCGTCGTTTGCGGCATCGATCCCGATCGTCACGCCGTTGCTGACTGCGTCCAGAATGTCGGACATGTTGCCAACGTCAGGGTCGACGGTCACCGGCACCTTCGCGCCCTTCGGCTCCACGCCCAGAGCACCGCTCATGAAGCTGCGCCAGATGCGCGCGGGCATGCCGCCACCGGCAAGGCCCGGAACCGGCTTGTTATCGTCCCGACCCACCCAGACTGCCGTCACCAGCCCCCCAGCAAAGCCGACGAACAGCGCGTCGCGATTGTCCTGACTGGTGCCAGTCTTTCCGAACACGTCGGTCTCCAGCGCCGCGCCGCGCCCGGTGCCACTGTCGACCACAGCCGCCAGCATTTCCTTCAGCCCGTCCTCCTCATCGCCGCTCAAGGATTTGGGGCCATTCCACCAGCCGTCCAGCCAACCCTTCTCTTCCTCGGGAAGGCCATGGGCCCGCACGGGATAATGGCCGCTCGCAACCGCCGCATAGGCCTGGCATAGTTCGACCAGTGTGATGCCCGAAGTGCCGAGCGCCAGGCTGGGATCGTTGCCCAGCGCGCTTTGCACGCCAAGATCGCGGGCGGCGCGGATCACGGCATCGATCCCGACCTGCTGCGCGATCCGCACGGCGGCGACGTTGGACGACTGCGCAAACGCCTGTTTCAAGGTGATCTCGCCACGGTAGCGGCCCCCCGCATTGGCGGGCGACCAGTTGCCGATCGTCAGCGGTTTGTCCTCCACCTTGTCATCGGGACGCATGCCGGCGCGCAAGGCGGCCAGATAGACGAACAGCTTGAACGTCGATCCGGGCTGCCGGCGGGCCTGGGTCGCGCGATTGAAGTGGCTGTCGGCGTAACGCTGCCCGCCGACCATCGCGACAACGCTGCCGTCGGGCTTCATCGCGACCAGCGCGACCTGTAGCCCGGAACCGGCTCGCGCGACGCTGTGCTCCGCCAGTTTCTGCAGGCGGGCGTCCAGTGTCGTCTTCACCTCTTCCGGACCATAGGCGTCGTCGGTGCTCTGCCGCGCGGCGGGCATGATCCAGTCCGCGAAATAGGTGCTGCGCGTCTCGCTCTGCACCGCGACCAGATGGAGTTTCGCAGGACGCACCCGCGTGGCGGTGTCCGCGCTGATGAAGCCTTCTTCCTTCATCGCCTGCACCACCAGCGCCTGCCGCGCGCGCGCACCGTCCAGATTGTGGCTGGGGGCGAGGCGCGAGGGCGCCTTCATCAAGCCGGCGAGCATTGCGGCTTCCCCGACCTTCAGATCCTCCGGCCGCTTGTCGAAATAATGCCGGGCCGCCGCCCGCAGACCATAGACATTGTCCCCGAAATAGACGGTCGAGAGATAGCGCGAGAGGATTTCGTCCTTGGTCAGCCACGCCTCTATCCACATGGCGACCAGCGCTTCGCGCGCCTTGCGGCCAAGGGTGCGGTCGGAATTGAGGAAAACCAGCTTGGCAAGCTGCTGCGTGATCGTGCTGCCGCCCTGGCTGGAGCCGGAGGTTGTGGCGTTGTGCCACATCGCGCGGGCAATGCCCCGTGGATCGACGCCCCAGTGGCCATAGAAGCGGCGATCCTCGATGGCGACAAAGGCCTGCCCGACATGCTTGGGCAGTTTCGTCACATCCACCGGATCGTCGACGCTGGCCCCGCGCCGCGCGATCATCGATCCGTCGCTGGCGCGCAGGGTCAGGCTGGGCGGAGCGATGGGGCGGAGCGATTTGGAAAGTGGCGCGGTGATCGCCAGCCAGCCGACCGTGATCCAGAACAGCAGGATGAAAATCGAAACGCCCCAGGCGATGCCGCGCCACAACCGGCGGCGGCGTGCCTTTGCCCGATCGGGATCGGCGGTCGGCCGAACGTCGCCGGTCGTCGTCGAAGCCCCCTCCGCGACAGGCGAAAGATCTGGGTCAGGGAAATTGCGATCCGGATATTCGGGCGTCATGCGGCCTGTATTATAGAATTAATACAGCAGAGAAGTCATGCGCTTTTTGTATCGGGCTGGCGCATCGTGGCAAGGGGCTGAAGGCCGGGAGGAATGAAAGGCCGGGCGCGGCGGGTGAAGAGGATTGCCGCGCCCGGCCTTCGTCGATGCCCTGAAATCGCGGGCGTCCCCGCCGATCCAAGGGCAATCGAATAAGGTTGGATCAGCCGATCTGCGACCAGGCGTCGGAGATTTCCGCCAGCATCCCGCGTGCGCGGACCATGCTGTCGACCGTGTGGCTCTGCGCCGAGGAGAGGATCAGGCGGCGCGATTCGCGATAGATCTGGCTGAGGCCAACGGCGATTTCACCGCCGCGCTGAAAGTCCAGGCTGGTTTCCAGCGCGTGCAGGATGGACAGCGCCCGCGTCTGCTTTTCCGAAGCGCGAACGCGATCCTCATTGCGCTCGGCATGGGTGGCAGCGTCCAGCGAGCGCAGCAGTTCCTCGAACAGGATCTTCACCAACTGATGCGGGCTGGCGCCTTCGATCCGGCTGCCGGTGTCGATCGCAGCGTAACGGCGGCTGGCGGAGGCAGTGAAACCCTGATGACCCATATACATGTTCGTTCAGTCCCTCTTGTTCTTTTCGCTATCAGTTGTTGCTGTTGGTCCAGACAGAAACCTGCTGGCTGATGTAAGTCTGCGTCGCCTTCAGCGCGGTCAGCTGCGCCTGCATTTTGGAATAGGTGTTGGTCAGGCGCTCTTCATAGCTGCTCATCTGGTCGTCCAGCTTGGTCTGGGCCTGGACCAGCGACTTCTTCATCGCGGTATATTTGTTTTCCGAAGCGACGAGCGCACCGTTGGTCCCGACGATCTTGTCGCTGATCTTCTGCATCGCGCCGGCAAGTCCCGGATTGGCATCCGACTTGACCGATGGATTCAGCATCTGCGTCACCGCCTGCGGGTTGTCCGCCAGCACCTGCTTCAGCTTCGTGCGGTCGATGGCCAGCGTGCCGTCGCGATTGGTCTTGATCCCGATGTCGAGCAGCGTCTTGTAGGGGCCATTCGCACTCAGCACGGTGGACGTGATGTCGGACAGGAAGCTCTTCATCGCGCGCACGCCGGAATCGCCAGCAAGCGCGCCGGCCGAGGTGCCGGTGTCCGCGTCACCCGCCGCCGTCGACCCGTTGAGCGCACTGCGCAGGGTGTTGTAGGCGGTGACGAATTCCTGAACCAGATCGCTGACGGAGCTGGTCGGCTCGTCGCTGGCCAGCGTCACCGGCTTGCCCGGCGCGGCCTGATTGAGGTCGATGCGGACATAGGGAATGGCCGTCTTCACGACATTGTCGCTGAAAAACATTTCGACGCCATCGATCTTGATCTGGGCATCCTGCGCACCCTGTACGCGGGTCATGTCGGCGTTCGCGTTGGTGCCGTCGAACGCAAAGCGCTTCAGATCCGCCTCCGCGCTGTCGTCCACCGCGAGCGTGAAGGCATTGGCAGCACCCATCGCGCCCTTCAGCACCAGGCGCGCGCCCTGGTTGTCGGTCACAACGCTGGCCGTCACGCCCGAGGGTGTCGTGCCGCTGTTCTTCGCATTGATCGCGGCGGCAAGACCGTTCAGCGTATTGTTGCTGTCATCGATGGCGATGTTGAAGCTGCCCGCGGCGGTGGTGAGCGTAAAATTGCCCTTGCCCACGGTCGCGGTCGTCGCGTCCCCCAGCGCTAGGCTGTTCACGACCTGCGCCTGCGCCAGTTTCAGCACTTCCAGCTGAGCCGGCAGGCCCGAAGGCACGCCGCCTTCGATCAGGCTGACGCTGGCCACGGAAGTGTCGTTGGACACCGGCTGGCCCGAATAGCTGGCGCTGGAGAGCGTTTCGCTGAGCGCATTGGTGAAGGTGCTCAGCGCGCTCTTGGCCGAAGCCAGCGCGGAAATCTTTGCATTGTTGTCGTCAACGCGGCTGGTGATCAGCGTCTGCTTGGGATCGCGGCTGGCGGCGACCAGATCGGACACCAGCTGGGCCGTGTTGATGCCCGAACCGATGCCCAGCGCGCTTGCAATATCAACCGGCATCCCGCGTTCTCCTCTTCATGGGGGTAGAACGGATCGGCGGATCGTTCCTTTAGGAGAAAATTCGTCGGAATGATGATGGATCGGACCGACGGTCAGGCCGCCAGAACAGCCTCGGCCGTTTCGGCGCGGACATGCGCCTGCGCCCCGCGCGACAGCAGGGCATCGGCGCGAATTTGCTCGGCGATGGCGACGGCTCGTTCGATCATCTCCTCGCTGGCCGGGGGCATGGGCACAACGACGGTCGGCACCGGGATCAGGGCATTCACCTGCTCTTCGGCGCTTGCAACGCTCGTCGTATCCTTTGACCCGCGAAGGTCGGACAGCAGTTCGCTGATCCGTTGATGTGCGCGGGCGAATTCGCCGGCGCTGCTCAGATGATTGACCGCACCCTTCGCCAGCTTCGCGCCGGCGCCGGATTGACGCGCGTCGGGGCCAGCGCCGGTGCTTTCACCGTCGCTCGCGCCGCTTTGCGCAGACTTCTGCACCTCGCGCACCGCGTTTCCGCCATTCAGGACAGAAACGGCAGCCACCGCCGACACAGAGTCGTTCAAAGGCTGGAACTCGTCCATGGGACACCACCTACCAACGTCCCCGTGAAGCAATTACGGACAAGCGCGATGAATCTTTAGTTCACCTTTTTTATTTTTTTTGAAGGGTCGCCCGGCGGCGGCGTTCAGGATCGCATCTTGCGCCCTTCGGTATCGTAGAGCAGGTCGTCGGGCACGGTGATGTGCGGACGATCCATTTCGCTGGCCATCCGGTTTTCGATACGGAAGACGAAGGCAAGCACGGCGGCGACGGCCATGTAAAGCTGTTCCTCCACGAAACTGCCGGCGCGGGAGGTGTAATAGATGGCGCGGGCCAGCTCTGGATATTGCAGCATCGGCACCGCCATTTCCTCGGCCAGTTCACGAATGGCAAGCGCCGTGTCGCCGCGTCCGCGCGCGACCACAATGGGCGCTTCATCCCGGCCCGGCTGGTAGCGTAGCGCCACGGCGAAATGCGTCGGGTTGGTGATGACCACGGTCGCTTCCTTCACCGCTTCGCGCGCTGAACCCTTGCTCATTTCGAACTGCTTGCGTCGGATGTGGCCCTTTGCCTCCGGCGAGCCTTCGGTTTCCTTATGCTCTTCCTTGATCTGCTGCTTGGTCATGGCCAGGCGCTTGCCGCGCTGGAACATCTGCAGCGGCACGTCGATGCCTGCGATCAGGAAGAACATGCCGCTCATCGCCAGCGTCGCCAGCATGAACATCGACCCCAGCTCGCCCATGGCGGTGATGAGGTCGGTGCTGCCAAGGGCCGTGATCGCGGTCAGTTTGTCCCAGATCATCCAGATGCCGACGGCGCCCAGAAACAGGATTTTCACCAGAGATTTGCTCAGCTCGATGATGCCCTGAAGCCCAAAGATGCGCTTGAGGCCGTTGACCGGGTTGAGCTTTGAGAATTTCGGCTGGAACGCGCTGGCGCGGAAGCCCAGCGACCCCAGCAGCGCCGGGGCGGCGATCGCCGCGGCAAAGGTCGCGAACAGGATCGCACTGACCGGAAGGGCGATCGTCATTAACAGATCGACGATCCGCGTGGCGGGATCGAAGTCGGCGACATCCGTCCGGTTGAAACGCAGGCCCTGCTGCAGCATCCCCCGGATCGCGCCGAGCACATCGTCCCCGGTCACCATCAGCATGCCGACACCCGCCAGCATCACCAGCGCCGTCGCCAGCTCACGCGATTGCAGGACGTCGCCATTGTTGACGGCTTCGGACAGCCGCTTGGCTGTCGGCTTTTCTGTTCTCTCGCCGGCCTCGTCCGCCATGGCTCAGGGTGTCCCCTCGCCAGCAGCGATCGACTGCGCCTTTTCAAGGCCGGAACGGAGCGCGCCGGTAATGCCATCGCCCATGATCGGCGCGGCCATCGCCAGCAGGATCAGGCCGGACATCAGCGAGACGGGAAGACCCACGGCAAAGATGTTGAGCGCAGGTGCGGAGCGCGCCAGCATCGCCATCACCAGCTGGATCATCACCAGCGCAAAGCCGACGGGCAATGCGATGGTAAGGCCAGCACCGAACAATGTGCCGCCAAAGGTGACGAGACCCCAGAGCGCTTCGGCCGACAACAGCGGGCCGCCCGGCGGTAGCGCGCGATAGCTTTCCACGACAGAGCTGACGAGCATCAGATGACCGTCCATGCCCAGCAGCAGGAAGGTGGAGAGGATAGACAGGAACTGCCCCACCACCTGCGTCGATCCGCCGGTCTGCGGATCGACCATGGAGGCAAAGCCAAGGCCCATAGTGTTGCCGATGGTTTCGCCCGCGACGAAGGCGGCGGCATAGCCAATCTGCACCGCAAAGCCGAGCGCGAGGCCGGCAAGGACTTCGCCCATGACCAGCAGCACGCCCGCGATGCTGGCGATGCCGCCGGGCGGCAGGGTGAAGGTGATGCTGTTCATCGCGGCCATGCCCAGCGCAAGGCTGAGGATCAGGCGCAGTTGCACCGGGACCGCCCGATTGCCAAAAATCGGCGCGGCCAGGAACGCCGCGCCCGGCCGGATCATGGCGATCAGCCAGATCCACAGCTGGGTTTCGACGCCCTGAAAGCCCGGTGCGATCATCGCGCGGCCGCCCCTATTGCATCAGGTCGGGAATGCGCTCGAAAATCTCGCGCGTGAAATCGGCCACCAGCATCAGGATCGACCCGCCGAACAGCGCCAGCATGCCGCCGACCACGATCAGCTTCGGCACGAAAGTGAAGGTCGCTTCGTTGATCGACGTCGCGGCCTGCACCATGCCCAGGATCAGCCCGGCGACCAGCGCCGGGATGAGGATCGGTGCAGAGGCGAGCGCGGTCACATACAGCGCCTGCTGCGCGATGCCGATGAAGAAGTCGCTATTGTCCATGGTCCCCTTCTCCTCCGGCTATGTCGCGAAAGAGCCGGCGAGCGAGCCCATGGTGAGCGCCCAGCCATCGACCAGCACGAACAGCAGCAGCTTGAACGGCATCGAGATGATCGTGGGCGACAGCATCATCATGCCCAGCGCCATCAGCGTGGAGGCCACGACCAGATCGATGATCAGGAAGGGCAGGAAGATCATGAAGCCGATCTGGAACGCCGTCTTCAGCTCGCTGGTGACAAATGCCGGCAGCAGGATGGTAAAGGGAATGTCAGCCGGCGACCGGAATTCCGGTGCCTTGGCAAGTCCCGCGAACAGCTTCAGGTCGCTTTGCCGCGTCTGCTTCGACATGAAATTGTGGAACACCTTGGCGGAGCGGCCGATCGCTTCCTCGATGGAAATCTGGCCCGCGCCATAGGGCGTGTAGGCGGTGGCGGAAATCTGGTCGACCGCCGGACGCATGACGAAGAGCGACAGGAAAAGCGCAAGACCCACCAGCACCTGGTTGGGCGGCGTTTGCGACAGGCCGAGCGCCTGGCGCAGCAGCGACAGCACGATGATGATGCGGGTGAAACTGGTCATCATCAGCACCAGCGATGGTAGCACCGTCAGCAGGCTCATCAGGATCAGGATTTGCAGCGAGAGCGACAGCGGGCGCCCATCGCCCGAAACCTGATCGAGCGCGCGGGTCAGCGCGCCAGAAGCAGCGGCCGGGCCGCCGGCCTGCGCAACCGTCGCGGCGGGCACGGCAGCCGCGGGCGCGCCGGGCAGTGCAGAGGGCGACGCGGCCTGCGCAAAGGCGGGACTGGCGCAGGCAAAGCCGAGCGCGATCAGGACCACCGCGATCAGCAGCAGCAACTGTATCCGCATCCGTCGCCCCTGCACGCGATCGCGCAGCATATGGAATTGCTCAGCGTCCACGAAGGTAGCTCCCGCCAAGCGGCTGGGACGAAGCGGATGCCGGTTCGCTTTCCGCGATCTTGTCGATGCGGCTGCGCGTGACCGAGAGCAGAATGCGCTTGCCTTCGAATTCCACGACGGCGACCTTGCCGACGGTGCCCATGGGCAGCACGTCGATCATCTTGACCGCGCGATCGCCCTGCGCCTGCATCATGCCGGGCTGATATTTGCGCCACAGCCACAGCGCGCCGAACGCCATGCCGCCGACCATCGGCAGCATGATGATGAGCTTCAAGAAATACCAGAACATTGCCTTGGTCCCCGCAATGCGTTCTTCAGATAATCAGGCGGCGTCCCGTCCCCACGGAGCGCCGCAGCGGCTGGCTGGTCAGGCCCGCCGTTCAACTCCGGCCATGCGCGCTTCGGCCGAAGCGATTTCGACCAGGCGAATGCCGTAACGGCCATTCACCGTCACCACTTCCCCCCTGGCGATCAGCGTGCCGTTGACCATGATGTCGAGCAGTTCGTCGGCCTGACGATCCAGTTCCACGACACTGCCTTCGGCAAGGTCCATGACATCGGACAGCTTCAGCTGGGTCGAACCGACCTCGACCGTCATGCGCACCGGAATATCGGCCAGCAGGCGGAAGTTGCGCGCCGCGGCCAGACCTGCATAGGTTTCCAGCTTCGGGGCTTCGGACATGTCGCTCATCAATGGGATCCCTGTGCAATTTTTTCGATCATGAAGGCTGCGCGCCCGTTCTGTTCGCCCACGGTGCCGTGCGCGATGACGCGATTGCCCACGATCAGGGGCAGATTTCGTCCGATGTGGACGGGAATGACGTCGCCTTCCTGAAGCTGCATCAGTTCGGCGAGCGTGAGATTGGGACGTGCCAGCACGGTGCGGACGGGCAGGCTGACCTGCGCCACGCGCGCGCCAAGGCCGCCCTGCCAGGTCGCATCGACGATGCGCCCCTCATCATGCGGACGGGTTTCGAACAAAGCCTCCACGCCGCGCATCGACGCGACGGAGGTGAGGATATCGATCGGCCAACTCTGACTGCCGCCCAGCGAAAGCGTGAAGCGCTGGAGCAGGATCACCTCCTCGTCAGAAGCGATCGCGGCATAGGCAAGGTTCGCCTCTCGCGCGGTGAAAGCCGCGTCGATCGCCACCAGGTCGCTCCATGCGTCGACCATATTTTCGATGATGCTGTCGGACAGCTTGGCGATCAGCCGCTCTTCGGTCGGCGTAAACTCGTTGCGCTTGGGCGCGGGACGCAGGCCCGTGCCGCCGTAGAAGCAGTCGAGCCCGGCCGCCACCATGTCGGGGTTCAGCCGGACCGCGACCGGTCCCTTGAACGGAGGCATGCGATAGAGGCTGATGCTGACGAGCTGGGGCACATCGGCCGCCCAGTCGCCATAGGTCACCGCCCGCGCATTCTCTAACCCCACGACCCCGCGCGACCCGACCAGCGGTTCGAACAAGGCACGCAGACGCCGGCCAAGCTTTTCGCCCAGCCGGTCTATGCCGGACAGCATGACGGGCGGTTGTGGATCGCCCGTGCCGAATTTGTGAGCCAGAACCTCGCTCATATTGAAACCGATTGCCTCCAACCGGTTTCGTGAGTGTCCCTATGCGCTACGTCCCCAGTCCTTATTGAATAACGAATACCGGCAAAATAAACGCGATCAGCGCTTCGCCATAGTCCGTCCTCGCTTTCTGGACATCGCGTTAGCGCGATTCTGCGGATTTTTCCCTGCAAAGCTTCTTTGCCGGCTGGTGTCGAGAGGGCCATGTTCACTCTCCTGCGCCATCTGCATGATGACGGCGGAGCGAATCGCCATCTCATGCTGCTTGACCGCTTCGATCACCCGATTGTCGTAGTAAGTCGCCACCGCGACGGACACCTGCGCGAAGCTGTCGCTGCTCGGGCGAGGCCGATGATGGGCGCAGGATCTAGAAATCAGGTCGCCTGATGAGTTCGTGCTTGCACGGGGCTGTTGGGGAGGTCCACGCCTTTGGCGGGGTGGACGCGTAGCGCCCTCATGTTCGGCCGCCTCCGCCTGCGCCTTGAACTTGGTGGCGATCTCTTCGGGATTTTCGCCGGCAAGGACCAGTTGCGGGCGATTGAAATCCTCCTTGCCGGGAACTTTCGCCGAAAATCCGCCGTAACGAAATAGCCGAGCGTCTGCGCTCAGGCCTGCTCGCCTAGAACCAGGATGGCCCCCACGCCGACAAGCAGCTTGCCCTTGCCACCCTTTTTCTTCTTCGGCTTGGCATCGTCACTCATCAGACCGACCTTCCCTTGGGCCGCCCGACCCAGGAAAGTCAGGCAAAGCGCGCGTTGCGAGACGTGGCGGAGGGCGGGGATTGCCCATCCGAACCGTCGTCTTCATCAAGAACGGCAGGTTGCCCGTTAACTTTAGCCGCAAATTGACCATTTTGCGGATTTTGCCGATCCAGCGCCGATTGCCCCTGTCCGCCGCCACCGCTGCCGGTGCTGCCCTGGGGATGGGGCTGGGCATTCTGCGGCGGCGTGTCCTGACCGGGACGATCGTCCGATGCCTGCGCATGGCCGGCGGCATGGATGTGGCGGGGATCGAGCACGGGCTGTGCATTGCCGGTCGGGTCGGACTGCTCGATGGAGAGGTTGGCGATGCGCAGACCGCTATGGCGCGCTTCACCCGAAAGCAGGTCGGCCCCCGCACGCAACGCGTTCAGGGCCGAGTCGGTCTCAACCGTCATCTTGATACTGGCACCGGCGTCTTCGACCGCGCGAACATCGATCCGCATCGCGCCCAGATGCGGCGGCGACATGCGGAAACTGGCGCTGCCGTCGGACGCCGCCAGGCGAGAGATTTCCCGCGCCACGTCGTCGATCCACTGACCGCCCACGCCCATGTCGATGACCCGATCGGAAAGAGCCACGCCAAGGGCCACACCCGCAGGCGCCGATGTCACCGGCATGGAGACCGATCCGCCGCCATGCGGCTGAACGGGCGTCGAAGGGAGCATGGTGCCGGCATCATCCAGCAAGCCCGCGAAATCCGTTGTCCGTGTCGCGTCCCCCTCTCCCGGCGGCGTATCGAGCCTGACGGCGAGCTCCGGCGCTTTGGCATTGAAGGCGGGCGCGGCCAGCTCGGTCGTGATGGTGGTTGTGGCCGGGCTGGTCGTACCCTTGTCCTTGGTCGGATGAGCGGGACCAGTGCGTGGTTGAGGCAGCATCATGGTGGCGAGCAGGGACAGGTCGCCGACCGGCATCGGGGCCGCTCGGGCGGCCGCGTCGCTCGGACTCGCCTCGGGATCCGCAGTGTCTTTCGGGCGGAGAACGTCGGCCGGTTCATCGTCCGACATCGCAGCGGCAGGACCGCCCAGGAGCAATCGGACGAGGCCGGCAATTTTTACCGCATCCGGCTCATTATCGGCAATTTTATTAACCGATATGGCGATATTCGATGCGAGCGGCAGAAGAGGATTGCCCTGCTGCGCCATGATGTTGAGGAACCCCTCCCCTACCGGACTTTCCGGCTGGGTGGATAGGCCGGTTGCCAAATCCATAGGGATTGTGCCCGGCATCCCGGGCAAAGCGGTAAGATTGAGATAAGTCATGCGTCTTCGCCTCCCTTGGTGGCGGATGGCTGCGACCTTGGCAGTTTTTGTATCTGCCTTTCCCGATATTCTTCCCGTGCGCGGATCGCCCGCGCCTTGAGCTTGTCCGCGATTTCACGCTCGCGATTGGCGATCAGGCGCAGGCCTTCCTTCTGGTCGACCTTGCGCCGCGCGTCGTAAATGGCGCCTTCCAGCTGACGACCAGCCTGGTCCAGCCGGCTGGCCAGCTCCCGCCGCGCGGCGAGCGATGCGCCGTCCACTACGCCCTCGCCGTCGAACAATTCGCCGCGGATCGTGCGGATACGCTCGGCATTGTTTTCCAGACTGCGCTGCGCATCGCGCGCGGCCACCGTTTCGGCCAGCGCCTGCTGATGCTGGACATGGCGGACGCGAAGGACGCGGTTGCGGCGGGACACGAGCTTGTTCATCGCGACTTATCCCTCCGTGCCGAACGCATCGACCAGCGCTGCAACGCTGTCAGCCATGGAAATCTGGCTCTTCGCGCTCTGGCGCAGAAAATCGAGCAGTTCGGGTCGCCTGGCGACCGCTGCGTCGATCACGGGATCGTTGCCGGGGCGATAGGCACCCATAAGGATCAGGTCGCGATTTTCCTCATAGGCGGCCCACAGACGGCGATAGGCCGCGGCCGCCGAAAGATGCTCATCATCGACAATATCGGCCATGACGCGCGAAAGCGACTTGCCTATGTCGATGGCCGGGAAGATCGCCTGTTCCGACAAATGCCGCGACAACACGATATGGCCGTCCACGATGGCGCGCGCCGCATCGACGATCGGGTCGTCGGTATCGTCGCCATCGGCGAGAACGGTGTAGAGCGCTGTGATCGATCCACCCGTGCGACTGTCGCATCCTGCCCGCTCCACCAGCCGGGGAATGAGCGCAAGGGCGGAGGGCGGATAGCCCTTCATCGCCGGGGGTTCGCCAAGGGCAAGGCCGATTTCGCGCTGCGCATGGGCGCAGCGTGTCAGACTGTCGATCAGCAGCAGCACCCGCTTGCCATGCGCGCGGAAATATTCGGCAATGGCCGTTGCCCGTGAGGCGGCGCGCAGGCGCAGGACAGGCGGATGATCCGCCGGCACCGCGACCACGACGGCGCGGTTCATCATGCCGCCCGCCAGTTTTGTTTCGATGAAGTCGCTGACTTCACGCCCGCGTTCGCCGATCAGGCCGACGACCACCACATCGGCCTCCGCCCCCGCGATCATCTGACCCATCAGTACCGATTTGCCGACACCGGAGCCCGCCATGATGGCGATGCGCTGTCCGCGCCCCGCCGTCAGCAGCGCGTTGACCGCGCGCACGCCAAGGTCAAAGGCCTGCGTGACCCGGCCACGGTCGAGCACATTGCCGCGCACGCCGCCAAGCGGCCATTGCCCCGCCGCCATGATCGGTCCCTTGCGGTCGAGCGGCTGCCCCATGGCGTCGATCACGCGGCCGATCAGCCCTTCGCCCACCTGCACCATGTTGGCCGCGCTGTCCGGTTCGACCCGTGCGCCGCTTTCCAGCGGGGCGTCGTGGTCGAGCGGCACCAGCAACGCGCGATTGCCGCGAAACCCCACGACCTCCGCCCGCGCCACCGTTCCGTCAGAGGCGGTTACGCGCGCGCCGGCCCCGATGGGGCGGTTGAAGCCGGTGACTTCCAGCATGCCCGCGTCATGGGCGACCAGACGGCCGACCCGGCGCGGCTGATCATTGTCGATCATCATGTGATCGAGCAGGCGATCTGCCTCCCGCGTCATCAGTTCGATCATGCGCCGCCCTCCATCGCGTCGAGGGTCGCGCGCAGGCGGGAGAGGCGCACATCCGGGCCATCCTCTATCCAGCCATCATCGGCATCCAGCCGCACGCTGCCGCGACCGAGCGTCGGGTCGGGCGACAGGCGGCACTGCATGTCCGCCCCATCGAGCAGCGGCATGTCGTCGGGATGCACCCGCAGCGTCACGTCGCCGTCATTATCCTCCATACATGCCGCCACGCTTTCGCACCGGCGGCGGAGCAAATCGGCATCGATCGGCGCATTGCCAACAATCTGTTCGACCAGGCGCACGACTGCGGTGGACAGCATCGCCGCCAGCGTACCCGACGCCGGAGCCTTCAAGGCGGCGAGTGCCTGCGTCAGGGCGTCCTGTCGCGCCGACAGTTCCGCCATCGCCGCTTCGCTGGCCGCTGCCCCTTCGTCGAATCCGCGCGCAAACGCTTCTTCGCGCACCGCATCGATATCCAGCGCCTGTTCGGGTCCGCCCAGCCCGTTGCCGGAATATCCGAAGGGCATGGCATCGAATGCCGGATCATCCAGCCCGAAGCGCGGCGCGAAACTGCCACCGCCGCCCAATCCGCCGAGCGCGCCCAGCCCGGAAATGCGTGTCGCGGCGGCCGCATCCGCCCCCTGAAAAATCCTAGACAAAATCGTCGCCCTTGCCGGCCAGCATGATGGTGCCCGCATCGGCCATGCGGCGGGCCATGGTGATGATCTGCTTCTGCGCGTCGACGACTTCGGCAAGGCGGATGGGCCCGCGCTCCTCCAGATCGTCCTGGATCGCCTGCGCCGCGCGGCTGGACATGCAGCCGAAGATCTTGCGCTTCAGTGCCTCGTTCGCGCCCTTCAGCGCGACCACCAGCAGTTCGTTGTCGACCGTGCGCAGCAAGGTGCCGAGGTTCTTTTCGTCCAGTTCGATCAGGTTGTCGAAAATGAACATCTCATCCTCGATCGCCTGCGCCAGCTGCTTGTCGCGCTTGCCGAGCGAGCGGATGATGCGCTGCTCATTGTCCTTGCGCACATTGTTCATGATCGCGGCGGCTTCCGATGTGCCGCCGCGCTGCTGCGCGCTTCCTGTCGAATGGAAATTCTGCTGCCGCAGCAACGCTTCCTCCAGCTCGTCGAGCGCCTCTGCCGTCACAGGCCCCAGCGTGGCGACGCGATAGACCAGTTCCTCCTGCGCGTCGGTCGCGAACAGTTGCAAGACATCGGCGGCGCGCGAAGGCTCCAGATGCGCCAGTACGATGGCGATGATCTGCGGATGCTCATGCTCGATGAGCTTGAAGATCTCCTTGCCCTCCATCCATTTCAGCATTTCCAGCTTGGTGGAGCGGGTGGGCGGGGTGATGCGGGCGAGAATGGTGTCGGCACGTTCGGGGCCGAGCGCCTTCTGCATCGCGCCCCGGATATGCCGGGTCGCGCCGTATCCGACGGTGGTACGGCTCTTTGCCTTGCGCACGAAATGGTCGAGCGCCTGATTGACTTCGTCGACCGCAACGTCGGCCACGTCATACATGGCATAGCCCAGCTGACGCACCTCGTCCGGTTCGAGCCGTGAGAGGATTTGCGCGGCCTCGTCCTCGTCAAAGAGCATCAGCAGCACGGCGGCGGCGGCGCTGCCGTTCATTTTCGCGCCCGACGCTCCGATGGTCTGTTCATCAGCCATGATCAGCCCTGCCCTTCTTTCAGCAGGTCACGCACGACCAGCGCGGCGCGGTCAGGGTCCTGCTTCACGAAGTTGCGGATCAGCGTGGCACGGTCGGCATAGCCATGGGTGGACGAGATCATGTCCAGCGTTACGGTAGCCCCGGCCTGAGGCGTGGCAGCCGCACGGCTGAGTTCCGCGGAAATTTCCTGGCCCAGCCGCTGGCGCATCGCGCTCTGGTCGGCAACCGCAGCCTGCTTGTCCTGCGCGCGGCGCTTGAGCAGCGGGCGACCGATACCCAGCAGCAGTACGATCACGACCAGCAGGGCAGAGACGTTGCGTACCAGCATGGACACCCAGGCGGCTTCATACCACGGGGCCACCGCTTCCTCGGTCGGAACGAACTTGCGTGCCGAAAGCGTCACGACGTCGCCGCGCGCCTGATCGAAGCCCACAGCGCCCTTCACCAGCGCCTCAAGCGCGGCGATTTCCTGAACCGAGCGGGGCTTGCCGCCCGGCGCATTGTCCAGCGCAACGGCGACGGACAGGCGACGCATGGTACCAACCGCTTCCCGCGTCACGGACACTTCACGGCCAAGTTCGAAGTTGCGGTTGAATGTTTCGGCGGTCTTCATCGGCGGGTTGCCGGGCGTGCCCGGAACTGCGGTGCTGGACCCGTCGGCAGAGGCAGCGCCGGCTTGCGGCGGCACGATGGCCGCAGGCGGAGTGGCGGATGCGGTGGCGGCACCGGGCGCGTTGGGCGCAATGGCACCGGGCATGCCGCCGGCTTCCTTGTCCTTGCCATCGGCCTGCCAGCTGCCCTGTTCGGACACCAGCCGCGCCTCGTCCTGCGGATAGGTTTCGCGGGTGGCCGAGCGTTCGTTGAAATTCAGCTCCGCATGCACTTCGGTTGAGAATTTGCCGGCACCCAGGATGGGGGTCAGCAGCGCGACGATGGACTGGCGATAGCGGTCCTCCATCTGCGCCTGCAGCTGGAGTTGACGGTCGTTGACGCCGCCATCGGATTGGGAGTTGGAGAGGAGGCGACCGTTCTGGTCAACCACCGAGACATTTTCCGGCTGCAATTCGGGCACCGAGGATGCGACCAGATGGACGATTGCCTGCACCTGCGCATCGGACAGGCTGCGTCCGTCATTCAGGCGCAGCATCACCGAAGCGCCCGGCTTCACCCGGTCGCGCAGGAACACGCTGGGCTGTTCCACGGCCAGATGGACGCGCGCGCTCCTGACCGCGTCAATCGCCTCTATGGTGCGGGCCAGGTCCATTTCGCGGGCCGAGCGCAGCTTTTCGCCCTCGACCGCGCGGCTGGCGCCCATCGGCATGCTGTCGATCATGCTTTCGCCGTCCGGCGCGCTTTTCGGCAGGCCTTCGGAAGCAAGCTGCATCTTCGCCTTGAAATAATCGTCCTGTGAGACGGTAAGCGTGCCGTCCGAATCGAAATGATAGGGGATGCCGGTCTTTCCCAGCGCCTCCGTCACCGCCGCCTTGTCGCCGTCGGGCAGGCCGCGGAACAGGTCGCGCTGGGGCGGCTGGCGCAGCGCCATCCAGGCAAGGCCAGCAGCGGCCACGACACCGAACAGGCCGAGCATCGGCAGGCTGCGGGCTATGGCCGGCTGGCGCAGGAAGTCGCTCGCACGGGCGCGCAGGGCCGGCATGCCCCCTCCTGAAGCGCCGCCGCCAATGGCGGGAAGCGTCGGTGCGGCCGGTGCCGCAACATCGAGTGTAAGGTTCGCGTCGCTCATCGATTATACCGGCATGCTCATGATGTCCTTGTACGCGGACAGGAGTTTGTTGCGGACCTGAAGGGTCGTTTCGAACCCGACGGACGCCTGCTGCTTGGCCAGCATGACCGCCGCGATGTCCGTGGTTTCGCCCCGTTCATAGGCAGAGGCGGCATCGCCTGCCTGATGCTGAAGCTTGTCGACTTCATTGAAGGCCGATTTCAGCGCCTGGGAAAAATCGGCGTTGCCGACGCCCTTGGCACCGCCAGCGGCCCCGGTGCCGTCGGGCGACGAAACGCCCCCGACGTTTCCGGCGGTCGAAGCATCGCGCAGCGCCTGATTGCGCTGCAGAATGGCGCTGCGCATCGCCATCACGCTGTTCATGGATACGGCGTTCATCGGTCAGTCCCCCCGTGCCGGCTCAGGCCGCAGCCAGTTCGCGCATCTCGGCGAGCCGATAGCGCAGCGTGCGTTCGGAAATGCCCAGCTTGCGCGCGGCAAGCGCCCGATGGCCGTCCGTTTCGCGCAGCGCGGCGCGAATGGCGTCCAGCTTCGACATGCGAGCAACATCGTGCAGACTGATCGTCCGCCCGGGCTGCACCGGCAGTTCCGCGACAATCGGTGCGGCGGGATGGCGCAGCTGCGGCGCCAGCGCCGCGGTGATGTGCAGGTCGATGGCATCGATCCGGTCACCGTCACGCAGCACCAGCGCGCGTTGCAGCACATTGCCTAGTTCGCGCGCATTGCCGGGCCAGCTATGCGCCATCAGCTTTTCAACCGCCTGCGCCGTCGGCCAGGCGAAGGTCACGCCAGACAGACCGCCGGAAAGTTGGTGACGGATCAGCAGAGCTGCGGAGATCGCCAGAATATCGTCAGGGCGCTCTGCGAGCGGCGTAAGGTTGAGCGGCATGACATTGAGCCGCCAGTAAAGGTCAGACCGGAACCGGCCCGCTTCGCATTCGGCGGCCAAATCGCGGTTGCCCGCCGCGATGACACGCACATTGACCGGGATCGGGTGCGTTGCGCCGACGGGCAGCACTTCGCCTTCCTGAAGCGCGCGCAGCAGCTTGGCCTGCAGCGCCAAGGGCAGTTCGGCGATTTCGTCGAGAAACAGCGTGCCGCCATCGGCTGCTTGGAAAAGCCCCTCCGAGGCCTGCGCCGCGCCGGTGAAGCTGCCCTTGCGATGGCCAAACAACATGGCTTCCATCATCGTTTCGGGAAGCGCCGCGCAGTTGATGGCGATGAAATCCTTGTCGGCACGCGGCGAACGGGCATGGATCAGGCGGGCCAGCCCTTCCTTGCCGGTGCCGGTATCTCCCTCGATCAGGACGGTGGCGTCGGAACGCGCGATACGGTCGGCCAGCTGCATCAGGCGGGCGCTCGCTTCATCGCCCACCGCAGGCAGGCCAGCGGGCCGCGCCATTTCCGCGACCAGTGCCACGGCGAAACGGATATCCTCTTCGCCAAAGGCGATGCGTGCGGGCAGGCCGGCGGCGGCGGCGACAAGGCGCGGCGCACCGGGGCGGAAGTCGATCAGAATATCGCGATGGGTGGCGTGGCCGATTTCATCGACGCCAAGGATACGGATGGAGCCGGGCTGGCGTTTTGCATCCAGCGCAATCACGTCCACCTGGCATGCGGCCTTCGAAAGCCATTGCACAAGGGCCGGGATACGCCTGTCGAGCGACAGGCTGACATCCAGCTTCATCATTCTTGTCCCCATCATCATCGCGAAGCCCTGGTCAGGGACTTCGTTGGTCCGATGAGGTGAATGTGCGCCAGAACCCTTGTGATATGGTTAACAAACGCATTAACCAGACGGAAGAACGGCAACGGCGTTCCGCAGGGCGGCAAGGCATTGCCGTCCGTGCAGGAAAGGGGACGGGTCGCCCGCCCTTTCTGCCGATGCTCTTATTATAGGGCGCTGTCCGGCGAAGCGGCACGGCGCGGTAGATTTTTTGGTGCGCTTCCTTTGATCCGGCCATTTGGATGGCAAGATTTCCTTAGAAAACCGAGGTTTTTCGTACCCTGAAACTTTTTTCGCCGATCCACTTAAACTCTTCGCGCTGCCGCCGTTCTTCCTGCTGAGGCCGCGAGATGCACAAGCCCAAGCGACCGATTGAAGCGGGAAAGGAAGTTTTCAGATGACTGTTATCGGTTCGAATGTGTCCGCGCTGCGCGCGGCGAATGCGTCGAACAAGGCCAATATGAGCCTGTCGACCGCCATGGAGCGCCTGTCCACCGGCAAGCGCATCAACTCCGCGAAGGACGACGCCGCCGGCCTCGCCATCGCCACCAAGATGACCGCCGAAGTAAAGGGCCTGTCGGCCGCCGCACGGAACGCCAACGACGGCATTTCGCTGGCGCAGACCGCAGAAGGCGCGCTGGGCGAAGTCAGCAACATCCTGCAGCGTATGCGTGAACTGGCCGTTCAGGCTTCGACGGGCACCGTCAGCGACGAAGACCGCGAAGGCATCCAGGCCGAAGTCGATCAGCTGGTCGACCAGATCGGCGACATCGCCAGCCGCACCACCTTCAACGGCATCTCGCTGCTGTCGGGTTCCGCTTCGCTCTCCAGCGGCGGCACCGGCGCGGTGATCTCGATCCAGACGGGCACCAAGTCGGGCGAAACCGTCGACGTCGAAATCGCTTCGGCCACCACGACCGACCTCGGCATCGACAGCCTCGACCTGTCGGACGCCACCAACGCATCGGCCGCGATCAGCACGCTGTATGACGCCCTGACGACCGTGGCGAAGGGCCGCGCATCGCTCGGTGGCATTCAAAACCGCCTCGAAGCGACGGTCAACACCCTGCAGTCGACGATGACCAACCTGACGGAAGCCGTCTCGCGGGTCGAAGACGCCGACTTCTCTTCGGAAACCACGTCGATGGCGAAGTCTCAGATCCTGAGCCAGGCGTCGACCGCGATGCTCGCCCAGGCGAACCAGAGCCAGCAGAACGTGCTGTCGCTGATCCGCTAAGGCGCACGATAACCGACCGGGATATTGGTCCATCCCGGTCGGGCATAGAGCCCCCGGCACACAACAGTCCCCACCGTGCCGGGGGTTCTTACCTTCTCTGCTCCGACAGAAAAAACGGAAAAGCCCCGGCCATCGGCTGGGGCTTTTTCGATTCCCGGCGCACTGCGCGATGCGCGGATCAATCGCCCGGTTTGCAAGATGACGCATGGCACCGCATGATGGCGCGCGCGTTACGACACGCATGCAGAACGATCCTGTCACGGAGCTTCAATGCCTATTTCGCGTCGCGACCTGATGCTTGCCGGCTCTGCCGCCCTCGGCCTTCCCTCGGCGCTGCGTGCCAGCGCCCCCCGCCCGTTCAGCCGGGACTGGCTGATCGGGGAAGCGCGCCGCCGGGCAGCAGCACCCTATCGCGAAACGCCGGCCAATCCGAACGCGGCGAAAGTGGGCTATGACGCACTCAACAAGGCGCAATTCCGGCCCGAAAGGGAAATCTGGGCCAACGGGGATTACGGCATCCGCCTGTTTCCGCTCAGCGGCACTGCGCCGCAACCGGTGGGTATCAATCTGGTGGAAAACGGCACCGCCCGGCCGCTCACCTACTCCCCCGATTTTTTCACGGTAGCGCCCGGCCATCCGGTAGAGGCGCTGGGCACTGACGCCGGCTTTGCTGGTTTTCGCGTAATGAACGCAGCCAAGGACGGCGACTGGCTGGCCTTTATGGGCGCCAGTTACTTTCGTGCCAATGGCGCGCAGAACCAATATGGCCTATCGGCGCGGGCCATCGCCATCGACACGGCGAAGGGGCCGGAGGAGTTTCCGCGCTTTACCGATTTTTGGCTGGAACGGCTGGACGGCGCGCTGGCGATTCATGCCCTGCTCGACGGACCCAGCATTGCCGGCGCATACAGCTTCCTTTGCAAACGCGCGAAAGACGGCGTACATCAGGATGTCCGCGCCACGCTGTTCCCGCGCAAACCCATCGCGGAACTGGGCCTGATGGCGATGTCGAGCATGTTCTGGTACGATCAGGCCCACCAGGCGCAGGCGATCGACTGGCGGCCTGAGGTGCATGATTCCGATGGCCTCGAAATCGTGCGGAACAATGGCGAGCGGCTGTTCCGCCCACTGATCAACCCGCCCAAGCCGCACGATCAGGCATGGTCGTCCGACGACATGGCTTCGTTCGGACTGTTGCAGCGAGATCGAAACTTCGATCATTATCAGGACGATGGCGTCTTTTACGATCGCCGCCCATCGCTATGGGTCCGGCCGGGCAAGCTGCCTGGCGCTGGCAGGGTGCGGTTGTACGAATTCACCGCGGGCAACGAATATGCGGACAATGTCGCGGCGTGGTGGACACCCGACGAACCGGTGCGGCCCGGCAAGCGCATCGATGCCGACTATCAGCTCGACTGGCGATCGGCGCCTTTGGCGGTATCGCCCCTCGCCGAATTGGTCGACCTGCGCCGTGGCATCAGCGACGCGGACGTTGCAAGCGGCGGCGCTGCGGCCATTCGCCTGGTCGCGGACTTTGCCGGCGGCGGGATCGAAAGGCTGCCGCGCGGCGCTTTAGAAGGTGCCTGCACCGTTACCAATGGACGCCTGATCAAGGCGGCCGCCTATCCCATATTGAGCGACGATGGCCGCTGGCGACTGGTGCTCGACATCGCGCCGAGCGGCACCGGCGAAACGCGAGTCGCGGGCTGTCTGGTCGCCAATGGCGCTGCCCGATCGGAGCGTTTCGATTATCCATTGCTCTGAATTTCACGGTCGACCGCCCGAAAAAAACGGGAACCCGAGAACACTTAGGCGGGTTCGGACGCTAAAACCCTGCGTCTAAAACGAAAGGTCGCACTTTGTATATCGGCTCCCCACCCGCTGCGGATGACGCGGACGATAGATCCACGCACTCCGGCGGCATGATCAGGACAGGAGAGGAGCTTAACGCCGAGTACCGGCGGAAGCAGGCCATGGCTGGCCGCCATGACGATGCTTCTTACAGCAGCTTGCCCGAAGAGGCGCCGCTGGCGATGCCGGTGCAGGCTATTCGAGGTTGGCATGGGCTGCGCAATCATCACCGGCGCAACTGGGCCGACATGCTGCATTCGCCCGACGCCAAGGCGCTTCTGCTACGCCGCGCGACCCTGATCCTGCTGACCATGATCCCGGCGGCCATCGCGTTTGGTAGCCTGAACGCGCAGTTTGCTGTAAATGGGTTCACGCTGCTGGAAGTCGGCTATCTTGTTCTTTTCACGGCTCTGTTCGCCTGGATCACCTTCGGCTTCGTGACCAGTCTTGCCGGTCTCGTCCTGTTGTTTCGCGGTCATTTCAAAGAGCATGACGAATGCGGTGCCTTTGCTCCCCCGGAGGGTCGCACCGCCATTTTGATGCCGGTCTATAACGAGGAATTCGGCCCGGTCCTCGACCGCATCGCGCGAATGTGCCGTTCGTTTGAAGGCGTTTCCGGGCGCCGGCTTTTTGAATTCTTCATCCTCTCCGATTCAGGGCCGGAGGCGGGCGCGCTGGAGGCGCGCGCGTACCGCGCGGCCAAATCGCGTTTCACACTGCCCGTGCATTATCGCCGCCGCCCGGAAAATATCGGGCGAAAGCCCGGCAACATCGCGGAATGGGTCGAAAGCTTCGGCGCCGATTTCGAATATATGATCGTGCTGGATGCCGACAGCCTGATGAGCGGCACCACGATGGCCCGCCTATCGTCGGAAATGGATGCGCAGCCCCATGTCGGCCTGATCCAGACCGTCCCGCAGATTACCAACGCCGGAACGCTATTCGCCCGTTGGCATCAATTCGCCGCGCGCCTTTATGGTCCGGTGGGAACGGCTGGCCTGATCTGGTGGAGCAATTCGGACGGTACATTCTGGGGCCACAACGCGATCGTGCGCGTGGGTGCCTTTGCGACCAGTTGCGGCCTGCCCAAATTGCGCGGCTTTGGTCCCTTTGGCGGCCATATCATGAGCCACGACATGGTCGAAGCCGCGCTTTTGCGCCGGCGCGGCTGGGCCGTCAACATGGTGATGATTGATGGCAGCTTTGAGGAGTTTCCGCCGTCGCTTACCGACCTTGCGATCCGCGACCGGCGTTGGTGTCAGGGCAATCTGCAGCATATCCCGCTGATCTTCGCCACCGGCTTCCATCTGGTGAACCGCTTTCACCTGCTGATCGGTGCGTCGGCCTATATCACCTCGCCCCTGTGGTTGTGCCTGATCGGCATAGTCCTCGCTGGAGAGGCGAGCGGTCAGTCGCTGGGAGTGATGAGCGCAAACAACTTGCTGCTGTGGATGACAATCGCGTTGCTATTGGGTCCGAAACTGTTCGGGCTGACGTGGAACGCGAAGGATGAGCGTCGCCGCGCGGCCTTCGGCGGCGGGCTGGCGATGACAGGCAGCATCGTGCTGGAAACGCTGTTGTCGATGTTGATGGCGCCGATCACGATGATCACCCAGACCATCGACATTGTCGGTATTCTGGCGGGTCGCAAAAGCCTCTGGAACGGCCAGGTGCGCGATTGCGATTCCATGCCGCTTCGCATGGCGGCGCATCAATATCGTCATCACGTTATCGCCGGGCTTGTGCTGGTGGCGCTCGGTTGGGGCTCGACGATGACGCTGCTATGGTTGTCGCCCGTGATTGCGGGCCTTGTAGGCTCGCCGCTGATTGCATGGGCGACGGCACGCAAGGATTTCGGTAACTGGTTGAGCGCTCGCGGGCTGTTTCGAGTGCCGCCGACTGTCCTACATCAGAAGGATCAGGAATTGACGATTCCTTCTATTCAAGGCGGCAGCGCGCTCACCGCAGCAGCCTGAATGGGGACTGTGCGTCAGTCTTGCCATTCCTTGAGAAGGCCGCGCAGCTTGTCCAGCGCGGCCTTCTTGATCTGGCACACGCGCGCCGCGCCGATGTCCAGCGTCTGCCCGATTTCCTCAAGGTTCATTTCCTCGACGAAATAGAGCTGGAGCACCATCGCCTCGCGCTCCGGCAGCTTGCGGATGCCGGCCGCTACCGCGGCTTTCAGCCCTTCCCGTTCGAGCACGTCGTCGGCGCGGTCCTGCGTATCGGCGAACCACATCGATTGGTCCGAGTAAACCTCATCCATCGACTGCTGCTGCATCATCTCGCTGCTGTCGACAGCCTGCCGATATTCGGCCGCCGTCATGTCCATTTCCGCCGCCATTTCCGCCTCAGACGGCGCGCGGCGTAGCCTTTGCTCCAGTTGGGCGCGTGTTGCCGCGATCTGCTTGCGGCGGTTCATCGCGGAACGACAGAGGGTCGCGTGGCGTCGCAGATGATCGATCATCGCGCCGCGCACCCGCATCTGGGCATAGGTCGCAAAGCCGAACCCGCGATCCTGATAGCTATTGGCAGCCTCTACCAGGGCCAGCATGCCGATCTGCAGCAGATCCTCGATCTCGATCGCGCTGGATACCCGGGCATGCACATGCCAGGCGATCTTGCGCACCAACGGCATATATTTTCGCGCCAGCTGTTCGGGCGTGCCCGCCCCTGCGCCCGTCCGGCCATAGGTCAGCGTGGCGTCGCCCGCAGCGATGGGTTGATACATGCTCATTGGCCGCCCCTAGCCCTCAACCAACCCGCTGGTCCGTCCGCATCGGGACGACGGGATCATGGCGGGGAATCGCGCGCGATTCGCCGCCGACCACGGCGATAACCTCCACAGGCTTACCATCGGGTATCTCAAGGAAGGACAGCACCGGCGTTTCGGGCAGATGCTGACGGAAAAGTCGGGCGAGCGCCCGGCGCGCAATGGGGGAGGTCACGATGGCGAAGGTGCGCGCCTGTGCCATCACCGGCCGCGCAGCCTCTACCACGGATTCGACGATCCGCTGCGACAGGCCCGGCTCGATGGGATGCTTGGCATCGCCGGCGACCCGCATCGCCTGCGCCAGCATGGTTTCCAGCTCGCCGTCCAGCGTGATGACCGGCAGCGGCATCTTCACCGGCACCAGTTGCTGAATGATCAGCGACCCGATGCGCTGGCGCACGCCCTCGACCAGTTGGTCGTGGTTGAGGTCGGGCCGCCAGGCGTCGATCATCGCCTCGCAAATGCGGCGGAAGTCCTTGAGCGGCACCCCTTCGATGAGAAGTGCGCGGCAAATAGCTGAAATCTGCGCCAGACCCAGCGGATTGGGGGTCAGCCCTTCCACCAGCTGCGGCGCGCTTTCCTTCAGCGCGTCGAGAAGCTTGCGCGCTTCGTCCAGTCCGAACATCTCGCTGGCGTTCACCGCGATCAGGTGATTGAGGTGTGTGGCGATCACCGTCGGCGCATCGACCACGGTATAGCCGCACACGACCGCTTCGCTGCGCTGATCCTCGCCGATCCAGACTGCATCCAGTCCGAAGGTCGGGTCCTTCGCCTTGCGGCCGCGCACTTCGCCCTCCAGCGCGCCGCTGTCGAGCGCCAGCAGATCTTCGGGCCACACGGCATCCTCACCCACGATCGCGCCTGCGATCGTGATGCGATAGCTGTTGGGTTCCAGCGCCAGATTGTCCTTCACCCGGACCATCGGCACGACGAAGCCCAGTTCGCGGCTGAGCTGACGACGGATGCCGGTAATACGCGCCATCAGGGGTGCATTCTTGCGTTCGTCGACAAGCCCGATCAGGCCATAGCCGATTTCCAGACCCAGCACGGCACCGTCCGAAACCTCATCCCACTGGATATTGGCCGGATTGACGGGCGCTGCTTCCTCGACCGGGGCGGGCGCTGCGGCACGGGCAGCGGCGGTCTTGCGCAACTGCCAGGCGACAAAGCCCGAAAGCGCTGCGGCAGGCAGGATGACCATGTGCGGCATGCCAGGCAGCACGCCCAACAGCGCCAGGATGCCGGCGACCGGAATCCAGGCCTTGCTCATGCCGAACTGGCTGGCGACCTGACCGGAAAGGTCATGGTCGGACGTCACACGGGTGACGATGGAGGCCGCTGCGATCGACAGCAGGAGCGCGGGCACCTGCGCCACCAGCGCGTCGCCAATGGCCAGCATGACATAATTCTGCGCGGCGTCGGCGATAGACAATCCGTGACTGACCACGCCCAGCACGATGCCGCCCACAATGTTGATGACCAGGATCAGCATGCCGGCGACCGCATCACCCTTCACAAATTTGGACGCACCGTCCATCGATCCGTAGAAATCGGCCTCGGTCGCCACTTCCTGACGGCGCTTGCGGGCGTCTTCTGCGGTGATGAGGCCGGCGTTAAGGTCCGCGTCGATCGCCATCTGCTTGCCCGGCAGGGCGTCCAGGGTGAAGCGGGCGGACACTTCCGACACTCGGCCCGCGCCCTTGGTGATGACGACCAGATTGATGATCATCACGATGGCGAACACGAACAGGCCGACGACATAGTCGCCGCCGATCAGGAAATTGCCGAACGCTTCGATCACATGGCCCGCCGCGTCCGTGCCGTTGTGACCGTCGACCAGAACGACGCGGGTCGAAGCAACGTTGAGCGACAGGCGCAAGAGCGTCGCGAACAGCAGCACGGTCGGAAAGCTGGAAAAGTCGAGCGGCTTGGCGGCGTTCAACGCCACCATCAGCACCGCCAGGCTGATCATAATATTGGTGACGAAGCCGACGTCCAGCAGGAAGGCCGGGACCGGCACCACCATGAACATCATCAGCACCAGGATCGCGAGCGGAAGCACGGCCCCCTTGGCGGCGCCGACCCAGATTTTCATGTTCATATCCTTGCGGTTCATTGGTCTGCGTTACCTTCCGAATGTCGCGAGCATCAGATAAGCGAGGCGGGCCGTGTCGGCATTGGGCGCGACGGCGGCGTAATTTTGTTTGAGGCGCGCCGTTTCGATCCGCACATAGTCGGCGGGCTGCACGGTGCGCGCGCCTTCGGGCAGTTGATAATTGTCCATCGCCTGTCCTGCGTCGGCGATCTGCGTCGTGATCTGACCGTCGATCTGGCCGCTCGCCCGCGCAACGCCGCGCTCCAGCTTTGCGGCAAAACTGTTGCGAATGTCGGCCAGCGACCGGGCATTGCCCTGACGGTCATAGAAGATGGAGCGATTGGCGCGCGCCGCCGCCGGGACAATGGCTGCGCCCGAAGCGCCGGGGTCCGTCGCCATGGCGTTCAGGAACTTCACCGCCCCGCCCGCGCCCAGGAAGTGCGCCAGATAAAGGTCGACTGGCTGCGCAGCGCGGCCAAGGCGGCTTTCAAGGACCGCCTTGTTGTCGGCGGCATGTTCGGCGGCCATGACGGATGCAGTTTCGGGATGGTTGCGCAGATCCATGATCTGCTGCCGTAACGTCGGATCCGACACGAAATAGCGTCCAGCGCTGTTTTGCTGAATGGCTTCGGCAGCCCAGCCAAGACCATATTGGTCGCCATGCTGGTTGATCACCGCCAGCCAGCTTTGATCGATGAACTGATAAAGGCCCGTGGCGCTGGACGTGGAGGCGCGGGCAGCCGGGTTCAGGCTGCTTTCGACCTGTGCCTGGCCGAGCAGATAGTTGAAGTCGACACCTGTGCGCCGGCTCGCCTGCGCAATGGCGTTCGTTACTCTTCTTGCCGCTGTTGATGCCTGTTGCGAACAGGCTGTCGAACGCCGACATGCCAAAAACCCCCGTTGGTACCGAAGGTGTTTCAGCAATTATCGTGCCAATCTGTTGCTGCCTATAATGGGCTGATTTCCGACAATAAAAAACGCCGCCACTGTTTCGTGGCAGCGTTTGCGGCGTCAGGTCGAAGAATTCAGCGGCGGTAGGTCGCCGCGCCTGGAACAGCCGTGCCCTTGGCAGCCAGCAAGTCGAGCTGGCGACGAGCGAGGTCGGCGTTGACGTGCGCACGCAGACGGGCGCGGTCGAGTGCCAGCGCGACACGATCGACAACTTCGCGCAATTCCGGCGTGGCGCGCCATGCGCCCTTTCCGGCAATGTCCGCGATGATCGGCTGCACCTTGCGTGTGGCGGCTTCGATCGCCTGGGCGTCTGTACCCGCCATGGCGGTGACCAGCGCCTCGATGGCGCTTTCCAGTTCATCGATCGCGGCGCGGCCCATCGAAATCAGTCCTGAACCGGCAGGTCGAGCGCAAGCATGCGGTCGGCGATCCTCTCAGGATCGACCGGATATTCGCCGCGCGAAATCGCCGCCTTGATGCGGGCAACCTTGTCCGTGTCCACCGGGGCGCCGAGCGATGCCATGCGCGCCGCGGGGCTGGTCGCCTGGGCCGCGGTTTCCGACACGACGTCGCCGGTCAGCGACGCGGCCGCGCGCACATTGCCGCTTTCGCGCAACTTTGCCGCTTCCACTGCTGGGTTGGCGCTCTGGCCTACCGACTTGATCATGGTTCCTGTCCTTCGTCCTGTCCCCGCACCCGCTTATAACGGATTGGTTCAATCATTATTAAATCCCGGAACGCGAACTTTTCCCATTTCCTCGACACGGGCGAAGACAGGCGCTGCATTGCGATCCTCCCCCTTCACCCGGATAAGGTCGCCGAGGGCACCGTCCTGATCCGCAACCATCTGACGATAGACGGTAAAAGCCGACCCTCCGGCGATCAGCTGAACCGGGTCGCCCCGCTTGATCAGGATGGTGCGCGGGGCAGCAGGCGCGGCGCGTGGCGCGGGCTGAACCGCTCCTGCGCTAAAGGGTTGGCCGGCACCGGGAGCTGCTCCGAACGCCCCGCCCGGCACCAAAGGCACGCGAATCCGCCAGCCCAGCGCGTCGCATTTGACGATCGCCGCGCCGAACAGGGGGCCATCAACCGTGGGTGTCGAGGGGCAAGCGGCCAGACGCAAACGCCGGTCGACCGGATTGGCGGGGCCTCCCGGCTGGCCAAGATTGGCCCCGACGGTCATCGCGACCAAGCTGTCGATCCGGTCCAGATTCTCGAAATTCCGCGGCGTAGCCTGCGCCAGCGCGCTCTGCTGTGCGCTCAGCAAAGCGGCGAGCGCGGCGGCGATCAGGGCGGCGAAACGAAACATGGCATTGCTCCCACAAAGGCAGAACATTCGCACACAATTTCGCAAGAAACGTGCCAGTTGGCTTCAACGCGCCGTTTCCGGGATGCGGACAGGCACGAAGCCGATCTGCTGCCCCTTGGCGCCGCGCACGGCATCTTCGTCCAGCCCGCGGATACGTACGCGCTCCCCGTTCAGCCCCTGCGCCTGCAGCACGCGGGCGATAGCACCCAGTCGCGCGGCCGCCAGGTCCCAGCTGTCAAACCGCGTCCCGGTGACATCCTGACCCGTCGAAACCAATGCGATTCCGCCATTTTTCGTCACGGCCTGCCGGGCGATAGTGGCCACGCGCGCGGTGCCCGCCGACGTCAGCAGCGCCTCGCCTGGTTCGAACAATTCGCGGGCGGCGATGTCGATCCGGCCGCTCGCCCGGTGCGCGCCGAAATATTCGCTGACGCCCTGCAAAACCGCCTGCCGGCTGCGTTCGTTGGCCTGCAGCAGCACGAAAAAGCCCAAGAGCAGCAGGCACAGGTCGGCAAAGCTGAGCGCCCAGCGTCCGCGCCGACCCTGATCCCTGCCCTGCGCGGCCACGCCGGCCATCAGGCCGACCCCACGTCGCGCAGGCTGGCCCGGCGCAAAGCCGCGCTTTCCCGTCGCGCAATCGCCACCATCCGGTCGGCCAGATCGCGCTGCCAGGCCAGTTCCTGCGCAGAAATTTCGCCCAGCCGCGCCGCGATGGGAGCGGCGATCAGGTTCGCCAGAATCACGCCGTAAAGCGTGGTCAGCAGCGCCAGTGCCATGGCCGGCCCGATGGTCGCGGGATCGTCCATCGCGGAAAACATGCGGATCAGGCCGATGATGGTCCCGGCCATGCCGATCGCCGGGGCAGCGTCCGCCATCGCAATCCATGCGTTGCGCGCCTGCGCATGGCGGTCGGCACGGTCGGCCAGCGCCTCCTCCACCCAGATTTCGAATTTTTCCACCCGATCGCAGTTGGCGAGGCGGCTGGCCGCTTCGGCGACGAAGGGCTGCGCAGTGGACACCCTGTCGGTGCAGGCAATGCCGCGCAAATGCGCCAGCTCCTCGACCCGCAGCATGGCGCCGCGCGCCGCCTGCCGGTCAAGGTCCGGGCGCGCCCGAACAAGCGGTCCGAGCGCCGCAAAGCCGCGCATCACGCCAGCCCAGCCAACCTGAAGGCAGGCGACCAGTATCGCGCCAAGCACCACGGCGCCCAGCATGCGGGGATCAAGATAATTGGCGAGCCAGGCAGGCATGTTTCCGTGCATTTCCCTTCCGCGGCAAAGGGACCGGCAAAAATCTGCCGCCCACCGGCAACTTCTTGCCGCTGGTCGCCACCCTAAGCAGGGAAAGCGCGGAAATCCAGAGCTTGCACCCATGCCGCCCGATTGCCGGGGCGAATTGGCACGCCCCTTGCACAATCATGCGCGTGGGTCTGCCGGCTCCAGCTGGTCACAGCGAAGAACGGCAGGCTCAAAAACTATTTTAGACGATTTTTTGCGAAAGAGGCGAAACGGACATGTCAGTCGAAGACAGCCTGTTCGGAATTCACGGGAAGGCGCTGGCGTTGCGGTCGCAACGGCTGAACCTGCTTGCGTCCAATATCGCGAATGCGTCCACGCCCGGATACAAGGCGCGCGACATCGACTTCGACGCGGCGCTGCGCGAGGCGACCCAGGGTAATCGCAGCACCGCAAAGGCGGTCGAGGACAGCATGGGGTATCGCGTGCCGCTGCAGCCCTCGCTCGACGGCAATACCGTAGAGCTGTCGACCGAGCAGACGCTGTTTGCCGAGAATGCGGTCAAATATCGCACCACGCTCTCCTTCCTGGAAGGGCGCATCAACACCATCACACGCGCGCTGAAGGGAGAATGAGCATGGCCGACAAGCCGATGACCGTCTTCGACATTGCCGGACGCGCCATGTCCGCGCAGCTCGTCCGCCTGAACGCGACGGCTTCGAACATGGCCAATGCCGGTTCCGTGACCGGCAGCGCGCAGGAAGCCTATCGCGCGATCCGCCCGGTGTTCCGCACGGTGACGGATCAGCCCGGCGTATCGACGGTCCGCGTCGAAAATGTCGTGCAGTCCGGCAACCAGCCGGTGAAGCGGCATGACCCCGGCCATCCGCTGGCCGACGCCAATGGCGACGTGTGGGAAGCCGGCGTCGATTCCAGTCAGGAGCTGGTCGAGATGATCGAGGCGGCCCGCATGTATCAGAACAATATCGAGGTTCTTCAAACGGCCAAGTCGCTGACCCTCGACACAATAAGGATGGGCAAATGAGCATCGGATCGGATCTCACGTCGCAATTGAACACTGCCTTCACCGCAGCGAAGACGAATACGGCCGCGGTCAACGCGGCACTCGGCGCGACCGGCACGTCGAATTCGACGCTCGACCAGACGGCTTTTCTGAAGCTGTTCACCACCCAGCTGAAGAACCAGGACCCGTTCGAGCCGATGGACAACAGTCAGATGGTCGCCCAGATGGCGCAGTTTTCCAGCGTCGCCGGCATCAGCGAGATGAACAGCGCGCTCAAGAACATCAGCACAGAGCTTTCCAGCTCGCGGATCGCGGCAGCGTCCAGCTGGATCGGTCGGTCGATGCTTGTGAAGAGCAACGTCGCCACCCCGGACAAGGCCGGCCAATATGGCGGACAGTTCACCCTGGGCGCGGACAGCGGCAAGGTCAGCGTCGACCTGATCGACGGATCGGGCAATGTCCTCAAGACACTCGACCTCGGCGCGCAGGCGAAGGGGGATGTCAGCTGGTATTGGGACGGCACCGATGGCGCCGGCAATCGCCTGAGCAGCGACGCCGTGCGCGTGCGCGTCAACGGCGGCGCTGCCACTAACGCCGCGACATGGGCCAGCATCGCCGGCGTTCAATCGCCCGCCGACGCCAGCCAGACCAAGCTCTTGACGCCACTTGGCACTTTCGCCCCCGAAGACGCGATCAAGATCGGCTGATCTTTACCGCGCGTTAACCATATTCCTCAAGGAGTTCGTCCATGTCCTACTACACTTCGCTTTCCGGCCTCCGCGCCGCCCAGATCGATCTCGCGACGACGTCCAACAACGTCGCCAACGCCGGCTCGTTCGGGTTCAAGAAAAGCCGCGCCGTGTTCGGCGACGTGTTCGCGGCGGGCAGCGGCCAGGCAGCGAACCGTATCTCTGGATCGGGCGTGCGGCTGAACGACATTCAGCAGCAGTTTTCGCAAGGATCGCTGGAATCGACCGACAAGACGCTGGACCTCGGCCTTGCCGGCGAAGGATTTTTCGTCGTGCGGAGCGCGCCGCCGACCAACGGCATCACTTTCACCCGTAACGGCGCGTTCACGACGAACGATCAGCGCCAGGTGATCGACACGCTGGGCAACGTGCTTCAGCTGATGCCGGTCGATCCGGGCACCGGCCAGCTGACCAGCTCGGGCGCATCCTCTCTCTTCAACTGCACGCTGCCCTCCAATGACGGCAATCCCATTCCGCCCTCGGCCTACACGCCCGGCAGCGCGACGATCAACGCCGGCAGCGGCATCGTGTCGGTGTCCTTCGCCAATGGCAACAGCAAGCCGCTCAGCCCGGCAATCACCATTCCCGAAAACAACGGCGCGACGCCCAGCTCCGCGTTCCAGACGGCATCCGTGGGCGACGATGGCGTCGTCACCGCGACCTTCGTCGACGGATCGACGCAGCAGATCGGTTCCGTGACCATCCCCGCCGATGACGGCGGCACGGCGGCCTCCGAACTGGCCAGCGTGGCCATCGGTCAGGACGGTCTGGTCACAGCGACCTTCGCCAACGGGCAGAGCAAGCATATCGGCATGCTGGCACTTGCCAATTTCAACAATGTCGAAGGTCTGCGGCCGCAGGGCGACTCCCACTGGGCCGCGTCCGGCGGCAGCGGCAATCCAATCTATGGCACTGGCGGCACCGGATCGTTCGGCACCGTCCGTTCCGGCACGCTGGAACATGCCAATGTCGACATCACCGAGGAACTGGTCGCCATGATCGCGGCACAGCGCAACTTCTCCGCCAACGCCAAGGCGATCGAGGCTGCCAATACGATGACGCAGACCATCAACAACCTGCGTTCCTGACGCAGGGCGGTAGGGGGAACACGCCATGGACCGTCTGATCTACACATCGATGACCGCGATGCGCGGGGCCATGGCGCGTCAACAGGCGGTGGCCAACAATCTGGCCAACGCCAACACCGTTGGCTTTCGCGGCGAAATCGCCAACGCCAGCACCCGCTGGCTGGATGGCGACACCTTTCGCAGCCGGGCCGAACAGAACGAACAGGTGATCGGCGCCGACATGCAGCAGGGCGCCGTCACCGAAACCGGCAATCCGCTGGACGTCGCCATGAACGGCAAGGCGTTACTGGCAGTGCAGGCGGAAAATGGCGACGAAGGCTATACCCGCCGCGGCGACCTGAAAATCACCGACACGGGATTGCTGACGACGGGCGACGGACTGCCGGTGCTGGGCGAAAGCGGCCCCATCGTGCTGCCGCCCGCCGACAGCGTGTCGATCGCCACTGACGGCGGCGTCTATATCGTGCCGCAGGGCGGCGACCCGAACAACAGCCAGCGCATCGACACGCTGAGACTGGTCAATCCCGACGGCAGCCAGGTCAGCAAGGGCGTCGACGGCCTGTTTCGCGAAGCCACCGGCGGCGCGCTGCCGGTCGACCCGCAGGCAAAGGTGACGAGCGGCTCCATCGAGGGATCGAACGTCAACGCCACGCAGGCGCTGGTGCAGATGATCGAAGCCAGCCGTGCCTGGGAAAGCCAGATCAAGATGATCGATACGGCCAAGACAATCGACGACGCTGGCGCCAGCCTGATGCGCCTTCCTTCTTGACGGATTTGATGGGGAAACGGACCAATGAGCAACGCAGCCCTTCACGTAGCCCGCACCGGCCTTGACGCCGAAAACACCCGCATGCGGGTGATCGCCAACAACCTGGCGAACGTCAACACCACCGGGTTCAAGCGCGATCGCGCCGATTTTCAGACGCTCGCCTATCAGCAGATGCAGGCAGCCGGGGCCAATTCGTCGGCCGACAATAAGTTCGCCACCGGCCTGTCGCTCGGGTCAGGCGTCAATCTGGTCGGTACCAGCCGCATCGAGACCCAGGGCGCAATGGTGTCGACCGACAACGCGCTGGACATGGCGATCGAGGGCAATGGCTATTTTCAGCTGCAACGCCCCGACGGCACTACTGCCTACACCCGCGCCGGCAATTTCAGCCTGACCGCCGAAGGCACGCTGGTCAGCAGCGAGGGACTGCAGGTCGTGCCGCAGATCCAGGTACCCGAAGGCGCGATGGCCGTCACCATCGGCAATGACGGGACCGTCAGCGCCACCTTGCAGGGTGAAACCGCGCCGACAGAGCTTGGCCGGATCGAAATCGCCCGGTTCGTCAATCCGGCCGGCCTGCAGAGCGAGGGTTCCAACCTGCTGGTCGAAACCGCAGCCAGCGGCGCACCGCAGGTCGGTGCTGCCGGGCTCGACGGTCGCGGGACCATTCGTCAGGGCATGCTGGAAGGATCGAACGTCAATGTCGTCGAGGAACTGGTCGACATGATCGAGACGCAGCGCGCCTATGAGGTCAACTCCAAGATGATCAAGGCCAGCGACGAGATGCTGCAATATGTCAACCAGCAGCTTTGATCGCGCAACCGGCATGATCGCGCGCAACACCCCTGCCCTGCTCCTCGCTGCCGCCGCCCTGCTGATCGCGGGCGGGGTCGAGCCCGCCTGCGCAGGCAAGCCCAAGCCGTCCAAGATGGACGAATATGCGCCCCATTATGCGCAGGAGCCGATGCAGCCCGCGCAGCCCAACGGATCGATCTTTCAGGTCGCCAACGGCTACACTCCACTCACCAGCGGCGCGCGCGCTTCCTCCGTCGGCGATGTCATCACCATTACGCTGGTCGAACGCACGCAGGCGTCGAAAAGCAACAGCGCGGCGACCGGGCGGACTGGCAGCATCGGCCTGACGCCCCCTGCCACCGGCCCCTTCTCCTTCTTCAAGGACACCGACGTCTCGACCGGCGGAACCAACAGCTTCAACGGCAAGGGTCAGGCCGAGCAGTCGAACCAGCTTTCCGGCGAAATCACCGTCACCATCGAAAAGGTGTTTCCGAACGGAACCATGCTGGTGCGCGGGCAAAAGTCGCTGATGCTGAACCGGGGCGACGAATATATCACGATCACCGGCCTGATCCGCGGCGCGGACATCACGCCGGACAATCGCATCCTGTCGACCCGCGTCGCCGACGCCAAGATCGCCTACACCGGCAAGGGCGAACTCGCCCGCGCCAGCCGTCAGGGCTGGCTGCAACGCTTCTTCACCATGATCAGCCCCTTTTGACGGGATAGCCCCATGCACTTGCGCGTTTCATCCTTCCTTCGCCTGATCGGCGCCCTGCTGGCCCTGATGCTGGTCGCGGCGGTGCCCGCGCATGCCGAACGGATCAAGGATCTGGGCACTTTTCAGGGCCTGCGCGCCAACCAACTGACGGGCTACGGCATCGTGGTGGGCCTTAACGGCACGGGCGACGACAGCCTGGACTATTCGACGCAGGGCATGAAGGGCGTGGTATCGCGCTTTGGCCTGACCCTGCCCGCCGGCGTCAACCCTTCGCTCAAGAACGCCGCAGCGGTGATGGTCACGGCCGACCTGCCGCCCTTCGCCAAGCCCGGCCAGCGCCTTGACGTCGTCGTGTCCGCGCTGGGCAAGGCGAAGTCGCTGCGCGGCGGCACGCTGGTGCTGACCCCGCTGCGCGGCGCGAACGGAGAAATCTATGCCATGGCTCAAGGCAGCCTGGCCGTGGGTGGCCTGGGCGTCGATGGTGCCGACGGGTCGAAAGTTTCGGTCAATATTCCCTCCGCGGGCCGTATCCCCGGCGGCGCGTCCGTTGAGCAGGCGGTTGCGACCGGCTTTGAAACCAGCCCGACGGTCAACTTCAACCTGGCCGACGCCGACATTACCACCGCGCTGCGCGTGGCTGACGCGATCAACATCGCCTTTGGCGATCAGCGGGCCAAAGCGATCGACGCGGTGACCATTGCGATCAGCGCCCAGCCAGGAGCCGAACAGCGCACCGTGATGATGGGCCTGATCGAGAATATCGAGGTCAAGCCTGCCGAAGCGCCGGCGCGGGTCATCGTGAATGCCCGCACCGGAACGGTCGTCATCAATGGCGCGGTACGCATCAGCCCGGCCGCCGTTTCGCATGGGAAAATGACCGTCGCCGTGAACGAAGCGCCGCAGGTGGTGCAACCCGCCCCCTTCTCTCGCGGGCAGACCGCCGTGCAGCAATCGAGTCAGATCAGCGTCGAGGAGGAGAAGCGCCCAATGTTCGAAATTAAAAACGGCGCGTCTCTAGCCGATATAGTGAAGGCGGTGAACGCCATCGGTGCTTCGCCGGGCGACCTGGTCGCGATCCTGGAAGCGCTGAAGCAGGCCGGCGCGATGAAGGCGGAGTTGGTGGTGCTGTGACGACGATAGGGAACAGGGGACCGACCGGACCGACCGCCGCCACGGCGGCCGGTGCCGATCCGCGTGCGGCGGAAAAAGCCAAGCTGAAGCAGACCGCCGAACAGTTCGAGGCGATTTTCCTGCGTCAGATGATCGCGAACATGCGACAGGGCAGCCTGTCCGAAGACGTGTTCGGGTCCAGCGCGACCGATCAGTTCCGCGAAATGGCCGACGCGCGCACCGCGCAGAGCATGGCCGAAAAGGGCAGCTTCGGCATTGCCGACCTGTTGCTCAAGCAATTTGGTGACCGGGCATGAGCGACCTGCTGATGATCGGCGCGTCGGGCGCCAAGGCCTATCGCGCGGCACTGGCCACGATTTCCGAAAATATCAGCAACGCGAACACCGAGAATTACGCGCGCCGGACGATCCAGCTGCGCGAATCGGCGGCGTCGTCCGTCACCTCGCCACTCTACGTTCCCAAGTCGAACTTCGGCGGGGCGGAGATCGGGGGCATCCGGCGGCAGACCGACGCCTATCTGGACGCTGCCACACGGCTTTCGGGCAATATATTGGGCAGCGCCGATCAGCGCCTGCGCTGGAACGGCGACATCGAAACGGCGCTGAACGACACGACCCTGGGCGTCGGCCAGCGATTGTCCGAAATGTTTTCCGCCGTCCAGAAGCTGGCGGCCAATCCGGCGGACACCTCCCTGCGCACCAATGTCGTCTATGGCGTGGAGCAGGTCGTGACCGCTTTCGGTCAGGCCGGAACCAGCCTTGCCGAAGTGACCAAGGCGATCAGTGGCCAGGCCGGCATCGAGGTCGCGACGCTTAACGACGCACTGGTGCAACTGGCCAATGCGAACGAAGGGTTGCGGCGCGTCGTCCCCGGCACGTCGGCAGAGGCTCAATTGCTCGACAGCCGGGATTCGGCACTCGACACCATTTCGCAGAAGCTGAACGTGACCATCACGTTCAAGGATCATGGCGTGGCGCAGGTCGACTATGCCGGCAAGACCATCGTGGAATCGGTGACGCCCACCGCCTTTTCCTTCTCCACCAACAGCGACGGCACCATAGCCCTCGCCCATGAAGGCGCTGCCATCGGCGAACCGAGCGGCGGGTCGATTGGCGGCCTGGTGGAAAGCGCGAAGGTTGCGCGCGACCGCACGACCAGCCTCAACGCGCTGGCCAGCCAGTTCGCCAGCGACCTTAATGGCTGGCACGCCGGCGGCTTGACGGACGCAGGTACGGCGGGCGGGCCGCTGGTCTCCTACGACCCTGCGCTGGGTGCGGCCGGGCTGGCCGTGACGATCACCGACATCAGCCAGATCGCGGCGCGTTCGTCCGATGGTACGCTGAACGGCAATCTGATCGCGATCAACTCGATCCGTGGAACCAATGGCGTCGAAAATGGCTGGACCGCGCTGGTTGCGCAGCACGCCAATATGATGACGACGACGAAGCTGCAGCAGGAAGCCGCCGAAGCGCGCGACGGGCAAACCCGTTCTGCGCGGTCCGACGTCAGCGGCGTCGACCTGGACGTCGAGGCTGCCGATCTGCTGCGTTTCCAGCAGGCCTATCAGGCCGCAGCCCGCGTCATGCAGGTCGGTCGCGAAACCGTCCAAGCCATTCTCGACATCTTCTGACCGGAACGAAGGAACAGCCCATGGTCGCTATAACCCGACAGACGCTGATGGCCGAAATCGTCCGGCAGCAAAATCTCGCCCGGTCGATCGCCAACGACCAGCAGAAGATTTCGAGCGGCAAGAAGGTCGCCGCGCCATCCGACGACGCGCAGACCTGGGTGCAGATTTCCGATATCAGCCGCCAGCAGTCCAATCAGGCGGCCTGGAACGCGAATGTGGTCTATGCCAAGTCGCGCTCGGAAAAGGCCGAATCCAACCTGACGCAGCTCAACAGCCTGTTCACCCGTGCGCGCGAGCTGATCGTCGAGGCTGCCTCCACCGCAGAAGGCGAACCGGGGCGCGATGCCATCGCCGCCGATCTGGAGGGGATTCGCAAGGTCGCCAACGAACTGCTCAACGAAACGGATTTCCAGGGCACGCCGGTGTTCGATGACAACAAGTCCATTCTGGTGCCTGTCGCCCGCGGCCTCAGCGTCGAAGCGGTCGGCACGCGGCAGAGCGTCAGCGATGGCGTGCAGGTGGACGGGCAGACCTTCTCGCTCGATCAAATTCTGGAAAACGCTATAAACGGCGTCAAATCGGGGACGCAGACAGATCGCGACGCCTCGCTCAGCCAGGTTCGCGAAGCGCTCGACCATGTCATTCTGGCCCAGTCGGTTCAGGGCGTTCGTGCTTCGCGGCTGGACGACGCGGGCGAACGTCTGTCGGACGCCGACCTCCAACTGGCGTCGCAGCGGTCCGAACTGGAAGACACCGACCTCACCGAAACCATCACGAAGCTTCAGGCGAAGCTGGTTTCGCTGGAAGCAGCGCAGGCCGCGTTTGCGCGGATCAACGGCCGCACGCTCTTCGATCTCTTGACCTGATGGTAACCATTGCCGGTTAAGCCTTAACCATATTGCCGTTCCCCTGCGCGGGAACGGGCCGGGACGAGGGCAAGTCGACCGGTGGGACGCGCATAGGGGACTTTGGGGAAATGTTCGCAATCATCGGCCTTGTTGTCCTGCTGGGCATGGTCTTCGGCGGCTTCATCTTTACCGGTGGCGACATCGAGCCGGTTCTGCACGCATTGCCGCACGAAATGATCATCATCGGCGGTGCCGCCGTAGGCGCGCTGATCATCGGAAATTCCGGTGCCGATCTGAAAGCGCTGGGCGGCGGCCTGGGCAAGGTGTTCAAAGGGCCCAAGTACAAGAAGCAGGATTTTCTCGACTGCATCTTCCTGGTGTCGCGCCTGATGAAGACGTTGCGTGTGGAAGGGCCGGTGGCGCTGGAACCGCATATCGAGGACCCGAAAAGCTCCGCGATCTTCACCGAGTATCCGCGCCTGCTGAACGACAACACGCTCATCCATCTGATCTGCGATACGCTGCGCCTGGTCGTCGTGTCCTCGGGCACGCTCGATCCGCACGCGGTCGAAGAGGTCATGGACAATGGCCTGAAGACCCATCACCATGAAGCGATCAAGCCCGCCGATAACCTTCAGGGGCTGGCCGACGCACTGCCCGCCCTGGGGATCGTCGCGGCGGTTCTGGGCGTGGTCAAGACCATGGGGTCGATCGACAAGCCACCCGAAATTCTGGGCGGCATGATCGGATCGGCGCTGGTCGGTACGTTCCTGGGCGTTCTGCTCGCCTATGGCATGGTCAATCCGTTCGCCAATCGCTGCCGCGCGGTGATCGAAAGCGACGCGGCGATCTATCATGTCGTCAAGCAGATCATTATCGCTTCGCTCCACGGCCACCCCCAGCCGCTGGTGATCGAAGCCGCACGCTCCAGCCTGACGCACGCCAACCAGCCGGCCTTTGCCGAAGTGTTCGACGGCATGCGGGGCAAATAAGCCATGGCGTCGGCACCCAGCCGCAAACGGGCCGATAACGAGCCCGAACCACGGCCGATCATCGTCAAGAAGATCATCGTCGATGGCCATGGCGGCCATCATGGCGGTGCCTGGAAAGTCGCATATGCCGACTTCGTGACGGCGATGATGGCGTTCTTCCTGCTGATGTGGCTGCTCGGCGCGACGACGGAAAAACAGCGCAAGGCGCTCGCTGACTACTTCACCCCCACGCTGGTCGAACTGAAGATGGCGAGCGCCGGATCGAACGGCATGTTCGGCGGCGACAGCATGATGGGCAAGGAAAACTACCCCACCACCGGCGGACAGGGCCGCGCCGCGATCACCATCCCGCGCGATGCCACCGGAACGCGCGACGATGGCGGCAAGAACATGAAGAGCCGCTCTGCGGACCTTCAGAAGTTCGAGGACATCAAGAAGCAGATCCAGCAGCAGATGGCGCGCGACAAGGCGCTGATCAAGCTGAGCAAGAATATCCGTTTCACCCAGACCCGCGAAGGGCTGCGCATCGACCTCATCGACGAGGCGGATTTTTCGATGTTCGCCATCGGCACCGATCGCCTGTTGCCCGCCGCGCGCAGCTTGCTCGGCGAAGTCGCGCGCGCCATTTCCGGCATGCCCAACGACGTCATCGTGCGCGGTCACACCGACGGACTGCCCTATGCCGCCGGGCGGAACATGAACAACTGGATGCTATCGTCCAGCCGGGCCGAAGCGACGCGCCGCGCACTGGCGGAGAGCGGCATCGGTCCCCGCCGCTTCGCCCGTATCGAGGGCGTGGCCGATCGCGAGCCGTATAACGGAACCAACCCCTATGACCCGCGTAACCGCCGCATGTCCATCGTTCTGGCATGGACGCGCGAAGGCGAGTTCAAGATCAATGAAGAGGCCGGGGGTCCGCCGCAAGACGCCGCGACCGCTGCCGCCATTGCCGAGCGGGACGATCCGAGCAAGCAGATGCAGCGCGAAATCCGCGCCATGGATCTGGGACGCACGGCCTTGCCCAACGGCGCCAAGATCCTGAACGCCGATGAAGTTGCAGCGGGCAAGGGCAAGGGCAAGCCGGGCCATTAAGGCCCCGCCGCGTGCTCAGGCCGGCAGCACCAGGCTGGCGACCAGTCCCCCATTCTGACCGTTGGCAAGGCGCAGCTGGCCGCCATGATCGACCATGATCGCCTTCACCAGCGCCAGCCCAAGACCCGCGCCGCCAGTGCCGCGATTGCGCGACCCCTCCAGCCGGGTGAACGCCTCGGTCATTTCGCTCATCCGGTCTTCCGGCATGCCCGGCCCCTGATCGCTGACTGAGATCAGCACCCGGTCCCCTTCCTGGGACACCGTGACATCGGCACGCTCGCCATATTTGATGGCATTCTCGATCAAGTTGCGCAGCGCCCTGCGGATCAGTTGCGGCCTTACCTGAACCACGGTCCGCGCGCTATCGGCCAGCGCAACGGGCTGACCCAGCTCGATAAAGTCCTCCACCACGGCATCGGCCAGCGCCGACACATCGGTGCGCTGCATCGGCTCGATATTCTTGCCCGCACGCGCCAGGGACAGGATGTCGTCCAGCATATGGCTCATCTCGTCGATGGTCTCCGCCATCCGCCCGCGTTCCTCGTCATCCTCCACCGATTCCGTGCGCACCCGCAAAGACGCCAAGGGCGTTCGCAGGTCATGGCCGATCGCGCCGAGCATCCTGTCCTTTTCATCCAGCATCGCCAGCAGGCGCGAACGCATGGCGTTGAACGCCGCCGTCAGGTCGCGCACATCACCCGCGCCACGTTCCTCCACCGGCTCGGCCGTGCCCGTCTGTGCAAAGCCCCGCGCTGCCGCCGTCAGGTCACGCAGCGGGCGGGCAATGCGGCGCCCGACCAATATGAGCGGAAACAACACGACGATATAGAGGACGAGCGTCTGCGCCATCAGGCCGAAACGAACCGGGCCGTAGCGATTGAAGTCGAACAGGCGGACCACCAGCCAGCGGCCGTCAGGACGTTCGATCCCCATCACGATCATGCGCATGGGCGGCGGACGCTTGAACCGTGGTGGGCCATCGCGCAGCGTTTGTTCACGCACCGCTTCGCCCGGTGAAAGCGGCCGATCATAGGCGCGGATCGACCGGAATTCGACGCCGGACGATTTCAGCCAGCCCGCCGCGCGATCCTCCATATCCGGCCTTCGCGCTCCAATCGCCGCCGGCCCAGTGGCAGAAACCTCCACGGAGGTGCGGAACGGCCCGTTCCGGCCCCGGCGTCGGGGCTGCGAGCGCTGTTCGAAACGCGCCGGATCGTCCTCCGCCATGACGATGCGCGACACTGCCGTCGCGGTCAGGGCAAAGCTCGACTGCCGCTCCCGCTCACGCACGATCAGCCAGAAATTGATGCCCTGCGCCACGAACAGGGCGATGGCGACCAATATCGCGATCTGGCCGGAAATGCTTTTGGGCAACAATCGTTGCAGCAACCGGGTCACAGCTTTCGCACCTCGGCAGCGAGCGTATAGCCGCCGCCCCACACCGTGCGGATCAGCGTGGGGTTCTTGGGATCGGGCTCGACCTTCTTGCGCAGGCGACTGATCTGATTGTCGATCGCCCGGTCGAACGCATTGGCTTCCCGACCCTGCGTAATGTCGAGGAGTTGATCGCGGCTGAGCACCTGATTGGGCCGCATGACGAAGGCCAGCATGAGATTATATTCCCCGGTGCTGAGCGGCAAAGTCACCCCGTCGCTGTCCACCAGCGTCCGCTCGGCAGGCTTCAACACCCAACCGGCAAAGGCGTAACTGGCGCCGTCATCGGACGTAACGCGCTGCCCGCCGGCCTGCGCGCGGCGCAGGATGACCTTGATCCGGGCGACGAGTTCACGCGGTGAAAAGGGCTTTACGACATAATCGTCGGCACCCATTTCCAGCCCGACTATGCGGTCCGTTTCTTCCGACCGGGCGGTGAGCAGGATGACCGGCGTCTCGCTGGTCGCGCGGATATGGCGACACAGGCTAAGGCCGTCCTCGCCCGGCATCATGATGTCCAGAATGACCAGATCGATCGCGCGCGCCGCCAACTGCACCCTGGCGTCGGCTGCATCCGCACTCGACGTCACGCGAAACCCGTTGCGCTGAAGATATTGCGCCAGCGGATCGCGGATCGATCGTTCGTCATCGACGAGGAGGAGATGGGGTCGTTCGCTCATGCCATTCTCATGTCATGCCCGCCGTGCGCGGGAAAGGGTGAATGGGGAAGCGCTCCTGCCACCTAGGGGGATGGCAGCAGGCACGCTTCCCCGGCTGGGCCGACCATCGCAGCAAGGGGGGAGGAAGCGATGGTCGGCCGGTCCCGTCGATCAGTTGCCGACGGGCGGTGGCGGTGGCGGAGGAACCGGCCGATCGCCGGGCCCGCGCGCGCGCATCGCCGCCCGTGCTGCCTGCATCTCCGTCTTCGTCACGACACCGTCCCTGTTGGTGTCAGCCCGGTCGAAATGCGCGGTTGCCGCCGCCATGAATTCGGCTTTGCTGATCGCGCCGTCCTTGTCGGTGTCGGCCATCCGGGCCATCATACCCATGGCATGGCCGCCGCGACCCCAGCGACCGGGACCATGGCCGCGCATGCCGTGACGCGGACCATGGGCGGGGGCCGCCTCATCGGCGCCGTCACCAGCGGGCGGGGGCGCATCGTTACCCATCGCCATGCGCTTATCGCGGCGCTCCGCCCTCGCTTGCGCGCGGGCTTCGTGCGCGGCGGCGAATTCCGCCTTGCTGAGTTGTCCATTATGATCGGTATCGGCACGATCGAAGAAGGCGTCCGTGCGCTGCTTGGCCTTCAAATCGCGATCGGCCTTGTCCAGCTTGCCGTCCTTGTTGACGTCCATCCGATCGAACGCAGCCTGCGCCGCGGCGGTCATTTCCGCGCGGGTCAGATTGCCATCCCGATTGGCGTCACCCATCATCGCCATCGGCGCGCGCGCCGGGGCATCCGGCATGATTGCGCCATCATTCTGGGCAATGGCAACGCCTCCGCCCAGGATCAGCGCGCCCAGCGCGCCGGTGAGAAGAAAATTGGCTTTCATCTGCGACATCCTTCTTGCGTGCATGTTCCGATCGGCCCTGTGCCGTTCAACCATGCTGATGCTTATGAAGGGGGGATGTCGCCCTTCTATGTCAGATGTGCACCGCAATTGTCGCAATGTGTAACGGGAAAGGTCAGCCCTATTCCGGCTGCGCCGCGAAATGCCGGGCGATCAGGGCGCACGCGATCAACTGTAACTGATGAAACAGCATCAGCGGCAGGATGACCTGACCGACCACGGCCGCAGGGAACAACACGCCCGCCATCGGCACGCCGGACGCCAGGCTCTTTTTCGACCCGCAGAACAGAAGCACAATGGCATCTTCGCGTGAAAGACCCAGCAATCGGCCCATCGTGCGCGTAAAGGTCAGTACGACGGCCAGAAGCAGCGCGCTCAGGCCGAAGATGACCGCAAGTGTCGGCACCGGCATCTGATGCCATAGCCCCTCCACCACGGCGGCACTGAATGCGGTGTATACGATCAGCAGGATGGAGCCGCGATCGACATAAGTGATCATCGCCTTGTGCCGCGCGACGAACCCACCGATCCACGGGCGCAGGAAATGCCCGGCGAGAAAGGGCAACAGGAGTTGCAGCACGATTTTCTCGATCGACGAGAATGAAACCCCGTCCCCGCCCGCCTTCCCCATCAACAGGGCGACCAGTGCCGGTGTGATGAAGATGCCGATCAGATTGGAAAAGGACGCGCTGCATACCGCCGCCGCCACATTGCCCCGCGCGATGGCGGTGAAGGCGATAGATGATTGAACCGTGGACGGCAGGAGGGTCAGGAAGAGCATGCCCGTCGCGACAACAGGAGAAAGCCCGGGAATGGCGGCGATGCCCAGACCCAGCAGCGGAAATATCAGGAACGTCGTGCCCAGTACGGCCAGATGCAGGCGCCAGTTGCCCGCGCCGGAAAGAATGGCCTCCCGCGAGAGCTTGGCGCCGTGCAGGAAAAACAGCAGCACGACACCCGCGTCGGCGGCATAATCGAAAAATGTTGCGGCAGGCCCGCGCGCCGGCAGCAGCGAGGCAAGCGCGACGGTTCCCAGCAAGGCGATGATATAGGGATCGAACAATCCCTTCAGGCGCGCCATCGGCAATGTCCCTCGACCATGAAGCTCGCCGGTGCCGGCGCGACCAGAGCGATCCCATATCCACAAGCGGCAAGGAGGGTCAACGCCGCAGAGCCGCTCACTCAGGCTGCATCAGCTATCCGCTCCCGCACCGACTGTTCCAGCGCCGCCATGATGGCCGGCCTCGCCTCCGAAAGATGCTCGGTCGCATGTCCGAATTGCCAACCCAGTGTACGCTGGACATCGAACCCCGACAGTCGCGGCTGCACGACACCGGGATGGCGGTAGCTCTGCGGCATGACCGTCACCCCAATGCCCGCCGCCACCATCTGCAACACCCGCTCATCATTGGTCGTCCGCATCGCGAAATGCGGGCGAACGCCGCGTTCCGTGAAATAGCGGCTGGTTTCCGACAGCACCTCGCAGTGGCGGCGGACGATCATCACATTGTCGGCAAGCGCTTCCCCCGCAATACTCTGCGCGCCGGACAGCGGATGGCCGTCGGGCATCGCGAGAGCATAGCCCTCTTCCACCACCGACTCCTCCAGAAACCGAGCGGCGCCCCGTCCGACGAGTCCCAGGGCCGCATCCACCCGTCCCCGCGCGAGCGCGGAAACCAGATCTCGCTCCGTCCCGTGGATCAACTCGAACACATGGCTGTCCTGCGGGCGCGCCTGCGCCACCGCCTGCGCAACCAGATCGCCGGGAATGCTGGACAATATCCCCAGCCGCAGCGTTGGTTTCGCCGCTGTGCTAGTGAGCGCCTGCGCAGCGAAGTTGAACTCCGCCTCGATCCGCCGGGCATGGCCAAGGAAGCGCGTTCCGCCATCGGTCAGTTGGACGCGCTGATTGGAACGCAGGAAAAGCCGGTCGCCCAGCAACTGTTCCAGCTTCGCGATCCCGGCCGATAAGGTTGGCTGCGAAACATGACAGGCCATCGCCGCGCGGGAGAAATTGCCCTGATCGACCACTGCCAGGAAATACCGCAGAAGATAGCGCTCTAACATCGACCCCGCCTGATCCACCTAACCTGTATTATAGATATCATCTATACAGTTGGCGCATCAGTTTCAATTTTCCATCGCCTGCCAAAGCGATTAGCCTGCAGGTTAGCAGTTCTGGAGAGGTGATGCTTAATGATACCCGATTTCGACTTCCAGCTCGGCGAAGCGGCCGAGATGATCCGCGACAGCACCGCGCGCTTCGCCGACGAGCAGATCGCCCGCCCGCGGCGCAAGATCGACGCGCGAAGACCGGTTCCCGCGCGATCTGTGGCCCGAAATGGGCGAGCTCGGCCTGCACGGCATCACCGTCGAGGAAGAATGGGGCGGGCTCGGCCTCGGCTATCTGGAGCATGTCGTCGCGGTCGAGGAAGTCAGCCGCGCCTCGGCCTCGATCGGCCTCAGCTACGGCGCGCATTCCAACCTGTGCGTCAACCAGATCCGCCGCTGGGGGAACGACGAGCAGAAGGCGAAATATCTGCCCAAGCTGATCTCCGGCGAGCATGTCGGCAGCCTCGCCATGTCCGAGGCGGGCGCCGGCTCGGACGTGGTCTCGATGAAGCTGAAGGCCGACGCGGTCAGGGCGACCGCTACGTGCTCAACGGCACCAAGTTCTGGATCACCAACGCGCCCTATGCCGACACGCTGGTGGTCTATGCCAAGACCGACGGCCAGGCCGGGTCGCGCGGCATCACCGCCTTCCTGATCGAGAAGGGCATGACGGGCTTCGCGGTCGGCCAGAAGATCGACAAGATGGGTATGCGTGGCTCGCCCACCGCCGAACTCGTCTTCACCGATTGCGAAGTGCCGTTCGAGAACGTCATGGGGCCGCTGAATGGCGGCGTCGGCGTGCTGATGAGCGGGCTGGATTATGAACGCGTGGTGCTCGCCGGCATTGCAGCTTGGCATCATGCAGGCCTGCCTCGACACGGTCATGCCCTATCTGCGCGAGCGCAAGCAGTTCGGCAAGCCGATCGGCGCGTTCCAGCTGATGCAGGCCAAGGTCGCCGACATGTATGTCGCGCTGCAATCGGCCCGCGCCTATGTCTATGCCGTCGCCAATTGCGACGCCGGGCACACGACCCGCTTCGACGCGGCGGGCGCGATCCTGCTCGCCAGCGAGAACGCCGTCAAGGTCGCCGCTCGAGGCGGTGCAGGCGCTGGGCGGCGCGGGCTACACCACCGACTGGCCGGTGGAGCGCTATCTGCGCGATGCCAAGCTGCTCGACATCGGCGCGGGCACGAACGAGATCCGGCGGATGCTGATCGGCCGCGAACTGATCGGGCGCATGACGCGCGAGCCTCGGGCCACCGCAATCGGCAGGGGCCGGCGGCGGGCGAGGCTGCGATCAGACGCCGAGCGCCGTTTCGCCGTGCGACACGCGCACCTGACCGCGCGGCTGCCGCTGAGCGACGCTCGCCGCATGGTGCGCGACAAGCTTCGGCAACGCCCCGATCCGCGCCCTGGCGGGCTGGCGACGGCCGCAAGGCGCCGCGAGTCGCGCACGCCACACCGCGCGCGGCAAACTGCTGCCGCGCGAGCGGGTGCGAACGCCTGCTCGATCCCGGCTCGCCCTTCCTGGAGATCGGCCAGCTCGTCGCCAACGGCCTCTATGACGACGAGGTGCCGGGCGCGGGCATGATCGCCGGGATCGGCCGCGTCTCGGGCCGCCAGTGCATGATCGTGTGCAACGACGCGACGGTGAAGGGCGGCACCTATTACCCGCTGACCGTCAAAAAGCACCTGCGCGCGCAGGAGATCGCGCAGGAAAACCGCCTGCCCTGCATCTATCTGGTCGACAGCGGCGGGGCGAACCTGCCGCACCAGGCGGAGGTCTTCCCCGACCGCGACCACTTCGGCCGCATCTTCTTCAATCAGGCGAACATGTCCGCGCTCGGCATCCCGCAGATCGCCTGCGTCATGGGCAGCTGCACCGCGGGCGGCGCGTATGTGCCCGCCATGTCCGACGAGAGCGTGATCGTCCGCAACCAGGGCACGATCTTCCTCGCCGGCCCGCCGCTGGTGAAGGCGGCGACCGGCGAGGTCATCACGGCCGAGGATCTGGGCGGCGGCGACCTGCATGGGCGCAGGTCCGGCGTGGTCGATCATGTCGCGGACAATGACGAACATGCGCTGACCATCGTGCGCGACATCGTCTCCACCTTGCAGCCGCCCAGCGCAGACCGCGATCGATCGCCGCAGCCCGCGTGCCGCCGCCGTTCTACGACCCCGAAGAGCTCTACGGCATCGTCCCCGACGACGTCCGCGCGCCCTATGACGTCCGCGAAGTCATCGCGCGCATCGTCGACGGCAGCGAGTTCCACGAGTTCAAGGCGCACTACGGCACCACGCTGGTCTGCGGCTTCGCCCACATCTGGGGCATGCCGGTGGCGATCCTCGCCAACAACGGCGTGCTGTTCAGCGAAAGCGCGCAAAAGGGCGCGCATTTCATCGAACTGGCGTGCCAGCGGCGCATTCCGCTGCTGTTCCTCCAGAACATCTCCGGCTTCATGGTCGGCGGCAAATATGAGGCGGAGGGCATCGCCAAGCATGGCGCAAAGCTGGTCACCGCGGTCGCCACCGCGACGGTGCCGAAAGTCACCGTGCTGATCGGCGGCAGCTTCGGCGCGGGCAATTACGGCATGTGCGGCCGCGCCTATTCGCCCCGCTTCCTGTTCACCTGGCCCAACGCGCGCATCAGCGTGATGGGCGGCGAGCAGGCCGCCAGCGTCCTGGCCACCGTCCACCGCGACGCGACGAAATGGACCGCGGAGGAGGCCGAGGCCTTCAAGGCGCCGATCCGCCAGAAATATGAGGACGAGGGCAACCCCTATTACGCCACCGCGCGGCTGTGGGACGACGGCATCATCGACCCGGCGCAGACCCGCGACGTGCTCGGCCTTGCCTTTGCCGCCACGCTCAACGCCCCGATAGAGGAGGCGCCCCGTTTCGGGGTGTTCCGCATGTGATCCAGTCCCTGCTCATCGCCAATCGCGGCGAAATCGCCTGCCGCGTCATCCGCACCGCGCGAACCCTCGGCATTCGCACGATTGCGGTCTATTCCGATGCGGACGCCGACGGCGCTGCATGTGCGCTAGGCCGACGAGGCCGTCCACATCGGCCCGTCGCCGGCTCGGGAAAGCTATCTGCGTCGGCGATCGCATCATCGCGGCGGCAAAGGCAACGGGCGCCGAGGCGATCCATCCCGGCTACGGCTTCCTGTCGGAAAATGCCGCATTCGCGCAGGCGGTCATCGACGCCGGCCTGATCTGGGTCGGCCCCAACCCCGACAGCATCCGCGCCATGGGCCTGAAGGACGCGGCAAAGGCGCGCATGATCGCAGCGGGCGTGCCCGTAACGCCCGGCTATCTGGGCGAAGACCAAAGCCCCGCGCGGCTGCAGGCGGAGGCGGACGCCATCGGCTACCCCGTCCTGATCAAGGCCGTCGCCGGCGGCGGCGGCAAGGGCATGCGCAGCGTCGATGCAGCCAGAGCGAGTTCGCCGACGCGCTCGCCTCGTGCCAGCGCGAGGCCGCGTCCAGTTCGGCGACGACCGGGTGCTGCTCGAGAAATATATCCTCTCGCCCGCGCCACATCGAAGTGCAGGTGTTCGGCGACCGCCACGGCAATGTCGTCCACCTGTTCGAACGCGACTGCTCGCTGCAGCGCCGCCACCAGAAGGTGATCGAGGAAGCCCCCGCGCCCGGCATGGACGCCGCGACGCGCGAAGCGATATGTGCGGCGGCGGTGCGCGCCGCCAAGGCGGTCGATTATGTCGGCGCCGGCACCATCGAGTTCATCGCCGACGCCACCGAAGGGCTGCGCGCCGACCGCATCTGGTTCATGGAAATGAACACGCGCCTGCAGGTCGAGCATCCGGTGACCGAGGAGATCACCGGGTCAGGATCTGGTCGAGTGGCAACTGCGCGTCGCGAGCGGCGAGCCCTTGCCCAAACGCCAGGACGAACTGACGATCACCGGCTGGGCGATGGAAGCACGGCTTTATGCGGAGGACCCGACCAAGGGCTTCCTGCCCAGTCGATCGGCACGCTCGACGCATTTGCATCTTCTGCCCGCCGCATCCGCGTCGATACCGGGGTCGAGCAGGGCGCGCGCATAACGCCCTTCTACGACCCGATGATCGCCAAGCTGATCGTGCATCGCGAGGACCGTGCACGGGCGATCGCCGCGCTGCGCGATGCCTTGGACGATGGCGTCGTGGCCCCGCTCGTCTCCAATGCCGGCTTCCTGTGGCGCGTGCTGGGTGATGCCGCGTTTCAGCAGGGCGATGTCGACACCGGCCTGATCGAGCGCAATATCGAAACGCTTTGCGCCCGGCCGGAGCCGAGCAGCGAGGAACTGGCCCGCGCCGCATCCCGCCTGATCGGGACGCCGGGACGCAACCCATGGACCAGTCAGTCGGGCCTGCGCCTTAACGCGCCGACGCGGCGGGAAGCGCGTCTGACCGACCAGTTCGGGCGACACTATGTCACGGACTGGACCGATGAACCGGCACTGGACGACTGGCCCGCAGACGCCGAAACCTCGATCGACGAAGGCGGCGAACATTTCATCCTGCACATCGCCCGCGCGCAAGGGACCGGCGGCGGCGGCGCGGCGGATGGCGCGATCCTCTCTCCCATGCCCGGTCGCATCATTGCGGCCAATGTGAAAGCGGGCGATAGCGTCAGCAAGGGTCAGAAGCTGCTGACGCTGGAGGCGATGAAGATGGAGCACAGCCTGCTCGCGCCGTTCGATGGCGTGGTGAAGGAATATCATGCGCAGGAAGGCGGCCAGGTGAGCGAAGGCATGCTGCTTGCCCGGATCGAGCCGGCATGACGGATATGCGCCTGCACATTCGGGAGGCCGGGCTGGACGACCTGCCCGCCATCGTGGGTATGCTGGCGAATGACATTCTGGGCAGCGCACGCGAACAACCGTCGCTTCCCCTGCATCAGGACTATCTGGCAGCCTTCGACGCGATTGCCACGGACCCGAACCAGCATCTGCTGGTTGCGGAGTTGGCGGGTGAAATAGTCGGCACGATGCAGCTCTCTTTCCTGCCAAGCTTAAGCCATGTCGGCGGATGGAAGGGCCAGATCGAGGCGGTGCAGATCGCCAGCGAACGGCGTGGCGAAGGGCTGGGTGCCGAAATGATCCGTTGGGCGATCGAGCGCTGCCGCGCCCGCGGCTGCCGCGTGATTCAATTAACCTCCAACGTCCAGCGCAGGGACGCGCATCGTTTCTATGAACGGCTGGGCTTTGCGGCCAGCCATGTCGGCATGAAGATGAAGATCGGGGATTGAAGGCGATGGCCGGACGCTATTTTGACGCTTGGACCGTGGGCGACAGCATTGCGCATGAGGTCCGCCGCACGGTCACCGAGACCGACAATCTGCTGTTTTCGACGATGACGCACAATCCGCAGCCGCTGCACATCGACGCGGAAGCGGCCAGGGCGTCGGAATTCGGCCAGATCCTGGTCAACGGCACCTTCACATTCGCGCTGATGGTCGGCCTTTCGGTCGGCGACACGACCCTTGGCACGCTGGTCGCCAATCTGGGGTACGACAAGCTGGTCATGCCCAAGCCTGTGTTCATCGGCGACACCTTGCGCGCCCGGACGGAGGTGGTCGAACTGCGCGAAAGCCGATCGCGCCCGGATGCAGGGATCGTGACCTTCGCACACAGCCTGCACAATCAGCGTGACGAGATTGTGTGCCAGTGCCTGCGCATGGCGCTGCTGTCGCGAACGCCGCAATAGCTCAACTTCAGACCGAGCGTATTTAAGCGGCCACGCAGCCCGCGACCACCGAACCGACAAAATGGCAATGGCGTGACAGCCCGTCACCGCATTGCAACGCCCCTTACGTTTCCCCGTCATCCAGCAAACCTAAAGGGAGGCCGGCCACGAGGGGGATAATGATGATTGCGAAGAATATCCGCGGTGCTGCGGCACTGATGCTGTGCGGCGTCTGCCATCTGGCAATGATTTCGCACGATGCTGCGGCGCAGGACGATGTCGCCGCACAGGCCGCGCCGGACGAAGGCGAAACCGCTGCCCAGGGAGACATCGTCGTCACCGGCCAGCGAGAAGCACAGCGCATCGCGAGAGAGGTCAAGCGCGAAGCATTCGCGGTGTCGGACGTCATTTCATCGGACGACATCGGCAAGCTGCCCGATCACAATACCGCCGCCGCGCTGCGCCGCATTCCCGGCGTGTCGGTTCAGGAAGATCAGGGCGAACCGCGCTTCCCCGTGCTGCGTGGCCTGACATCCACCTATAACCGGACCACGGTGGACGGTGCGATCGTTTCGGGCGTCGACGAAAGCGGACGCACCGTTCCATTGGACATCGTGCCTTCGGTGATGGCGGGCCGGGTGGAAGTCATCAAGACCGTGACGCCCGAAAATGACGCCAATGCGGTCGGCGGCATCATCAACATCGCGACTCGATCTGCCTTCGATGCGAAGCGCGACATGTTCTTTAACGGCATCGCCTCCTATGGGATATACGAGCAGCATGGCGAGGTGCGTAATAACAAGCCGTCCATGCGCTTCGCGTTTGCCAGCGGCGGCCGTTTCGGGGCCGACGACCAATGGGGCGTCGTTGTGGGCGCCAGCTTCGAACAGCTGGATTATGACATTCCCCAGATCGAGGTCGCCAATCCCTCCGTCCGCGAATATACTGCGGCTGGCGCACCGGTAAACTCCGGCGACCCGCGCGGCAACGGCATACAGGTGCCGACGCAACTGCGCCTGTTCTGGTACAACAATACCAAGCAGCGTGCAGGGGCAAACGCGAAGATCGAATATCGCGGCGACAGTTTCCGCTGGGGACTGAGCGGGATACTCGCCAGGACGGAGGATGATGAGGAACGGATCGAGTTTCGCACCGAACCGCTCACCTCCGGTGCCTTTTCGACGGTGCGGGACCAGACACCGACGAGCGGACGGTTCACCGGCGGCCGCAATATCATCCAGCTCAACCAGCCCATCACGCGACGGCGCATCGTCATCGGCCGCACGGAGGCGGAGTGGAAGCCTGACACGCGCTGGACGATCGACACCGACGCCATCTATTCGCAAGGGCGCCTGCATGTCCCCAATGAATCCATCGAGTTTCGCACGCGCGATACACAGGCGGGCAACTATGCCTTCAGCTACGATACTTCGGGCTTCTATCCGGTGTTCACGCCGGTCAACCCGGCGGCCAATCGCAATCCGGCCAACTTCTTCCTGCAGCAGCAGCGTGACCAGGACTTGCGCACGCTGGAGAAGAGCGGCCAGTTCCGGCTGAATGCAGCCTGGGACGACGACCATGGCGTGAAGTTGAAGGCCGGCGGCGTCTATCGCACGACGCGCCGCAGTTTCAGCAACGCGCAGACCGACTACACCGCGGCCAGCGGTTTCACCTACTCGCTCGACGCGGTGGATGTGCCCGGTCCCGACAAGCTGATCCGCGGTCAGTATCTGCTGAGCCCGCGCATTGGCGTTAGCGCGTACCAGCAGTTTTTCGACGCCAATCGCGCCAGTTTCGTAACGACAGTCCGCCCGAACAGCGGTGCCTATCGCGTGGAAGAGGACGTCTATGCGAGTTACCTGCAAGGCAGCGTCAAGCTGGGCAACCTTACGCTTCTTGCCGGCCTGCGTTACGAGCATACCAAGGTGGATTCCACCGGTCTGCGCGCGCAGGGTGCCACGCTGACCCCGGTCGAAACCGGCGGCAGCTATGACAACTGGCTGCCGGGCGTCCATCTTCGCTGGGACGTGAACCGGGACTTCGTCGTCCGGGCTGCATACACGAACACCATCGGACGTCCCGACTATGGCTCGATATCCGCCTCCCAGAATTTGACCTTCGACGGCAGCCAGGCACGGCTAACGCGCGGCAATCCGGGGCTGAAGCCGCGCCGCAGCCGGGGCTTCGACCTCAGCTTCGAAGCCTATCCCAATGACGGGCTGGTTTCGCTCGCCGTGTTTTCCAAGTCGATCCGCGACGAAATCTTCTCGCTCACGAGCGTCGAAACGCTCGATGTCGGACGCGGGCCGGAGCAGGTGATTGTCACCACGCCGCAGAACGCCCAAAATGCCCGCATCCGGGGCATCGAACTTGCCGCACAACAGGCGCTCACCTTCCTGCCCGATCCGCTGAATGGCTTTGGCGTTAGCGGCAATGTGACGCTGATCGATTCCAAATTCGCGTTCCTGACATCGGTGGGGCCGCGCCGAACCGGCCTGTTCCTGCAGCCTGACGTAACGGCCAACGCCACCGTCTATTACCAGCGCGGCAAGTTTGAAGGACGGATCTCATACAACTATATCGGCGGCTTCCTGGAAACGATCAACGACACGATTCCCAATGCCGATCAATATTGGAAAGGGCGCACGACCTTTGACGCGAACATCAGCTATCGTATCACGCCGTCGCTCTCCCTGTACGTCGAAGGGCAGAATCTGTCCGATGCCGGGCGACGGGAACTGGTCGGCCCAAACCAGGCCTATCTTCAGGAATCGGCCGAATATGGCCGCACCTTCTTCTTCGGCGTGACGGCGAGTTTCTGAGGATGATCGCACTCCTGCTCGCTCTGGCCGCTACCCCGATGCCGGACGGGGAAGCGAAAACACTGCGCCGTGTACCGGCCGCCGAGGCCCGGCAGGGCGTCACGGTCGGCCCGCGCGACGTGTATGCCATCGCGAACTATCGGATCGGCCGCTACGACAAGCGCACGGGTGAAAAGCGCGCCACGTGGGAGGGCGATCCGGTGCGCTTTCCCCACATCAACAGCTGCGCGGTCATCGCGCATGAACTTGTGTGCGCCGCATCCAACTTTCCGCAGGTGCCTCAGGCAAGCTCCGTCGAGTTCTTCGACCCGCGAACGCTGGCGCACAAGAGATCGGTTTCGCTGGGCATCGCCATCGGTTCGTTGACCTGGGTGGATTGGCACGACGGCGCATGGTGGGCCATGTTTGCCAACTATGACGGCAAGGGCGGCGAGCCGGGTCGCGACCATCGCTATACCCAGCTCGTCCGCTTCGACGCTGCATGGCGCCGAACCGAAAGCTGGGCGCTGCCCCCCTCGATCCTCGCCCGGATCGCACCGATGAGCATTTCGGGCGGCGGCTGGGGGCCGGACGGTCGGCTGTACCTGAGCGGCCATGACCTGCCCGAACTTTACGCCGTGGCCCTGCCCAACGGCGGCGCCACGCTGGACCATGTGGGCACCTACGCCATGGCCGCCGAAGGACAGGCGATCGATTGGGACGAAGGGCAGCGCGGCCACTTCTGGGGCATTGCGCGCAAGGGCGGTGAGATGATCGAAATGGAATTGCCCGACCTCGCGCGTCGGCGTTGACAAGGTCTTTCGAGGGGAGCGCCGCGATCGTTCGATAGGGTTCAGAAACCATCGCACGAAAGCAATTTTTCATCGCGGCCTTCTATAAATAGAGGATGGCCGGCCCCATCAACGTCCTCATCGTCGAAGACGACGCATTTCTGCGCTGCGAGATGGCAGAGATGTTCGTCCGCCTGGGCGCGCAGGCATTCCAGGCGGAAACCATCGCGGAAGCGGTAGCGACAGCCAGCGCCAACCAGCCCCACATCATCTTTTGCGATTACAAGCTGCAGGCCGAGAACGGCCTCGATTGCCTGCGCCATATCGACGATCTGGATTTTACGCCGGCCCCTTACAAGGTGTTGATGACTGGGCATATGGAGCTGACCGGATCGTCGCGGAACGACATTGCCGAACTTGCCGACGAATTGCTGGCGAAGCCTGTGCCCGGCATGATCCTGAGGAAGCTGATCGATGCGCGCCGTTGCTAAGGCCTGGGCTGCAACGCGCGCCATGCCCCCGCGCGAGTGGCTGATCCGGGCGGTCTTCGTGCTGGCCGCCATCGGCCTGTCGATGCAGCGCGTGGTGATCGCGCCGGGGTTTGAACTATATTTCGGCCCGTTCTTCTACCTGATCGCGATGCGGATCTGGGGCGTGCGGCTGGCAAGCCTGACCCTGCTATGCGTCATGGCGCCAACGCTGGGCTGGTGGGGCCATCCCTATTCCGTGTTGCTGGCCATCGGCCAGATTTTCGTCATCCAGGCGATTCGCCGTGGACGCGATGGCCCGGTCAGTGTGATCACGCTGATCTATTTCCTGACGATCGGACTGGCCGTCGGGATGGCGGTGATGCTGATTGCCTATGGCACATCGATAGAATTTGCGCTGATCCAGTGCCTTCGCAAGCTGCTGACCGAAATGCTGCTGGCGGGCGCAGCCGACATGGCGATCCTGGCCATTGCCATACGTCGCCCGTTCGGCCGCATCGACCGTATTTCGCTGAGCGAAACCGTCAGCGTCGGAACCACGCTGATGGTGTCGGTATGCCTGGCGCTTTACTTCTTCTCGCAGGCGCTGAATTTCTCTTCCGACCTGATGCGGGAGCGTGCGCTGCTCATCGAAAGCATCAGCAACGCGCAGGTCAACAAGCATAACGGCGCGGCAGTGAGCGGTCCTCGCTACTTCGCCGCGGCCACCGCGGCCCGCGCCCGCAGTCTCGCCCTGCAATCGGGCCAGTGTACCCTGTTCGAAGATATGCAGGCGGACGCCCCCAACGACCAGCGCACCTTTGCCTTCTGGGACAAGGGATGCTTTGTCAGCCGCCTGACGGTGCCGCACACCGACGCCTTTGTCGCCGTGCCGGTCAGGGAAACGGCGCGTGCCATCGTCCGCCGCACATTGTGGGGCGCGGTCCCGCTCTTCGCGCTCTTAGCAGCGACGCAGTGCCTGCTCATATTCTTTCGCCGGACGCTGGCGCGTGCTCTAGCCCAATGGCGCGCGACCGTCGATCGCTTCGGCAGCGAGGCGCTGGAAGTACCCCACGACATCGCGTTCACCGAGTTTCAGCAAGCGCTGAAGGCCTTCGCCAGCGCAAACAATGCTTATGCGCAATCCATCCACGAGCGCGAGCAATCGCGTCGGATGCTCGCCAAGCTGCAATCGGAAGTCGATCTGCAGATGCTGTGCGACGTGGGTTATGACTGGACGGACAACATCCTGCGCTTCACCGTGATCGACCCGCAAAACGGTCCCCACTCCGGCAGCATGGCAATCCACGCGCTCGACCGCGATATCTTCATCGGCCTGATCTACCGCGATCCGGTGATGTTCGAATTTCGCGGGGGCACCGACCGGACCGATGACTGGCACATGCTGCTCGCCCAGGATTTCGATACGGAAATCCAGCAGTGGAAGTCGGCATGCATCATCCGCTTGCGCACGGCCAAGGCGGTGCGCAGCAAAATTCAGCACAATTCCCGGCTGATGGACCTGGGCGGCATGGCGTCCGCGCTGGGCCATGAATTGCGCCAGCCGATCTTCACCATCTCGCTGGCGGCGGAAAATGGCATGATGCTGCTGGACGATGCGGAACTGTGCCGTGACGATATCCGCGCCAAGTTCACCCGGATCATCGAGCAGGTCGGCCGCGCCCAGTCGATCATCCAGCGCACATCGCATTATTCCCGCGAGCATGACGCCGATGAAGTGACACTGGTCCGCGCGATCGACAACGCCGTGCAGTTCATGCGCCCGTTGCTGGAGGAACATCGCATCGACATCCACGTCGCTCAGGAAGATGGCGTACCCGATATTCTGGTCCAGAAGGTCGGCTTCGAGCAGATCGTGGTCAACGCCCTGCGCAACGCGACGGACGCCATCGATCAGATGCGCACGATAGAGCCGGACGCGATCGCGCATATCGCGATCGGTACGATCGTCGATGGCGACGACCTGCTGGTGCGGATTGCCGACAATGGCGCGGGGATCGACGCACAGATCGCTGAGGAGGCGTTTGACGCCTTTGCCACCACCAAACCGGCGAACAAGGGCACGGGCCTTGGACTGTTCGTCTGTCGCCAGATCATTCAGGAAATGGGCGGCTCGATCACGCTTGGCCCGAACCGGTTGGAACGCCATGGCGCCATTCTAACGGTTCGCCTCCCCTTGCCCGCAGCAACCCAGCAGCGAAGGAACCTGTCGCGATGAACAGCCTGTCCTATGTCTACATTGTCGATGATGACGACGTCATCCGCGCGGAACTGGGCGATGCGCTCAACCGGCACGGTTATGCCGTGCGCTGCTTTTCGAGCGGGCGGGCGTTGCTGGCGGAACTGACCGATCTGGCGCCTGGCTGCATGCTGCTGGATCTCAACATGCCTGGTCTGGGTGGTCTGGCGGTACTGGAAGAGCTGCTGAAACGCGAAAGCGCGCATGCGGTCATCGTCCTGACGGGGGCAGGCTCCGTGCCGCGAGCGGTATCGGCTTTCAGGAATGGCGCCATCGACTTCATGGAGAAGCCGTTTGCGATATCCGACATTCTGGCTGCGATCGAAGCGGCGCTGATCAAGCTTCACGAAAGATCGCGGGAGCAGAACCTCCGCAACGCCATGCGGGAGAAGGTGACGCAGCTTTCCCCGCGCGAGCGCGATGTCTGGAAAGGCATGATGCGCGGCCTTGCCAACAAAAAGATCGCGCACGAACTGGCGATCTCTGTCCGTACCGTCGAAACCTACCGAGCCAACCTGATGGTGAAACTGGGTGTCGATACGCTGTCGGACGTCATCAAAATGGGGCTTCTGATCGAGGATTCGGCTACGCCTCCCACGACAATGCAATCGCTGGCAGGGTAAACGCGCCGTTCATCGCGCCACTACCTAAGCGCTTTCTCCTAAGGCTCTTATCGCAATTTCTCTGCGTTCGCACAGCTGATATCGCGCACCGAAGTGGTCGAGAGGTGCGCGATGAAAGACAGGGAAGAACGGCAAAGCTGCTGCTTTTCTGCACGGGTTAAGCAGGGTTTGCGATGGCTCGATGCGCAGATCGCCAATCATTCTTCGCGCGGGCTGATGCTGCGCATGCCCATGCCGCCATCGGCGGGCAGCTTCATCGAGATCCGCCGTGGCGACAAGGTGATGATCGGCCAGGTCCGGTGGAGCCGCGACGGACAATGCGGCGTCCAGTTGCGGGACCGGATAACGACGGCCACCCTGCGCGACATTCCGGGCCATATGACCGCGACGCGCCGCACCACGCCGACCGGCGAATATGTGGAACGCCGCGCAACCGTCCGTACTGATTGCCCCATCGCATGGCATTTCCAACGCGCAGATCTCTGGGGCGCAAGATCGAACGCGTCGGACTGGGCGTCATGGTCGTCCTGGGCGCTGCGATGCTTGCCGGAACGGTCTTCGACTCACTGAAGACGCCTCTGGAGCGGGCGGGATACGCCATGTCGGGGCAGAAGGCGCGGGGGCCAGGGTCCCCACTCTGAATTGGCGAACAATTTAAGCACTTATCGCCCAAGGGCTGCCGGAGCCGACGTCTTTGCCGGTTTCTGGCCTCGATGGTTCGTACACCGAGCCGCAAACCATCGACCAGTTCGCATCTCATAAATCAAATCTATGGGGCTGATACCATATTGCCATCTGGCGTGATGGCCTGGGTTTAGCGATCCTCCCCCTGTCATTTTCTTCAGGCCAGCGATGGGAGCGCGGGACAGCCGCGCAAACCATCGCCGCCGGAAAAGTGACCCAGCATTTTCCGCCAGCACTCGGGGGAGCGCGATATGAACGGAGTTCGCGTAGGCAATCGGATCATCGGCGCCGATGCGCCGGTGACGATCGGTTGGGAAAACATCCCGCGCGTAGAGGGCGGGCCGGTGAAGCGATTTGTCTTCACCTGGTTCCAGCCGACGGCGCTCTTCGCGCTGATCCTGTTCTGGTATTATGCTCCCAACTCCATCGCCAAGGCATCGACCGCTATCGCGGTCGGGATCGGTTTTCGGGTGCTGCTGCTGGCGCTGGAATGGGTCAACCCGCGCTACCAAAGCTGGAAGCTGACGTGGAAAGAACTGATGACCGACCTGTTCTATGTCGGTCTGGGTTTCACGATCCTGGATCTGGTCGAGCGCTATATCGGCAGCCACGCGGTGATCGAGGCCGTGCAGCATTCCTTCGACTGGGACAAGCTGGCCTGGTTCACCGGCCTGCCGCTGCTGTTGCAGGCGTTCATCATCTCCTTCATGTTCGATTTCGGCCAATATTGGATGCATCGCGGCATGCACAACTGGTATCCGCTGTGGCTGCCCCATTCCGTCCATCACTATATTACACAGCTGAACATCAATAAGGGCGCGGTCGGCAATCCTGTCGAACTGTTCCTGATCGGGATCGGGATCGGCGGGTTTTTCGATTTCCTACCGCGTGCTGCACTGCTCGCTGGAACCATCGGGCTTGCGGTTGGCAGCTATCAGCACATCAATGTCCGCTTCAACTCGCCGCGCTGGTGGCGTTTCCTGTTCAACACGACCGAGCATCACAGCCTGCACCACTCGCAGGATTTCGAAGCCACGCGGAGCAATTATTCGAACAGCTGGATCATCATCGACCGCATGTTCGGCACCTGCATCGACGGCGAGGCCGAACTGCTCGGCATGGAGGGCGGTCGTCGCATGACCATCCGTGAACAGATGACCTTCCCTTTCACCGAGGGGTGGAAATCGCTGAAGGAGCGCTCGAACCGGCCGGTCGCCCTGCCCGCCGAATGATCCGGCGCGCGCCTGTCCTTGATGACGCCTCCTTAACGATGGAGATCATGTGAACTTCCGTTTCGCAGACTGGATCTGGCATGTGAAGGGCAGCCTGGCGCTGCCGGGCGGGCAAAGCAGCGAAGATGCGTTCGCGCGCCTTGCGCCACTGTTCCGCGAGATCGGAACCAGCCATGATCGCGCGGGTGACACGCTGGTCTTCAGCAAGAAGGATCAGCCGGCGCAGGACAAGATGTCGGTGTTCGACAGCGGCGTTCTGCATATCGAGCAGGGATCGTCAGGGCCGGTGTTGCGCTATAATCTGGCCAGCCGGGCCTTGCTCTTCTGTTTCCTCGCGCCGCTGCTGTTCCTCAGTTTTGCCGGTCTGACGCTGGTGGCAGGCAGGCTGGAGCAGCCCCCCGCCAAGACCGCTGAAAAGAAGGACGAGAAGAAGGACAAGGTGCTCGTCCAAAATCCTGTCGACAAATTCCTTGGCGCGCCGGCACCGGAAAAGCCCAAGAAGGACGACAAGAAGAAGAAGGATGAGGACGACAAGCCTCAGCCCACCGCGGCCTATGTCTTCGCGGGTATCTTCGTCGCGCTTTACGTGATCGGCAGGGTTCTGGAAGATCGGCTGGTGCGGTCGCTGTTCAGAAAGAAACTCGCCGCGCCTTAGGATGCGCAAAGCAGGATTGTAGCGCGCTTACGCTGCTGCGCTGTTCCGTCCGAAGGAATCGAGCGGCAGCGCCTCGTTCAGAACAAGTTCTCCCGACGCGACGCGCCGCTTCAGGTAGGCGAAGGTCTGCGCGGTCTGATTGAACAGATGCTCGCCACCCTTGATCGGGGCATAACGGGCCGGTTCGCCCTTCACCACCGGCGCGACGACATAGTCATAGTCGCAGGCGTGGAACAGCGCGAAGGAATATCGTTCTTCCCTGACCTTCTTCACGCGATGGCGGGTCGCGACATAGCGCCCGTTCGACAGCACTTCCATCATGTCCCCGACGTTGAGGATCATCGTGTTCTCGACCAGCGGCACGTCGACCCACTGTCCCGTGCGATCGACGATTTGCAGTCCCGGCGCCGTCGCGAACAACAACGTGAAACATTCATAGTCGGTGTGCGACCCGATGCCCGGCCGGTCCTGCGCCGCTGGGTTCAAGGGGTAATGGATCAGCCGCAACTGGCTTGGCGGATGCTTCAGGCAATCGGCAAAATGATCCTCCTCAAGGCCGATTGCCAGCGCGAAGGCGCGAAAGAGCAAGCCACCGATCGCCGTCACCTGCCGATAATAAGCGCCCACATCCCGTTGAAAGCCCGGCATGTCGGGCCACTGGTTCGGGCCAAGCAACGGTCGTCGACCGTGCGCCAGTCGATAGTCGCAATTGACGTCGAACGCCTCCTTCAGGTCGCCGGCGCTATCACCCAAGGCCTCTTCGCCGACCGGGACATAGCCGCTGTGGTTTTCCGATTGGCCGATGTAGCTGCGCATCTTCGTATCGTGATCGAGCGCAAAATAGGCCTTGGCGCGATCCAAGATCGTTCCGAACGGCACATCGTCCAGCGGCGAGCCCGCAATATAGAGGAACCCGGCCTCCGCGCAGGCCTGGTCGAGTTGCCGTGCCACGGCCAGGCGATCTTCGATGCAATCGCTGACCATGCCGCTGATGTCGACCAGGGGAAGGACATGCGATGCTGTCACGTCATGATCCTCAAGAAGGCGGCGCGCGGTGACTGCGCGTGATGGTTAGAGGCAGGATAGACCGGCATGGTCATAGCGATAGATATTCAGATAATATGATATCCATCGATTTCATCTATCCCCTGCGTTAAGACGCAAGCGCAGACATCGGACCGGGCGGGAGAGCACAGGCATGAGCGACGATCGAACTCAGCTGATCGACCGGAAATTCGCCAGCCGGGTGGACTGGAACCTGATGCGCACGTTCGTCGACATCGTTCGCGCCGGCGGCATCGGTGCGGCAGCGCGCCAGCTTAACCGCCAGCAACCCACGATCAGCGCCGCCCTGAAACGGCTGGAGGATCATGTCGGAACGCCGCTGTTGCGCCGCACCGCCACGGGCGTTGAACTGACCGCTGCAGGCCGCGCGATGATGGCGCTCTGCGAAGAGATGCTCGAATCGGCGCGCATGATGCCGCACGTCATCGCGCAGGCGACCAAGCAGGTCGAAGGCATATTGCGCATACAGATCGTGTCGGGGCTGGTATCCCCTGAATTTGACGAGGCGATCACCAGCTTTCACCGCCGCAATCCCGCCATCCATATCGAAATCCGGGTGTCGCCCTGGCGCCAGTTGCTCGACGCGCTGGAACAGGGTGAGGTCGAGATCGGCGTCGGCTATGACAGCAGCGTGCGCGGCAGCTTGATGTACGAACCGTTGCTGGTCGAACGGCAGCAACTCTATTGCTCGCGCAGCAGCCCCTATTTCGGCCACCGGGTCAGTCGCCTTGGCGAGTTGAAGGATCAGGATTTCGTCCTGACCGGCGAAGACGAGATCGAAGCGATCACCCATATCCGCCGCCGCTATCGCTTGGGATCGCGTGTCAGCGGGCTGGCGGAGGACATCAACGAGGCGCGCCGCCTGATCGTCCAGGGCGTCGGGATCGGCTTTCTGCCGATTTATGCGGCGGCGAGCGAAGTCGCCAGCGGCAAGCTGTGGCCGATGCTGCACGCCGATTTCGAGCCAGCCTACGACATCTTTCTGCTCGCCCGCTATCAGCAGGCGCGCGATACCGCCACGCAGCTTTTCTGGGACGAGGTGGTGCGGCGTATCCGCGCGCAAAGTCGTCCATAGATAGAATTTATGCCTTTGATCATGATTTTCGATCTCCCGTCATGACGCAGTGCAGCGCAGTCTCCGCATCGAGAGCGGAGCCGCGATATGCACACGAGCCTGAAAGACCGGATCTTCAATCTGGCACCACCGGCGATGATTGCCATGGTGCTGGCCTTCTGGGCTTTGGGTCCGAAATCGTTGACCGACAATCCCTGGGCGCTGACTGTCACCTCGCCGCTGATCGTCATCGCCGTCCTGCTGCTGGAGATTGTTCACGAACGCCACGCGGACTGGCGCATGAACAAGCAGGAGTTTTTCACCGACCTTTATTATTCGGTGCTCAGCGCCACGGTGATCGTCTGGCTGACGGAAAAGCTGGCGGAAGATCCGTTGACGGCCGTCAAGGCGGCCCTGGGGATCAAGACCGCATGGGTTACACACATGCCCTGGCTCGCGCAGGTCATGCTGGCGATCTTCCTGCTGGAATTCGGGCAGTACTGGATGCATCGGCTGATGCACAACTGGACACCGTTCTGGCTCACCCACGCGCCGCATCATCACATAACCCAGCTGAATGCGGCGAAGGGCGCGGTCGGCAACCCCATCGAACTGTTCCTGATCAGCCTCAGCGTGCTGGCGCTGTTCGATTTTCAACCCACGGCGCTGTTCGCGGCCATCAATACGATGGGCGTCATATCCGTCTTCGCCCATGCCAATGTGCGATCCGATCCACCGATCTGGTATTCCTTCTTCTTCACGACGATCCGCCATCACAGCCTACATCACTCGACCGACTATGAAAGCACCCGTTGCAACTACGGCAACTCGCTGATCCTGCTCGACCGGATCTTCGGCACCTATAAGGAAGGCGAAGGCGTCCTTGTGGGGCAGGACGATCGCAAGCGGCTGACCATCCTCGAACAGACATTGTTCCCGTTTCAGCCCCTGATTGACCGGTACAAGGCACGTCGGCCCGCCGCGCGCGACGATGGCGCGCCGCCCGCCAATGATCAAAACGGGCCGGCTGCCGCGGCATGACGCAGATGCGCGCCGCACGGGCAGAGGCAGCGCGCACCGCTTTGGCGAAAGGTGACTTTGCCTCGGCCCGGCGTTTCGCAACGGCCCTGGTCGCGGCGGATGGCAGCGACGCCGAGGGCCACTTCCTCCTGGGTATTGCGGAATCGAGCGCTGGCCGTGTGCGAATCGGCATTACGCATATCGACCGCGCCGTTGCCCTCAACCCGCGCGGCGAATATCGGGCGCAGCTTGCCAAGCTCTACATAATGATGCGCCGGGATGGCGATGCCGCTGCGACGCTGGCGGCTGCGGAACACGCCTTGCCTGCCGATGCGCTGAGCCGCGATACGATGGGGTGCGTTTATGCGCGCCTTGGCGATCACAGCGCTGCCTTGCCGCACTTTGCCGAAGCGGTCCGGCTGGAAGGCGACAACAGCGAATATCGCTACAATCTGGCGGCAACATTTAATTTCCTTGGCCGCACGGACGATGCCGATGCAGCGCTAGAGTCCCTGCTCACTATCGCACCGGACCATGCGCGGGCGCATCATCTGCTCGCCAGCCTTCGCAAGCAGACGGCGGAACGCAATCATATCACGCGCCTCGTCACCGTGCGAAAGGGCGCGCGCGATGGCCGCGATCGGCTGCTGCTGGGACATGCCCTCGCCAAGGAGCTTGAGGATGTGGGTGAGCCAGCGAAGGCGCTGGATGCCCTGCTGGCCGCCAATGGCGAACATCGTGCCCAGTTGCCCTACAGCTTCGCACGCGATGCGGCGCTTTTCGACGCGGTCGAGGCGACATGGCCGCTGCCGGAGGCCGCCGGAGCGACACCGGACGACGCACCGATCTTCGTCATCGGCATGCAGCGCACCGGCACGACACTGATCGACCGCATCCTTTCATCGCATCCCGCAGTGGAAAGCGCGGGTGAGCTTCAGGCGATGCCGTTGGCCGTCAAGAAAGCCGCCGGCACCCGCACGCCGATGGTGATGGATGCCGAAACCATCGCGGCCGCCGCACAAACCGACATGAGCGCCATCGGCCACGACTTTCTGGAGCGTGCGCGCCACCATCGCCGCGACCCGGCCTTACGCTTCACGGACAAGTTTCCCGGCAATTTCCTGTACGCGGGCTTTATCGCGCGTTCCCTGCCCAATGCCCGGATCGTTTGCCTGCGCCGCAATCCGATGGACACAGTGCTCAGCAATTTCCGCAACCTGTTCGCGATTTCGTCGCGTTACTATGACTATAGCTACGACCTGCTCGACATCGCAGCTTATTACGTCCGGTTCGACCGCCTGATGGCGCGTTGGCGCTCCGCCCTGCCCGACCGGCTGATCGAAATCCGGTACGAGGACATGGTGCTGGATCAGGATGGCCAGACCCGCCGCCTGCTCAAACATTGCGGCCTCGATTGGTCGGACAGTTGCCTCTCCTTCCACACCAGCGAGGCTCCGGTTTCCACGCCCAGCGCCGCGCAGGTTCGCCGTCCCATCTACCGCGACTCGATTGCCCGCTGGCGCCAGCACGAGGCGGTGATGGAGCAGGTGCGTCAGTTCTTTGCGCAACAGGGCATCGATATCGCATGAACGAAAGCCAGGCCATGTCCGCTCCCGCAAAGCTTCTCCGTCGCGCCTGTTTCACCAGCATGGCGATGGCGCTGACGCTTCCCACGGTGGCCTTTGCCGCCCCCAAGACCCGCCTGATCTCCTGCGGCACGCAAAGCTGCCTGCTGGTCAAGGGCAGCCGCCCGGACATCCGCGACACGGTAACCATCAACGGTCATGCCGTTGCCGTGCAGGGCGGGCGCAGCTGGCGCGCTATCCTGCCTGTCGACACCGTGCGGCTGTGGTCCGCACCCTATGCACGCAAAATCAGCGTCTTGGTGGCCGGAGATCGCGCTGCACCGGCGGAAGCCGCACAGGTTTCCCTGCCCATCGGTATGCTGGGCCATTCGGAAGACCTGGCCATGCTGGTGGTGAGGGCGAAGTAATAACGAACACGGACAAAGTAATAATACAACAAAATCCCGCGCACAGTTGAAATTTTCATCTATAAGGCCTATCTGACCGTCAGCTGCCGAAGAGCGGCGCAGGTTTGACGCACAGGAGATGATGATGAAAATTGGCCTCGCGGCGATCGCCGCGGTTGCGCTTGCCACTTCGGCTTCAGCAGCAACCGAAAATACCAACCCTTTCGCCAAGAGCCAGGCCACGCTGAACCTCAGCGGCCTTGACCTTGCAACTGCCGACGGTCAGCAGCGCCTGGCGATCCGCATCGATCAGGCCGCACGCGCTGTTTGCGGTCAGGACTTGTCCGGCTTGCATCTGGCGCTGGAAGCCAAGGCGCAGGCGTGCCGCACGGCTGTGACCGCCGATGTGCGCGCCCAGATCGAGGCACGCCAGGCAAATGCCGGCGGCGCGTCGACCCAGCTCGCGTCCGCGCGCTAAGTCCGCTGGCGTTGTCCGCGGCCCGGTCCGCCGGGCCGCGAGCGCATCATTTTGCCAGCTTGGCCGGTTCAGGCCACCAGGTAAGCGTGTGGACGTCGTGGGCTGAGGTCCAGATACCGGTATCGGCATAACGCAGCGCGCCACTGCCCTCCGCCTTGCCCACGCGGGCCAGGATCGCCAGCGAGGTGGGATCGATCACGACAAAGGTCTGGTCTTCGGTGGTGCGCAGCCAGACGAAGCCGCCGCCGGTGTCGATGTCGCCCCATTTCAGGACCGGGCCAACCTTCGTCCGGCCTGTCACTTCGCCGCTCTCCGGATCGATCCGCGCGACGGTGCCGTCGCCCTGTTCCTGAACCCACACGCCGCCTTCACCGGCTGCGAGGAAGCCTGGTTCCTTGCCCAGCGCCGTCGTCTTGACCACGGCGTTCGTCGCCGGATCGATCTGCTGGATCGAGCGGCTTTCGCTGCTGACCGCCCAGAGCGAACCGAAGCCGAAGGCCAGATAATGCGTGCCCAGATTGACGGCGATCGTCGCCGTCACCTGATTGGTGGCAGGATCGATCCGCGACACGATACCCTTCTGATCGCTCGCCACCCAGATTGAGCCAGCACCGGCCACGACGTTCAACTCACCCTTGGGATTGGCGATGCCGGTCGGGATGGTGGCGACCTTCTGCGCCGTCGCCGTGTCGATCCGCACGACCGCGCCTTCCTTGCAGTCTGCCACCCACAACGCGCCGTCCGATATCGCCATCGCGCCGCAGGGCTTGGTCATCGACACGGCGGCAAGTTTGCCCTGCTGCGTCCAGCGCTCGACGCGGCCGTCATTGGTGGCCCACACGCTGTCACCGTCGACCGCCAGAAAGTCGGCAAAGCCCGGCACGGTGATGACCTGCTCGGCATGGGCCGTCGAAGCCGCCGCACATCCCATCGCCACTGCCATGATCATTCTCCCAAGCCGTTGCATCTTATGGCTCCCTTTCCAGAATGGCCTCAGGCGCGTTGCGCGATATAGGCGCGCCATCCCCCCAGCGCCGTAATATCCTCCGCGCCATTCAGCGCACGCGGCTCAGCCACGAAGCCCTTGACGCTGCTGCCGTCCGCCAGCGTCACCGTGCCGATGGCGAGCGGCGCAGGCACCTCCACAACGAAGCTGCCGAATTCGGCGACGCCCAGTTCATAGACTTCCAACTTGATCGCCGCTCCCTCGTCGCTGTGGACCAACGCGGGCTTGGGCGGCACGCTGTCGGCAATGGCATAAAGGCGATAGTTGGGTGCGGTTTCGAATGCGCCGACAAAGGTCGCATCGCGCGAGGTCAGTTGCCAGTGCAGCGGCATGTCCTTCAGATGCGCACCGACGACGGCGAGTTTCACGGTCTGCATTTTTCCCTCCAGATCGAGTGGCGGTGGTGACGAAAGATCAGCGGCAGCCAGATAGGCGTCAGCCGCGTCGAGAAGCGCAAGGTCGCTGTCGGCCGGGCCGATCAGGGTAATGCCAAAGCCGGTGCCGTTGGCGCGCGCGCCAGCGGGCAGCGCCAGCGCCGCCATATCCAGCAGGTTCACGAAATTGGTGTAAAATCCCAGCGCGCTGTTGAGCGCGATCGGTGCCGCCTTCAACTCGGCCACGCGATAGGTTGCGCCGGTCGTCGGAAAGGCGAGGAAGTCGATGTCGTGCCACATCAGGTCGGCATGACGCTTCAACTCGGCCAAACGGTAGATACCGTTGAACAGCTCGACCGCGCCGATCTCCGCGCCCGGCTCGACCACTTCGCGCACGGCAGCGTCGATGGCGTCCGGATGATCGCGCAGGATCGGTTCGATAGCCGCAGTCCGCTCCGCGACCCATGGGCCGCTATAGAGCAGCTGGGCGGCCTCCTGCAGCGGCGCGTAATCGATCTCGACTACCTCACCAAGGCTGGCCAATGTCGCCAACGCCCGATCATAGAGATATTCGGATTCGGCATCGCCAAAGAACACACGCTGGTCACGCCGTGGCACACCGATGCGTTTCCGGCCCAGTGGCCGATTGGCCAATGTCTTCGAATAAGGATCGGTCGCGTCGAACCCCGCGACGGTCACGTCGATCAGTCGCGCATCGTCGGTGTCATTGGTGAACACGCTGATGCAATCGAGCGTGCGGCATGCTGGCACCAGCCCGCTGTTGCTCCAACGCCCCTTGCTGGGCTTGAAGCCGATCAGATGCTGGAACGCCGCCGGCACGCGCCCCGATCCCGCCGTGTCCGTGCCGAGCGCGAACGCGACAAGGCCGGCCGCCACGGCGGCGGACGATCCCGAACTGGATCCGCCGCTGACATAGGCAAGGTTGTATGCGTTCCGGGGACTGCCATAAGGGCTTCGCGTGCCATTCAGTCCGGTTGCGAACTGATCCAGATTGGTTTTGCCGACGCACAGCGCGCCTGCCGCGATCAATCGGTCCACGACGGTCGCCGAAATATCGGGGCGATAGGCGAAAGCGGGACAGGCTGCGGTCGTTTCCAGTCCCGCGACATCGATATTGTCCTTCACCGCGAAAGGAACGCCGGCCAGCGGCAATCGCTCACCCGCGGCGACGCGGGCATCGATGGCGTGCGCAGCCTCCAGCAACGCATCCGGCTCCACGCGACTGATCCAGGCTTGCGGTTGAATCGCATCGTAAACTGCAAGCCGCGCGAGCGTTTCCTGCGCCACCGCGACCGCGCTCATCCGCCCCGAACCGACCGCCTGCGCGATCGCCGATGCGCTGCGGCGGTCGAGCGCGCTCATGCGTGTTCCCGCAGGGCCATCATCGGCGCGCCGGGCTGCAACGACTGTCGCTCCTGCACATACAGCGCTTCGACCGTGCCCGAACCTGGACTGCGCACCGGACATTCCATCTTCATCGCCTCGATGATCGCGATGGTGTCTCCGACCTCCACCTTGTCGCCCGCCGATACCAGCAGTTTCCAGACCGAACCGCCAAAGGGCGCTTCGACAAGGTCGGCCCCTTCCGGAACGTCGACGGCGGCGGCCTCTGGCTGATCCGCCTCGGCAAGGTCGGTCAGGCGATCGAATTCGCCGCTGCGCTGCCACTCGGCGCGTTCTTCATCGAAAGCGTCCTGCCTGCGTGCCTGAAACGCGGCGATCCCTTCCGCATTGTCGGCCAGGAACGCGCGATAGTCCGCCAAACGAAATTCCGATGGTTCGATCCTGATCGAACGCCGCCCGGTCGGGAAGTCGCGTCTCCATTCGGCCAGTTCTTCCGCGCTGACCGGATAGAAACGAATCTGGTCGAAAAACCGCAGTAGCCACGGCCTGCCTTCGGTAAAGGCGTCGGTTTGCCGATGCGTGTTCCACACCTGAATCGTGCGGCCGAACAACTGATAGCCGCCCGGCCCCTCCATCCCGTAAATGCACATATAGGCGCCGCCGATGCCCACGACATTGGGCGGCGTCCATGTGCGTGCCGGATTGTACTTGGTCGTGACAAGCCTGTGCCGCGGATCGATCGGAGTCGCGACCGGCGCGCCGAGATACACGTCGCCCAGGCCCATCACCAGATAGTTCGCCTCGAAAATCAGGTTCTCGACGGCGGCGACATCCGGCAATCCGTTGATACGCCGGATGAATTCGATATTGTCGGGGCACCAGGGCGCATCGTCGCGCACCGCGCCCATATATTTCTCGATGGTCTCGATCGTCGCGGGATCGCGCCAGCTCAGCGGCAAATGAACGATGCGCGAGGGGATGGTGAAATCGGCAAGATCGCCCAGCCGGTCCTCCGCCGCCATCAGCATCGCCAGTGCCCCGGCCTGATCGAGCGTTTGGCCATCGAAGTGCAGCTGAAGCGAACGGATGCCTGGCACGATGTCGACAATGCCCTCCGCACCCAGCCGCTCCAGCTCGGTCATCAGGGCATGCGCACGGATGCGCAGTTCGATGTCGAGCAGGATCGGGCCATATTCGACCAGGATGTTGCGATCGCCCTGTTGGCGATAGACGGTACGCGGGCGATCGGGGCTGGCCGGAATTTCGGCAAGGACCGGAGACAGCGTCGCCACCGCCCGGCAGCTTCCCGCATCATAAGCCGCGCCCGACGCGATCAGTGTCCGCTGGTGCTGATCGGCGGAGCGGGCGTCGGCGATGTCCACCGGCGCAAAGCGAAGCTTGTCGCCGGGGGCCAGCTGCCCCAGCATCCAGCGATCCGCCGCGATGACCACGAACGGGCAAACGAACCCGCCGAGCGATGGTCCATCGGGACCAAGGATGATCGGCATGTCGCCGGTGAAATCCACCGCACCGATGGCATAAGGATTGTCATGGATATTGGACGGGTGCAGCCCCGCCTCCCCCCCATCCGCGCGCGCCCATCGCGGCTTGGGGCCGACCAGACGAACGCCGGTTCGATTGCTGTTATAGTGAACCTGCCATTCCGCCGCGACAATTTCGTCGATGTCCTCGGCCATGAAGAAATCGGGCGCTCCGTGCGGGCCGTACAGCACCCGCAGCGTCCACTCATTGGTCAGCCGGGGCAGCGCCGCCGCCGGCAATGCAGGCTCCATCGCCCCGTCGCCCAGGTGCAGCGTGTCGCCCGCCAGCAGGCGGCGCGCGGCATGGCCGCCAAATTGCCCCAGCTCGAACGTGCTGCGGCTGCCGAGATAGGGCGCGATGTCGAGGCCGCCGGCAATCAGGATATAGCCGCGAATACCGCCGCCGCTCGCCCGGCCAAGGCTGAGTGTCTGTCCCGCCTCCACATCGACGGCAACGCCGCGAGAGACCGCCGCGCCATCCAGCGTCGCAGCAAAATCCGCACCGGTCAGGCATATGCGTGCCGGTGCCGTGAAAGTCAGCGTGGGGCCGGTATGGACGACCTCCAGCCCCGCCGTCCCTTCGGGATTGCCGACCAGTCGGTTGCCCAGTCGGAACGACAGGTCATCCATCGGACCCGATGGCGGGACGCCCACCGCCCACAACCGCTGACGACCGGGCCAGTCCTGCACCGTGGTCGCCGTGCCCCCGCTCACCACACGCACGGCGCGCGGCTCGAAGCCTATGCCGTCCAGCACGCGCGTCGAAACTTCGCCACTGACAAAGGCGGGCGAACGGACGACATCGCACAGCCAGCGCAGGTTGGTCTCGATCCCGTCGACCCGGCTACGGTCCAGTGCAACCTGCATCGCCTTCACCGCTTCTTCGCGGGAGGGCGCATGGACGATCAGCTTCGCCAGCATTGGATCGTACCAGGAACTGACCGTGCTGCCACCCATGCACCAGGTTTCGACCCGAATGTCGGACGGGAACTCCACCGCGGTCAGCGCGCCCGATGTCGGTCGATAATCGAGCGCCGGGTCTTCGGCATAGAGGCGCACTTGAATGGAATGCCCCTGCGGCTGTGGAGGCGGCTGATCGAGGAAAGCAAAGTCGTCGGCCGCGCCGCGGATCATCCATTCGACAAGGTCGATGCCCATCACCTCTTCGGTGACGCCATGCTCGACCTGAAGCCGGGTATTCACCTCCAGGAAGAAGAACTCTTCCCGCTCCGCATCGTACAGAAACTCGACGGTGCCCGCCGAACGATACACTGCCGCCTCACCAAGCCGGGTGGCCGCCGCGATCAGGTTGCGCCGTACCACTTCGGGCAGATGGGGGGCGGGCGCTTCCTCCACCACCTTCTGATTACGGCGCTGCAACGAGCAATCCCGCTCGCCCAGCGCCATGACGCGGCCCGCACCATCGCCGAACAGCTGCACCTCGATATGCCGGGCGCGGCGGATGTAGCGTTCCAGAAAGATGCCCGCGTCACCGAAGTTGCTCGCCCCTTGCCGCGCTACCGCAGAGAACCCCTCGCGCACTGCCGCTTCATCTTCGCACACGCGCATGCCGATGCCGCCGCCGCCTGCCGTCGCTTTCAGGATGACGGGAAAGCCGATGTCATGCGCCGCGCGCACCGCCTCTGCCTCGTCGGTCAGCAGGTCCGTTCCCGGAGCCAGCGGCACGGCGTGGGCAGCCGCAAGCGCACGCGCACTGTGCTTCAGGCCGAAGGTACGGATATTGTCCGCCGTCGGCCCGATGAAGACGATACCGGCGGCAGCGCAGGCATCGGCGAACTCGACATTTTCAGCCAGAAAGCCGTAGCCCGGATGGATGGCACCCGCCCCGGTAGCCCGCGCCGCATCGATGATCGCCGCGATGTTGAGATAGCTTTCCGTCGCCCGCGGGCCGCCGATGCAGACCGCCTCGTCCGCCATGGCAACGTGCAGCGAATCTTCGTCCGCTTCCGAATAGACCGCGACCGAACGAAGCCCCATCCGCCGCAGCGTCCGGATGATCCGGGTCGCGATGGCGCCACGATTGGCGATCAGGACAGTGTCGAAACTCATGCGGCGACGATCATGCGCACGGGGGTGGGGTTGAACCCGTTGCAGGGGTTGTTGACCTGCGGGCAATTGGACACGACGACGATGACATCCATTTCGGCACGCAGATCGACGGTCAGGCCCGGTGCAGAGATACCATCGACAATACCGAGCGCCCCGTCCGGCTCCACCGGCACGTTCATGAAAAAGTTGATGTTCGAAACGATGTCCCGCTTCCCCCTGCCCTCCCGCAGATTGGCCTCAAGGAAGTTCTCCACGCAGGCATGCTCCGCCTTGGTGTGATGGCCATAGCGTAGCGTATTGGACTCGCAGGAGCACGCGCCGCCGATCGTGTCGTGATATTCGACGGTGCTGCCCACGATGGTCATCATGGGCCGCCCTTCGTTCGATCGCAGCACGGTCCCTTCGCGCAGGAAGAGATTGCCCTGCGCCGCAACGGTATCCTGCGCGCTGTAGCGTTCCGCGTCGTCCCCGGCAGCGTACAGCAGGAAATCGACGGCCTGATTGCCTTCCAGATCGACGATCCGCAACGTCTGCCCGGCGGCGAGGTGGTGCAGCCATGGCGCCCGCGCTGGCACGATAACATCATGGACGATGGGGCCGGTCAGCCCGGTCAAATGGGGGTCAGCGCTCATTGGCCCTGTTCCTTCTCAACGACGGAAATAGTCTTCGACATTCTGAAAGGCGCGCAGCCCTTCCGGTGTGGCGAGCCGGATGGCGTCATCCTCCGGCGTAACGGGACCGCGCCATGCGGTCGCGCGAAGCGGCGTCACGGCCCAGTCATCGCGCGGGTCCAGAACATGCGGGCAATTGGCGATCACCACGATCACGTCCATTTCCGCACGCAGGGTCAGGCTGCGCCCCGGTGCGAACGGCCCCACCTGCGGCACGATCGTCCCGTCCGCTTCAATTCGAACGCCCTTGAACAGGTTGACGCACGGATGCACGTCGCGCCGCTGCAGGCCAAATTTCGCTACGCCCAGGAGGAAGCGATCCCGACCACTGGGGGTTGGGCCGCTGTTGGTGCCATCCCCATATTTCGCGGCGTTCGACGTCGGGCTGGACGTGCCGCAAAAGGCATCATGGGTGCCCGCGTCATCGTCCATGAAGCTCATCAGCACCCGGCCCATATCCGACAGCAACAGCTTTCCCGCCCCGAGATAGGCGTTCCACTGCACCTTCACCGTGTCCGCCACGTTCAGCCGCTCGGTCGGCATTTCCGCGTTGAAGATCAGCAACGAGGCGCAGGCATCGCCCTTCAGGTCGATCAGCCGGAGGCGCGACCCGCGCGACAGCCGCCGCGCGCTGTATCCGCCCGCCGCAATAGTTTCTTCCCAGATCAGGTCTTCGGCGACCACACCCTCCGGCAGGTCGTCTGCAACAGGCGGCAACACCGGCATCGCTTCGGCCACTGTTCCCGCCATGCGACGGGCATGGTCGCGGGCGGCCAGCGGATTGGAAAGAACTGCACTCATGCCATGACCTCTGGAACCTTGGTGGCGACATCCTGCTCATGCAGCGGGGGCAGCAACGCGGTTGTCGTGACGAGTTGAAGCTGATGGATGCCGCGCACCCGGCGCAGCGCATCACACAAAGCCTTGAGCCGGAATGCCGGCCCCTGGACCAGCAGCACCTCCAGCGACTGGTCATCTTCCAGGAAAACATGCTGCGAGGAGATGACTTCCTTCAGATAATCCGCCTGCGTCTGCGCAAGCTGGTGGCGCACCCGGCCGCGATCGCCGCGATAGACCATGGTGATGGTGCCCGCGAGCATGTCATCGGGGCGGGTGAATGCCTCATGCTCGGCCAAAGCATGACGGATCAGTTCGGCAATGAGCTGAGAGCGGGACGGCAAGCCGCGCTCCTCCACCATCATGTCGAGCTGCCGGAACAGGTCGCCGGGAAGGCTCATGCTGAGCCGCGCCAGTGTTGCAGGCTCGCTAGCCATGGATCAATCCTTCCTCTTCCTTGCGGGGCGTTTCCGGCGCTCCATTGGCGGCCTCGCCCGTCAGCATGTCGCCCGCCGCCTTGCGCAGCGGCAGGTCGTAGATCACGGTCGCGCCGAAACGATGCGGCGCATGGGGGTCGTGCCGGCGCTTGTCGAGCGTCAGCACGCGGGTTCCCAGGGCAAATGCCTCCCGGATGTCGTGCGTCACCATGACGATGGTCAGCGAATAGTCACGCCACAGCCGGGTGATCAGCGCGTGCATGTCGGCGCGTATGCCAGGGTCGAGTGCGCCGAAGGGTTCGTCGAGCAGCAGGATGCGGGGTCGCTTGATCAGCGCCTGCGCTATGGCCAGACGCTGCTGCATACCCCCCGACATCTGGGCAGGATAGAGGTGCAGGCTGTCGCCCAGTCCCACCGCGTTCAGCATCTCCGTCGCTGCGGCGATGGCGGCGCGACGGGCGGAACCGAACAGGCGGGCGGTGAAGGGTGCTTGCGCGCACTCTATGCCGAATAGCGTGTTCCGCAGGACCGAAAGGTGCGGAAACACCGAATAACGTTGAAAAACCACCCCGCGATCGGGACCGCACTCGGGCAGAAGCGGCGCGCCGTCGAGCATGACGGAACCACGACTGGCCGCCTCCTGCCCCAGGATCAGGCGCAGCAGGCTGCTCTTGCCGGCACCCGAAGGACCGATGATCGATACGAACGAGCCGGCTTCGACATCCAGCGACACGCGCTCCAGCACGATCTTATCGCCATATTCGACCCAGACGTCGCGCAGGGAAAGGAGCGCGCTCAATGGCCCATCCCATGTGCCCAGGGGAACAGCCGCTGGCTGAGGAAAGTCAGGATCAGGTCCATCGCAACCGCGAGCAGCGCGATCCAGGCGACATAGGGGATGATGACATCCATCGCGAGATAACGGCGGACGAGGAAGATGCGGTAACCAAGGCCGACATCGGACGCGATGGCCTCTGCCGAAATCAGGAAAACCCAGGCCGGACCCAGCGCCAGTCGCATGGCGTGCAACAGGCGCGGCATCGCCTGCGGCAAGGCCACGCGGATGATGATCTGCCAGCTGCTCGCGCCCAGCGTCTGCGCCTTGGCGATCTGTTCGCGGGGAAGGCTGGCGACATGCGCCGCGATGTCGCGCATCATCACCGGCGCGATACCGATCACGATCAGCGCCACCTTGGCCGTTTCACCCAGCCCCAGGGCGATGAACAGAATCGGCAGCAGCGCGATCGGCGGAATGACGGCGAGGCCCGTGACAAGCGGCCCGAAGGTAGCGCGAACCGGCGGCAGCACACCCAGCAGAAGCCCGACGATCAGCGAGGTGATTGTCGCGATGCCAAGACCGATGCCCAGCCGCTGCAGGCTGGCCGCCGTATCCGCCCAGAACAGCAACTGTCCCGTCAGCTGATCCGGCTGGAACAGCAACGCGCCCATCGCCTGAGCCATGCCGCCGGGCAGCGGCAGGATCTTGTCCATCGGATTGGCCGCATGCCGCTGTGCCGCGAGGAACAGATACAGCAGCAACAGGATCACGATGGGAAGCGCGCCCAGCATCAACCGGTTGCTGCGGCGAACATGTCGGTTCACGTAACGCAAGTCGCCCCCCTTCCGCTCAAAGCCCCTGCGCTCTCCCTTAAAGCGCGCCGTCGCCCGCCATCTTCATGAAGCTGTCGTCGAAACGCAGCGTGACATGCTGCGCGTCGCCCAATGTCTTGCCGCCGGGAAAGCCCATGCCCACCGCGTCCGCCGTCGCCGCACCCTTGAACAGTCCGTGCGCGAAGCTGAAATCGCGCACCTGCGTCATCGTCTTGACCAGCGCGGGCGACGTCGTTGCCGCCACCGCCGCCTTGGGATCGGCGTAGAGATAGGTCGTGGTCAGCTGTCGGTCGAAATCGGCGGGCGTCGCACCCGAAAGCTTCGCCATGGCGGCCCGCGCGGCCTGGCCCTGCGCATCCTGCCGCTTCATCAGCGCCATCGTTTCATACCAGATGCCCGCCAGCGCCTTGCCCAGGTTCGGGTTCGCCTTGATCGTGGCCGTGTCGACCACCAGCAGGTCCATGATCTCGCCGGGGATTTGCGCGGAGCTGAAAACTTCCTTTGCCCCAGCCAGCCCCTTCATCACGGAAAGCTGCGGGTTCCAGGCGACGGCGGCCGTAACGTCCGGGCTGTTGAAAGCGCCGACAATATCCGCGTCCGATGTGTTCACCGTCTTGACGTCCGTCGGCTTCATGCCGGCCTTTTCGAGCGCACGCGCCAGCAGATAATGCGACACCGACAGTTCGACCAGATTGACCTGACGGCCCTTGATCGCGGCGAACTGGTCCGCGCCCTTCAGCAATATGCCGTCATTGCCGTTGGAATAATCGCCCACGATGATGGCGCTGGTGTCCTTTCCGCCCGCCGCGGGGATCGTCAGCGCATCCATGTTGGTGACAGTCACGCCGTCGAACTTGCCGGCCGTGTACTGATTGACCGATTCAACATAATCGTTCACCTGAACAATGTTGATCTTGATGCCATATTTGTCGGCCCATTTTTTCACGATGCCGGCCTGCTGCGCATAGGGCCATGGCATCCATCCGGCATAGATGGACCAGCCGATATTGAATTCGGTCTTCGGCTTGGGCGGACCGTCAGGGGTCTTGGAACAGGATGTCGTGAGCAGTGCTCCGGCCATCAGTGCGATCATGCCTGCGGCCCGCAACATCCTGATCATGATTCGATCCCCTTTCGCACTGCAATATTGCGAACGCCACGACGCCTGTCCAGCCAAAAATATTACGAATTTTTACATAAGTAATAACATTGCGGGTGCGGCTTCCAGTGTGATTCTTCGCGCGTCAGGCCGCGCCTTGTCACTCGTTTCACAGCTATATCGGCGCGAAGCCGTTCTTTTCCGATCATCAGCGAGCGAGCCTTCCCGATTCGCAATTCTGTCACAGAGCGGACCGGGAGAAACAGCGGATCGATCAAAGCCGTCAGGAAAATCCGAATTACCGTCAACCGGCAAGAGACCGGAAAATCGCCGTTTTGTGCGCCGCAACCAAGCCGGGCCTCATACCGAGCAACTGCAAAAGTATTACGCTTGACGCGAAAGGTAATATCCATATTGTGTTGGGGGTCAAGCCGGAAGGGTGACGGAACGAAGGGGTGAAACGGCCGGGCACTGCCCGGCGCGAACGGAGGGTTCGTGAATCGGAAACTGACCCGCACTGATGCTCTTTTGGGCATTGCGCTGTCGGCGGACGGTTCGTTTCGGCCATCGGGCCTTCCCGCTTCCCAATGTCATCATCGCAATCAGCTTATGTGGATCAGCGTCGCAGCGCTGCGCCAGCCGATGGCTGTCGTCCGGTGCGACAGGAAGCATATCGTATCGAGAATGCCTGGCCCGAAACGGGCCAATCAGGTGCCGGCCTAAAGCCAGAGCGCCAAAGGGGGGATGTCACTTGAAGGCCCAACCGCAGAGGGGGCAGAGTGACCATGAAACTGTTTCGCAACACGCTGCTCGGCGCGACCATCCTGATGGGCGTCGGGACCAATCCGGCCTTCGCGCAGGCCGCACCGGCCGACGCCAGCGAAGGCGGTGGCAATGATATCATCGTGACGGCAACCCGCCGCGCGGTATCGATCCAGGATGTGCCGATCAACATCACCGCCGTCGGCCAGGAACAGCTGGCCCGCCAGCGGATCGACGACGTGCGCGACATTGCCGATTTCACGCCCGGCGTCACCATTTCGGACACCGGCCCTGGATCGACCGGCACGATCGTGCTGCGCGGCCTCAATGCGTCCGACACCAGTTCGACCGGCGCATCCTACGACACTGCGCTCGGCCTTTATCTGGGCGAAGTGCCGCTCTATTACGACTTCAAGCTGCTCGACATTGCGCGCGTCGAAACGCTGCTCGGCCCGCAAGGCACGCTTTACGGCCTCGGCACGCTGGCAGGCGCGATCCGCAACATCCCCAACCGCCCGGATACGAACAAGTTTGAAGGCGAAGTGCATGGGCGCGTCTATGGCAAGAGCCATGGCAGCAAGGTCGGCCACGAAATCGATGCGGTCATCAACATCCCGATCCTGAAGGATCATATCGCGTTCCGCACGGCCACCGGCTATTTCTACGATCCGGGTTTCATCGACTACACACTGCTGCTGCAACAACCCGGCGTGTCGCTGCCCCAGCCCAGCGGCCCGGACAGCGTGACGCCTGCCGCCTATGCCGCAAACCTGACCAGCCGCAAGGATCTGAATTTCGAGCGCACCTTCACCACGCGCAACCAGCTGCTGTTTCAGCTGAACCCCGATCTGAAGGTCAATTTCACCTATGCCTTCCAGCGGACCCGGACCGACGGTGGCCAATATAACAGCAACGGCGTGCTCGGCACGGGCCGCTATCAGAGCGCGGCGCGCTATATCGAGCCGGTGACCCGGCGCGCGCACCTTGGCAGCATGGAAATCAACGCCAACATCGCCGATATTGCCGATCTGGTCGCAACCACGGCCTATACCGACGTCAAGAACGATACGCAGAGCGACAACACCGACCTGCTGCTCGACCTCGACTATGGCTATGAAAGCTTCCCGGCCTTTTCGAGCTGGAACGAAAGCCATTCGCGCCGCAAGCAATTCAACCAGGAAGTTCGCCTGGTGTCGACGCATGGCGGACCGTTCAGCTGGGTTCTCGGCGGATTCTACAACCGTCAAAAGAGCCTGCGCGAATATACCGAGCATGTACCCAATCACCCCTGGGTGGAATTCGGCACGCAGCCCAACCCGGACGAGGTGGAATATAATTCCTTCAACCGCTCGAAGGTGACGGAGAAGGCGGTATTCGGCGAAGGCACGTTCCACGTCACGCCCGCGTGGCAGGTGACGGCGGGTGCACGCTATTTCGGCTATACGTCCGACGTTGCGGGTCGCGCCGTGCTGCCCCTACTTGGCGACCCGGTCAGCCCCTATGACCTGCCGTCCGCGGGCGGCAGTTCGAAGAAGAGCGGATGGGTTTGGAAGTTCAACTCATCGTATAACTTCACGCCCGACGTCATGCTCTATGGCACGTACAGCAAGGGCTATCGGATCGGCGGACCCAACACCGTCGCGCCCTGCGTCCTGCCGCTCGACCCGACGCAGCAAAATGTCTGCGCCTTGCCCAACGAAATCCAGTTCGGGCCGGACACCACCAAGAATATCGAGGTGGGCGTTCGCACCGAGCTGTTCGATCGCAAGCTGACACTCAACTTCAACGTGTTCCAGATCAAGTGGGATGGCATTCAGGTCGCTTCCGCCACCTTGAACGGTATCGTCGGTATCACCGTGAACGGCGGCACGGCCAAGTCGAAGGGCTTCGAAACCTCGTTCCAGCTGCGGCCGGTGCCCGAAGTGTCGATCCAGGGCACCTATTCCTACACCGATGCCTATCTGACGCAGGATGTGCCCGGAATCATCGCAGTGAACGACCCACCGGGCGTCTATCCCAGCTCGCCGATCCAGCTCGACGCCCTGTCGGGGGATCGCCTGCCCGGATCGGCGAAGAACAGCGGCAGCCTGGGCATCACCTATACCAAGCCGTTCAAGGATGGGAACATCATCGCCGACTGGACCGCGACCTATCGTGGCAATGTGGTGACGCGCCTCGGCTGGGATCGCGCCTATGGCGACAAGCTGCCGGGCTATGTGCTGCATCGCGCATCGCTGGGTTACGAAACCGACCGTTACAGCATCATCCTGTTCGCCAACAATATCTTCGACAAATATGCGGTGAACTCGGTGTCGAACGACCGGTCGCGCATCGGCCTGAACGATGGCGTGCGGCTGCGTTACTATACCCGTTCGGTGATCAACCCACGCACCGTGGGTCTGGAAGCGCGGATCAAATACTGATCCGATCGGGCCATCAGGTGCCTTTCGGTGAAGGGCACCGGTTCCACCGCATCCCGCCCCATGATGTGGGGTTAACGGGCAGGATGCGGTGGACCGCACCAAATCTTTTTTGGGGGGAGGCATGCGATGATCGTGGGTCGAATGGGCAGGGTGATCGGAGCCGGCCTGATGCTCCTACTCGGCTCCAGCACGCTTACCGCCTCGCCCGCGCGGCCCAAGAGCGCGCCACTGCCGCACCTGTTCCCTGAGAAATGGATCGACGGAACGCTGGACCAAGAGCCGGTGACACAAGTGCAGGCGCTCGACGCCGACACCTTCGTGATCCGGCAATCGGTCAAGACAAATTTCGAGGCGCCCTTTCTCTATCTGCTGTTCGGACGCGACAAGGCGCTGCTGATCGATACCGGCGCGGAGGGCGGCGTTGTACGCCCCACCATCGATCGGCTGGTCGCGCAGTGGCTTTCGGCACATGGGCGCAGCAGCATCCCCTTGGTCGTCGCCCACAGCCATAGCCATGGCGACCATGTCGCGGGCGATGCCGCCTTTCGCGACCGCCCCGACACCGTCGTGATCGGACACAAGCCCGCCGATGTCGCCGCCTTTTTCGGCATCGACCACTGGCCTAATCAGATCGCTCGTTTCGATCTGGGCGGCCGTCCACTCAGCATTATCCCGACGCCCGGACATCAGGCTGCGGCGATCATGGTCTATGACCGGCGGCTGCGCATCTTGCTGTCGGGCGACACGCTTTATGCGGGACGGCTCTATGTCCCCGTCAATTTCCTTGCGGACGACCGGGCCAGCGTCGATCGCCTGGCCGCATTTGCGGCGCGCCATCCGATCCGCGCCGTTCTGGGCGCGCATATTGAAATGACGCGCGCGGCCGGTCGCGACTATCCGCACGAAGCGCCGACCCATCCCGACGAGCATCCGCTCGAACTGCCAGCTCAGGAAATCCGCGCATTGCAGAACGGATTGAAGGCGCCGCTCGACACGCCGGGGCATTCGCAGGTGCATGACCGTTTCATCATCGTGCCGGTCCCCGCGCGCGAGGAATAGAGCCGGGGCAACCACTAAAGGCCCGAATCCCTCAGGGCTTCAGTCCGCGCCAGTAATAGACCATGGCGCGGACCGATTGGCCCAGCCACTCCAGAAACCGCTCATCCTCCTGAGGATTGCCGTTTTCGATCCAGCGGACATAGGCGTCGAGCATGAAGGCCGCGATGGAGGCATCGAGCACGCCGACTTCCCCGGCCACCGGCGAACCCGGACCCAATATCTCCACCTGACGCTCCTCGATCCGGGCGATCAGGGCGGCGGTCAGCCGCTCGAAATGGATGCCGAAGACAGGATCGTGCGACGCATGCCGGACAAGCAGGCGGATGGCGGACGCATGTTCGCGCGCGACTCGAAGGCTCATCCGCATGCGCTGCGTCCACCAACCCGCCTCCGCCGAATCGGCCGTCAGCAGGGCGTTGGCCGCTTCTTCCAGAACCGCGTGGACCAGCGCGTCCTTGGACTTGAAATAGCGATAAAGCACCACTTTCGCGACGCCGGCACCCTCCGCGATCTGATCCATCGTGGATTGCCGCAGTCCGCGCGCATCCATGACGTCCGCCGCCGCGAGCAACAGCCGCTCACGCCTGCGTTCCCTATGGGCATCCATCAGATCGGAATAACTTTGCTCCATCGAAGCCCCTGCTCGCCCAATCCGGCCATGATTGCAAACCGCATCTGCCGAAAAATACCCCGCGCACCTTCCCCATTTACTTGTCAGGAACGCAATGTTACTCCGTAGTAACAGAGGGGCGTTCGCGACAACGTCTCCGACAGAGGATGGAGAGGGCGATGGCATTGCGAAAGTGGAATGCACAGGTGGGCATGATCGCGGGGATCATGTGGTCGGGGCCGGTATTGGCGCAGGATTTGCCGCAGCAGACGACGCTGGCGCAGGCAGACATCGGGTCGGCGGACATCCTGGTACAAGCCCGTCGGCGGACCGAGTCCATCGAGGACGTGCCGGCATCGGTCAGCGTTCTGGGCGAAGTCGAGATGGAGCGGCTCTCCATCCGCGATGTGGCGGATTATACGCGCCAGACGCCGGGCGCGATCCTGATCGGTTCCGGCCCGGAATATCTGAATGACATTGCGCTTCGTGGCCAGGGCGGCGGTCGCCTCGGCTTCTCGGAATCGTCGACGGGCATCTATCGCGACGGCATCTACGTCGCCGGTGGCGGCTTTGGCGGGCGCAGCTATGGCCGGATCGATTTCTATGACCTGGACCGGGTGGAGGTCTATCGCGGCCCGCAAGGCGCACTTTATGGACGCAACGCTGTGGGTGGCGCGGTCAACGTCATCAGCCACAAACCGACGATGGACACCGAAGTGCGCGGGCGGGTTGGCTATAATTCGGTCGACAAGCTCGATACGCAACTGACATTGAACCTGCCAGTCGGCGAAACGGTCGCCATCCGCGCCGGCGGCTATTATGCGAAGCAGACAGGCGGCTTCTACACCGATCAGGTGACAGGCCGCACGATCGACAACACGCTGGACTGGGGCCTGCGCGGGGCGGCGGGCTTTGGCCTGGGCACTGACAGCAGCGCAATCCTGACCATCGAACATTCGCGTTCGGAAGCACCGGGGTTCACCTCCATCGGACGCAACCGCACGCTGGACCCCGACATCTTCGTGCGCACCGGACTGGACACCATCGATCGCGTGACGATCGACCAGACGCAGGTAATCGGCGAATTTCGCCATGATTTCGGAACCTCCGAACTCACCATCCTGGCCGATTACAAGAGCCGGGACGGCGCACGCAGCGATGCGGACTTCGACCACTATCTGGGCCTGCGGCTTCCAAACGTCCGATTGCTGGATGCGCAGGGCGAGAATTTCGAACGCTATGGCGCGGAGGCCCGCTGGGGGTCGAGCGGCAACACGCCGATCACCTGGCTGGCCGGGGTCGATTTCCTGACATTCATCTCGGAGGTTTACTCCAACCGCACCGGTACAGTGACCGGCACCGGCACCACGGTCACGTCACTGCGCCGGCAATTGCGCCGCCAGCAATCGCGTGAGAACGTTTCCTCCTATTCCGCCTATGGGCAATTGGGCTTCCGGCTTGCGCCCAAGCTCACCTTGTCGGTCGAGGCGCGATACCAGATCGACGACAAGCAGTTCGCGTTTCAGCAGATCGATCTTGACCCGACGACCAACGAAACCATTCCCCTCACCAACTTCTCGCGCAACTGGAACCGCTTCCTGCCCACCGCATCCCTCACCTGGGAGCCGAGCGACCGGCTGACGGTCTATGGCCGTGTCGCGACAGGCTATCGCGCGGGCGGCTTCAACCAGTCGCCGGTCAACGGGTTCTTCGACCGGGTGCCTTATGATCCCGAAGACGTCACCGCCGCCGAGATCGGGGTGAAGGGACGATTCAACATCGGCGCAGCGCATTTCCGATCGCAGCTCGCCACTTATGTGAGTTGGACGCGCGATGTTCAGCAAACGACGACGCTATCGCCCACCAACCCTGCCTTCACACTGGAAAATGTCGGCGGCAATCGCATCATCGGCGCAGAATATGAACTGACGGGCACGGTCCCGCTGGCCAGCGGCCGGCTGTCGGGCAGCCTGAACGTGTCGCGTTCGCGCGGGCGGTGGAACGACAATGCGTCGATCCTGTTCAACGGTGCCGTGCTCGACCTGGGCGGCAAGGTAACGCCCCGGGCGCGCGATTATATCATCAACCTGAACGGTATGTACGACCTGCCGCTCGGTGGCGGGATAACCGGCATGCTGACCGCCAGCTATCAGACCGCGGCGGGCGGCTGGGACGATGCGTCGCTTACCCGCAAGAGCCAGAACTATTCGATCCTCGACCTGTCCGCCGGGCTGCGCGGCGACAACTGGACATTATTGGCTTCGGTCAAGAACGTCACCAACCAGCTCTATTACATCGTGTCGGTGGGCGGGAACGATTATTACAACGCGCCGCGAACCTACGGCGCGACCCTGTCCTTCAATTTCTAGACGGGAGACGTGCAATGCGGTCCATTTCCATATTGTTGACGGGGGCGCTGCTCGCGACATCCTGCGCCGGGATCGCGCAGGAGCGCGGCAACCTGCGCGAGCGGTTACGCGCGCGAATGGCGGCGTCGCGGGACCAAGCCGTCCCGCAAGGCGTGGAACAGCGTTCGCTGGCCGTGGACGGCGCGTCGCGCAGCTATCTGATGCTCGATGCGCGCCGCGGCAGTGGCCCCGCTCCGCTGGTCATCGCCCTGCACGGCGGCGGCGGCAGTGGCAAGACGATGGTGCCGCGATGGGCAGACAAGGCCCGCGCCGAAGGTCTGGTGGTCGCCTTTCCCGATGGCGTTGGCCGCGACGGTCGCATGGCGACGTGGAATGCCGGCGGCTGCTGCGGCATGGCAATGAGCAGCCATAGCGACGATGTCGGCTTCATCTCCGCCCTGCTCGACGATCTGGTGCGCAGCGGGGTGGCCGATCCCAAGCGTGTCTATGTGACCGGCATGTCGAACGGCGGCATGCTGACCCACAAGGTGGCGATCGCCCTGTCCGGCAAGATCGCGGCGGCAGGCGTGATCGCCGGTGCCATGTTCGGCGACGAGGCACCGCCGGCGAACCCTGTCCCGATCCTGATCATGCACGGCGTGAAGGATCAGATCGTGCCCTTTACCGGCGGCCCCAGCCCCGTCGGCTTCGTCGCCAATGCGCAGAGCCGGGATTTCCAGCCGGTCGAAAAGGCCGTCGGTTTTTGGACCAAGGCCGACGGATGCACCGGCGCGCCGAAAACCTCTCCGGCTGGAGAGGTGCAGACGCAGGACTGGAGCGACTGCAAAAGCGGATCGGAAGTCCTGTTCTATCGCCTCGCCAGCGCGACGCACACCTGGCCGGGTGCCAAGACACCCGAAGGCGCAACCCGAATGCTCGAAATGACTCCCTATGACACCGTCGACGCAACCGACGTCGCCTGGGATTTCTTCAAACGCCATGCCCGGCCCTGATCGCCGAACCGTGCTCGCCGGCGGCGTCGCGCTGGTGACGGCGGCGGCGTTCGACCGACCCGTCGCCCTTGCGGCGCAACGCCATCAGCCCGGCGAATGGCCCGCCTATGGCGCGACCAACGCCGCAAACAAATATTCTCCGCTGGATCAGATCGACGCATCCAACGCCGCGATGCTGGAAATAGCATGGGAATGGCAATCGCCCGATGCGGCGATCCTTGCCGATCATCCGGACCTGCGCCCCGGCGAATTTCAGGCGACCCCCATCATGGTCGACGGGCGCTTGTTCACCTCCACCGCCATGTCGCAGGTCGCGGCCATCGATCCTGCCACCGGCGACACATTGTGGGTTTTCGATCCCGGAAGCTGGAAACAGGGCTATCCCACCAGCAAGGGGTTCCTGCACCGGGGTGTCGCCCATTGGCAGGGACGGATATTCATCGGCACAGGCGACAACCGGCTGATCGCCCTTGACGCGGCCACCGGAAAACCCGTCACGGCATTCGGCACCGGGGGAACGATCGACCTGCGCCACGCGGCAGGAGAGAGCCGCGCCGGCGAGCCGGCCGGACTCATCGGGGTCACCTCACCCCCCGTCATCTGCCGCGATACGGTGATCGTCGGGCAATATATCAACGATCGCCCGGATCGCACGCCCATGCCCGGCGGAACGGTAATGGGCTTCGACGCCAGAACGGGTCGGCGGAAGTGGATTTTCCACATGATCGCACCCCATGGCGATCCCGGCGCGCAAAGCTGGCTGTGCGGATCGGCGGCAAGGTCTGGCAATGCCAATGCCTGGGCACCGATGAGCGCGGACGATGCGCTGGGCCTCGTCTATGTGCCGGGAAGCTGCCCCACCAACAATTTCTTCGGCGGCGACCGGCCGGGCGACAATCTTTACGGCAACAGCCTTGTCGCGCTCGACGTCGTGACCGGCAAGCGTCGCTGGCATGTCCAGCTCGTACACCATGATCTGTGGGACTATGACCTGCCCTGCGCGGGCAATCTGATCGACATCACGGTCGACGGGCGGGCCATTCCTGCCATCGCGCAGGTAACCAAGCAGGGCTATTGCTTCGTCTTCGACCGTCGCACAGGCGTGCCGGTCTGGCCAATCGAAGAAAGGCCCGCGCCATCCTCGACAATCAAGGCGGAGCGGAGCGCCGCGACGCAACCCACGCCGACCAGGCCGCCGCCCTTCGAACGGCAGGGCGTGAGCGACGACGACCTCATCGATTTCACGGCGGAGTTGAAGGAGGAAGCCCGCGCAATTCTGGCGACTTATCAACATGGTCCTCTGTTCACGCCGCTTGGCACGCGGCCGACCATTGTCCTGCCCAGCTGGGTGGGCGGCGCGAACTGGTGGGGGGCTGCCGCCGATCCGGCTACAGGCATGCTCTATGTCCCGTCCATCACGGCGCCGGTCGCCATGGCGCTGGATCAAGATGGACGGCGCACCGACGCTGCGGACGGCGAAAGCGAGATTGCGGGGCAAGCGAGCGTTGTGCGCGGACCACGCGGCCTGCCGCTGCTAAAGCCGCCTTATGGCCGGATCACCGCGATCGACCTCAATCTGGGCGAAATAGCATGGGTGCGTGCCAATGGCCCCGGCGCAAAGGATGCGCCGCAGTTCAAACCCTATAATCCCGGCTGGATCGGCACGACCGCGCGCACTGGCCCGCTGCTCACCAAATCGCTGCTGTTCATGGGTGAAGGCCCGCACCGGCCGGGACAGGCGATGAAGGTGCTGCGCGCCTGGGACAAGACAAGCGGGGCGGTGGTCGCGGAGGTCGCCCTGCCCGATCATACGCTGGGTCCACCGATGACATACATGGCGGGCGGGCGGCAATTCATCGTCTGCGGCATGGGCTTTCGCGGCACGCCGCACCGGCTGGTGGCGTTGGCGCTGCCGCGCAAGGAGAAGACGACATGAACGCCATAATGCTGTCCCGTCGAGGATGGATGGCCGGAGCGGCCGGCACAGTCGCGATGCTCGCGGCCTCGCCGGCATGGGCGACAGGGGCGATCAAGCATTATATCCTGATCGAACTGCTGCCCGGTGCCGATCAACTGGCGCTGGACCGCTGGTACATGACCTTTCACGCGCCGCAGGTACGCCGCGCCTATCAGGCGTGGCAGCGCGATTATCTCTCGTTCCGGTCCTATCTGCCGCCTGCAGAAGCGACGCAGCGTTACCCCATTGCCTTCGGTCGCATGACCGAGATCCATTTCGATGGGATAGCCGACTTTCGCGAGAGCCGGCAGAACCCGCTCTATGGCGATGACCTGAAATCCTTCACACCGCCGCCCGGCGGCTGGCGAGCCAACACCCTGTTCCGCAGCACGACGGCAACGATCCCGATCAACCCCGACACGCTTTACGTGTCCCGGCCAACGCCGCCCAAGGAGCTGCCCTATCTACGCTGGATCATATTCATGCGTCCGAAGGATGGCGTGAAGCAGGCCGACGCCGACCTCTGGTTCGACACCGTTCACGCCCGCGAGATTGCGGCGCTCCCCGGTCTGCAGCGGTTCGGACTTTACAAGACCGTTTCGGAGCGCGCCGATTATCCGCGCGTCATGGAATTGTGGTTCGATGACTATGCCGCTTGGCGCGCCGCATTCCTGACGCCCGAGCCGCGCTTCACGGCCCCGCCATGGGGTGGAAAGGCGCCTTTTTTCGACACGCTTTCGATGTTCGTCGGTGAAAATCCCGATGTCGATTTCATCCACGACGACCGAGTGATCCCATGACCGTGATCGACGACCTTCTGCGCGCAACCGCGCATGCCCACCCTGATGCCCCGGCGCTTGGCCCGATGGCGCGGGCCATCAGCTTTGCCATGCTCAGCGCGCATGTGGATCGCATCGCCAACGGCCTTCTGACCGATGGGAATGTGGGCGACCGCGTTGCGATCCTGGGCCGCAATTCGGACGAGCAGGTCGAACTGATGTTCGGCATCCTGCGCGCAGGGCAGGTCGTGCTGCCGATCAACTGGCGGCTTGCGCCTGCCGAGATCGCCTACATCCTCAAGCATTCGGGCGCGGTACGGCTGTTCGTCGACGCGGAATTCCTTCCCGCCGCGAAGCTGGCCTGCCAAGATAGTCCCATGCCGATCATCGTGCTGGATCGAGACTTCGCCCAATGGCGCGACAACCAGTCCAGTCGGCCCGTGGCGCATCATGCCAAGGCCGGCGACGTAGCATTGCAGATGTACACCAGCGGCACCACCGGCCTGCCCAAGGGCGTGATGCTGACCAACGCCAACGTCATCGCGTCCGTCGAAATATACAGCCGCCCGCCGCTCGACCTGACACCCGGCGACGTGATCTATGCGCCTGCCCCCATGTTCCATATCACCGGCATCGGCCCGATGTTGCGCATGGCGCAATCGGGTGCCCGGCTGGTCGTCAGCGGTGCCTTCGTCGCCGACGAGGCAGTTCGGGTCATGGCGCGCGAGCAGGTCAGTTACACCACGCTGGCGCCGGCGATGATCCAGGCATGCCTTGCCGCCCCTTCTATCGAAGCAGCCGATCTGTCTGCGCTGCGCGTCATCGTTTATGGCGGTGCGCCGATTGCAGAGACGGTGCTGCGCGAGGCGACCGCGCGCATCGGCTGCTGTTTCGTGCAATGCTACGGCCTTACCGAAACGACCGGCCCGATCACGATCCTGTCGCCCGACGACCATGCGCCCGGTCGCGATCTGCTGCTGTCCTGCGGACGTGCCGCGGGTGACATTGCCATTCGCATCGTCGATGAAATGGGGCGCGACGTCGCCGCCGGACAAACGGGAGAAATCGTCGTTTCAGGCTCCATCAATATGGCCGGATATGCCGCCGACGCAACCGCGACCGCCGCGACCATCCGCGACGGCTGGCTGCACACGGGGGACGCGGGTTATCTGGACGACCATGGGTATCTGTTCATCCGCGACCGGGTGAAGGACATGATCGTTTCGGGCGGCGAGAACATCTATCCCGTGGAAGTCGAAAACGCCCTGCTGGAACATGCCGATGTTGCTGACGCAGCGGTCATCGGCATTCCCGATGACCGCTGGGGCGAAGCGGTGCTCGCGGTCATCGTTCCGGCGGCGGGGTCGACACGGGACGCGCAGGATATCCTGGACTTCTGTCGGGGACGCATCGCCGCCTACAAATGCCCCAAGACGATCCGCTTTGCCGATGCCGTGCCGCGCAATGCTGCGGGCAAGATTTTGCGGCGCGAAATCCGCAAGCCCTTCTGGAACGATCGCGACCGTAAGGTTGGTTGAGAGGAGAAAGACATGACCGACATCCATCTGCATCGCCGCGATATGCTGCGAGGTGCTGCCGGCCTTTCCCTGCTCGGCATCGCTGGCCCGCTGATGGCGAAGGCCGATGGCAGTGCCGCCATCCGCGCGGCATTCGATTTCGCCTACCCGCTCTATGAATTCGCCCGCAGCGAACAGACGCTGGCCCAGTGCGTGGGCAATCCCGGCATCCTCAATCAGGTGAAGCAGCGCGCCCAACTATCCGATCACACGTCGCGCAACGTCACCGCCCCCAACAACGATACGATCTACTCCTCGGCCTTTCTCGACCTGTCCGGTGGCCCGGTGGAGGTGACGTTGCCCGATGTCTCCGACCGATATTTTTCCGCCGCCTTCATGAACGCGCTGACGGACAATTTCGCTTATGTCGGGACGCGCGCGACCGGCGGACGAGGGGGGCGCTTCTGGGTCGCGGGACCGGGCTGGACGGGACGTGCGCCATCGGGCGTCACTCTCTTTCGATCGGATACCAACGACGTCTGGATGCTGGCGCGGGTTCTGGTGGATGGCCCTGCCGATCTGGAAACGGCAAAAGCCATCCAGGCGCAGGTGAAGGTGGCGGTGCCGCCGGGCCGACCGGCGGCGCGCGGCTTCACCCACGCCGCAACGCCGGAGCCGAGCGATCCGGCCCAGTTCCTGGCGGTCGTCAACGAAATGCTGCGACGATCACAGGGCGGACGTGGGCAACTGGCGCGCGCCACGCGGTTTCGCCCGCTGGGCATCGGCACGCAAAGCGCCCCTTCGCCAGCCTTGCTGAAGCAATGGGCCGACTTCCTGCCCATCGGCATAGCCAAACTGCGCGAGGGATTTCTCTTCCGCGATCTGGTGGTCGACGGCTGGAGCTATCAGCCGCGCGGCGTGGGCGAATTCGGTTCGAACGACCGGCTGCGGGCGATGGTCGCGCTGGGCGGCATCGCCGCTTTGGGCGAGAAGGAGGCGATGTATTTCCACGCCAATTTCGAAAAGGACGGCACCCGCCTGAACGGCGCGCATGCCTATCGCTGGCGACTTCCGGCGGGCGGCGTGCCGGTGCGCGGCTTCTGGTCGCTCACCATGTACGATCCGCAGGCCGATGGCCGCTACTTTTTGGTCGAAAATCCGATTGGGCGCTACTCGATCGGGGACCGCACCCCCGGCCTTGTCCACAATGCCGACGGCAGTCTGGACATCATCATACAGCATGACCGGCCCGACGGCCCGCTTGCCGCGAACTGGCTGCCGGCGCCCGCCGGGCCATTCCGGCTGGCGCTACGCGCCTATCTGCCGCAACCCTCGTTGATCGAACGGAAATGGCGCGTCCCGTCGCTTGAGCGGACAAGCTGAGCCAACGGCTAACCGCGTGGAAAGACAGGCTCCTCTTGCGCTTGCGCAAGAGGAGCCAGTGGCTTCAGGTCAGATAGTGCGCGCCGGTCTTGGCCGCAATTTCCTCATGCGTGACTCCGCTCGCCGCCTCGATCAGGCGGAAGGGCTCACCCTTGGCCGGGCGCTCGAACACACCAAGGTCTGTGATCAGCATGTCGACGACACCCTTGCCCGTCAGCGGCAGGGTACAGGCGGGCAGGAACTTGGCCGCGCCATCCTTCGAGGTGTGCTCCATGACGACAATGATGCGCTTGACCCCCGCAACCAGATCCATGGCGCCACCCATGCCCTTGACCATCTTGCCGGGGATCATCCAGTTGGCGATGTCGCCGTCCTGGCTGACTTCCATCGCGCCAAGGATGGTAAGGTCGATATGTCCGCCGCGGATCATGGCGAAGCTCTGTTCCGACCCGAAATAGACGCTGCTCGGCAATTCGCTGATCGTCTGCTTGCCGGCATTGATCAGGTCGGGATCTTCCTCGCCGTCCAGCGGGAAGGGGCCGATGCCCAGCATGCCATTTTCCGATTGCAGCGTCACTTCGACGCCAGCGGGGATGTGGTTGGCGACCAGCGTCGGAATACCGATGCCCAAGTTCACATAAAATCCATCGCGCAATTCTCGTGCTGCGCGGGCGGCGATCTCGTTCCGGTTCCAGGCCATCTTCAACCCTCCCTCTCGCGCACGGTGCGGAATTCGATTTTCTTGTCATAGGGCGATCCGTCGATCAGCCGCTTCACATAGATCCCGGGCAGGTGGATGGCGTCGGGATCGAGCGAGCCGGTGGGCACGATCTCCTCCACCTCGGCGACGCAGATGGGCGCTGCGGTCGCCATAACCTGATTGAAATTCCGGGCCGTCTTGCGGAAAACGAGGTTCCCCGCTTCGTCCGCCTTCCACCCCTTGATCAGGGCAATGTCCGCGCGGATCGCCCGCTCCATGATGAAGGTTTCGCCGTCGAAATCCATATGCGGCTTGCCTTCCGCGACCAGTGTACCGACGCCCGTCTTGGTGTAAAAAGCCGGGATGCCGGCGCCACCGGCGCGGCAGCGTTCGGCCAGCGTGCCTTGCGGATTGAATTCCAGCTCCAGTTCGCCGCTCAGATACTGCCGCTCGAACTCCTTGTTCTCCCCGACATAGGACGCGATCATCTTGCGGATCTGACGGCTGCGCAGCAGCTTGCCCAGGCCAACGCCGTCGACCCCCGCATTGTTGGACACCACGGTCAAATCCTTGACCCCGGAATCGAGCAGCGCATCGATCAGCTTTTCGGGAATGCCGCACAGGCCAAATCCCCCGACGCACAAAGTCATGCCATCGCGCAGCAACTCCGTCAGTGCCGCCGCCGCATCCGGATAAATCTTCTTCGCCATGATCCTCCCCTCTTTCGCTTATCGCGAATCCACAAGGTACATATTTCGTTTTTAACGTACCGCTGCATATCGCTATGTCAATTGATCGGCAATGCGCTATCGACAGGCGCATGAGCGAACCGGCCAGCATCGATCAGGATCGGGATGAAAGCACGTTGCGGCCGCGCCAGCTGGAATTGCTGGCAGAGCTCGAAGCGTTCTTCTTCACGCACGGCTACCGCGCGGCGACGATGGACCGGCTGGCGCAAGAGATGCGCTGTTCCAAGCGGACGCTTTACGCGCTGGCACCCAGTCGAAAGGCGCTTTTCACCCTGATCGTCGACAACTGGGCCGAACGCATTCGTCGACTGGGGCTGGAAGCAGATGCCCGCGAAGTCGATCCGCGTCGCCGACTGGCGGCCTATCTGGAACCTGGCGTCAGCCAGACGGTCGGCATGACCGCCGCTTTCCTGACCGACCTTCGCGACCTGCCGGCCACCCGGTCGATTCTGGAGCAGCATCAACGCGCCCGCATGGCGCATCTCAAGGCCATTTTGGAGGATGGGGTGCAGGCCGGCCTGTTCAAGGACATCCACCCCCATCTGGTTGCGCGCGTATGTCTGGCGGGCATGGAGCAGATCAACGAGCCGTTGTTTCTGGCGCAGGCAGGGCTGAGTTTCAGCGAGGCGTTCGCCGAACTGTACAGGCTGCTGATGACCGGGCTGGAGGGGCGATAGCGATCGAGGCGAAGCCCTCTATGCAGCGGATGCGCCCTGCGCACGCGACTCCTGGAACAGCATGGCGCGCAGTTCCCGTCGCAGGATCTTGCCGACATTCGACTTGGGCATATCGTCGATGAAGCGCACCTCACGCGGCACCTTGTAGGCGGCAAGATTTGTGCGGCAGTGGTCCCGCACGGCCTGTTCCGTCAGCGCGCCGTCTTTCCGTACCACGAAAACGCACACCGCCTCGCCCGTCCCCGCGTCTGGGCGACCGACGCAGGCGCATTCGATCACCTCGGGCATTTCCGCCACCACGGCTTCCACTTCGTTGGGATAGACGTTGAAGCCGGACACCAGGATCATGTCCTTCTGCCGGTCGACGATGTAAAAGCGGCCTTCCGCATCGAAGCGCGCCATGTCACCGGTTCGAAAGAAACCATCGGACGTCATCACGTCCGCGCTGGCATCCGCTCTGCGCCAATAGCCCCGCATCACCTGCGGCCCACGGGCGCAAAGCTCGCCCACTTCCCCCATGCCGAGCTGTCGCCCGCACATATCCAGGATCACCAGTTCGGTATCCGGAACGGCTCGACCAATGCTACCCAGAAAACGCTGCTCGTCAAACGGCGTGCACGTCAGGATCGGTGAGGTTTCGGAAAGGCCATAGCCTTCGCGGATGTGCCGGCCGGTCAGCGCAGCCCAGCGTTCGGAAACGACCTTCTGCACCGATGCGCCGCCGCCCATGGCCAGCAATTCGGGCGCAAAATCCAGCGCGCAGAAGCGCTCGTCAGCGCACATCGCCTTGAAAAGCGTATTGACGCCGGTCAGGAAGTTGATCCGGTGCCGCGCCCATTGCTCGACCAACCCGCCCATATTCCGCGGATCGGCGACCAGTATATTCTTGGCGCCGAGCGCGAACATCGCGAACATGTTCACTGTCAGTGCGAAAATGTGATAAAGCGGTATGGCCGTCAAAACCGTCGTTGGATGGCTTTGGAAATGCGGCCGGCCCATGGACAGGAATTGGCGCACATTGGCCAGGATATTTGCGTGCGTCAGCATCGCGCCTTTCGACAATCCCGTCGTACCGCCGGTATATTGCAGAAATGCCAGGCCGTTCGGACTGGGGAGCCAGTCCTCGTCAAGCGTCTTCGCGCTGCCGAGCACCTCCTCCATGCCGATCAACGCGAGATGTGGGGGAGCCGCGCCGAAATACTCACCGGGCACCGTGTCGACGAGAATGATCGTACGGATCAGCGCCGACCCGGCTTCCAGCAGCGCGGGCAGTGCCGCTTTGCAGGCGATAATGACCGCCACCTCTGCGTCCTCCAGCTGATGCCGGAGTTCGCGCGCGGTGTAGAGCGGATTGACGTTTACCTGGACCGCTCCCACCCGAAGGACCGCCAGGCTGCTCAGAGGAAAGCTCGGCACATTGGGCAGCATCACGGCTACCCGGTCGCCCTCATGGACGCCGCAGACGTCGCGGAGGAAGCCGGCAATCCGTCCAGACTGCTCCCACGTCTGGGCGTAGGTGAGGACGACTTCATCCTGGACGAAGGCCGGCCGGTCTGAAAAGGCGCGGCAACATGCCCCGATATAGCTGGCGAGATGGTCATGCTGATCCGGTGCGATCATGTCAGGCATCGTCAATTCCCAGTTCCACCATCCCTGCCTGGTCGGCGCGCGCCGGAACATTGGCGCGCGCATGCCGAGGGCCGCGGCGGCACAGGCGACCGCGGCCCGCCCCGGTTCATCAGTTGCCGATCCGCAGTTCGAGACCGAACACGCGCCCGCGTGAAAGCGGGGCCAGCGTACCCCCAAGCGGCTGGCCGCCCAGCGTCGCGGGCAGCTGAGTATCGCCGCCGATTTGCACGTCGTTGGTCAGGTTCTGACCGTACAGCGTCAACGTGCCGCGATCGTTCAGCACCTTGATGGCGATGCTCGCATCGAAACGATCGGCGGCGTTGAGCTGACCCAGATTATTGTCGGTATAGGCCGAACCGTCACGATGGGAGTAACCCAGGCGCAAGGTCGTATTGCCCAGCGCCGGCAATTCGCGCTCGACGGTCAGTCCGACATTGGCGGTGAAAGGAGCAAGGCGTGGGATGGTGAGCGCTTTGTCCGCTGCGTTCAACCGCCCATCGCCATTCAGGTCGAACACCACGCGGGTATATTTCCCGTCGACATAGCCCGCCGATCCATCCAGCACCACGCCATCCGCCACCGGCATCGCGAAATCGGCCTCAATCCCCATGATCCGCGCGTCGGCCGTGTTCTTGATAACCTGAACCACGCCGGCGACCGGGTCGGACAGGTTGATCTCCCGCTGCATGTTTCCGATCGTGGTGTAGAAAGCGGCGACATTGAACCGCGCCCGCGAGAACGGCTCACTCTTGAAACCCAGCTCCCATGAATCGACCTTTTCGTCTCCGAACGGGCCGGGACCGAAATTCACCGTATCGGCGGCCGTATTCCGAAAATTGAAACCGCCCGCGCGATAGGCGCGCGCATAATTCGCGTAGGAACGCAGCGTTGGCGAAAATTCATATTGCAGGCCCGCTCGCGGCGACCAGCTGCCATTTGAGATATTGCCGGTGAAGTCGAACGGGCAAGTGCGATCGATGACATTGCATGGACGGTTCACGTTGCGGGTCAGTGACGCGATCTTGTCATCCTTTCGCTCATGCGACCAGCGAAGACCGGTGCTGAGCGTCAATGCTTCCGACACATGAAAGTCGGTGTTCAGGAAAAGCCCTATGGTTTCCTGATCCTGAAACCCGCCGCCATATTGCTGCCGCGCGCCGCCCAACAGGCGGCGATGCTCGTTGTAGTAGAGCTTTTGCGTGAAATAGAAGAAACCAGTGGTCAGTTCCACCACATCGCCGAACTTGCCATTGTACCGCAGTTCGTCCGAAAACTGATGCTGGCTGACGTAGAAATTCGCGTGAAACAGGTCGCGAGGGCTGGAGTCGACATCGGTCAGCGCCAGTTGCTTGTACCGCCGATAGGCCGCGATGTTGGTGATCGTGCCGTTGCCGACCCCGATGTCGGTCTGTCCGGTCACCTGATCCCAGTTGGCATCGTAATTGCCCGGCTCATCGATCGAAAAATCGAAGCTATTTCGGCTGAAATTGCCATAGGCTCCGGGGATCCCGCTGCCGTTGGTGTGCGACTGCGTGGCCGGGCCGTCGCCATCGGATTCCCCATGCTCATACTTAACAAGAAAAGTCAGCGCACTGGACGGCGTGAACTTAAGGCCGGTCCGCAGGACAAGCGTTTCCGACTTACCGAAGGTCAGTTTCGACGTGCCCAGCGTCCGTTTGAACCAGCCATCATCCTTGTTGTAGTAAACGCCGATCTTGGCGGACAGCACATCCTGCACCAGCGGGCCGCGCACCACGCCGGAAACCGTGTAATTCCCGCCTGTGCCCCGCAGACCCGAGGTGACCGAAGCCTTGAAATCATATCGCAGCGTGTCGGACGGATCGCTCGTATTGATCAGAACCGCGCCGCCCGTCACGTTGCGACCGAACAGGACGCCTTGCGGTCCGCGCAGCACCTCCACCGATTTCAGATCGAATGCGTCGAACACCACCCCCGAATTGGTGCCAAGATACATTCCGTCCACGAACACCCCGACAGCAGGATCGATGGACGGAATGGATGAATTGACCCCCAGGCCGCGAATGGTGAAATTCGCCACGCCCTTGGCCGTGCCGATGTCATCCATCGAAACACTCGGTGCCTTGAAAGCAATCTGCGAGATTTCCTTGATCTGCAGCGCCTTGATCTGATCCTCGCCGAAGGCCGAAATCGCAACCGGGGCCGCCTGCACATTCGTTCCGCCCGCGCGTTTTGTCGCGGTAACGACGATGTCGTCCAGAATGGCGTCGGTGTTTGATGTCTGGCTTGATATGTTCTCTGACGCGCCCTGCGCATAGGCACTGCTAGCTGCAAGCGCGCTTGCCAAACAGGCAAGCGAAAGCGTGTGGCGAATTGCCCCCTTCATCGTCCTCTCCCTCGAATATGCGGTCATTCTGCCGCTACGCCATGTCCGTATCACGGGCGCATTAGTTGAAAAAACGCTATTTTCATTGTATATTCCTCAGATAATCTGGGGAATGTCGATGCTGAAACTCGACCAGTTACACTGCTTTGTTACCGTTGTTCGGGAAGGAAGCTTTACCGATGCCGCAAAGGCGCTGAATCTTTCCCCGTCGGCCGTCGCCTACAAGGTGGAGGCGCTTGAGGCGCAGCTGAACATCGGCCTGCTGATCCGCAAGCCTGCCAGCGGCGTCACGGTGACACGGGAAGGAGCCCGATTGTTGCGCATGGCCGACCCCTTGCTGGCGGAAATGAGCGAGATCGAGCAGCTGTTCGGGGCGAAGGGAAAGCAGCTGCGCGGCGAACTGGTCATCGGCTGTCAGGAAGGGCTGGGCTGGTCGCTGGCGCCGCGCGCCATTGAAAAGCTGACCGCCCGGCATGGCAAACTAAGCGTCCGGCAGAAAACCGTTTTCATGGATGAAGGCAATGAACCGGTGTTGTCGGGGGATGTCGACGTGCTCATCACTTTTCTGGTCAACCCGGTCCGCGAACCGGGTGTGGACATCGAAATACTGTGCGAGCCCAACTCCTACGCGCTTATGCGCGCGGATCATCCGCTCGCGGCCAGGCGCGACGGCGCCGATCTGGAGGAGCTTGTAAGATATCCCCACATCTTCATCAGCGATGGGCCTGCCTTCGAACTCTTCACGGGCATCTATCGCGACCGGAACCTGACGCCCGAATTTTCCAAAGTGAGCAATATCAGCACGGCCGCGCAAGCCATGGTCGGACGCAGCGACGCTATTTCGCTGCGCGTTGTCAGGCCAGCCCATGACCTTTCGCCACTGGGCGATCGGCTTGCCTTCATCCCACTCAAAAACGCGACCAGGCACGCCAGCATCGCCGCGATTTCGGGGAAGCGAAAACATGGCGCCCGCTCTCCCCGGATCGAGGCGTTCGTGGCAGAATGCAGACGCCTGTTTCAGGACGGATCGATGCGCGCGCACCTGTTCTACGAATGAAGGGATGGCAATCCGCGCAATTGCTATCCCACGCCCGCTGCTCGTCATTTTTTCTGCTTTGACACTTGGTCGGAAAGGCTTGGCCCGAGACGGCGGGCAGTCCGATCGCAAACCGCGCCGTCCACCAAACTGGCCTTCTGGGTGACGTCGGGATCGGGTAACTTTGCGGCCGCCATTTGCAATGACTTTCAAGAAGGGTTGATCGCATTGTTTATCAATACCCATGTCATCATCCCCCACATCCATGTAGTCTGTCGCCAGCACCGAAGCTGCGGTCGAAAGCGCGCATCTTCGTTGACTATCTGCAGGAGGCCTTTTGCGGGACGTGGGAATGGACAATCTGAATAGCGCTGCGTTGCTTGCCCATCTCCGCACCATCGTCGGCAAACGCCATGTCCTGACGACGCCTGCCGCAACGCAGAGATATGCCACAGGCTATCGTTTCGGACAGGGAAGCGTACTCGCGGTCGCCCGGCCCGGAAGCCTGGTCGAACAGTGGCGCGTGGTCCAGGCCTGCGTCGAAAGCGGCGTGATCGTGATCATGCAAGCGGCGAATACGGGGCTGACGGGCGGATCGACCCCCCGCGACGAAGGCTATGACCGCCCCGTCATAGTGCTGAGCACCGCCAGGCTGAAAGGCATCCAGCTGATCGATGGCGGGCAGCAGGTGATCTGCTTCCCCGGCGCCAGCCTCTACGAACTGGAACGGCGCCTGGCCAAGCTCGGCCGGGAACCGCATTCCGTGATCGGATCGTCCTGCATCGGCGCTTCGGTGATCGGCGGCGTTTGCAACAATTCGGGCGGCGCGCTTGTCCAGCGTGGGCCAGCCTATACCCAGCTCTCCTTGTTCGCTCAGGCGGATGCGGACGGCAGATTGCGGCTGGTCAACCATCTGGGCATCGATCTGGGCAACGACCCGGAAACGATCTTGTCGCGGCTGGAACAGGGCGATTACCGGCCGGAGGATGTTGGCCATGATGCGACGCGCGTCGCATCGGACAGCGACTATGCCCGGCGCGTGCGCCGTGTCGATGAAGCAAGCCCCGCCAGATACAATGCCGATCCGCAGCGACTGCACGAGGCAGCGGGGAGTGCGGGCCGCGTCATCGTATTTGCCGTTCGGCTGGACAGCTTCCCCGCCGATGCGGGAGGCGCAACATTTTACGTCGGGACCAATGATCCGGCGGATCTTACGAACCTGCGCCGTGACATATTGACGCGCTTCGCCCACCTGCCGATTTCCGGCGAGTATATTCACCGCGACGCATTCAATGTTGCGGAAATATATGGGAAGGACGTGTTTCTCGCTATCGAGCGACTGGGCACAGACCGGCTGCCGATGCTGTTTGCCATGAAGGCGCGGGTGGACGGTCTTGCCGCCAGGATCGGCTTGAAGGGCGCGCATGTGAGCGACCATTTGCTGCAGTGGGCCAGCCGCTGCTTTCCCAATCACCTTCCCCAACGGATGCGGGCGTTTCGCGATCGGTTCGAACATCATCTGATCCTGAAGATTTCCGGCGAAGGACTGGAGGAGGCTCGCACTTATTTTGCGCAGCATGGCGGTGCGAAGCTGATGGAGGTGTTCGAATGCACGCCGCGGGAGGCGCGCAAAGCCTATCTCCACCGCTTCGCCGTTGCCGGGGCGGCGGTGCGGTATCGCGCGATCCATCAGAAAACAGTGGAGGACATCGTTGCGATCGACGTCGCGTTACCGCGCAATCTGCCGAAGTGGCAGGAACAGCTTCCCGCAGCGATCGACGATCAGATCCTGCACAAACTTTATTACGGGCATTTCTTCTGCCACGTCTTTCATCAGGACTACATCGCGAAGAAGGGCGTTGACCCGCATCGACTGGAGCTGGCGATCCTGAAGACGCTGGATGCGCGCGGAGCGGAATATCCCGCCGAGCATAATGTCGGCCACCTTTACGAAGCAAAGCCGGCGCTCGCCGACTTCTATCGCACGCTTGACCCAGGCAACCGTTTCAATCCGGGAATAGGCAAGACGTCCGCCAAAGCAGGCTGGGCACCGGAAGCGGAAACAAACCAGCCTTAGACCATATGCCACCAACCAGGCCGGGTAGAGGCCGGCTTGCGATGGGGCACGACGCGCAGCATTCCCCCGCAGCAATCAGACACGTGGCTCACTCGGGAATGTCGGGACTTGCCCTAAGGAGTTGCGTCGCTTTCGAGCAACGCGGTCAGCCTTCTTGCCCAGCTATTCAGCAAATCGCTGCGCTCTTCCTGCGAAACGCGCGGCGCGGCATAGGCCACGAACGGCTCGGCGACCGCGTAGCCAAGGTAACGCAGCTGGCAATGGAGCAACGGCCAAAGCACCTTGTCGATACTGCCATAGGTGCCGTCGTCCGAGAATCTGGCCTGTGTACCCCCGGTCGTGACCGCCACCAGAGCGCGCTTGCCGGCGAACAGGCCGCTCTCGAAACGCGCTCCGTCCACATAAGCGAAGCCATAGGCCATCACGCGGTCGAACCAGCCCTTCAGCATGGCCGGCGGACCGCCCCACCATAAGGGAAAAATCGGCACCAGCAGGTCGGCCTCCGCGACCCGTCGTTGATAGTCGCGAAGGACGGGGGCGAACGTGCCGCCCTCATGCGCCAATCGCTGCTCGGTCTGGTAATGAAAATAATCCGGGTCCGACGGGGCTTCAAAATCATGCCACCCCGCCACCGGATCGAACCTGTCCGCATAAAGGTCGATGCAGTCGAAACCATGCCCGGCGTCCTTCACCGCGTGCATCGCGACGTCCAGCACGGCGCGGGTGAAAGAACGCGGTTCGGGATGGCAATATATGGCGAGCACCTTCATGGGATTTCCTTGCTCAGCTGATCGTTTCGGCATCGATCGTCCGCCGCGCCTGCCAGAAGGCGAAGCCGGCCAGTAACGACACGCAGGAAATCACCATCAACGCATTGCGCAGCGCGTCCTTGCTTTCCAGTTGGTAGGCCGATTGCCCCAGATCGCTGAGAAAGCCGACCAGCGGCGGGCCGATGCCCAGACCGAACAGATTGATGATGACCAGCGTGACGGCCGAAACGGTCGCGCGGCGGCTGGCCCCGGCGACGCCCTGACAGGTGGCGTGCATCGGCCCTAGATAGGCGTTGATCATGGCATTGCCGATCGAGAGAAACAGGAAGCCGGGAATGGCCGATCCCGCCGTCAGCACCAGGAAGAATGCCGGGATCGACAGCCAGGCGGCAATAGCGGGAACCGTGACATAGCTGCGCAGCGACTCCCGGCTCGCACGATCGCTCAGCCAGCCGCCCATGAAGGTGCCCGCGGCCCCCGCCAGCCCCACGGTGACGCCGAATACCAGCCCCAGAAAGCCGTTCGCCTTTAACCCT
>JAXHOI010000007.1:0-4661 GCA_034519505.1 Sphingobium sp. | reverse complement strand
ATTACGTATTGCTGTCGACGCGCACGACCTTACCCACCAGGCCGCCGCCGGTCACCACCTGATCGCCCTTCTTGACGGATTCGATACGGGCCTTGTGCTCCTTCATCCGCTTCTGCTGCGGACGGATGAGCAGGAACCAGAACACCGCGCCGAGCAGCACGAACTGAATGACGAGGCCGATGATGCCTCCGGTGCCGGAACCGGCGGCGCCGGCGCTCTGGGCATAAGCAGACGGAATGAACATGAATCTCCGTTTCCCGGAATATGGTCGCAAAATGGGCGGGACTTGCCCAGGATCAAGGGCGGGCGGCTAACACAAGGCAGGGTTTGCCGCAACGGCTTTGCCGTGCCGGTGGGTCGCGGGGGATATGGTGAGGCGTGTGAGGCCCGCTTCAGCCGCGCCGCATGATGAATTCATGATCGGTCCAGTCGCCGACCGGAAAGCCATATTCGCCGACCTTTTCAAAGCCCATGCCGGTATAGACGGCCTGCGCCCGCGCATTGCCCGACCATACGCCGATCCAGATCGGCCGGCCCGGCCGCGTCGCCGCCAGATGGTCGAGCGCCAGAGCCATCAGCCGGCCGCCCAGCCCCCTGCCCTGCGCATCGCGCAGCAGATAGATCTGGTACAGTTCGCCATCGCCCGGCTGAACGTCCGCATGGGGCAGCTTGCACGGGCCGACATGGGCGTAGCCCAGCATCGCGCCGTCCGCGTCCGTTCCGATCCAGGTCGCATGGGTCGGATCGGCGATTTCCGCCGCGACCTTCTCCACCGAATAGCTCCCCTCCTCAAACGCGGCGAGGTCGGCGGGCGGATAGGGAACGGCGAAATCCTCAAGGAAGGTCTGGCGAAAGGCGGCCAGCTTCAACGCGGCGAGCGGCGCTGCGTCCTGCGGCGTAGCGGGGCGGATGACGGGCGTGTCGATATCGGGCATGGCCGATCCTTTGGCAGAGGCAAATGCCCGCTTCAAGCGCCCGCAAACCGCGCGGGTCGCCCATCGCGCGGAATAATCGCCGCCCGCCGCGAAGGGGCTTGCATGATCGCCCGCCCGCGACTAAACGCGCCCCTCCGGTCGGGACGTAGCGCAGCCTGGTAGCGCATCACACTGGGGGTGTGGGGGTCGGAGGTTCGAATCCTCTCGTCCCGACCAAGGAAATCCGACACTTTTCAGCTTCCGCCAAGTGGCCCGAAAATCCCCCTAGCAATCACATAGCAATCACCAGAAGCGATTTCGGAGCGTGAGCTGCAAAAGCGGACATGATTCTCCCACGCATGAGCTTGTTGCTTCAAGACTTGCAGGAGCCGGCCTCTCGCCGGCTCCTGACGCTATGCCCCTTCACATCGCCAGCCGAAGCCCGACGGAGCCATAATGCCGGCTCTGATCGGCATATTCACCGGCATAGCTTGCATGGAAGCTCAGCCGCTCCGTCGCGTCATAGCGCATGCCAGCGCGTGCCGTGACCAGCGTCCTGTCACGCTCCAGCCCCGGCAGAGTGAAGCGGGTCGCCACATTGACGAAAGACGCCGTCGCAAAACTGCCACGCCCGTCGAACTGAAGCCGCACCCCACCGGAAATATAGGGATGGAAGCGCTCACCCGCGCCCATGCCGCCGCGCAGCGTCAGTTCGCCGTCCGCGAACCAGCGGGTCGCGCGGTTCGTCTCGACGGTCAACCCGAACGGCCCAGCGCCTGTCTCCGTCGCGTTCCCCCTCGTCGTGCGGATGCCGGTCAACCCAGCACCCGGCTGAAGCGACCAGCTGTCGCCCAGCGAGACGGCATAGGACGCTCGCACATCGCTGATCCAGCTGTTGAGCGCGTAACGGCTCGACAGCATGTTGCCGAGTACCGAGCGGCGGGTGTCGGCCTTGCCATCACTGTGAGCGGCTATCACATTGAGCGTCAGCGCCCCGCTGCTCGCCTGGCCCTGCACGCCCACCATCACGCTGTCCGCTTCCGTGCGGCTGCCCAAGTCGGCGATCGTCTGATGTCCATCCTGATAGCCGACGAACGCGCCGATCCAGCCATCCTCCCTGCCCCAGCCAAGGCCCGCAAGGCCGCCATAGGACTGCATCCGGGCCGACGCCGTACCCTGCACGCCATCCCCGCCCAGGCGGCGGTTATTGGTCAGCATCTGGCCGAAAGTGAACATGCCGGACCGGTTCGGCGCCGTCATCATCTGCGATCGCGCCGCCTCCACGACATTGAGCGCCTGCTCGGTGCCGAATTGCGATGCGGAAGCATGGGCTTCCGGCCCCAATTGGCGGAAGGCCGCCGCATTGCTGCCTCCCGATGGCGTCAGCAGGCTTGGCACCGCCGCAATCAGCGCCGGGCTCGCCTGCCCCGCAATTAGGACAGCATTCACATAGTCGATGGTTGACCTGACTTGCGGTGAGAAGGTCGGATCGGCCAGGAATGTACCGAGCAGTTGCAAACGTGTTGCCGACTGGCTCAGGAAGCCCTGGATGGTCGCGGGCTTATCGATGCTCGCAAAGCTGCCGGTGATGCCGCCGTCTGCCACGATCAGGTCCAGAGTCACGCCAGGCGTCAGAGGCCGTGTGCCCGTCAGCAGCAGCGACGCACCCGACGCGATCGTTAGCGCGCCTGACACGCGCAACTGGTCGCTGGCCGCGGCACTGAGTTCGAACAGGCTGGTCGATCTGCTGGAGAGGGCGACATTACCCGCGACCGTCATCGTACCCGGCGATGCACCAGGGCTGAGCGTCCCTGCGACCACGACATCGCCAACGACCGTGCCCGCACTGCCGAAAGTCGCGCCGGCCGCCACATCGAAGCGGCCCCCCGTCAGGCGCGAACCCGCCAGCCCGATCAGACGACCGCCGATAATGTTGACCGCGCCGAAGCGGCTGTCACCGGCATAGCTGACGATACCAGACTGCATATCCAGCACCTCGAAATTGGTGAAGCTGGCATTGCCCAGCGCCACAGGCGTCGCAGCCGTGCCGCCCATCGCGATTTCCAGCCGGTCATTGCCGGCCCCGGCATCCGCGCCGCCGGCAAAGACAGCATTGCAGACCAGCCGCAGCACATCATCTCCGCCGCCCAATGACGCCTGCCCTGTGAAAGAACCGGCAAGCGTGAAGCGATCGCTATTGTCGCCGAAACGAAGGGCGCCCGCCTGCAGCGAAGCACCGGCATCGACCATCACCGTCGATCCGCCGCTTTCCAACAGATCGAATGCTGCCGCGCCACTGGCAAAGTGCAGCATGCCGGTGCCCGATGTCCGCAGCGTCTCGAAGTTTTGCAGCTTGCCCGCGTCCAGCGCCTGCTCCGGCGTCAGCTCCAATATGGCAAGGTCGGCGCCAGCTCCGCCAGAAACCGAACCCGTCAGCCTCGCTCCAGCGGCAAGGCGCAGAACATCCGCGCCCTCGCCCAAGTCGAGCGCGCCCGCGACTGTGCCGCCTGCCAATATCTCGACCCGCTGATCGCCCGCCCCGAAGCCGATCGCATCACCCTGCGCACCGAGCGTGCCCGACACCAGCAGCTCGTTCCCGGCCAGCGCCACGGTTTCGAAACCGGTCACGGTCCCGCTCAACGACACGGTGCCGCCATCCTCGAAGCGCAGGCTATCCGTTCCCGCGCCACCGACGTAGGTTCCGGCAAACTGCGTGCCGCCCAGCGTCAGCCCGTCATTGCCGCCACCCAGCGACACCGACGTCACATCGCCGTCAATGCGCAGTTGCTCCTCACCATCGCCGCCGCTGATGCGGCCCGGCGCATGTCCGGCAAGCCGCAGGTCGAGGCCGGTGCCTGCCAACGCGATCGCATCCCAATCCTGGTCGAGCGTCAGCGACAAGGTGCCGCTGCCGATGACCCCAAGATGCTCGAATCCGGTACGCGCGCCCAGCCCCTCACGATCGCCGTTCAGGACGACGATCCAGCCGTCACGCCCCCCGCCGCCGTCGACGATACCGACAACGCTGCTGCCCGCGCCTTGAGTGAACATGTCATCGCCGTCACCCAGATCGACCGAGCGGCCGATGGTGCCGAAATTCTCGATACTGTCGACGCCGCCGCCAAGCTGGACGCCGCCCGCTATGGCCCCGAAATTGCGTAGCTGTTCGGCAGCGTCGGTGCCGGTGAAGGTGACGGGGCCTGCGCTGGAAACGGTAGTGCCCTCTGCCACCGTGGCCTGGCTGGCGGTCAGGGAAATCGTCTGTGCCTCGAACGCGCCGGAATAGGACAGGCTGCCCGCGCCGATCTGATTGAAGATCTCGAAATTGACGAACTGACCGCCGTTCACTGATCCGCCGCCCGTAGAATCGATCGTGAATGTGTCGATGCCATCGCCGCCATCGACTGCGCCGTCCATCAGGCCGCCAACCCACTGGATGAAGAGTCATTGCCATTGCCCAACAGGACATCGCCGGCAATTGTGCCGTAGTTCTCGATACGGTCGTCGCCGTCGCCCAGATGGATCGAACCATTGATGACACCATGATTAACGATGACATCGGATGCAGTGCCGAGCGTGTGGATGGCCCCAGCAAAATATTGGGCTTCTTGGCCGAACACATCATCCGCCGGAATCGATGTACCGGTCCAGCCATTGATTGTGCCCCGGTTTTCCAAAGTAAGGGACATATAACCAATTTCTACCGCAATGGCGTCTCCGCCGGTAACGCCAACCAATACGTAACTG
>JAXHOI010000050.1:0-10980 GCA_034519505.1 Sphingobium sp. | reverse complement strand
CAGTGCAGCCTTTCGCGCTCAGCGACCTGCATCAGCGCGCGGATGCGGCGATACAGCGTCTTGTCATGGGGAATGGGGGTCCATCCGTGCCGTTGCGCGGCGGCGCGAACCTTCGTGACCGCGTCCGGGAAGGACGCATCCGAACGACTGAGCAGGCGCGTCAACATCATCCAGGCGTCGGGATGAATGTCGGCCTGTCGCCCGCCGCCCACATATTGCGGCGTCAGCGCATGCGGGCGATCGGCTTCCCGCACCATGCGCACCAGCGCGCGCCAGTTCCACACCGTGCTTTGCGCAACACCGGCCCATTGCGCCGCAGCGCGGACGGCGGCATTGACCCCTTCACCCTCAGCCAGCCGCTCTTCCAGAAAGGACAGCGTCGCCATGCGCCGCGCGCGCTCGGTCTCCGCCTTTTCCGACACCGGCCGGCGCCGCATCGCGTCCATCTCATGGCTGCGCGCGTCGATGGCATAGCCGCCATTGCGCCGGATCGCCGGCAGCACCTGCGCCGTCACCCACTTGCGGAACGCCTTCGCCTCCGCCCGGCGGGATTTCAGGATCGCGTGGTACAGCCCGCTTTCGGAGATGATGGCGAGCTTTTGCTGACCGCCTACAGGTGTATTAGTCGAGTAAGGGGGGTGCACAATCTGCACCCCCTTTTCATCATCATCCAACACGCGAAGCATTGCTGATGTGGCGCTGTACCCCAGCACCCTGGCGACATCGCCCGCCACCCACCACGGCGCAGCGTCGATTTCCACCACTCGCACCAGCTGCTCGCCATAGGCGAACGGCACGATGGCCGAACTTTTTTGCCCTTGCCCCTCAATCGGATGCGCGCCGGACCCGGCCATGTCTATTTCGCCTCCGCATTTTGACGGTGCGGCGTGCGGCGCTTTCGGCTAATCGGCCTCAACGCTAGTTTTTTGTAGAAGTGCTTGGACACGCGATGCAACGGAATGCCCAGTTCGTCAGCGATTACCTGCGCGACGACCAGCCACGCCATGTTCTGGTTGATCACCTGCGAGATCGCACCGGCAGGCAACCCTTTTTCCTCTTCGAAACGCCGCATGCTGCCATAGCGGATGCGCAACTGCGCCTTGATGAGTTCCGGGTGGACGGGGCCGTCCATGGGATCAAACGGAGCAACACTCATAAAAATCCATCCGCCAAAGCATCTACATTTCATCTACATCGCGAAATATTGATATAATGTCAATGGTGGATCAGGAAATTGACGTCATGAAGGCGGCGCTAGGCGTGGCTAGCGATGCTCAATTTGCTGAAATGCTTGGATATTCTCACGGCGCTGTAACGCAATGGAGGCGTCGTGGGGTGGTCCCGGAAAAGGCACGCGTCCGGTTTCGTGGCTATCAACGGGGTGGCGCGCGCTTTGCGGAGATGGACGCCCGGCGCAAGGAACTTGGGCAGCAGCGGCTATATGAAGGGCGCTGTCTCGCCCTGTATCTCGCGCCGGCCTGCGACGCGGTGATCAGCCGGCGTTTCACCTTGGCCAACTATATGGGATCGCTGCGGAATTATGCATCGTTGATGGATGAAATCTGCCTTGCCTGCGCGGAGGAGATCGCGGAGCGTCAGCAACAGATCGGCGGTAATGCCACCGATGCATTCGACAGCCTGTGCGCCGACGATCCCCGCCAGCTTTATGAGCGCATTATTGACCGCGCGCGGCAATGGCGCGATGGAGGCGATGATCAGGGTGCAGTCGTGGCTTTCTGACGAAGGAATTGAAATGATGAGACAAATTGCTGCATTCATCGTCATGGCCATGCCAGCCACAGCCCATGCCACTCCCATATATCTTACATGCGATTTCGCGGAAAAGCCCGGATATGGCATTAAACTGACTGCTGATGAGGGGGCCGGAACGGTCGCGGTCATCGTTCCTTCGACGGGATATAGCGAAACCATGCGCGCTGCCTTTTCCACCGACCGGGTGGTGTTTGAAGGCCGCCTTCTGTCATATTCGCTAAGTCGCGTCAGTCTGAAGCTGGAGCGGACGATCAAGTCCATTAACGCGATTGACCATGGCATCTGCAGGATTGAAGCCGCGCCAAAGCGCGCGTTCTAGCGCCGGATCGCCGGCAGCACCTGCGCCGTCACCCACTTGCGGAACGCCTTCGCCTCCGCCCGGCGGGATTTCAGGATAGCGTGATACAGCCCGCTTTCGGAGATGATGGTGACGTCGCGATCTTGGACTACCCCATTAACCGACCTGCTACTCACATTGTGAGTAAGTTGCTCGTCCTCGTCGAGGAGGCGGCACATGTTGGGCGCATCACGATACCCCAGCACCCTGGCGACATCGCCCGCCACCCACCATGGCGCAGCGTCGATTTCGCCCGTCGCAAAACGTCCCAAAGGAGGTCCCACTTCCGCGTCGCCGCTTACCCGCATCGAACGGATCATTGCCCGGCGGGAAGCGCAGAATTCCGCCGAGGCGGCATGAAAGAATGCTGGAAATGAAGTGGGACCGCGCAGGTCCCACTTTTTTATGGACGTTGCGCCTCTGGGAAATCGGCCGGGGCCAGTTTCATGCCCGCTTAAATGGCTGTTTTCCGCCTTTAAAAGGCTTTTAATGAGCACGCCTCTTAAAACGGCCGTCAGCGGCTCACTCAAGGCGATCCTGTCCCAACCATGTCTAAATGCCCGCCCACTTTAGACACAGGCCGCGAGGCCAGTTTTTGGGCAGTGATCGGCTGAAACGGCAGAAAACCCCATTTTTTTGGGCCGGGTCAGGCCGGTGCTCCCCGGATAATCCCGTCTGCAATTCACTCCAAACCCTCGTGTCCCCTAACAGCCGCGCGCGGAGAATGCAGAAAAACGCGGCCGATCCGCTGTGGACCGACCGCGTTTCTCGTTAAACCAGTGTTGTGGACGGACGGTTCGCCCGACCGTGATTGCCGTCAGGCGCTATCCGCCGACAGCCGGACTAGCTATTAATCGCCGACCTTCTTTGCTGCGTCCTTGGCGGCATCACCGATAGAATCCGCGGCCGAGCCGACCGATTGCGCAGCGTCGGTCACGGCCTGCGCCTTGACGTCCTCGCGGCGGTTCTGCGTCACCAGAAAGAAGGCGACGACCGCGATCAGCGCGACCATCAATATGGCAAAGATCACACCCATACCGCCACCGCGACGCTCGACCACCGTGGTATGCGTGGGACGCTCCACGACCCGTTCATATTCAGCCATTGCACATTCTCCCTCACTTGGTGAGGAAGAAACACCCGGGCGAACGGCCGGTTCCCTGCGCCTTAATCAGGTGCGAAGTCGAACGGGGAAATCCCCCGCTCCCTCTCGTTGAACGCAAGCCGTCGCCCGCGCGGAGGCGCGGAACGCTGCGGACAGAGCGGCCGGGTACAGGCGGCACAGCCCAGACCGATCGGCGTCGCCGGCCCTGCGATCAGGTCCATGCCGCGCGCAGCGGCAATCGCTGCGGCCGATTGCGCGGGTACGCCCAGACCGATCGCGAACATCGCACGCACACCCGAAAGCCCGGTCCCCTGCGCCTCTACCGTGCGGGACAGCGTGAACCAGCGCTCGCCATCTTCCAGCTCGACCAGTTGATGCACCATTTCGCCCGGCCGGTCGAAGGCGGCATGGACGTTCCACAGCGGGCAGCGCGCCTCGGCTGCGACCATCGCGGCACCGCTGGCACCGGCATGGCGTTTCGATGCCTGCCCGGCGCGGTCCGTCCGCAGCATGAAGAAAGGCAGGCCGCGCGCGCCCACGCGCTGCAACGTGGTCAGCCGGTGGGCGACCTGTTCGAAACTGGCGCCGAAGCGACGCTGCAGGATCAGCACGTCATAGCCCGATCCCTCGCAAGCGCGCAGGAAACGCGAATAGGGCATCATCACGGCAGCCGCGAAATAGCTGTAGAGATGACGGCGATAGAGCCGTTCGGCATGACGTTCGGGCAGTGAAGCACCCGCCACGAGTCCATCGATTTCCGCCCTTGCCTCCAGCTGGGCCAGCACGAACGCAGCCTGAAAAAGGCGCGAGGGCGCGTCGAGCAATTCGGACAACTGCACCTGACGCGCATGGATATCGAGCCGACGAAGGCGATCGGGCATGATGTCGGCGGGCAGGATGCGGATCGACAATTGATGCTTGATGCGCAATCGTTCAGCAATCGCGCCATAAAGGTCGCCCGCGGCAAGGCGCAGTTCATCGGCCAGCGCTTCGGCCTGGACGTCCAGATCGGCAAAATGGTTGCGCCAGCGCTCGATCTCGGCACGCACCGAAAGGCCGGGCGACATGTCCGGCTGGGCGCTGCCTTCGCCGCTGCCCATACGGTCGAACGCGCGCGCGAATGCCTCCGCCCCGCCAGGAGCAGCCGCGAGCCATTCCTCCATTTCCGCACGGTCGATTTCCAGATCGGCGAACATCGGATCGGCCAGCCGTCGCCGCAGTCCATCCATGCCGCCGCCGGGTTCCTCCGCCGTCAAGCGGCGCGGGTCGAAATCGAAGCGTTCGGCGAGCCGCAGGAGCAGAGCGGCGGAAAGCGGCCGCTGGTTCCGCTCGATCAGGTTGAGGTAACTGGGCGAAATGTCCAGCATATCCGCCAATGCCACCTGCGTCAGGCCGCCCGACCGCCGCAACCGGCGGATCGCATGCCCGGCAAAGATCTTGCGTTCGGCCATCATCCATTCCTTTCAACCGATGGCCGTAATGTAAATTTATTTACACGTTGTCTAGTTCAAGATCGTTTTTGCGGACAAAATTGCAACAAACTTTTACAAAATATCTGTCCCCGACGTCCGGCAATGCGTAGAGAATGAGGCAACGGCGCTGATGGATGCAGCGGCCGCGCTTTACGAAAACTGCCGCGATGCGGCTGCATAGGAGCCTGATGATGAGCGAACCGACCCGTTCCCGCGCGGTCTTCTCGACCGAAGATTTCTCGCTGATGAAGGAAGCGATTGCCGACTACATCAAGAAGATTCCAGGATGACCCCAAGTCGTCCAAGTTCAGCAATCTCTATCACCGGCTCCTACGCCTGGGCTGATCGCCAATTAGGGCGTGAAAAGATGGAGGCGCGCAGGGACAGCCGTTCCTGCCCGGCTCCATCTTCGCGTCGGTGACTGACACGATCTTTCCTGGGGAGGAAAGTGCCTAGCCCGCCATGGTTCGCCATGGCGGGTCGTTTTTTGCCCGCGCACCGCCAAACACCTAACTTCCGTTTCCAGAACAGCGCGCACCGCCGGGTCTGTGCAGGCACAGCCTGACGGCATTCGGCGCAATCCTGCTGCACCACGACTTGCCGCAAACACCCTGATAACAGCACCCGCCCGAATACGTTTCGTCAGACGAGCGGCGGAACTGCGCGAGTCTTGCCGCGCATCTTGCGCGCTCGCCCCACCGAGGGGATGACTGAAGGCAAGCCATATCAACTAGAAGGCAATGCCATCGCGCCGACCCCGCAAACGACCCACGAAAAAAGCGGCCCGGCACCACCGTGCCGGACCGCCCCTAATGTAGCGATGAGTACGCCTGAAGCCGATCAGGCCGCGAACTGGTTCATCGTGTTGTGCGCGCCGCCCGCCTTCAGGGCGGCTTCACCGGCGAAATATTCCTTGTGGTCGTCGCCGATGTCGGAGCCCGACATGTTCTGGTGCTTCACGCAGGCGATGCCCTGGCGGATTTCCTTGCGCTGGACGCCCTTGACATAGCCCAGCATGCCCTGCTCGCCGAAATATTCCTTGGCGAGATTGTCGGTCGACAGCGCCGCGGTGTGATAGGTCGGCAGGGTGATGAGGTGGTGGAAGATGCCGGCGCGCGCCGCGGCATCGCGCTGGAAGGTGCGGATGCTTCTCATCGGCTTCGTCGCCCAGCTCGGTGCCGTCATAATCCACGCTCATCAGCTTGGCGCGGTCATAGGCCGACACATCCTTGCCCGCTGCGGCCCAGGCATCGAACACCTGCTGGCGGAAATTCAGCGTCCAGTTGAAGGACGGCGAGTTGTTGTAGACCAGCTTGGCGTTGGGGATGACTTCGCGGATGCGGTCGACCATGCCGGCGATCTGTTCGATGTGCGGCTTTTCGGTTTCGATCCACAGCAGGTCGGCGCCGTTCTGAAGCGAGGTGATGCAGTCGAGCACGCAGCGGTCTTCGCCGGTGCCCGCGCGGAACTGGTACAGGTTCGAAGGCAGGCGCTTGGGACGCAGCAGCTTGCCGTCGCGGTTGATGATGACGTCGCCGATTGCGTGCGGTCGCGCGGGTCGACTTCCTCGCAATCGAGGAAGCTGTTGTACTGGTCGCCCAGGTCGCCCGGCTCGTTGGAGAAGGCGATCTGCTTGGTCAGGCCAGCGCCCAGCGAGTCGGTGCGGGTGACGATGATGCCGTCCTCGACGCCCAGCTCCAGGAAGGCGTAGCGGCAGGCGCGGATCTTGGCGAGGAAGTCCTCGTGCGGCACGGTGACCTTGCCGTCCTGGTGGCCGCACTGCTTTTCGTCCGACACCTGATTTTCGATCTGCAGCGCGCAGGCACCGGCTTCGATCATCTTCTTGGCGAGCAGATAGGTCGCCTCGGCATTGCCGAAGCCGGCGTCGATGTCGGCGATGATCGGCACGACATGGGTTTCGTAATTGTCGATCTGCGCCTGCAGCCGCTTTGCCTTCGACTTCGTCGCCGGCCGCGCGGGCGGCATCGAGATCGCGGAACATGCATGCCCAGTTCGCGGGCGTCGGCCTGGCGCAGGAAGGTGTAGAGTTCTTCGATCAGCGCCGGAACGCTGGTCTTTTCGTGCATCGACTGGTCGGGCAGCGGACCGAACTCGCTGCGCAGCGCGGCAACCATCCAGCCCGAGAGGTAGAGGTAGCGGCCCTTGGTGGTGCCGAAATGCTTCTTGATCGAGATCAGCTTCTGCTGGCCGATGAAGCCGTGCCAGCAGCCCAGCGACTGGGTGTAATTGGCCGGATCGGCATCATAGGCAGCCATGTCGCTCGCGCATGATCGCGGCGGTGTAGCTTGGCGATGTCGAGGCCGGTCTTGAAGCGGTTCTGCAACTGCATGCGCGCGACCGATTCGGCATCGATGCCGTCCCATGTGCCGGGGAAATTCGCGATTTGGGTGCGGTTGCGCCCGATATTATCCTGATATGTCATGTGGCGGCTCCTTAATGTCGACTTGGCGTCGATGCGCTGAGAGCCCGGTACAGATATTGACATTATTCAGGGACCAAAAAAGGCAAAAAACCTTGTCTTCCTGTCCACAGATACTGGTCCAATTATGTCATCATGTAAATATTTTGACATCTTGGCCGCTCAGCTTGATGGACAGTCGGTCGGCTGGGGCGCTGCCGGACAATGCACGCGGGCTGATCGACGTCGCAATGCCAACCGGCCGAGGGACGCGCCAGCCAGCATCTGCCCGGCACCGGGCTGGGCCTCGCGATCAGCCAGGCGATCGTCCGGCAACTGGGCGGGACCATTTCGTTGGACGAAAATCATCGCGATGGTGCCGCCTTCGATATTTTCCTGCCGATGGATGTCGACGGGGCGGCGGGCGTCGCCGCTGCCTGAGGGCGGCGCGCCTGTCTTACCTTTTCAGTTGCGCCCGATCCCCTGCAATATGCCAAGTGGATTGGCGCGCAGCCTTGCCTCTTCCGCACCCATGTAGGTGAAGATGCCCGACAGAGCCTGATCCGTCACGCTATCGGTCAAACCATCGCGGCTGACGCCAAGGCTGCCGAGCAGGCCGCCGCCTGCGGAGCCGATCGCATCGAGTTGGCGGAACGCCCCCGTCTTGCCAAGCGCCGTCAGGATGAGCGGACGCAGCTTGTCGCGCAATTCGCTGCCCGCGCTTTCCCTTAGATAACGGGTGCCGCCATCCTTCTGCCGGGCGATGTCGATCCCGTCGGTCAGGCTGATCCGGCTGATCGCGGCACGGAAAATCGGCTTGGCCTCGCCGGCTGCCACCCCGGCCGCATCGTTCAGGCTCTTCACCAGCCCGTTGGTCAGCCCGGCCTTGTCCGTCAGTTTGAGCAAAGACGTCGCTTTCTTGAGGGGGCCGGGCAGCAGGATGCGCACTGCCTGATCGGCGTAGAAGGCACCCGGTTTCGACAGCTTGTCGAGCGCATTGTCCGACGCTCCGCCCAGCAATCCTCCGATGCCAAGTCCCTTCGCCCGCGCGATAACCGGCATCAGCGCCACTGCGGCCACCGAAAGCAGCATGGCGCGGCGGCCGATGCCCCGCGCCGTATCATCCATCAGATCGTTCATGTCGAAAGCTCCCCACCATGGCCGCCGCATGGGCAGCGGCATATCATAGCACTGCGCCCGGCATCAGCCATTCCTTAACCACGACACGCTATAGCCGGGCCATGTTCTACAAGAAATTCGCGGTTATCGTCCTGATCGTCGCTCCGGTGCTGGCCATGGCAGCGTCGGAACTGAGCCGACGCGCACCCGAAATGACCGCGTCCGGCCGCCCGGCATCGGTGCCGATCGACAAGAGCAATTCCACGCCTCAGCCGCCAGCAAGCCCGGTCACACCGCCACCGCCACCACCCGGCACGCCGACAGCGTCGACAGCGCCCCTCGCCGGGCAGCCATTTGCCGGTGCCGGCATGCCGATGGTCGATCCGATGGCGTCGCTCACCAGCGATTCGGTGCCCAAGGCCGCAACGCCGCCGCCCCAGCCCGGCGAAATGACACCATTTGGCGAAACGCCCACCATTCAGCCCAAAAGCGGCCTGAATGGCGGCGAATCGACGGACATGCCCAACTGATCGCCTGACGGAGACAGCCCCTTCGGCTATTTCCACTTCAATATGTCGAGGGCCAGGACCGTCATCGCCTCGCTGGCGGTGGAGACCACCTTGGCCGCGTCCGGTGCCCAGAACGGGGAGTGGAGCGAGGGTAGCGACATCTTGCCCGCCTGCGCCTTCGCCCAGACATCGTCGGGCACGCCGCCCACCCAGAAGATCATCGACTGGATCGACTTGTCCGCGCGCCAGAAGCGGCTGAAGTCTTCGCCGCCCATGACGGCGGGCGTTTCACTGACCCGCTGCGCACCGAAATGGCGGATCAAAAGCCCCCCCATCTGCCGCGTGAAATCCGGCGTGTTGTAGGTGGAAGGAGTGAATTCATCCTTCACCGTCACCACCGGCATGCGGTCGTCGGGCACGCCGGCGGCGATCGCCTCTCCCTTGGCGATGCGGGCGATGCCGTCGAGCAGCTTCTTGCGGGTTTCGTCGGAATAGCTGCGCACCGTCAGCAGCAACGTCGCCTCGTCGGGGATGATGTTGTGCTTGGCGCCCGCATGGAACGCCCCCACGGTGACGACGGCAGGATCATCGGGCTGCTGTTCGCGCGATACCAGCGTCTGCAGCTTCATAACGATGGAGCTGGCCAGCACGATGGGATCGCGCGTCGTCTGCGGATAGGCACCGTGGCCACCCACGCCCTTCACCAATATGTCGACGCTGTCCACATTGGCCAGCGCGAAAAGCCAAAAATAGCCAATCTGCCCGGCTTCGAAGTGCATCGGCGGCGTCGTGGAACGCGATGGCGTGCGTCGGCTTGGGGAAGCGCTTGTATAGCCCGTCGTCCAGCATGCCCCCCGCGCCGGTGCCGATTTCTTCGGCAGGTTGCAGGATCATCACCAGCGTGCCGGACCATTTGTCCTTCATGCCGGCCATCAGCTTGGCGGTCTCGACCCAACTGGTCATGTGCGTGTCATGGCCGCAGGCGTGCATGATGCCGGTTTCCAGCCCCTCGCGCGTCGTCCCCTTGACCTTGGAGGCGAAAGGAAGACCCGTCTGCTCCACGACGGGAAGGCCATCCATGTCGGCGCGGATCAGCAGAACCGGACCCGGTCCATTCTTCATCACCGCAACCACGCCGGTGCCGCCGACATGCTCCGTCACCCTCGTGCCCAACGCCCTGGCGCGAGCGGCCAGCTTGGCAGAGGATTGCACTTCCTGATTGGACAGCAGTTCGGGATATGCTGGGCATGCAGATCGCGGTACAGCTCCATCAATCCGGGCAGGTCGGCGCGCACCTGCCCGGCTATCGGACTGGCAGGCGGCGTTGCAGGATCGGCCATAACCGGCGTGGCGGCGGAAAAAGCGAACAGCGCCGCGGCGGGCGCAATGGCCCGCAGCGCCGCGAAACGGCGACTTTGCATCGTTGATGACTCCCTTGCTGGCCGGCAGCATAAGGGGAAATTCACGTCGCGCCAGAGGGTGGAAGTTTTGTGATCGCTGATATTTCAGCGATACGGCTTCAGGATGCCAAGCCCCTATCCAAGGGCATGAAGCGGGAGGTTAGCGCCCGGCCGGGCTGCTGCCGATTGTTCCAGCAACAGCACCGGCACGACGCGCCGCGCATCACTGCGCAGTCCAGCCCCCGTCGACGGAGATGTTGGCACCGGTGATGTTGGACGCGGCATCGCCGCACAGGAACAGTGCAATCGCCGCGACCTGGTCCACCGTCACGAACTGCTTGGTCGGCTGCCCGGCCAGCAGCACGTCGTTCATCACCTGCTCGCGCGTCATGCCGCGCGCCTTCATGGTGTCGGGAATCTGGTTTTCGACCAGCGGGGTCCAGACATAACCGGGCGAAATGCAGTTGGCCGTGATGCCGAAAGTCGCGGTTTCCAACGCGACCGTCTTGGTAAAGCCCGCCAGGCCATGCTTGGCCGTCACATAAGCGCTCTTGAAGGGCGAGGCCGTCAGCGAATGGGCGCTCGCCGTTTGGATGATGCGGCCCCACTTCTTGGATTTCATGTAGGGCACGGCCAGCCGGGTGGTGTGGAACGCGCTGTTGAGGTTGAGCGCGATGATCAGGTTCCACTTGTCGATCGGGAACTCCTCGACCGGCGCGACATGCTGCATACCGGCGTTGTTGACCAGAATATCGACGCCGCCGAAAGTATCGGCCGCTTCCTTCATCATCGCTTCGATCTGGTCGACCTTCGTCAGGTCGTGGCCGGAATAAAGCGCCTTCATGG